>NZ_LR698973.1:2339895-2454290 GCF_902381825.1 Pseudocoprococcus catus
CGGTAAGCTGATCTGGTTGGCTTTAACAAGATAATCTGTGATTTCCTTGTTCATATAGTCGATACGCTTCTCAACCTCAAACACTTCCTTCGCCGCCTTGTCATCCTTAGTCAGGAGAGCATCCAACGCCTTTTCCAGATTGCCAATGGCAATTTCACCCATATGGCTGATCTCACTGCAGACCTGCGGAATAGCCGTCGCCGATGAAAGTCTGTCGCCATCACCAATATACTTCATCTCATATTCATCTTCTACATCATTATCCTCACCTGGTACAATGAGATAGGTCAGTTTGACAATCCAACTCATAAACGGCATCAGAATGATAACCTGGAAGACCTTGAAGATGGTATGCGTATTGGCAACACATCGGCCGAGATTGCCGCCGGAAATATGCATGATCAACGCTTCAATCCAATCGGAACCGATCAAAAGAATGACTGCCATAATGATGGAACCGATAATATTGAATAATAAATGAATCAAAGCTGCACGTTTGGCATTCTTCTTGCCGCTGAGACTGGCAAGCATCGCTGACATGCAGGCACCGATATTACATCCGAGAATAATAAAGAAACAAATCTTCAGCGGAAGTAATCCCTGCTGTGCCAAAAGGAGCACAATACTGACTGTCACAGAAGAACTCTGTACAATCGCCGTGATCACCAATCCAAGCAGCAAAGCAAAGAATCGGTTGTCCAGAGACATGAACAGATTCTGGATAGCCGGAAGTTCTTTCAAAGCACCCATAGAAGAAGACATGGTACTGATTCCCAGGAAAAGGATACCAAAACCGATGACAACCTCGCCGGCTTTTTTCACCGTTGGATTCTTGAAGATCATCAGCATCAGAACGCCTGCCATAATAAATACCGGCGCATACTGAGACAGATTAAACGAAACAAGCTGTGATGTAACGGTCGTACCAATGTTAGCACCATAGATAACGCCAATAGCCTGATAAAGCGTCATCAGACCGGCATTTACAAAGCTGACAACCATAACCGTTGCAGCACTGGAGGACTGTATAATCGCCGTAAACACAACGCCCACAATGATACCCACATATCTGTTCTTCGTAAACAATTCAAGGATACCACGGAGTTTGGCACCGGCTGCCTTCTCCAGGCTGTCACTCATCAACGTCATACCATAGAGGAAAAGACCTAAGCCTCCTATAAGGCCTAAAACCATACCTGAAATATTCATCTTTTTTTCTCCTTGATTTTACTTATGTAAAACTAATGTAAAAACATACCAGTAACCACTTTAATATATATTGCGTCGCTTGACAAGTCTTTTTTTTAGAAATTTACTTTATGTTAGCTTTCAGAAACTTTATTATGTCAACCCGATTCGACAAAAAAGAATTGAAGCCCACACACTTTTCCCTGAAATTTCCTATTTTGAGCTTGCAAATTATGTCAACCCCTCTTTTTTATTTTTTTGCCTGCCGTTTTCAGAAAAAGTAGCAAAAAAAAGAATCGGATTTCTTTTGGAATCCGACTCTTCTTAATCTGTATAGACACTTATACACTAAAAATTTCTTATATAAATGCTTCTGACAGTCTGTTTAGATCACTGAACTTCTGAAAGGATTTTGTCCAGTTTCTCATACATTTCATCCACATTTTCTTTTGTGATAACAAGCGGCGGTACAAAACGGATGATATTAGTACCTGCAGAGATGATCAGAAGACCGTTGGCAATAGATTTTGCAACAATATCCCCAACAGGAATTGTAAATTCAAGACCTCTCATCAATCCAAGACCTCTTGTTTCTTTGATGAAATCATAACGTTCAACTAACGATGCCAGTTTTTCTCCCAGGTAAGCGCCTACTTCATTGACATTGTCAAGAATATGACGGCTTTCAAACATGTCAAATACAACATTCGCTGCTGCTGTAGCTAAAGGATTGCCGCCATATGTAGACCCATGATCACCGGCTACCAATGCCTTCTCAACCTTTTCTCCGGCAACAAAGGCGCCAATCGGCACACCGCATCCCAGTGCTTTGGCAACGGTCAGGATATCCGGTTTTACATCGTAGTAATCATAAGCAAACATCTTGCCTGTACGGCCCATACCGCACTGAATCTCATCAAGAATCAACAGAATGTCCTTTTCATCACAGAGCTTGCGCACACCCTGGATAAACTCACGTGTAGCCGGATAGATACCGCCTTCCCCCTGTACAGTCTCCATAATAATAGCACATGTCTTATCCGTGATCTTAGAAGCAACATCCTCTAAATTGTTATACTCGGCAAACACTACCTTGTCAATCAGTGGTTTGAAGGCTTCCTGATAATGAGGATTGCCTGTGACAGAAAGGGCACCGATACTTCTGCCGTGGAATGAATGGTTCATGGCAATGATCTCATGATCTGTGGAACCATTATCTCTTGTCCATGCATACTTACGGGCAAGCTTGATGGCACCTTCAATGGCTTCTGTACCACTGTTGGTAAAGAATACCTTTTTAAGGCCGCAGGCATTCACCAGCTTGTGTGCCGCTTCTGCCATAGGCTGTGTATAGTACAAATTGGACACATGGATCATTTTGTCGATCTGAGCCTTCAGGGCATCATTGTATTCTTTGACATTGTAACCAAACGCACATACAGCAATCCCGGCTGCGAAGTCAAGATACTTTTTGCCTTCCACATCATAAAGATAAACGCCGTCACCGTGATCTAGCACAACAGGAAAACGATTATATGTATGAATGATCGCCTCTTCTGCATAATCCATAATTTCTTTATTGTTCATGATAATACCTGCTTTCTTCACTGCCCAAAATTGCAGTACCAATACCTTTGTTTGTAAAGATTTCCAGAAGGAGGCAATGCGGTATACGTCCATCCAGAATATGTACGCGTGAAACGCCGTTTTCAATTGCCTCAATACAGTTGTTGAGCTTCGGCAGCATACCGCCTCCGATAAACCCTTCTTCAATCAGTGCATGGGCTTCTTCACATGTCAGCTCTGAAATCAGTGTATCCGGATCCTCCGGATCCTTGTAAACACCTTCAATATCGGTGAGAAAAGCCAGTTTTTCTGCATTCACAGCCTTTGCGATCTCACATGCAGCATCATCCGCATTGATATTGTAAGTATTGTAATCTTCATCCATACCGATCGGGCATACGATTGGAAGGAAATCCTTCTCCAGTAAATCGTAGAGAATCTTCGGTGTAACTTCTGTAATCTCACCTACAAAACCGATATCCTCTCCATTGGAGTATTTCTTCTTTGCCTTCAGAAGGCCGCCATCCTTGCCGCTGATACCAACTGCTTTGACACCCAGCTCCTGAACCATCTGGACAAGGCTCTTATTCACCTTATTCAGAACCATTTCTGCTATTTCCATAGTTGGCGCATCTGTCACACGAAGGCCATTGACAAAACGTGCTTCCATACCTACTTTATTCACCCAACGGCTGATTTCTTTGCCGCCGCCGTGAACGATGATTGGCTTGAATCCGACAAGTTTTAATAAAACAGCATCGGCGATGACATTCTTCTTCAGTTCGTCATTCATCATCGCACTGCCGCCGTATTTGATCACGATAATCTTACGGTTGAATCGCTGAATATAAGGCAAAGCCTCAATCAGTACTTCAGCCTTTGAAAGATACTGATTCATATCCTTTTCCATTTTTCTATTTCTCCTTTTCCCCGTTAATTATGAACGGTAATCCGCATTAATCTTAATATAATCATACGTCAGATCGCAGCCCCAGGCTATAGCTTCCTGATTACCCATCTTGATATCTGCAATCGCAGTTACCTCAGGCTCGGAAAGAATCTTTGTTGCTTCTTCTTCACTGTAATCCGCAGCCACGCCGTCTTTCATGATCTGAATCTTGCCGGCTGCACTTTCAAAGAACAGATCCACTTTTTCAGGATCAAACTGTGCGCCTGAATAACCCATTGCGCACAGAATACGGCCCCAATTGGCATCATGGCCGCAAATAGCTGTCTTAACAAGACTGGATGTCACAACAGACTTGCTCAATGTTACTGCCTGTTCCTTTGTTTCGGCACCGATGATCTTCACTTCAAAGAGTGCAGATGCACCCTCGCCGTCTCCTGCAATCTTTCTGCAAAGACATGCATTCACCGCATGAAGTGCTTCACAGAAAGCTTTGTAATCTTCATTCTTTGTATCGATCACAGGATTGCCTGCCTGACCATTCGCCAAAAGCAGCACCGTATCATTAGTAGATGTATCGCCATCAACAGAAACCATATTGTAAGTGTCCTTGATATCTTCGCTGAGTGCTTCCTGAAGCAGTGCTTTGGAAATGTTGGCATCTGTTGTAATAAAACCAAGCATGGTACACATATTCGGATGAATCATTCCAGAGCCTTTGCACATGCCGCCCATGGTCACTTTCTTACCGCCAATCTCAAAGGTCACAGCGACTTCCTTCGGAACAGTATCTGTGGTCATAATGGCTTTTGCTGCCAGATGACCGGCGTCGATACTGCCGTCAAGAGCAGGTGCCAGCATATCAATCCCTGCCTCAATTCTGTCCATTTTCAGCTGCATACCGATAACACCTGTGGATGCCACCAATACAGCATCTTTCTGAATACCAAGGACTTCCGCAGCCTTCGCTGCTGTTGCTTCGCAGTAAGCCATTCCCTGCACACCTGTACAGGCATTGGCAATACCACTGTTGCAAATGACTGCCTGCGCATGTTCGGATTCATATACAACCTGTCTATCCCATTTCACCGGAGCAGCCTTTACAATGTTGGTTGTAAAAGTGCCTGCAGCCACACATGGTACATCACTGTAGATCATGGCCATATCTGTACGCCCCTGGTATTTGATGCCTGCAGCTGCACTGGAAGCCTTAAATCCTTTTGCTGCTGTCACGCCGCCTTCAATATATTCCATTTCCTGCCACCTCTTTTATTCATTAAACACAGTCATGTTGGCCTCGTTCAGGTTCAGATCATAATAATTCCGATCATCCTGACACTGCCAGCCGACCTTTTTCCAAAAGGCATTACCGCCCTCGTTTCTTGTAAATGCGATCAGATAGACTTTATTGATCTGCTCTGCCTTCAATGCTTCAATCGCTTTGGCTACAAGCTTACGCCCAATGCCATGCTGTCTGTATGAAGCATCCACACAAACATGATACAGACAGCCCTGACGGCCATCATGTCCGCAGAGAATGGAACCCACAAGCTTGCCATCCATCTCCGCCACCACACTGGTGTTGGGATTTCTGCGAAGAAATCGCTCAATGCCCTCTCTGGAATCATCAATGCTTCGGATACCAAAGCCCTTGATACCAGCCCAGAGCGCCGCTACACGATCATAGTCATCAATCGTCATTGTTCTTATTATAATATCATTCATTCTAATATTCTACCTTCATTTTCTTATGGGAACATAGGCACAAGGTTCAGACCTGTGCTCTCATCCAGGCCAAAGGCAAGGTTCATGTTCTGAACTGCCTGTCCGGCTGCGCCTTTGACAAGGTTGTCGATGGCACCCATCATAATAACACGGTGTGTTCTCAGGTCCACTTTGAAGTTGACATCCACATAATTGCTGCCTTCTACCCAGCGTGTCTCAGGACATACACCCGGTTTCAGTACACGGACAAACTTCTCATTGGCATAATATTTGTCATAAGCCGCTCTGATCTGCTCTTCTGTCACGCCCTCTTTCAAAGAAGCATACGCTGTAGCCAGAATACCTCTGTTCATCGGTACAAGATGCGGTGTAAAGTTGATGGTGATCGGATAACCGGCTGCATAACCGAGCTGTTCTTCAATCTCAGGTGTATGTCTGTGTGTTGCGACGCCATAAGCCTTCATATTCTCATTCACTTCACAGAAAAGATTAGCCGTCTTGGCACCGCGGCCTGCACCGGATGTACCGGACTTGGCATCAACGATAATGGTATTCGGGTCAATGAGGCCTTCCTTTACTAGTGGATAGCATGTCAAAATAGAACATGTTGTATAACATCCCGGATTGGCGATCAGTCTTGCACCCTTGATGTCTTCACGATTGATCTCACAGAGTCCGTATACAGCCTCTTTAATATAGGAAGGACTCTTGTGTTTAATGCCGTACCATTTCTCATAAACTTCTACATCTTTAATACGGAAATCTGCGCTGAGGTCAATAATCTTTACTTTATTTAAAACATCCTCATTCACAAGAGAGGCACATAAGCCCTGTGGTGTTGCTGTAAAGATAACATCTGCCGCATCTGCCAGTGCATCCATGTTGTCATCCATGCACTTGGCATCTACAATCTGAAACATATTCTGAAAGACATCTGCATACTGCTGATCAATATAACTTCTTGAGCCATACCAGACAATCTCAACATCCGGATGCTGCATCAGAAGACGAACCAGTTCCTGACCGGCATAACCGGTGGAACCGATAATTCCTGCTTTAATCATTTTTCATAACTCCTTTATCTTAAACCGCTAAAAGGCAGTTTATTCATTTTTCGTTCAACACCTATCTATATTAATACATATCTTCAATTAAGTAAAGTACAAAAATCAAAAAAATATTCATAATTATGCATGCAAAATTAATAAAAATACATTTTTTACAAAAAAACTATTGCATTATTCATACTTCTGGTGTATATTAATTGAGTGCTCGCAAGAAATATACACTTTAGCGAACACATCATCACAAATGAATGAACATGTTTTTTATATAGGAGGATTTTACAAATGAAAGAGAAAGTTGTTTTAGCATACTCAGGCGGTCTTGACACTACAGCCATTATCCCATGGTTAAAGGAAACATTTGATTATGAAGTTATCTGCTGCTGTATCAATGTTGGTCAGGGCGAAGAATTAAACGGTCTTGAAGAAAGAGCCAAGATGAGCGGCGCTTCCAAATTATACATCGAAGATATCGTTGATGAATTCTGTGAAGACTATATCGTTCCTTGTGTTCAGGCCAATGCAATTTATGAGAACAAATATTTACTTGGTACTTCCATGGCTCGTCCTGGCATCGCCAAGAAGCTTGTTGAAATTGCAAGAAAAGAAAATGCTGTTGCGATCTGTCATGGGGCAACAGGTAAAGGTAATGACCAGATTCGTTTCGAACTTGGTATCAAAGCACTGGCTCCTGACATCAAGATTATCGCTCCATGGCGTATGACAGATGTATGGAAAATGCAGTCCCGTCAGGATGAAATCGATTTCTGTAAAGCACACGGCATCGACCTTCCATTCTCCGCAGACAGCAGCTACAGCCGTGACCGTAACTTATGGCACATCAGCCATGAAGGCCTTGAACTGGAAGATCCATCTCTTGAGCCAAACTACAATCATGTACTTGTGCTCACAACTCCACCGGAAAAAGCACCTGACAAACCGGAATATGTCACAATGACATTTGAAAAGGGTGTTCCTACTTCTGTCAACGGCAAAGAAATGAAAGTGGCTGATATCATCCGTACACTGAATGAACTTGGCGGCAAACATGGTATCGGTATCGTTGATATCGTTGAAAATCGTGTTGTAGGTATGAAATCCCGTGGTGTTTATGAAACACCGGGTGGTACAATTCTTATGGAAGCACATCAGCAGCTGGAAGAACTGGTTCTTGACCGTGCAACTGCAGAAGTTAAGAAAGAAATGGGCAACAAACTGGCTCAGGTATGCTACGAAGGCAAATGGTTCACACCATTACGTGAAGCAATTCAGGCATTTGTTGAATCCACTCAGGAATATGTGACAGGTGAAGTTAAATTCAAACTTTACAAAGGCAATATCATCAAAGCCGGTACTACTTCCCCATATTCACTGTACAGCGAATCTCTTGCATCTTTCACAACAGGTGACCTCTATGACCACCACGATGCAGATGGATTCATCACACTGTTCGGTCTGCCATTAAAAGTACGTGCAATGAAAATGGCTGAAGTAGCCAACAAAAACGCTGATAAATAGATAAAAAGCCTCAGTGATATCTGATGGCATAAGGAAATAAAACATCCCTGAAACAGGCGCATCGCCAAATGTTTCAGGGATGTTTTTATTCAAAATAATAGCACGCTATTATTAAATTATCAATAGCGTGCTATTAAAATAGATCCAGCATATTATCCAGATAAATGGCTTCTCTGACGTTCAACTGATATTCTGGCTTTGTCATGTAGTATAACAGAAATTCCAGAACTAGTGCACTGCCAAGCCCCCGCCCTTCGATCTTAAAATTAGAAAAGCCCATAGGTATATAGATATTTTGGATATCATCAATCCCTATAAATCCCGGATTCGTCATTGCCTTTGAAAACCGATAGCCTTGCTCAGAGGCAGGCGCCTTACAGTGATGTTCCGGTGCATTTACACCAAGATTCCTGCGGCTGACCGCTTCATAGCAGTTTCTCCTGTCCTTACAGCCAAACCAGCAGCATTCATTGCACAAAAACTCCACTTTATCTTTCTGTATCTGTGTCAATGTATCCAACTGATCCATCTGTTTATTTAAACGAAAATCTGGCACAACATAGCGAAAATCATCGCGCTCCACCTCATGCCGGAATGCCTCAAAATCCGTCAGCACTTTTGTTGTAGAAGAAATGAAGTATAATTTCGGGTAATTCTCTTTCAGGTAATCCAGCAGCAGATCCGAATGAATGATCACGCCATTTTGTACACGGCTACTCTCTGAAAACAATGCACATAAAGTATTACATCTTTTATCTGAAAGATGCTCTTTTCTCAGCAGGGAATTACTGAAAGTAAGCCTTGCCGAAATCCCATATTTCTGCATAAGGGCTAAAGCATCCCTCGGATCACAGGTTTCATCTTCCACACGGCCGCCGCCCCAGATGCAATCCGATGGTGCGCCATAGATAGAGCCAATCTCACACCAGTCATAAAAGTATTCTCTGTGCTCATAGAATAAGGACAGAAAAATACGATACAATTCATAAAATTCAAACAGCCCGGGGAGGTGAAAATAAGCTGTGTTTCTTTTTGTCTTATCTCTACTCATATTTTCTCAATACTGTTACGCTTTCGCAATAGCCATAACAACCATAGCTTCATAGATATTTACTCTCTTTATGATAACATGAAATAAACCATCTGCCAAGTAACAAGCGTGTGTCCAAAACAGAACACACGCCACCAAATTTACTTATTATTGACACTTACAATCCGATAATAAACTCCGGATGTCATTTTGTAAACGATAATATAGCACACTGCAAACATCAGATAGCATCCCAGTGCCACCATTGCCAGAAACTGTGTCCGATTCAGCCCAAATAACAACAGCAATTTAGAAATCATCGGGAAAGCAAACAGCAAATGCAAACCTGCCAGCAGAAGCGGTGCAAAGAAAACAATCAATATCTGTGAATTAATACTCTGCCGGATATCTTTCTTCGTCATGCCGACTTTCTGCATAACAACGAATCCTGACTGATCCTCATACCCCTCCGTCACCTGCTTGTAATACATAATCAGTATAGCCGCAAAGACAAAGACAATTCCGAGCAGAATGCCAAGTACCAGCAATCCGCCAAATGTACCGTAAAAGCTCTCTTTATTAAAGGCATAGCTTTCATAACTAACATAATCAATACCTTCCTGCTGCGATGCATTAAGGGCGGCAAATTTATTATTTAATATACCCTCTGCAGCCATCTGTGCGTCATCACTGCCGTCTAAATTACAGCCGTAATAGCATTTAAAATAGACGTTTTCCATATTTTCTGTCGTATACTGAGCCATATTATACTGAGCCAGTTTTTCTGCCACCTCATCAAAATCCGGCACAAAAATATAGTAAACTTTTGTTGATACTGCACCATCCATATGAATCGCCTTAAAATTTGAAATCACCTTTTTTACATTAAAATGAATATCATTATGAATGGATAATGTGTCTGTATTATTTTCATAAGAGCCGCCATACACAGCAACAAGCGCTTCACCCGCATCAAGTGTCTCTTTTTCTCCGGTCACACGATTATAGACACCGAGCGGCGCCACATAAACTTCATCGACATCGAAAGCTGTTGATTCATTCGTTTCCATATCCATCAACTCATCTTTCATTCTGAAATTCTGACCTTCAAGTTTCCCATAAAAAAAAGCGGATGTATATTCCAGAACATCGGAAGCTGTCAGATGGCTTTCGTGAAGCGTCTCTTCCATCAGCTGACGCCAATTAGCCTCACTTTCTTCATTCAGATATTTTGGCGCACTGACATGAACCTCATAGGACAGGTCTCTCGGATAACGCTCACGCATAATGCTCTCTACTCCGGCATAAAGACAGATGGTTGATGAAAGCATCACCAGCACCATAGTGCTCAGTACACAGATGGAAGCCAGACCGGCGCCATTTCGCTTCATACGATAACTCATTGAGGCAATAGATATAAAGTGTTGTTTCCTATAATAAAAACCTTTATTCTTCTGCAAAATCCGGCAAAGGGTTACTGATCCGGCAATAAAAAGCATATACGTTGCTACGATAACAAGAATAACCGCAGCAAAAAACCATGCCAAAGCCACAACCGGGTCTTCGATTGTTACCGCCAGACCATAAGCAATGGCAAGCACCACAACACCAACCAACGCCAGTAACCAATTGCCCTTCGGCGGTTTTTCACCGGTATGTTCGCTTCTCAGCAATTCCATTGGACTGGCCATGGTCATTTTTCTTAAAGCACTCAACAGAATCAGAATAAAAATAACAAGAAAAACCAGAATAGTTTCTCTGATGGCTGAACCTTCAATTCTCAGCTTGAAATCCGTCTGACCATTCAGAATATTCACCATCCACAATTCTGCAAGTTTTGAAAAAACAATCCCGAATATAAGCCCCGCTACAAGGGAAATACCTGCAATAATGGCCGTTCCCCAGAAATGAATATGTGCCAGATTGCGTTTATCCATACCAAGGACATTGTACAAACCATATTCTCTGCTTCGCCGTTTATTTAAAAACGAATTTGTATAAAAAAGGAAAATCAATGTAAATAGACCGATGATCCATTTCCCAAAATTCAGCATGCCCTGCATTGTTTCTCCGCCCCGGATCCGGACCAGAACACTACTGACACTCAGTGCGTCAATAATATAAAACATCATGACCATGGCAATACATGTAAAAAAATAGGGAATATAGAGTTTTCTGTTATGGCTGATGCCTGACCAGGCCATTTTCGGATAAAAAGATTTTCTCATGCCCGATCACCGCCTGTCGTAAGAAGAGTCAGCGTATCGGAAATCTTTTGATACAATTCCTGACGTGTATGATGTCCCTTATAAATCTGATGAAAAACCTCACCGTCTTTGATAAATAAAACTCTGCCTGCATGGCTGGCCGCTTTAACAGAATGTGTTACCATGACGATGGTCTGCTTATCCTGATTGATTGCTGAGAATAGATCCAGCAACTCATCCGAGGACTTGGAATCCAATGCCCCCGTTGGCTCATCCGCAAAGATCAGCTTCGGATGTGTGATCAGCGCTCTGGCTACCGCCGCACGCTGCTTCTGACCGCCGGACACCTCATAAGGATATTTCTTTAAAAGCTGTGTGATGCCCAATTGTTTTGCAATAGGCTCCAGACGCTTATGCATCTCTCTGTAATTCTTGCCTGCAAGGACCAGCGGCAGATAAATATTATCCTCCAGAGAAAATGTGTCCAACAGATTAAAATCTTGAAAAACGAATCCCAGATTATCACGGCGAAATTCTGCCATAGCAGTTTCCTTGATGTCTGCAAGATTCCTGCCGTCTAACAATACGGTACCGCCTGTTGGTTTGTCCAGTGCCGCCAGAATGTTCAACAATGTTGTCTTACCGGAACCGGATTCACCCATGATGGCCACATATTCTCCCTCTTCCACACTAAAGGACACATTTTTCAGTGCCTGTACCTGATTACCGCCAAAACGGGTGGTATAGGTCTTTTTCAGCCCTTTTACTTCCAAAATACTCATATTTAAAATCCTCCTGTCTGATTGAATGACTTGTTCATTTCTTTTGACAGGATTATTGTATCAAACTCTTTTCATCCGCTCCATCGAATGGCCTTACAGACTTCTTACACTTTTGTAAGAAGTACTGTTCGTTTTCTACTCAAACATACGCTCCGCTGTATTCAGATTCAATTTGATCACAGTCCCTTTATCCGGTTCCGATTCAGCCGAAATACCATGGCCCAGGTTATGACAGATTCTGGCGCAAAGATATAGCCCCAGTCCACTGGCTTTTTTATCCGTTCGGCCGTTATACCCGGTATACCCCTTCTCGAATATTCTCGGCAGATCCTCCGCTGCAATCCCCATACCCGTATCACGGATACACAGTATCTTCGGTGATTCCAGATAAATGGACACACAGCCCTGCTGTGTATACTTCAGTGCATTTGAAAGTATCTGTTCAATAACAAAAAGCAGCCATTTCTCGTCCGTCATGACCTGTGCATTCAGCGGCTGATAATCCAAATGAATCTTTTTGCCGATAAACTGCCCTGCAAATTTGCGCAATGCCTGCCGCAGGATATCGTCCAGATCATAAACAGCAATAACATAATCCCTGGTATCTGTGTCCAATCTGAGATAACACAATACCATATCCACGTACTGCTCCACCCTGGCAAGCTCCACAGAAAGCTTTCTTGAAAAGGATGAATCTGTATTCTGTAAAGTCAGCCGCATAGCTGCAATCGGTGTTTTAATCTGATGTGCCCAGACGGTATAATAGTCCATCATATCCTGATATTGAAAAGACATCTCATCCTTCATCCTGCGCTGTCCTTCCTGAAGTTGAACAATGATCTGCTGATAATCCGTCTCCAGCACACTTACCGATTCCGGGAAATCCGTCATCACATCAAAAGGCATCGCCGACAATTGCTGCAGCCTTTCATGCCTTACTACAAACTTCCTGTAATCCCATACAAGAAAAAGCATCCCTGTAACAAAGCAGAGCAACACCGGATAAAAAATCGCAGCAAGGGGCAGATGATACAAAGCAAAAGTCACAAAAAATATAATCGCAAAAAGTCCCTCTTTCAGGAACAGACTTTTCTTTTGTCCCAGCCACTTCACAAAATTGATTTTTTCTTCCATCATTCCTGCCCTTTCTCATCCGAAAAAATCACATAACCCACACCGAATTTTGTTGTAATAAAATCTTTCAGCCCGGCTCCCTCCAGCTTCTTCCTGAGACGGTTCACATTCACTGTCAGCGTGTTGTCATCAATAAAACTGTCCGTTTCCCAAAGCCGTTCCATCAAACGTTCCCGGCTGACAATCTTACCGGCGTTCTCCATAAGGATTTTTAAAATACCATATTCATTGCGGGATAAAGCAATTTGTTCGCCCCTGTAAGTCAGTGAGTGATCATCTACATTAAGAACCGCCTCCCGGCATTGCAGAACATGCTCTATCTTTGCAAAATCATAGGTTCTTCGAAGCATCGCCTGCATTTTGGCAATCAGCACCGTCTGGTCAAAAGGCTTAGCAATAAAATCATCACCGCCCATATTCATGGCCATAACTATATTCATGTTGTCCGAAGCAGAGGATATAAAAATTACCGGTACGCGTGAGACCTTTCGGATCTCACCGCACCAGTAATAACCGTTGAAAAAAGGCAGACCGATATCCATCAATACAAGATGCGGATCAAATGCATTAAATTCTGCCATGACATCTCTGAAATTTGTCACACTGTGTGTTTTAAAATTCCACATTTTTGCCTGCTCGCTGACCGCTTCAGCAATGCCGGCATCATCTTCCACAATCAATATTCTGTACATTCATTGCCTCCTAATGCCTGCGCTGCAAGGTATTTAAAACACCATTTAAGCGAACCAGATAGAGGACTTCGCACACAAGTGCCATAACCGCACATACATAATAAGCAAACAAGATTTCCACTGAAGCAGATCTAAAGCAAAGTACCAGGATCAAAACACAGATCAGCACCTGAAACAGGCTCATATAGCGCCACCATCTCTTGAATTTCTCCAACTTCAAATCACCGGATACATCAGTCTCAATCTCATATAAAGACTGCAGGAACAGATAAAGCACATAAAAAAGTACCACATAATAAATCAGAGATAAAGCCGTCTCAAACCAGGCAATATTCGCACCGATCCCTGTCAACGCCATCACATAAAGAATTGCCGAATAAACGGTCAATACAAGCAGCGTTGTCCTTGCTGTCACCAGTCGTTGGCATGTCTTCGGATAAGCAGCCATGATATCCTTAAAACCAAGATAAAGTAAAAAACAACCAATGAAGTCCGGCAGGATTCCGAATCTCATACTACCATTTGTAACTGTAAAATCAAGCAGCGCCAGAATTGCGCCAATAAAAATCTTTATCATACCTCTTTCTTCTCCTTTTAATCCTTTTGCATGTCGACCCACCGTGTCTGACGCATAATCAGTCATTGCAGCAGACGCACCTGTTCTGTTCATAAAGCAAGGGCTGAGCCTTAAAAGCTCAGCCGTGCATAAATATCCTTTGGAATATAGGCTTTCACATAAATGCCGTCTTCCTGATAACGTTCTTCCAGAAGCTGACCATACTTTCGGATCACCGCGATCTCACCCGCATGGGCATAATCAAAGACCCTCTCGATCAGCAGCTTATTCGCTCTCAGAATCGTCTGCACTGTCGAAAGCAGTGCATCCAGTCCTGTTCCCTGCTTCACCGAAGCTGTCACTGTATAGTCAGCCCTGAAATCCTTCAGACTGACAAGACTTTCCTGATCCCGGATCAGATCCGTTTTGTTAAACACTGTGATAATCTTCTTGTCCTTAATATCCAATGCCGCCAGGGTCTCATACACAACGTGCATATGCATCTCTGCCTGAGGATTGGAGGCATCTACCATATGGATCAGAATATCGGCGTACTTCGCCTCCTCCAGTGTACTTCTGAATGCATCTACCAGATGATGCGGCAGCTTATGAATAAAACCGACGGTATCTGTCAGCAACAGTTCCTGTCCGTCATCCAGTGTCAGATTCCTTGTTGTCGGATCAAGGGTAGCAAAAAGTTTGTCCTCCTCAAGAACACCGGCACCTGTCAGTCTGTTCAGAAGTGTGGACTTACCGGCATTGGTATAACCAACAATGGCAGCCACCGGGATCTGATTTCTCTGACGCTGCTGTCTTGCTACTTCACGGTGCCGCTTCACATCTTCCAACTCCCGTTTGAGCTGTGAAATACGTTCTCTGATCAATCGTCGATCCACTTCCAGTTTCTTCTCACCGGGGCCTCTTGTACCGATACCGCCGCCAAGACGGGAAAGTGAATTTCTCATGCCCACCAGACGGGTGGCTCTGTAACGCAACTGTGCCAGCTCTACCTGAATCTTACCCTCACGGGTTGTGGCCCGTTGGGCAAAAATATCCAGGATCAGCAATGTACGATCCATCACCTTGATATCCAGCACATCCTCCATATTGGCCATCTGCGCCGGTGATAACTCATCATCACAGATGATACCTGTTGCATGGGTCTCTGAGATGAGAAATGCCAATTCTTCCAGCTTACCCTTGCCGAGATAAGTTCCCGGATGGATCATCTCTCTATTCTGGATCAATCTCCCTACAGTCACTGCCCCGGCTGTCTTCGCCAGTTCTTCCAGCTCATCCAGTGACTCATCCGTCACCGATGTTTCTCCCAGAGCAACACCCACAAGAATGATTTCTTCTGTTACCTGTTTATTCTCATAAAAATCTGCCATAAACTCTCCTGTCTGTTATTCAAGACGCATGCTCAGGCGGTCTACTGTGTGACACGGCTCTCGAGGAACTGATATTCCTTCTGGCCCTTTGTATCATCCGGATACTTGCCGACATAAGTCTTGGCTGTATTATAAGCATCCTCCCATCGTTCAAGATGTTCGTATGAAACGATCAAGTTGAAGGATAACGCTGCATCAGACTCTCTGTCATTATAAGTCAGACCGCTCTCACAGGCCTGTGCTGCCTTCTCATATTCTCCCTTGGCCAACAGGACTGCTGCGTACTGATTGTAGGCTTTTGCTGCAAGAGATGCATCAACACTGCTGATATCAACTTCATCAAAATACTTCCCATAATAAGTAAGCGCTGTATCGTAATCCTGCTGCGTATAAGATACTTCTCCCAGTCCCAGCAAAGCTGCCTTGTAGCCTTTGTCGTAAGATTTATTCAACATATCAGCCGCATTGGTATAATCCTGAAGATCTACATAAATCATCCCTCGATTGTAATAATCTTCACCACTGCTGCCGGATAACTGCAGTGCATCATTCAGCACCTGTTTCGCCTCATCATCCTTGCCCTGAGCTTCAATGGCACTGTACAATGTTCTGTAAACTGTATAACTCTTCCGGCTCTGCTTGATGGCTGCGTAAAGATCCTTCTCTGCGGATGCATAATCCTGCAGCTGCATATATGCCATACCTCTCAGCATTCTTGTACCTGCATCATCCTTCAGATCAATAATCTGGCCATAGGACTGAACTGCTGCCTGATAATCACCGGACTTCTGTTCGGCTTCTGCCTTATAATATAAGGTATCTATCCGAATATCATTACTCTGGCTGCTGATATTCAACGCATCCCCAAACCATTTGATGGCGGTCTGATAGTCTCCCTGATAAAGACAGGCAATCCCCCTGCCGCGATTCAGCAGCGCCTTCTGGTCATCATTTTCCGCACAACCCTCTGCCTGGTTGAAATAACCAAGAGCCTCATCATAGGATTTCTGTTCCACATACGCCATGCCGAGATGTATGTAATAGTCCGCATTGCTGCCATCATAGGAAATTGCTTCCTTAAATTCGTTCACTGCGGTATCATAGTCACCACTTTCATAGGCATTCATGCCCTTGTTGTCATGCCTGGAACCACTGTTATAATTCTTAACAGAAAAAACAGTGACCACAAGTGCCGCGATCACCAGGCACGCTGCAACCAGTCTGAGTGCCTGTTTCTGTTTGCGCCTGCGTATGATCTTCCTGCGCCGTTCCTGATGCTGTTTCTTTCTGCGTGCTTCCGCCCGCTTCCTGGCCATTTCTTCGTCTTCTTCGGTTCTTCTGGCCGGTCGTTTCTTCGGAACCTCATATTCCGGATGCACTTTGTTCGTTATATTCTTAATACGGCTTCTGTCAGATTCCGTATCCTTCGCTATCTTCCGGTTCTTTCGAACTCTCTTGTCGTCATTCTCCAAGCTATACGCCTCCTTCTATTCTGACTCAATATTCCGTCTAAAGCATTCGCTTACGCCACAATATCCACAAAATAAACAGACATAACAGAAATGTCAGTCCACAGATAACACCAAATCCCATCTTCAAGGAGCCAAAAGGCATTCCGCCTGTATCCACATTCATACCATACAAACCGGAGATAATCGTCGGAACCGCCATAACCAATGTGATGGACGTCAGATACTTCATGGTATTATTCAATCGGTTATTGATAACGTTGGACATCAGTTCACTGGTACCATCGATAATCTCTCGATAAATCGTCGCCATCTCAATAGCCTGTCTGTTCTCAACCTGTACATCCTCAAGCAGATCTTCATCTTCCGGGAACTGCGGAATATGCTTATATCTGCGAAGCCTGTCAATAACCATGCCTGCTGCACGGAGAGAAGTCTCAAAATAGACCAATGTAGACTCCAGATCGTGCAGTTCCACAAGATCCGCCTCGTCTTCCTTCTCTTCACCGATTCGGGCCTCAATAGCCAGTCGTCTGTTGTCAACAGAACGAAGAACATTCTGGTACGTTGTCATAGAATTCAGAAGAATCTGATAAACAAAACGGGTACGCTTCTTTGTTGAAAAGTATCGGACATGGCTCTTAATAAATGTATTCAAAATCGGGGTGTCTTCACTGCAAATTGTAATGATCGCGCCGTCTGCAAGGATCAAACCGAGAGGGATGGTCGTATAGACCTTCTTCTCATGCTGTATCTCACTTGCCGGAATATCTACCAGGACCAGCGTATAATCATCTTCCAGCACGATACGGGATTTCTCTTCTTCATCCAGTGCGGCTCGCATATCTTCTATGTCTATATTGTACTTCTTCGCGACAGGTTCCATCTCCCACATGGTCGCTGCTGTCACCTTGACCCAACAGCCTTCCTCAAAGTCCTGCAAAGCATTCAGCTTGCCGCCTTCTGTTTCATATATATTAACCACGTATCTCACCTGCCTCATTGATTCTTATTCATTTGCACCATACCCATCTTAACATACCCAACCCTACTTCTCAAGCTTTTTTATTTTCAGTCTCTAAATGCCACTGAAAAATGTACCAAAATTTTTAAATTTATCTATCCCCGTATGATTTTATGTGATATACTAGACATAGTGTCTATAATATCGTTAACAAAGAACGACTCAATTTTTAAAGGAAAGGAATCATTGGTTGAAAATGAAGAAAAAGTTTATGAAAACATGCTTGGCTGCCGCACTGAGTGCCGCACTTGCAAGCGCCACTGTTGCTCCGGCCTTTGCAACTGATTTTACGCCAAAGTATACTTATTCCGGTGACGGCA
Source organism: Pseudocoprococcus catus (assembly GCF_902381825.1). Taxonomy (GTDB): domain Bacteria; phylum Bacillota; class Clostridia; order Lachnospirales; family Lachnospiraceae; genus Coprococcus_A; species Coprococcus_A intestinihominis. Next base: position 2,358,469 of record NZ_LR698973.1, read on the forward strand.
TGACTTTCGAAAAGGTTTCCCATGCCAACTCACCAACAGAAACTGCCGATGGTATTGTTGATTATACAGGCAACGGCAGTATTGCCCCTTATGTTCAAGGCGTCAGTGCAGACGGCAACGGTGACCGCGGTCAATCCTACAGCTACGCATCGGCTTCCTATGGCGATTGGGTTTACATCAACACCATGTACGGCGGCCTTGGTGCCAATGCCATTTTGAACAGAGGCTTAGGTGAACTGACACCTGATGCTGCCGCTGCTCTTATTAACACCATGTACAACGGCACGATGTACACCGGCGAACCGGACGGTAAGAGTGCCGGCGGTATGTTGGTGAAATTCAATGTCAAGACCGGTGAGACAAGAATTCTGATGTCCAAGGAGACCAATGGTATCATGCCCACATTCAGAAGTGCCATCAAACTCAACAACAAGCTCTATTTCGTAGGCATGATCATCGATGCGAATAGCAAGCAGCTGACCTCACAGGAAATTGCGTATGCAACAGCTGTGCAGAATGGTTTCCCATGTATTTACGAAGTAGATCCTGCCAACAATGATAAACTGACCTGCATCTACAATTGTGTAGATACTAACGGTTTCCGCCAGCTTGTCAAGGACAATGTCTTTACCTCCACTCGTGCCATCGGTACATATGAAGATGCCATGATTGCCGGTGCCCTTGATACTAACGGTGTTTTCCTGGTTGCTTCCAAGAACCCATCTCAGGGTCAGAGTTCTTTCAGTGTGATTGCAGATATGAACGACCTGTTCAACTACCCTGCTTATCATCGCAGTGATGTCAACGGTGGCGGCGGCATCTATCAGGTACTGGAATACAACGGCGATTTATATGTCGTTATCTGCACGGGTACACCGAACAACAAAAACGAAGCTACCGGTACACTTCAGACATTTGCTATTGTCAAAGGTACCTGCAGCGGTGATGTCACAGATAAGAACGCCTGGACATGGTCTGTTCTGGCCGGTGATGAAGCAGATGGTGCTCGATATCCATTTGGTCTTGATACCGAACGTGTCAGCGCCGGTGCCTGCACACTCCAGGTTTACAATGATTACCTGTATATCGGCGATTACAACGATGTATCCAATGCTCTCCAGGGATTCGTTCTAAAAAACGAATTTACCACACAGGCAACAAACCTTGAGCAGTCTGTCAACCTTTATCGTATGGACAAGAATGAAAATATTGAGAAGGTTGTTGGTGATCCGACAGAAGCCTTCCCAACAAGCCTGTCCGGTCTTGGCTCAGGATACACATCCAATTCCCTGCTGAAGAAAATGGGTACCCATATGAATCAGTATACATGGCAGACAACCGTTTATAACGGCAAGATGTATGTCGGTACCATGGATACCACAACCCTTCTTGAGCCACTGGCCAAATACACCAACGGCGATATTCTTGAAATGACCAGGGACGAATGGATCAGCCAGATCAATTACATCAAGGTCATGCTGAAACTTTTATTTAAGACACCTGTTACTGCTTCAATGTCAGCTGAATCTGTTGTTCCTGTGGAAACTTCCGCTGAAACAGAAGCAGCAGAAGCTGCTACCGAAACAATTGCAGCCGAAACAGTTGCAGTCGAAGAATCCGAGACAGAAGCTGCTGTCGAGACCACTATTGATGATATCCTCAGCAGTGACACTGCTGCCGTACAGACACAGACTGAAGAAGGTATTGCTATCCAGGCAATTGAAACAGATACTGCCATTGAGGATAACGCTGCTGATTCTGATGCAGATATCGAAGTTACTGTTGAAAGCCTTGATGACGCACAGCCTGTTGCTGTCAGTCCTACTGAAGAACCACTGACAGAATCCTCTGCCAGAGTCCTTGTGGAAGCAGCAATTCAGGAAGTGCAGAATGATGCCGCACAGTCCTCAGCTGACAATGATCAGAATACCGATGCGATTACTTTAACAGATGAACAGATAAATAGCCTGGTCAGCGGCCTGCTTGACGGCAGTATCGCTCCACAGAGTATGGATGAACAGTTATACAACCAGCTTGTCACAGTCAATGACAAACTGATGAGCATTGCTTCCTTAGTTGATAGTAACGATATCGAGGCATTCGCCACTGTTTATGCAGCCATGTCCGATATCATCGATCAGATCAACAACCGCATTCCCGAAAATATCAAGGCATTGTATACTACAGTGATCAAATACGCGACAAAGGAAAATCTTAAGGGACTCGCAAGTTCACTGAAATACCTGCGTACATCCGAAGCCGGTTTCGATCTGTTTGAGATTACTGATAACGGAAGCGCCGGTGTTTCCATCAAAAAAGTAACCACTAATGGTTTCGGTGACCGCTATAACCATGGTCTTCGTATCTTTGAGAAGACAGATGATTACTGGGTTATCGGCACAGCCAATCCATTCAATGGTACACAACTGTGGCGTACAACCAATCTTGAGAAGAATACAGACATTCCGGACAGCACAGAAACTGAAACATCTGAAACAGATGTCAAACCAGGATTAATGCCAAAACCAAGTACTACAAAACCAACAACAACTTTGAAGAAACCTACCACTTCTGCTAAAAAGACAGCTGCAAAGAAAGCAGCTGTTAAGACAGGTGATGAAAGCAACTCAACGCAGTTTATCGTATTAATGGGTATTTCTGCAGCAACAATTTTTGTTCTCGGTTATCGCCTGCGTAAAAAGGAAATTAATCAAGCGGCAGTCGCCAAGGTCTCGTGCAAGCGCGGACTTTGGCTTGTTGCTTGCGTAAATCAAAAGGAGGTTGGAACTCAATGCGAATTCCAGCCTTCTTTTCATCTATACTGCTTTAATTTTAGTAACTTTTAATCAGGAAAACTATTTTCCAGACACAGTGCACCAAATCCCACCCGAATATCCGGATAAATACTAACGCCTCGCAGCGGTCTTGCCCCAGCCAGCAGATACGCCTTTAATTTGTCTCCATACAAATACGGATCATTTTTTCTCACAATGCCATATTCCATCAGCAGTGCTGCCGCCCCTGTCACAAAAGGCACAGCAAAGGATGTCCCTGAAACCACAGTATAACCGCCGCCCGCCAATGTTGTTGTAATATCCACCCCCGGCGCTGACAGCTCTGGTTTCACACTGGCAAAAGCGCCCATATACCCTCTCCCGGAAAAATCCGCGTAATCATCCAGCCATGTATTATAAGCACCTACCGTAATGGCCTTCTTGGCTGTTCCCGGTACAGTGATTGTCAGATCCGGATCCGGACGCAGAAATCCCGTATTTTGATTCAAAACCCCCGCCGTTGGAAGCCACATCTGAATATCCCCTCTGATAATCCTCCCTGGAAGAAGCCGGATCGTCCAGATACCGCCCGCCAAATACTGTCTCTGTGGAATAAAGTCGATATAAATTTCCTGATTGATCGAATAGGGTGCAGGCTCACCGTAATACAATAAAATCTCTGTATTTTCCAGACGAAAACGCTGCGGGCCGAGAATCTTTTTGATTTGTCCGCTGCTTTCTCCTGAAGGACTGATAATTTCAATATCTGCCTCATCGCCATAATACTTCCATATCTGAACATTCAGGGACCGTTCATATTCACTGACACTGATATCTGCATCCAGAGTCTTTTCTGATATCATGACCGCCCTAAAATGTCCTGCTGAAACTGCATTATTTCCGGCAGCAATGATGATATTATTCTTCCATATCTGCGACACTGTATCAATATAGGATTCCAGAAGCGAACTGCCATCATGCGCCCCATAGCTGTTGCCGAAACTGACATTCACAGCCACCGGCTTTCCCGCATGAATTGCCTCCCGAATGACAAAATCCAGCCCCAACATTAATTCCGTTGTCCTCGGAAATCCCCCTTCATTTGTCATTCCCATTTTCACCACAAGCAGTTCGCTTCCAGGTGCCGCTCCTCTGTTGACACCGCCGGAACTGCTGCCGTTTCCTGCCATAATACCCGCCACCGCAGTTCCATGTCCACTCCTGTCTTCACTTGGCACTATCCGCTTTCTTTCTTCCGCTGTTTCTGCCGCCAACGCATTATTGATATCCTCTTTTGTATACAATGCACCCCTGTCATATCCTTCCGGCGGCATTCCCTGAGCTGTCTGATCCCACAGTGCATGAATCCGCGTTGTTCCATCGGGATTTCTGAAATCTCTGTGGGTATAATCAATCCCTGAATCAATGACCGCCGTCAGAACACCTTTCCCTGTCAGCTGCAGCGGTGGTGCCTGCACTGGGTTAATGCAGGAGGCAATCCTTCCCTGAACAACAGTAAAGACCAGCTGTTTGGACTTTTCAATGTAAGTAATCACTTCCTCATCTGAAAAATCATCCAGCTGGTCTTCTGCAATCGTCACAATGGCATACTGCCCCAATAAAGGTACAATCCGAATGCCGGGGTATCGATCGGCAAGTGACAGAATATCCCCGGTATACTTCACAATAATCTCCCAGGTATCTCTCTGCGGGTCAAATCCTACCCCAAGATTCTCCGACTTCTCCTTCTCTGAATTTGTAGAACCTGCTGCCAGATTCAGCAAATTCTCAATCTTCTGGTCAGCCATAATAACACCCATTCATATCATTTCTCTAATATATTCCTTTGACTAAATTACAAGAACCGATAACACACATGCTTCTGCCACAGTTGCTGTAGATGCCTCCAATTCAATGACATGATCCAGAAATCCTTTTTCTTGTAAATATTTTTCCGCTTTTACTAATGACATTATCTTATGTTCCTTTATCCTTTTGTTCGTATAATTAATCGGCAATCTTTGCCTGTTGCCTTTCATGCTCTCTTGTTACCTGCCTCAGACACATCAGGCACACCGGCGTAATATATAATGTTGCTGAAACCCATGCTGTCTGATCTGCAAAACAAATGGCTGTAAACCCGTATGTTCCCACAAAAGCAAAGCTGACAAAGGTTCGTGCAATCATTTCCGTTACGCCCGAGAAAATCGCTCTTCCTGAGAAGCCCATTCCCTGGGCACTCATTCTGAAGACACTGAGCGGTCCGAGACTCCAGTAGAAGAAACCGAGACAACGCAAATATTTGGCTGAGGCATCCAACACTGCCGTCTGGTCCGCACTGATAAAGAGCATAGACAACGGCCTGCCCGCAAAAATCAGCACCAGACCAATCAATAAACCATAAATAAAGCCAACGCCTACGCCCTGCCATAAACCTTTTCGGATACGCTTAATCTTACCTGCACCCAAATTCTGACTGCAAAAGACAGAAACGCCGTTGGCCAAGGCATCAAATGGACACATGGCAAACTGTTTAATACGCATGCCGGCTGTAAATCCCGATACATAGATACTTCCAAGTCCATTATTGGCCGACTGCATCACCATACTGCCGATGGCCGTGATGGAAAACTGCAGTCCCATCGGCAGGCCCATCACCAGCATTTCTTTCACATAAACCGGCCGTAAATGACAATCTTTTCTCTTCGGATGAAGTATCTGCACTTTCTTTATAATAAAAATCAGACAGCAAAGTCCGCTGATAGCCTGGGCTGTAATGGTTGCAAATGCCGCACCTGCACATCCCCATTTAAATACGATGATACAGGTCAGATCCAATACCACATTCAAACAAGCTGAAAAGGCCAGAAACAAAAACGGCGTTCTGCTATCCCCAACCGCACGCAGAATGCTTGACAGGAAGTTGTACAAAAGTGTAAATGGCAGTCCAAGGAAAATAATCAATATGTAAATACGAGCGTTGCCGTAAATATCCTCCGTTACAGACAGCATCTTGAGAATCCATGGACAAAGAAGTACACAGCCTGTTGTCAGGATGACTGCTATCACCGCTGTCAGCAAAGCACCATGAAAAATGTCTTTTCTCATACGCCCAAATTGATTGGCACCGAAATCTCTGGCCACCGGCACACCAAAGCCACTGCAAAGTCCGGTACAGAAACCCAACACCAGAAACTGAACACTGCTGGTAGCACCAACACCTGCCAAAGCCTGCGTGCCCAGAAAACGGCCGACAATGGCCGCATCAATCATATTGTATGTCTGCTGTAATAAATTGCCCACCAGAAGGGGCAGAGCAAACCGGAGAATCAATCCAAGGACATTGCCCTCTGTCATATCTTTTGTCATTCTGCCTGCTCTCCTTCATTTATCTTTTCTTCTATTTCAGCATTTTCGGACAGTTTCCTGATACGAGTTTCCAACCATTCTCTGCTGTCATCTGCCAATGAATAATGACTGCCGCTAAAGAAAACCCCTGTTTTATCCGCATCCTCATCAGACGCTCCCATAATCCACAATTCTTCCGGCTCACATTTCAAAGCATCATAACGATGTGTCACATCTTTGATACGTTTGCTGTGGAAAAAGAGTTTTCTCGCCGCTGCTTTCATTTCCCCAAAAGTCAGTAATGCAATTTTATCCTCTTCCACATGCAATTTCTCATGATTAGCCCTGATAAAACGGAGAGCACGGGCCATATCATCTGCTTCGCTCTCTTTTCGGAGATTCAGAATAAAAGCCTGGCATCCCAGTTCAAAAATGGTTTTCGCCATTTTCATGCCTTCATCCATCATCCGCTGACGCCCATTCTCCCAGTCCGGGCAAATAAGAATGGCCGGCCGATTCTCTTCATCCGATATAAATGGAATCAACACAACATACTCTGCTGCTTCAGCTTCATTTTCCGGTAGTCCCCGCCAGATTGGAATCGTGATTTTGTCTCCGGCTTCACGTCTCTCCAGAATAAAATTGGCGGCATCCACCAACTCCTGTCCCGGGAACTTCGTCATCTTCATCATATTTTTCAATTTCATTTTGGAGAATGGCCATTTTATCTGACTGCATAATGCAAGGTCAAAAAAAATGGGCAATTTCTTATTGACCCGCTCATTCTCAGAAATTTCTGTTACTGTGCTATCTAATGTAAATCTCTCGTTCATAACTCTTCCCGCTCTTATTGTGTAAACTTCATGTTAAATGTATACCTGCACAACCTTTATCTCAACCGCAGATTAGCATCCTGCCAAAACAAAAAGATAATGCGCTGTTTTTTATTGTAGCATTATCTTTTTTGCAAATCAATATTTCTGATGTATAACATTATTCTTTTCTGGATATACTGTTATTGTTCTAATCGATAACGATTAGAATCCCCCCTCCAGATACAAAAGATATTTTTTGACTCACCTATGAGTACTTATCCTCCCCTTTTTTTCCTCCGGGTGCTCACTTGCAGCCCGGAGGTTTCCCTTTTCACATGATTGCTCTTTTTATTCGGGTTCAAAATCTGTCCGATCGCAGTTCTTTCTTGACGGATAAAAGGCGGCTGTTATACAATACATATTGAAGTCAATCACTCACTTAAAATAGTTCCAGAAAGGATATGCATATGAAAATAAAAAGAATCTTTGCCATCATTGCCGTTGTACTGCTTGTGGCCCTCTATGGCTCAACCATTGTCTTTGCCATGTCAGACAGTCCGAATGCGGTTTACATGTTCAAAGCATCCATCTTCTGCACCGTAATCATACCGATTATTCTCTATAGTTACATACTAGTTTACAGGATTTTTGGAAAAAAGGAATCTGATCATACTGATGATGCAAAGGATATCCCCAAAAAATAACATTTGTTAATAAATTTTATATTTCTTTTATCGCAAAGACATAATTTGAACACAATTTATGCGTATAATAACGTCATAGCAATCAAGCAGATGGTTGCTATGCAGTTTGATTTTTTCATAACATTCGCCGGATGGTTCCCCAATAGCCATCCGGCCTCCCTCTTTTATAAGCCTTTTTCAGGCTTATTTTTTTGCCGTTTATGGATGGAAGTGCATACCAACGCAAGTTCTATTTCCCGGGTTTCTTCTTCGGTATATGATTTCTCCATTTTCTATCTTCATCAAAACCTTTGACTCACTCTGTTCCAATTCACTGTAAACATCGACTTTCTCATCATATACTGTCAGATTCGCCTGATCTCCCACTTTCATCGTCAAATTACCGGACATAATCTTATATTCCCCGGATGGCTGATAAGCCGTCACCATCGAAAATACGTCCGCTGATCACGATATCCGCAAATACTTCTTCATTCTCTGTATAAGATTCACTCATCTGATTTCCATCCTTTCTGCCCATGCGGCTTTTACAAATTCTTCCTGATAAAACACAAAAAGGACAGTCTTGTGACTGTCCTTCCAGTTTCATCATTATCCGTATTTACAAATGTTCAATAAACTGAACCATGCCCTCCAATGCTTCCTGCTCGTCCATACCATCGCAGACAACCGTAATCTCTGTGTCCTGTCTGATACATAGACTCAGGATACCAAGAAGGCTCTTCGCACTGATCTCCTTATCACCGTGTGCCAGTGAAACTCTGCATCGATACTTTAATGCTTCTTCCGCCAGTTCTCCGGCCGGCCGAAGGTGCAGACCATGTGGTGTATGTATTGTCACCTGTGCGCTAATCATAAAGATCAAACCCCCGTTACTTTCCCTATGTCATGCCTCTATTGTATGTATAGTATAGCATCTTTTACTGAAAAAAGCACGTTCTTTTTTAGAATTTGATGAAATTTTATATAATTTCCATTATTTTACAACAATTAATCTTCCATAATATGTTCAAAGGCTACCTGGAACATTTTCTGAATATGTTCATCCGCCAATGAGTAATATCGTACCTTGCCGTCACGGCGTGTCTTCACCAGACGCACCTGCTTGAGCATGCGCAGCTGATGCGATACCGCGGACTGATTCATCTCAAGGAGCACAGACAGATCGCTGACGCACATCTCAGACTGAGCCAAGGCGCAGATAATCTTTGCTCTCGTCAGATCTCCAAAAGCTTTAAATAACTCCGCCACGTCGATCAAATCGTCCTGATCCGGCATATGGGACGCAACATACGCAACAACATCGGGATGTACTTGTGTCTGATTGCTCTCACTTGTATTCTGTTCATATTCACCATTTGCTCTCATAAAATCACCACTTTCACATGAAGCAATTGTCATTTACTTTCTGTTGGCAGGTTCAATATTAATATTGCGGCCTTTGATACGAGCATGGGACATCGCGTTCAGTACGTCTCTTGCATATTCCTTCGGAACTTCTACAAATGTATACTTGTCATACATATCAATGGTACCGATCAGGCTGCCGGCAATACCAGTTTCACCGGCAATCGCACCAAGAATATCTCCCGGTCTTGCCTTCTGATTCTTACCTATATTAATAAAGAGACGTACCATACCGTCTTCAGCACCTGTATCACCAAAATCATCCACTTCTACGCTCTTATCTTCATCACCAAGTGCCATTCGTAGAAATGCTGCTGCCAGATCAAGTGTTGTATAATCTTCTTTCTCAAGCTTCTCCTCAATCATGCGAATATATGGCTTGAGATTGTCCTCGTCGATCATTCCTGCCACCTTCTCAAAGATCTTGTCCGCTTTGACATTGGCAACATCATTCAAGGAAGGGACCTGTTTTGCAATAATCTTCGTACGACAATAACGCTGGATATCTTTCAACTTATAAAACTCACGGCCGGTGATAAATGTGAAAGCTTTGCCATTCTTGCCGGCACGGCCTGTTCTTCCGATTCGATGCACATAATATTCATCATCCTGCGGCAGATCATAGTTGAAAACAGCATCCACATCATCAACATCAATACCTCTGGCTGCCACATCTGTTGCAACAAGAATCTCTGTACGGCCGTTGCGGAAACCATTCATAACACGGTCGCGCTGCTGCTGTTTCATATCACCGTGAAGTCCTTCTGCGAAATAACCTCTGCCCTTTAAACCTTCCACCAATTCATCAACCTGTCTCTTTGTATTACAGAATACAACAGAAAGGGCTGGATTGTAAATATCTAAAAGTCTTGAAAGGACTTCTTCCTTATTCTTCGGACGCACTTCATAATAATACTGCTCAATATTGGCAACCGTCAGTTCCCTCTTTACAACCTTGACAATCTTGGCATTCTTCTGGTAGGTTCTTGCAATCTCCATGATTGGCTGCGGCATTGTTGCTGAGAAAAGCAGTGTCTGGCGCTCTTCAGGTGTCTGTGAAAGGATTGTCTCAATATCTTCGCGGAATCCCATATTCAGCATTTCATCTGCTTCATCAAGAACAACAATCTTCAGATCATCCAACTTAATAGTATGGCGTCTCATATGGTCCATGACACGTCCCGGCGTACCGATCAGCACCTGAACACCTGTCTTCAAAGAGCGGATCTGCTTCACAATATCCTGTCCGCCATAAATCGGCAGTACTTTAATACCATGCATAAACTTCGCCAGTTTACGGATCTCATCTGCTGACTGAATGGCCAACTCTCTTGTCGGGCAAAGGACAATTGCCTGCACATGCTTATTCTTCGGGTCCACCTTCTGAAGCATCGGAATACCGAAGGATGCCGTCTTACCTGTACCTGTCTGTGCCTGTCCGATAATATCCTGTCCTGTCATAACTTCCGGAATCGCCTTGGCCTGAATCGGTGTGGCCTCTTCAAAGCCCATCTCTGTCACAGCTCTTAAAATTCTCTCATCTACACCTAAATCTTCAAATCTTACTGGTTCCATTTTCAAACCTCCTGTATATGCACAAAAAAATAGCTTCAGAACCTTCTCAGATAGCACTACATGCTGTCATCGTTCTCAAGCATCTCTTTTGCAAAAATATCTATAAAACAATGCGTTACATTAAAACTATATCAATGATAGCAGAACAGAGATTATTTGTCAAATAAATTTTAAAGGCTGCAGGGAATCTTCTGGTATCCTACAGCCTTTATTGAAAAATGAGGTATTTATTGAACTAGCGAATCTTGTTGGTACGTCTCCAGATATGCATCTTCTCAGCTTCTGCAATCAGTTCATCTCTAAACTGCGGATGTGCAATACTGATCAGTGCTTCTGCTCTCTCCCATGTGGAAAGACCTTTCAGATTAACCTTGCCGTATTCTGTAACAACGTAATGTGTATTGGCACGGGTATCTGTAACAATAGAACCATTATGTAATGTCGGAAGAATTCGTGACTGAAGTTCTCCGTTTTTATTCATAAATGTAGAAGACAGGCAGATAAAGCTCTTACCACCTCTGGACTGATAAGCACCCATAACAAAATCTAACTGACCGCCGGCACCGCTGATCTGCTTTGTACCTGAGCTTTCTGAGCTGACCTGACCAAACAAGTCAATATCAACGGCATTATTAATAGAAATAAAATTGTCCAGTGCAGCTACAGACTGAATACAGTTCGTGTAATCTACAGGTGCAGACATACATTCCGGATTATTGTTCACATAATCATACAGCTTCTTTGTACCTGCTGCAAAAGCATATACCTGTCTGCCTCTGTCAATATTCTTGCGAGAACCATTGATCTTACCTGCCATAGCTATGTCCACAAATGCGTCCACATACATCTCTGTATGAACGCCCAGATCACGAAGATCGGATTCTGCGATCATGGAACCTACTGCATTCGGCATACCACCGATACCAAGCTGGAGACAAGCACCATTTGGAATTTCTTCAACAATAAGTTTCGCAACGGCCTCATCAACCGCTGTTGCCTTGCTTGCACCCATCTCTGCAATCGGAGGATTGTCACCTTCTACAATATGTGTTACCTGAGAAATATGTATACCTTCATTAAAACCGCCCAGACATCTCGGCATGTTCTGGTTAACCTCTACAACGATAATCTGTGCTCGCTTACACATGCTGGCCATATGAGAAGCACTTGGTCCGAAGTTAAAGAAACCATGCTCATCCATTGGTGCCACCTGGAACATCGCCACATGGATCGGTTCGACATTCTCTGCATAATAACGCGGCAGTTCAGAATAACGAATAGGTGCATAAAAGGCAAATCCCTCATTCACTGCCTTACGTTCGATTCCGGACATATGCCAGGAATTCCAGCAAAAATGATCTGCCGGGTTCTCAATATCAAAAATAGCCGGACGCCATAATGCGATTCCGCCACGAATCTTCACATCTTCCAGTTCCGGCATTCTCTCTGCCAATGCCTTATCCAAAGCAACCGGATGTCCTGTACACCAGCCATAATCTACCCAATCACCACTTGTAACATCCTTGACAGCTTCCTTCGCTGTACACAACTTTGATGCATAAAGCTTTTTGTAATCCATATTGTTTCCTCCTTCTACAAATATTCTCCCTTTTACTTATTGAACCAATCAAGATATTTTTTTAACAATATCTAGTATAGCACGATTTTATGAAAAGGTCAATAAATTCGCCGTATCAAAAGCTAAACATGCAGTATGCATGCTAATTATCCGCATATGAACTATTTAAGACAGGTTTTATCTCTCACCATACCACTTATTTTTCATAAAATTTATCAATAATCGACAATATTATGATAATTTAATAACAATGTATCGACTATAAGCGATAAGATGGTTTTTCTTCTCCATAGAGCCAATATCTAAGATAATCATCCGCCACAATAGCTGCCGCACTTAACACAAACCAAACCGCCGCATAAGGCAGACAGATTTGTCCATAAAGATTAAAGGGTATCCGACTGTAATCCCATATATCCAGTTTCAGCCACAGATTTAAAATTACCCCTGCACAAAATTCAAGAAAAGTGATCATCAACATCGACAGAAACATTTGCTGCAGCAGCGTATATCTACCCCTCTGCTTCTCATTGAGGCGTCCGCATAAAATAAAACAGATACCGCCGAGAATAAACATACTCCAATGAGAAAATCCACGGGTAAACATTTCAATACCATAATAAATACTACCCCCAAATACAAACAGGAACAGGAACTTACACAAAGCTATCATTTTTCTATCCTTTCCGCTGTCTTTACAGACAGACGCCAACTCCTTTATAGTAGTATAGACTTTCAAACAGCTTTTTAGTCCTTTTGTCCAATGAATATATCATGATTCGCACCTTTGGTGCTTGACGCTGCGTATGCAGCTATCATGATCGCCATTCGCCGTTCGCGAGGAACAAGCATTGCTTGCTCCCACTCACTAACGCTCATTATATCATATACATCCTTTTCAAAATATCAGATACCTCACTTGTCTGCGGATCAGGCCGGTTATTTGCGAAACGATGTACTAGTATTTTCTGACGGAGTGTGCTACAATTTCATAGGTATTTAAATGAAAACATTTTTATAAATTATACACTGCGCGTATCTGCGCAGCACTTGAACAATGGAGCGTGATTTATGTCACTATTAGATTTATATACATCCTGTCAGCTCTGTCCCAGGGACTGCAAAGCTGACAGACAACACGGACAAACCGGATTCTGCCATATGCCGGCCGATCTCAAGGTTGCCCGGGCCGCACTTCATATGTGGGAAGAACCCTGTATTTCAGGTAAAGCCGGTTCAGGCGCAGTCTTTTTCTCCGGATGCAGTGTGGGCTGTGTTTTCTGTCAGAATCATGCCATTGCTGCCGGCCAGAGCGGCAAGAGGATTTCTATAGAGAGACTGGCCGATATTTTTCTGGAACTGCAAACAAAAGGTGCCAACAATATCAACCTTGTCACACCGGAGCACTATGCCCCATCCATTGCACTGGCCCTTGCTATGGCCAAGGCAAAGGGACTGCATCTGCCAATCATCTGCAACTGCAGCGGCTATTCTTCTCTGACTGCTCTGCGTATTCTTTCTGATCATGTCGATGTCTGGTTGCCGGATTTTAAGTATTATAGTCCTGAATTATCCAGAAAATATTCCCATGCACCGGACTATTTTACAGTGGCCTGTCAGGCGCTTCAATTCATGTATGAACAGGCTGGTGATCCCGTCTTTGACGACAACGGTATCATTCAAAAGGGCATCATCGTCCGGCATCTGACACTGCCCGGCTGCATGGAGGATTCCAGAAAAGTCATTCACTATCTCCACGAAACCTACGGAGACAAGATTTATATCAGTATCATGAACCAATTTACTCCGGTTTCTGAACTGCTTTCAGATTATCCGGAACTCAATCATACAATTTCCGCTTCCGATTATGATGCTTTGGTTGACTACGCCATTGACATCGGTGTTGAAAACGGTTTTATCCAGGAAGGTGAAACTGCCAAAGAAAGTTTCATTCCGCCATTTGACAACGAAGGAGTTTAATATTTATGTACAACAAGAAAAAAGTAACTGATAAGCCGGTTGGAAAATCATCCGGTTTAAACCATTCATCTTCAACCAGGACTTTTTCAAACAAAAGCGATTCTAAAAAGACTATCTCCCAGCAAAGCAAACCACACAAGCCAGCTGCTGTTAAAGTAGAATCCGATGCCAAAGCATCATATAGAAAAATATCCACAGCAGTTTCTCAAAACCCTGATGTCTGTCCTGTCCACAAAAAGTGCGGCGGCTGCCAGTACCAGGGCATGGCTTACAAAAAACAGTTATCTCTGAAACAACGACAGGCCAACATGCTTCTGGGCAAGTTCGGAACGGTGCTTCCGATCATCGGTATGAAAGACCCGCTTCATTACCGCAACAAAGTACATGCTGTTTTTGCATTTGAAAAAGGCAAAGCCATCGCCGGTACTTATCAGGAAGGCACCCACAAAGTTGTCCCTGTGGAAAGCTGCCTGATTGATGATGAAAAATCCGATGCGATTATCCAGACAATCCGCGAACTTCTGAGATCTTTCAAGATTAAAACTTACAACGAGGATTCAGGCTACGGACTCCTCAGACACGTATTAATTCGCCGTGGTTTTACAAGCGATGAGATCATGGTTGTGCTGGTTGCATCCTCTCCTGTTTTCCCTTCTAAGAATAATTTTGTCAAAGCCCTCAGAAAAGAACATCCGGAGATTACAACTGTGATTCTCAATGTCAATGACCAGAATACCAGCATGGTTCTGGGCGAACGCAATATTACTCTTTACGGCAAAGGCTACATTGTTGATACATTATGCGGCCATACATTTGCCATTTCACCATCTGCCTTCTATCAGGTAAATCCGGTTCAAACAGAGATTCTTTACCAGACAGCCATGGATTATGCCGGACTGACAGGTAAAGAAACCGTTGTAGATGCCTACTGCGGTATCGGAACCATTGGCATCATCGCCGCTGACAAAGCCAAATCCGTTATTGGTGTTGAATTAAATCCAGCCTCTGTGAAAGACGCCAGAAACAATGCCCGTCACAACAATATCGGAAACATTACCTTCTATCAGAATGATGCTGAACGCTTCTTAAACGAAATGCAGGAACAGAATGCCAAGGCAGATGTGATCTTCATGGACCCTCCGAGAGCCGGTTCCACACATTCTTTCATGGCCTCTGCCATCTCCCTGAATCCGGACCGCATTGTTTATATTTCCTGTAATCCGGAAACACTGGCAAGGGATCTGGAATTTTTAAAGAAACATCAGTATACCGCTGAGAAAATTCAGCCGGTGGATATGTTCCCATTCACAACCCATATGGAAACCGTGTGCCTCTTAACCCGCAGAAAATAAGGAGTTTTCACTTCTTTTCTTGCCAATGGACAACAATTTGTCCACGAAAAAATCCCAACGGAATGAATATATCCTTGGGAGTTTTTTCGTCTATTATTTTGCTGTTGTTTCAGCAGTTTCTGTTGTCGTTTCAGCGACAGTTTCTGTTTCGGAAGCTGCTGTCTCTGCTGCACTCTCTGTAGCTGCTGCTGTATCTGTCTCAGAAGCTGTCTCTGTTGCAGCCTCTGTCTCATGCAGATATGCAACGTGATGTCTGCTATCTTTCACTTCAATATCTGCTGTCAGATCAGACATATAATCATTCAGCTTGTTGGATGTGATGGTATCTTTGATGTTCACATACCATTCTTCTTTATTATCTCCTACAAAGTAAATGATATGACAGCCATAATCGGATTCTACAATACCTGTATCACCAGGCTTACGGGAAGCATCGAAAATCCAGTCATTGAAGTTTGTAACCATCTGACCTTTTTTGACTGCTTCATACAGACCACCATTTGTGTTAGAGCCGGAATCATCACTGTATGTGTTTGCCAACTCTGCAAAGCTGTCCTCTGTTGCATCACCGTTCTTCCAGTCATCCAGAATCTGCTCAGCTTTAATCTTTGCTGCTGCTTTTGCATCTTCCTTAGCCTGTTCCTGTGCCTCTGCAGATTCAGTCTCTGCTGTTTCTGTTTCACCAGCTGCAGTTGTTTCTGTCTCGTCAGTCTCTGCCGCATCAGAAGATGAAGTATCTGCACTGATCAGAATCTGTCGAACATCAACGGTCTTTATATGATCAAGGTATCTGTCTTTGAAGTAAACAACATAATATGCATTATTGGCAGTATCTTCGATCACAGTTGTATCTCCTGCCTGACGATCCGCATCAAATAACCAGTTAGCAACATCTGTAGGGCTGATAGAGGATTTCTTCTTGCCTGTATTCAGAGAATCTGTAGATGCATCTGTCGCATAATCACCGTAAACTTTCTCAAATGAAGCTTCATCTGTGATCTTTGAAAGCATGTCGTCAGCCTTAGCCTTAGCTTCTGCCATGGCTGCTTCCTTCGCTTCTTCTTCGGCCTTTGCGGCTGCTTCACTTTCTTCCGCACTCATTGTCTCAGATTCTGTTTCTATCTGAGTTTCTGTCACTGCAGTTTCAGAAGTGCTCTCTGCGGCTGTTTCAGAAATACTTTCAGCAGCTGTTTCTGTCTGAGCCTCTGTCTCAGTCTCAGTCTCTTCTTCCGGCATATCTGCTTCAATCTTGCAGACTCTGTAATCTACAGAATCATAATTGTCCTTGTTCTCATCATAGTAAGTATTGATCTCGTCATCTGGGACTTCGATATCGTCCTTGACATCATTGTAATAAGCAGATGCAAGACCGCTCATCTCTACATATGGTTTGATACCTTCAAGTGTTGCATCACTGCCAAATACAGACTTGCAATATTCATCTTCACTGACTCCCTGCTGCTGGGCATAGGATTTAATGGAAGTGACCATATCGTCATAATCAGAAGATGCATCATACTCAAAACCTTTTTCATTGGCTTCATCTGTCAGTGCGTAAACATTCTTCAGCTGGTTGACTGCCTGCTGCTGGAAATAATCATCCCATGTCATTGTGTCTGAATACTGCTGCTGATCCAGCGGTTTGGATGTATCCAGACCAAAGTAAGACAGATAACTGCCATATGTGGAAGCAAATGAATTCAGACTGCTGTAATAATAATAGTCAAATTCAGCTTTCTGAATTTCATGATCGCCAACTGTAATATATGGGCCATGCTTTTCCTGATAATTATCATAGAACTTCCAGGCAGCAATACATACACAAATGATCACTGCGAGAATACAACCTGTTTTGATGATTGCCTTCTCCTTCTTTGCCTTTTTCTCTTCCTCCTGACGACGCTGCATCTTCAGGTCATACTTTGTCATTTTCTTCTCCGACTTTGTGTTGTCTGCCGGACTATTGTTGTTCTTTTCAGACATATCAACTGCCGCGATGCCCACCCTTCTGGCAGGTCCCGCGTCGCTCCTTCCTACTATTAATTTCTAATATTCTTCATAGCTTACTTCTGTCCAGGCCAGCGACAGATAGCTGTTGTCACTGGCGGCATCTTCAAATACCCACATAAGTCTGGAGCCATAAGAAGTATTCTCCATACATTCACGATTAATAATCGTGACATGTGTCTCTTCCGTTATATCTGTCAATGCATCATAAAAGCCTTCCAGATCATTGCCATAATATTCCGGAAAATCAAACACATCAAATAGGTATTCTTGTGCTGAGGATTCTGACGCCATAAACTTTCCATTTAATGTAATCTCTTTCATCGTCCTAGTCTCCCTCTCATTCCGTCATATGGAATGCAGTGCTTTAATGGTAATAGAATATGCCCGGTCCACAGCATCCGGCACCTGGACATAAACAACCACATGCCGCATTCAGGCATAAAATCTTGCAGCACCAGTCTGATACATTGATGGTCGGCATCCCGTATGACTGTCCCATATCCTGATACCACTGTCCACCGGATTCCAGCTGACTGAGCAGCTGCCGATACTGCATGTTATTCGGATCCAATTCCACTGCTTTTCTGGCATGCTCCTTGGCATTGATATTGCTTCCCATTCTTGCATTGGCAAGGGCACTCAGATAATACCACTGTGCATTCCTGTTGGAAATACTGTCAAGTACATGCAGCGCTTCCGTATAACTTCCGGCATTGATATAATTGGCCGCCGCACGGAATTTCAGAGAATCCTCATCCTGATACTGGTTCTGCTGATTCTGCTGCTGGCTGCCATAACCGCCATAACCACTGCCATAGCCGCCAAATCCACCGAAACTGCCCCAAAAATCCTGGCCGCCAGCTGAATTACCATAGCCATAGCCGCCATAACCTGCACTGCTCTGCCCTGAAGTACCATGCTCACGCTCATTGATAATCTGATTGTAAGCAGCCTGCACTTCTTTGAACTTTGCCTCAGCCGCCTCTTTATTCGGATTATTAATATTGGCGTCAGGATGATACTTCCTGCTCAGTCTTCGATATGCTTTTTTTATTTCATCATTGCTGGCATCTCTGCTTACGCCAAGTACCTGATAGGGATCTGTCATTCGTTCTCTCCTGCCTTATTTCTTTTATTATATACTGAGGCAAACTTTGCCCATACACCGGAATAAAGAATATTCCGAAGTATACCTGCATCCTGCACAATCGGCAGACGCTCAAATGCCCTGCAGCATTCTGCCATCTGCATCATCAGCATGTTCTGACATTCACTGTCAAAGTTCTCGTGATCTTTTATTGTCATGAAAGGATTATAGTTCCCGGACACGGCATCCTTCTCTATATCCTCATAAGCATCCATCAGATAAATAAATTTGCCGAGGAAAAAACCCATCTGTCTGAGATCTGATGCCCAGGCATCCTCCCGGCAGACAAAAATCTCTGCCAACATCTTACCCGTTAGGCAGGCCGCCTCCTCTACATTGTCAGAACAACTTTTCTCGCATACAGAAAGCGCCTTCATATAATCAACGACTGCCTGATGCTGACGCGGATACTTCTTTCTGATGCTGCGATATGTCTTTGACAGCAGCTGTGCAGCTGCATAACGGGAAAGCTTTCTGTCATCCTGCCAATCATCCAGCAAATTGTGATAGGCCAGCAATATATTCATATCCGCACAGTAAGAAGAAAAATCATTCCACCGCTCTGTATGCTTTTTCATCGGATGGACCAGACATCTTCCCGTCTTCTCATGCATTTCATGTTCATAAACACCATTCAGAAGGATAACAAGAAATGTCATATCATATGTCAGCGTCAACTGACCGGCACGTCCGTGAAGGCCGTGAAGTGCATGACATAAACCGCAGTAATAAGCATCGTATGCCGCTGATTCCTTAACTTTTAATTCCGCCCTGTTGACTGTAATATATCCAAACATCTGATTCCTTTCAAATTCACTGTTAAAGCATTGTCTGCAAGCGCATACATCTATATTAATTCCAAACAATTCAAATAACAATTAAATGAATATGATAATTTTATAAAACTCTGAGAAACAAATCATGCAGGTATAAAGGCAGGCACACCAGACCTGCCGGTGTGCCCGTGTCAAATGATCATTGATTATGCCAGTCTTGCCATAAATGCTTCGTTGTTGATGATTGCACGTTTGTGCGTACCTGTGCCGATCAGACCCTTCTCGTCATAAACATTCACTTCAAATACAAGCTTCTTGCCGTTGACTTCCTTTAAAAGGCTTTCGCATCTGACTTTCATGCCAATCGGTGTTGCCGCAATATGCTTGATATCAACAGATACACCAACTGTGCCTTCGCCTTCTGCCAGTTCAGACTGAACGCTTTCTGCACATGTGCCTTCCATTAATGCAATCATACTAGGCGTTGCATAAACAGGTAATAAACCGCTGCCCACCTTGCTGGCTGTTACATCTTCTGTTACAACAATACTCTTCTCATTCTTAATTCCTGCTTCCATTGATAAAGCCTCCTTATGATGTCGTATTCTTCAGGACTATTCGTAATCGTCCTCTTCACTGCTCATATCTTCGTCAGACTCGGATTCTTTTTCCTCATCATCTTCATCCTCAGAATCTTCATCAGAATCTTCCTTCATCTCATCCTCAAAAATGTCTTCATCATCGACGTCAAGGGCAATATCATAAACATCACCGCCAATGCTTGGCTTATCGTCTTCATCATCCGCATCCTCGCCGCTTGAAAGGATCTTAACATCTCCGTCCATAAGTTCTTCAACTGCAACGGAAAGTGGCTTTTTGTTCTTATAATCCGGAACTGCAGATTCTGCACCTGCAATAATCTGCCTTGCACGCTTGGCAGCTGCAATAACGATAGAATATCTGCTGCTGACGATCGGCTGCTCGCCCTCTTTGACTTCGCTGTTAACAGCGTCCATTAATTCTGTATAAGATGGATGTAACATGTATCATTCTCCTTTTCTATATGGCTGCAGATCTCTCTGCAATTCTTGAATCTTCGCACCGTTAAACTGTGTTCTCTGATGTTCTGTTTCAATCAGACGGTTCACTGCATCCACACAGTGCTCCACCTCATCATTGATCACAATGTAATCATACTGATCAACATGCGCTGCTTCAGCACATGCCTGGGCAAGCCTTGATGCGATCACGTCATCACTCTCAGTCTTACGATTGCGAAGTCTTCTTTCAAGTTCTTCAATTGTCGGTGGTGTCAGAAAAATCAGAATTGCCTCCGGCACCGCTTTCTTTACTGCAAACGCGCCTTGCTGCTCAATCTCAAGAATCACATCATAACCGGCAGCCAGATTCTCTTCTACATACTGACGAGGTGTCCCGTAAGAATGTTCGACATACTGCGCATATTCCAGAAATGCATCGTTCTCAATCATCTGCTGAAATTCTTCATCACTCTTGAAAAAATAATGCACACCATGCTCTTCACCATTTCTCGGACTGCGTGTCGTTGCAGAAATGGACAGTTTATATCTCTCAGGGTACTTCTCAAGAAGTCTGCCGACAACCGTTCCCTTACCGGCACCTGAAAAACCAGAAATAATCGTCAAAATACCTCTCTTCTGATCACTCATCTTCCTCATCCTTTTCTATATCTGTTAATTGTTCCTGAATATCCCGTCCCTGATACCGTCCGGCAATTGTCTCCGGCTGCAAAGCGGATAAGACAACATGATCATCTGTCATAATGATCACGGCACGGGTTCTTCGTCCCTGCGTTGCATCAATTGCTCTGCCTTCATCCTTGGCATTCTGAACAATCCGCTTGCTGGGCGCTGAATCAGGACTGATAATGGCCACAATCTTGGCCGCATTCACCATATTGCCAAAACCGATATTGATCAATCTGCTCATCGCATACTCTCCGATTATTCAATATTCTGAATCTGTTCTCTGACCTTCTCAATATCTGTCTTCAGATCAATGGCTGTATTGGAAATCAACAGGTCATTGGCCTTTGACAGAATGGTATTGGCCTCTCTGTTCATCTCCTGAGCAATGAAGTCCAGCTTGCGGCCGACGCTTCCGCCATTCACAAGTGTTGTCCTCGTTGCCTCAATATGACTCTTCAAACGAACAATCTCCTCATCTACGCAAAGCTTATCCGCATAAATCGTTGTCTCCATGGCAATTCTGCCTTCATCGATATTCGTGTCACCAAGCAAATCTCTGACCTTATCCTCAAGACGTGCCCTGTAGTCCGCAATGATCTGAGGCGAACGTTCTTCAATATAAGCCACATACGCCAACATGCCGTCCAGCTTGGCGATCAGATCATTCTTCAGCTGTTCGCCTTCCCGGCTTCTTGTCTCTACAAGACCCTCACAGGCCTTTGTAATCGCCGGCTCAAGGAAATGCCATAATTCATCCTCATCAACGGTCTGTTCTTCTACTGTCAGAACCTCCGGATATCGTGAAAGTGCAGAAGTCCGCACATCATTCTCTATGCTAAAATCTTCAGACATCTGGCGAAGGGCATCCATATATTCCGCTGCCAGTTCCCTGTTGTACTTCAGACAGCTTCTGTTCTCTGTATAGTCTTCATAGGTAATAAAAATATCCACTTTACCTCTCTGAATATACTTCTTCAACAGACTGCGGATGGCTGACTCGAAAAAGCTCAGCTTCTTCGGCATCTTGATCGTGATATCACAATATCTGTGATTCACAGACTTCATCTCTACAATGACCTTTCTGTCTTTATCGGCGATCTCGCATCGCCCAAAACCAGTCATACTCTTTAACATCTGGTTCACCTGCTCTCATGGTATTGCATATGCCATCCTCTTCTGCCTTCGATTCGGATGGATATATATGGACATATACACTTTATTATAAAACACAAAAAAATACAAGTCAACACCAAAAGCATACTCGAACAATACTTTCTGCAAAAGTTCCTTGCCCCTCTCTCTTTATATATGGTATGATATTATCTGAATTGAAAAGAAAGGAAGTACATCAATATGGCTTTAGATGGACTTGTTATATCCAATATCGTATATGAACTCTCGCAGACACTGACGGGAGGACGTATTAATAAAATTTATCAGCCGGAACCGGATGCTCTGATTCTCGGCATTAAGAATAATCGTACCAATTACAAACTGTTGATTTCTGCCAGTGCCTCTCTGCCACTGATTTATCTGACAGATGATACGCCGGCCAATCCGGCTGTAGCGCCGAACTTCTGCATGCTGCTGCGCAAACACATCAACGGCGGCAAGATTCTTTCCATTACCCAGCCCGGACTGGAACGTATCCTACATTTTCATATTGAACATCTCAACGAAATGGGGGATGTCTGTGAAAAGATACTCATTGTAGAATTGATGGGCAAACACAGCAATATTATTTTCTGCCAGCCGGATATGACCATTATCGACAGTATCAAACATATTTCTGCCAATGTCAGCTCCATCCGTGAAGTGCTTCCAGGCAGACAGTATTTTATCGCTGAAACCCAGCACAAACTGAATCCTCTGGAAGTGGATGAGACATCCTTTATCGGTAAAGTTCTTGCCCAGCCTCTTCCTGTCGGCAAAGCGATTTACACAATGATTACCGGCATCAGTCCGTTGATTGCCGAAGAACTCTGTTTCCGGGCTTCCATTGATTCCGGTGCCAGCACCAAAGCTTTATCAGAACTGGAACAGCTACATCTTTACCGAACCTTTGAGAAATTAAAAGAAGATATCATTGAGCATCGCTATCAGCCGAATATTGTTTCCGATGAGGGCACACCGACAGAGTTTTCTTCTACTCAGCTGACCTGTTACGGAGAATTACAGGAGGAGGATTTCGACAGTATTTCCGAAGTTCTGAGATATTATTACGCCGCCCGCAATGCGGCTACAAGAATCCGCCAGCGATCCTCCGACCTTCGACGCATTGTAACAACAGCCCTTGAGAGATGCCGCAAGAAATATGCCCTTCAGGAGAAACAATTAAAGGACACTGAGAAGAAGGATAAATACCGTATTTACGGCGAAATGTTAAACACCTACGGCTACAGTCTGGAACCCGGTGCCAAAAGTCTTAAATGTATCAACTATTATACGAATGAAGAAATCCAGGTACCTCTGGACTCCCAGTTAAGCGCCCATGAAAACTCCGTCAAATATTTTGACCGCTATGCCAAGTTAAAACGTACATGGGAAGCCCTGTCCGTCCAGATTCAGGAAACAAAAGACGAACTGGAACATCTGGATTCCATTAGCACTGCCCTTGATATCGCCGTCTCAGAAGATGATCTGATTCAGCTCAAGGAAGAACTGATTCAGTTTGGCTATATCAAACGCCATTATTCCGGAAAAAAGGGCAACAAAAAAGTTCGCATTAACAGCAAGCCATTCCACTATATCTCATCAGATGGCTTCCATATGTATGTGGGCAAGAATAACTTCCAGAACGAAGAATTGACCTTCAAATTCGCCACAGGCAACGACTGGTGGTTCCATGCCAAAGGCATCCCGGGCTCCCACGTTATTGTCAAGAGCGAAGGACAGGAGTTGCCGGACCGCACCTTCGAAGAAGCCGGCCGACTGGCCGCTTACTACTCCAAAGGTCGTGACGCGGAAAAAGTCGAAATCGACTACATCCAGAAAAAACAGGTCAAAAAAACACCCGGCGGAAAACCAGGCTTCGTCATCTACCATACAAACTATTCATTACTGATAGATCCGGATATCCGAAACATTCAGCAGGTGAAATAAACTGGCCTCGGACGTTGCACTTCGCGACTATATAAAAATCTGACTCGAAAACAAGCAACCCATTTCCTTATTCAAAGCAAGCACACTCGCGTTGAATAAGGAAATGGGTTGCTATTTCGAGTTAGACTTTCACCTTTTACTGGGCTACGGCGTGGCCCTTCTGGTAAATCACATCTACGACTTCTGAAACATATTTCTCACATGTTGCATCGTTCGGTGCTTCTACCATGACACGGATAACCGGTTCTGTACCGCTCTCACGGACAAGGATACGACCTTCACTGCCGAGTTTATCTGCAACAGCATCAACAGCAGCCATGACATCTTTGTCTTCTCTTGCTGTCTTCTTATCTCTGACGCGGACATTCTTCAGAAGCTGTGGATAAATGGTCACAGGTTCTGCCAACTTGCCAAGAGACTGTTTCTCTTCCAGCATAACTTCCATGACTTTAATAGCTGTCAGAATACCATCACCGGTTGAAGCATATTTGCTGAAAATGATATGACCGGACTGCTCTCCGCCGATACGATGTCCATTCTGCTGCATATTCTCATAAACATATTTATCACCAACGTTTGTCTTCTCATAGTTAATGCCAGCTTTGTCAAAGGCTTTGTAAAGACCAAAGTTAGACATGACAGTGGTAACAACCGTATTATTCGTCAGCTTGCCGTGTTCCTTCATATATCGGCCGCATACATAAAGAATCAGGTCACCATCGATGACTTTGCCGTTCTCATCCACAGCGATACATCTGTCTGCATCGCCGTCAAAAGCAAAACCTACATCCAGCTGTTTCTCTTTGACAAAATCCTGCAGCACATGGATATGTGTGGAGCCACAATCCGTATTAATATTGAAACCATCCGGATGGTTATTGATCACATACGTCTTGGCACCAAGCGCATCGAATACACTCTTAGCAATCATCCAGGCACTGCCGTTAGAACAGTCAAGACCGACACGCATGCCTTTATAAGAACGTGTTGCCAGAGAAATCAGGTATCCAATATAACGATTTCTTCCCGCTGAATAGTCTACCGTACAGCCAATCTTATCACCATAAGCTAACGGCACTTCACCGGACTCTCCGTCAAGATAAGCCTCAATCTCAGCAATAACGTCCTCTGTCATCTTCTCACCGCGGTCATTGATCAGCTTGATACCATTGTCATAATATGGATTATGACTGGCAGAAATCATAATACCACAGTCAAAATCTTCTTCCGTACGCACCACATAAGCCACACTTGGTGTTGTGGTAACATGCAGCAGATAAACATCTGCCCCTGATGCCGTCAGACCTGCAACTAATGCATATTCAAACATATAACTGCTTCTTCTTGTATCCTTACCAATGACAACCTTGCAGGACTTGTCCTTTGCAGCGCCATAATACCATCCGATGAAGCGGCCCACTTTAAAAGCATGCTCAACCGTCAGCTGTTTATTGGCTTCACCTCTGAAACCATCTGTACCAAAATATTTACCCATTATAAAGATCTCCTTAATTTCACAATATCGTAACTGTTCAGAGCCAAGCAAAATTTCAAAAAACAGGTATAAAATGCCTGCATTTTTAAGACTGTTTTTGAAATTTTATTTGGCGGATACGCCACACCGACGAAATGCATAGCATTTTGGAGGTTAGCTCTGAACAGTTACACAATATCCATACATGTCCAAAACAATGACACCTATTTGAACACATACATAATTATTATAACGCTTTCTAATAATTATTGCAAACATGAACAACTATTTGTATGTCCGTCAAATGTGCAGCTATACTATCTTGTAAAATATTTTTCTTTAATAATATCCACCGGCATATCCTGTCCTGTCCAGATCTTGAAAGCCGCAGCTCCCTGATACAGAAGCATATACAGACCGTTAAATGTCGGGCAGCCTTTTTCAGATGCCAGCTTCAAAAGCTTTGTCTGCTCCGGATTGTAAATAACATCCGACACAATCAGTTCCTTTCTGAAAACATCTGTATCCTTAATGAGGCAAGCATCTGTATTCGGTGCCATACCAACGGAAGTACCGTTTGTCAGAATATCACTGGTTTCAATACTGTCATACAGCGCTCTCTCATCAGCCAGGTCGTGCAGTGTGACCTTACAGGAAGTCTTGGCCGTGATATTGGCTGTCAGCTTTTCAAGACGGCCGTAGAACTGATCTTTAATATTGAATACACGGATTTCTTTCAATCCGTCTAAGGCTGCCTGCACACAGATGGCTGTAGCTGCGCCGCCGCCGCCAAGAAGTGTCATGGTCTTACCTGTCAGATCATAGCCTGCATCTCTGGCTGCTTCCATATAACCAATGCCATCCGTTGTGTGTCCTGTCAGTACGCCATTGTCATTCACAACTGTATTCACTGCGCCGATCAATTCCGCCGCCGGAGACAGCTTATCACAATATGTACACATCAGATTCTTATCCGGCATAGTCAAATTGAAGCCACGGACACCAAGCACTTTCAACCCTTCTACCGCTGTCTTCAAGTTATCTGTTCCGACATCAAAGGCCAGATACGCATAATCCAGCCCCAACTGTCTGAAGGACTCATTATGCATCATCGGTGAAATGCTATGGGCCACAGGGCTTCCAAGGAGTCCTGTTAATACGGTATGTCCTGTTATTCTGTCTTTCATATTCTACCTCCAATATCAGACATGAACCATATGCAGGCTGCGGACTATGTCTGATTCCTGCATTTAATAAAAAAAGGGAGCACACCAAAACCCGACCATGTCAGGCCAATGACGATACTCCCTGTCTGTATTCCTACATAAATTCTTCTAAAGGATTAAACTCTCTTCAGATATTCGCCTGTTCTTGTATCAATCTGAATCTTGTCACCGATTTCAACGAACAGCGGAACGTTAATCTGAGCACCTGTTTCAACAGTACATGGCTTTGTAGCACCTGTAGAAGTGTTGCCTTTGAAACCTGGCTCTGTCTCTGTAACTTCAAGTTCAACAAAGAGAGGTGGTTCAAGGTCGAAGATCTTGCCTTTGTAAGACATAATCTTAACTGTCATCTCTTCTTTGACAAACTTCATTCTATCTTCAACTTCTTCATGAGGCATAGCGAACTGATCGAATGTCTCCTGATCCATAAAGTTGTAAGCTTCACCATCGTCATACAGATACTGTACTTCTTTTCTCTCGATGTAGGCTGTTTCAAACTTCGCTGTAGGGTTGAAAGATTCCTCTCTGATACCACCGTTCATAATTCTCTTATATTTTGTTCTTACAAACGCAGCGCCCTTACCTGGCTTAACATGCTGAAACTCGATAACCTGACATACATCATTATCATATTCAAATGTCACGCCATTTCTAAAATCACCTGCAGTAATTGTAGCCATTTATAAAATCCTCCTTAAAATACTCAATTAAATATAGTATATAAAATTATAGCACTTTTTTCAACTATTTTTTCATTGTTTTCTTATAAAAATAAAGAATAATCCATTCCAATCGTCGTTTTAATACGATCTGTATCTCCTCTTTTGGATTGATCGGCTTCACAAGGATGTTGCGGATACCCACTCTTTTGGCTCCCCAGACATCCGTAAATAACTGATCACCAATGAAAACCGTCGTTTTTTTGTTAGTGCCGATCTTCCTCATTGCCTGCTCATAACCATTTTTTCCGGGTTTACCGGCCTTAAAAATATAGGAGACACCTATCTTTTCATTGAACATCTTCACTCGAGGCTCTTTGTTGTTTGACAATAAGCAACAGGAAAATCCAATCTCCCTCAGCCGCTTAAAAAGAGCAATGGCCCGCTCATCAGCCGGAGCGCCATGGGGTACCAATGTATTGTCAATATCAAAGATCAGTCCTCGATAACCCTCTTTGTAAAGTTGTTCATAATCAATGACATAGGCTGAGTCCAGCCATTCATCAGGATAAAATTGTTGTATCATGATCAAATCCTCTGTTTTTGCTGTTTGCTTTTGGGAAAAGCACTATTTTTCTCTCTGCGCATAAAATAAATAGAAAGCCGGCTAAAGGAGCATTGCCATGCAGTCATTCCCACAGCCCCTCTCTGCTGCGCAGGAAACCGTTTATCTCAGACAGTATCAAAATGGCGACATGCACGCACGGGATATTCTCATCGAAAGGAATCTCCGTCTTGTGGCTCATATTGTCAAAAAATATATGAACTCCGGCAAAGAAACAGATGAAATGATCTCTGTCGGCATCGTCGGTCTCGTCAAAGCAGTGAATACCTATAACTTTGAAAAAGGCAGCCGGCTGGCAACCTATGCTGCCCGGTGTATCGACAATGAACTGCTCATGCTCATGCGCGGCGATCGAAAACTTTCCCGGGAGGTCTCCCTTTATGATCCCATCGGCACAGACAAAGAAGGCAACGAAATCACGCTTCTCAGTATTCTTGAGCATGAGGATGAAGATATCATCGACCAGCTGGATAAAAAACAGTCTCTCCGGAAGCTGTCAAAAATTCTTTCCAAAGTTCTGACGCCGCGGGAATATTTTGTCGTTATCCGTCGTTATGGTCTTTACGGCCATCATGAAACAACCCAGCGTGAGCTAGCCGAGCAGCTGAATATTTCCCGGAGTTATGTTTCCCGCATCGAGAAAAAAGCACTTGAAAAGCTCCGCCTTCAGCTGAACTAATTGTCTGATTTTTCAGCTCTTCGAAGCAGATCCTGATCACTCAGTTCAATACCAAGATCCACATAGATTTTCTGTTTTGGATGCGGGCAGCTTTTCATATCGCTGCCTTCTTCATCACAGATACGCAGTACTTTGACGGGCAGATCCCTGCCGTCAGGCTTCATGACTTCAATCGTTTCGCCAACAGAGAATTTATTTCTCTGTTCAAGTCCGTACATTCCCTGACTGTTTTGTCCATTGATAATGCCAAGATAAGTATATTCCTTAACATAAGTATTGCTGTCATAAATCTGGGTCTCATGAGTCGGTTTGCCAAAGAAGAAGCCTGTCGTAAACTGTCTGTAAGTGCATTTGGCAATCTGTTCACGATAGTAAGGCAAGTTCTGTCTGTAAAGGTTCTCATCCTTCAGATAATCATCAATAGCTTTTCGATAGGTACGCGCCACAACAGCCACATAAAGCGCCGTCTTCATACGGCCTTCAATCTTGAAGCTGTCAATACCTGCTGCGATTAGTTCCGGAATATGCTCGATCATGCACAGATCCTTTGAATTGAAAATATAAGTGCCTCTTTCATTCTCATACACCGGCAGATATTCCCCAGGTCTGGACTCTTCCATGACCGCATATTTCCATCTGCATGGATGGGTACATGCGCCCTGATTGGCATCTCTTCCAGTGAAATAATTGCTGAGCAGGCATCTGCCGGAATAAGAGATACACATTGCACCATGGACAAAGGTTTCAATCTCCAGATCATCCGGGATATGCTTTCTGATATCAGCAATCTCCTCCATTGACAATTCTCTGGCTGTTACAACCCTTCTTGCTCCCTGTCGGTACCAGAAATTGTACGTGCCGTAATTCGTATTATTGGCCTGGGTACTGATATGCACATCAATCTCAGGTATAATCTCTCTCGCAATATCAAACACACCCGGATCAGAAATAATCAATGCATCCGGCTGAATCACTTTTAATTCCTTAAAATATTCTCTGACACCTTCCAGATCCTGGTTATGTGCCAGAATGTTCGATGTCACATAGACCCTAACCCCATGCGCATGGGCAAAGTCAATACCTTCTTTCATATCTTCGAGAGAAAAATTCTTGGATTTTGCTCTCAGGCTGAAAACTTCGCCGCCAATATACACGGCATCCGCCCCAAAGATCACGGCCGTCTTTAATACTTCAAGACTGCTGGCCGGTACTAATAACTCAGGTATTCTCATTGTCAATTTTCTCCTCTATTCTGTCAGTTTCGTGCTGATGGTCACCCCATCACCAACGGTTAATACAGCTGTTTCAAATTCTTTCATATGTTTTAACTGCCACAGATAATCCCGCATTCTGCTGTAAATAGTACGATTCCGTCTTGTCACTGCAAAGCGGGATTCTATAATATCACCATCCTGAAGAACATTATCTGAAACAAGCAGACCGCCCTTCTTCAATAGTCTCAACACCTCCGGAAGAAAATGGATATACTGTCCCTTGGCCGCATCCATAAAAATAAAATCATATCCCGGTTCCAGACCAGCCATCACTTCCAGTGCATCCCCTTCGATCAATGTAATGCAGTCCTCTTTGCCGGCACGTCGGATATTCTCCCTGGCAATCGGAATTCTTTTCTCATATTTCTCAACAGTTGTTATGGTTGCTCCCGGCTCAAGACATTCGCTCATCAAAATGGCCGAATAGGCAACGGCCGTTCCGATTTCAAGTATTCTCTGTGGTTTATTCATCTTCAGCAACACCTTCAACAGACTCCCTGTCTCCTGACGGATGATCGGCACTCTGTCAGCCCTTGCCTCACGGCCAATTGCTTCGATGATTTCTGATTCCCTGCTGTCTAAAGAATGCAGATATGATGTCAGTCTGTCATTAACTATCATACTTTTCTCCTTCATTCTGTCTCGCTACATACCCAAATCATCAGCCACTGCCGTTTTGCTCAGGCAGAGGCTGCATATACACGCAATGCAAAAAGCTGTTGCAGAACCGAAAAAACTTTCGATTCTGCCACAGCCCCCGACTTATTCTGTTGACGTTTCTGCAGTACCTGATCCTGCCATCACTGCAAGCATCTGATCCATCGTCATCGATGGACTCAGCTCATAATTGCCAGGCTTCAGCATGCCTTTATACTGAGACAGTCCAACATGTATAATAAATGCATATTTATACTTAATAAGCCCTTTCTTATCAAGAATGGCCGCAATTTCATTTGTACTGGCGCCATCACTGATCTGAACAGGTACAATCTCCTCAGAAGCTTCAGCAACCGGTCTGTCACCAAAAACTTCATATGCAAAGTCATAGGACCAGGTGATCACACGAATTGCCAAAAGAATCACCAAAATATAAATGATAACATTTAATGCAACACCAAAAGTACCTACGAATAATTTCTTTATCATAACGTTCTCCACAGCATCCTTATACTTCCATGATAATCGGAAGGATCATTGGATTTCTCTTTGTCTGTTTCCAGAGGAAGTCTCCCAGTGAATCTCTGATCACATTCTTAATCTTACTCCAATCAGAAATATTGTGATTGAGGCAATCATCCAGTGCATCACTGACAACTCTTCTTGCATCTTCCATCAATGATTCAGATTCTCTCACATACACAAAACCTCTTGAAACAATGTCCGGTCCGGCCAACAGCTGGTTGCTATATTTCTCAAGTGTCAGCACAACAATCAGCAGACCATTCTGGGACAACATCTGTCTGTCTCTTAATACAATATTGCCTACATCACCAACACCAAGACCATCCACCATCACACAGCCATGCGGTACCTGACCGGTGATCTCTGCTTTTTCCTGTCCGATTGTGAGTATATCTCCGGACTGCATCAGCATAATATGGTCTTTCTGTACACCCATAGTCTCAGCCAGTTTCGCACCGGCTTTCAGATGCTTATATTCACCATGAACCGGAATTGCATACTTCGGCTTTGTCAAAGCATAGATCAGCTTGATCTCTTCCTGGCAAGCATGACCGGAAACATGTGTATCCTGGAAAATAACCTCTGCACCCTTGCGGTAAAGTTCATTGATAACATTCGTAACCGCCTTCTCATTGCCCGGAATCGGGTTGGAACTGAATACAATGGTATCCCCCGGTTTAATGGAAACTTTGCGATGTGTATTTGCTGCCATTCTTGACAAAGCAGCCATCGTCTCACCCTGACTTCCTGTTGTGATCAGGACAAGCTTATCATCTGGATAGTTGCGCATTGTGTCAATATCAATCAATGTATTGTCCGGAATCTTGATATAGCCAAGTTCTGATGCAATTGTAATGATATTCACCATACTGCGGCCCTCAACGATAACCTTACGACCATGTTCATAGGCTGCATTGATAATCTGCTGTACACGGTCCACATTGGATGCGAAAGTTGCAATAATGATACGGCTCTTTTTGTGGTCGTCGAAAATGCGACTGATCGTCTTGCCCACAGTTCTCTCAGACTGGGTAAAACCCGGGCGCTCTGCATTCGTACTTTCACAGAGAAGTGCCAGTACACCTTTCTTTCCAAGTTCTGCGAAACGAATCAGGTCGATCATCTCACCAAATACCGGTGTATAGTCAATCTTAAAATCACCGGTATGCACAATAATACCGGCCGGTGTATAAATAGCCAGTGCCGCAGCATCTGCGATACTGTGATTTGTCTTGATAAATTCGATTCTAAAACAGCCGAGATTAATGGACTGTCCATGTCTGACAACCTTTCTCTTTGTTGTCTTCATCATATTATGTTCTTTTAACTTGTGTTCGATAATACCCATTGTCAGCTTTGTCGCATAAACAGGTGCATTCACACTCTGAAGAACATAAGGCAATGCGCCGATATGATCTTCATGACCATGAGTAATGACAAAGCCCTTTACCTTTTCTATATTATCTTTCAGATAAGTCACATCCGGGATCACAAGGTCGACACCCAACATATCCTCATCCGGAAAGGATAATCCACAGTCAATAACGATAATACTGTCTTCATACTCAATACAGGTAATATTCATACCTATATGTTCAAGTCCCCCTAAAGGGATAATTTTGATTTTTTCATTTGATACGCCTTTATTTGCTTTCAAAAAACTGCACCTCCGTTAAATCACAGGATTCATACAATATTTCAAAAGAAACAAGACTTGCATCTATTCTGATTTTGCTCCGTCCTTCTTGCGGCATTCCGCACAGTGCCCATAAAGCTTCACTTCATGATTACTGACAACAAATCCCGTCGTCTGCTCAATCTTCTGTTCGAGATTATCAAGCAGATCTTCCTGAAATGCAAAAACTTTTCCACAGCTGACACAGATCATATGGTGATGATGATGGTGACTCTTCTGATTCGGTTCACCAATCTCATACCGTACATAACCATCATCCAAATTCAACTTGTCAATGAGGTTCATGTCTGATAGTAGCTGTATATTACGATAGACCGTAGCCAGGCCGATATCCGGCCAGTCCTTTTTCACAAGGTCATAGATTTCCTCAGCCGTCAAATGACACTCCGGCTGAGACAGAAGCACTTTTAATATAGCCATTCGCTGTGAGGTTGTTTTAAGTCCTCTTTCCTTCAGCAGCTTCCTGAACTCGCTCAATTGATCTTCTATCATGCTTCTTCTGCCTTTCTTTTTCTCTGCAATGTCTTGTAGCGATTGAAATTTCTGTATCAATCATTCATATTTCAAATCAATATCGTCCAGCATCTGTTCGAACACTTTGGAAATAACTTCCAGTTCTGTGCTGTCTTCAACAAACTCATAATAGGCCTCTTCGGTCTCAGCCCCCGTCTCCTTCAGAATATAAGCATCCGCTTCATCTTCTTCAGAATCTGTGACCAGCAGATAATTCACATTGTTGATCATTGTCTGTTCGATAACCATTAATTCGATTTCTTCATCATCGTCTGTTGTTAATGTAATTGTTTTTGTTGCCATGTTTCTACTCTCCCCATATTGCATACATGCATAAATCCAACTATAACTATATATCTTCCGAATCTTCTGATTCTGCCTGATTCTCCGAAAAGCTCTGATAATCCAGATACCCCTGCAGAATAAAGGCTGCCGCCATCTTGTCAATATAAGTCTTTCTGTCTTCGCGTCGAACATTACCCTCCATCAATACTCTTTCTGATGCAACGGTACTCATCCGCTCATCCCAGAGAATCACTTCAAGTCCTGTTCTACGCTCCAGTGCCTCTTTGAAAGCCAGCGTTTTCTCGACACGCTCACCCTCTGTGTCGTTCATATTCTTCGGATAACCAAGTACAATCTGTTCTGCTTCATATTCCCGGATCAAAGCCTCAATACGCGCATACGTCTTTCGGAGTTTATTCTCGTCCTTACGAGTAATCGTCTCCAGACCCTGAGCTGTAAAACCAAGAGGGTCACTGACCGCCACGCCAACAGTCTTCGAACCGTAATCTAATCCAATAATTCTCTTCTTCATCATGGGCTACTTCAGATTCACTTCAATGTAATTCTTGAGAAGTTCTTCAAGAAGCTCATCTCTTTCAACCTTCATGATCAGGTATCTTGCATTCTTGTAACTCGTCACATATGTCGGATCGCCGGACATAATATATCCTACAATCTGATTCACCGGATTATACCCCTTCTCCGTCAGTGCAATATAAACTGCTTCAAGAATATCTTTGACCGCAATATCAGTCTCATTATTCACTTTAAAATACTGTGTATTCTTGTTATCTGCCACTCAATCACATCCCTTCTGTCAGATGGCTGATTATCCAAGGTTACTACTATCTTAATATATATATTCCAAGAATTCAATCAATTCTTTTACAAAACACAAATTCTTCATTTAATTTGCTGTTAATAGTGCCTTTTATCACCATGTTTGGTACTAATCCATCCATTTCAAAAGCACAGCGGATATAATTCTTACTGTGTCCCGTCATGTATTTCGTACCGTCAATTTCCGTTTCTTCCTCAATGAGGACAATCTGCTCCTGATCCTTGCAGGCTTCAAGAAAATCATCTTTCATCCTCTTTCCCAGTGCGATCAGTTTCTCACTTCTCACAGACTGGAGCTGCGGATCAATCTGATTCGGCATATCTGCCGCTTTGGTTCCACGACGCTTTGAATACTTAAAGATATGCATATCCGAAAAATGAACCGTCTCAAGGAATCTTTCTGTCTGTGCAAATTCTTCTTCCGTTTCTCCCGGAAAACCAACGATCACATCTGTAGTCAAGGCCGGTCTGTCAAAATACTGTCTAAGAATTCCGCACTTTTCAAGGTAAAGTGCCGTTGTATAATGTCGGTTCATTCTCTTCAGTGTTTCGTCACAGCCGCTCTGCAATGACAAATGAAAATGCGGACAAATCTGAGGCACTTTGCAGAGGCGTCTGACAAAATTCTCTGTAATGATCCTTGGCTCCAGTGAACCAAGGCGGATTCTTTCAAGTCCCTCTATACCGGATAATGCCTCAATCAAATCAATCAATGCGCTGTTCTTAAAAGGTACATAATCTTCCTGCTCATCCGCTGTATGTTCAAAGTCAAGACCATAGGAACTGATATGGATACCCGTCAAAACGATTTCCTTGTAGCCGTTTGCCGTCAAATTTCTGACTTCCTGCAGGATATCTTCCATCTTTCTGCTCCGCACACGCCCTCTGGCATAAGGAATAATGCAGTATGAACAGAACTGATTGCAGCCATCCTGAATCTTGATATAGGCACGGGTATGTTCAGACACCGTTTCGATATGCATGGTCTCATATTCATGGCTATGGGCAATATCCGCTACATAAGCATCTCTGTCCTCTGTATGTCTGTTGTCCTGAATATACTGTTCAACAATCTGTACAACCTGGCTCTTCATGTTGTTGCCAATGACCAGATCAATCAGCGTATCTTCTTCCAGCTGCTCTTTGGCCGCCTGCACATAGCAGCCCACAGCAACAATGATACCATCTGGGTTCTTCTTCTTTGCCCGATGCATCATCTGTCTGGACTTACGATCCGCCATATTTGTTACTGTACAGGTATTGATCACGTAAACGGATGCCTCCTGTGAAAATTCCTTCACTTCATATCCTTCAGCCTCAAAGCTTCCCCTCATGGCATCTGTTTCATATTGATTTACCTTACATCCCAGCGTGCAGAATGCCACTGTTTTCTTCATATTCTTCCTCCATCTGTTGCATTTTGTTGCAATTTATAAAATACTCGCCTATTGACTTTTGTCCATTCCGAATGTAGTATAATATTGTAATAAAATATTAACCAAAACTAAAGGAGGAACAGCCATGAAAACAGTTCGAGTATGCCTCGATTCCATCGATAAAGTAAAAGGATTTGTCAATGACATCAGCCGATTCAATACAGATTTTGATCTGATCTCCGGTCGTTATGTCATTGATGCCAAGTCAATTATGGGTATCTTCAGCCTTGACCTTTCCAAACCAATCGAACTCACAATCCATGAAAGCGATGAAATTGATGAAATTCTCAAGGCTCTTCAGCCATACGTTGTAGACTAGGCCATCACATGATTCTTCGGGCTGCTGATTATCAGCAGTCCTTTTTTGTCTGATACAAGACCAGATCGGCCGGATTCTTCACAGAAATGCATGTACAGCTCTGAACCAGCCTGCATCAGGCCTTTCTCGCAATTTTATTCGCAGAGAATCGTTTCTCTCGTCTCAATAGCCGTCTTAAGCAGTTCATCAATGACATCCACCAGATGATGTTCTGAACGTTCGATTGCACGGACATTCGGCTTTGTAACCGGATGCTTTGCCACAAATATTGTACAGCAGTCTTCAAATGGCTGAATGGATGTCTCGAAAGCGCCAATCTTCTCTGAAATCTCAACAATATCATTCTTATCAAAGCCAATCACCGGACGATAAACCGGAAGTGTACAAACGGCATTGGTTGCACGCAGACTCTGCATTGTCTGACTGGCCACCTGACCGATACTCTCGCCGGTGATCAATCCCAAAGAGCCTTCTTCCAGGGCAATATGCTCTGCAATTTTCATCATATAACGACGCATAATGATCGTCAGCTCATCATGCGGGCATTTGTCATAAATCGCCAGCTGAATATCTGTAAAGTTAATAACATGCAGATTGATTGGTCCGGCATAAGCGGCAACAATCTTCGCAAGATCAATAACTTTCTGCTTCGCACGTTCGCTTGTATATGGCGGTGCGTGGAAATAAACTGCATCAATCTTAACACCACGTTTTGCGATCATATAACCGGCTACAGGACTATCAATACCGCCTGATAACAATAATGTAGCCTTTCCGTTCGTTCCCACCGGCATGCCGCCCGGTCCCGGAATAGAAATCGAGTAAATATAGGTTCGCTCACGCACTTCAATATTCAGTGCCACATCCGGATTGTGGACATCTACTGTCATATCCGGAAATCTGTCCAGCAGATATTCACCCATATCCGCTCCGATCTCCATAGATTTCTTCGGATAACTCTTATCGGCTCTTCTTGCAAAAACCTTGAAAGATAAATGCTGATCCGGATAGGTTCTTTCCATATAATCACCGGTTACCTGGCATAGATTACTCCATTCATTGTTGTCACACAGAACAACCGGACATATGGCCACAATGCCAAATACCCTTGAAAGCGCTTTGATCACTTCGTCATAATCATATTCTGTCAGCGCTTCCACATACACACGGCCCTGTTCCTTTGTAACTTCAAACTGACCGTCTACTTTACGCAGTGAGAATTTGATCTGATCCATCAGGGCATATTCAAACAAATAACGATTCTTGCCCTTGATGCCAATCTCACCATACTTAATCAAAAAAGCTTTATACACGTTTGCCTCCTCTTTTCCTGCCGCCAGGCGTATAACGTCTAAGCATCGGCAGCAGCCTGCTAAGCTGTGCCACGCATTCATCTATTTCTTCCTTTGTTGTATCGAATGAAAAACTAAAGCGTACAGTTGCATCCAGGTATCGTTTTTCAACACCGATTGCCTTTAATGTGCCGCTGATGGCCGGATGATTTGATGAACATGCCGAACCGCTGGACACATACACATGTGTCTCCTCAAGGGCATGAAGCAGCACTTCTGCCCGGATATCCTGAAAGCTGACACTGACCACATGCGGTGCTGCACAGGCATCCTGCTGATCTTCTGCCGGCCGGTTCAGACTGCCGCGGCTCTTTCCGCCGTTCACCACCGTTCCTTCCAGTTTCTCTATCTCTTCTATAAAATAACTGCGTATACCGTATAGATATTCCAGTTTATTCTCAAAATCTGTATATTCAATTTCTGCAGCTTTCGCCATTCCGGCTACTCCGGGCACATTCTCCGTACCTGAACGCATGCCTTTCTGATGACCGCCGCCAAGCATCAACGGCTGTACTTTTACTCTGTCACGTACCCACAAAAATCCCGTGCCTTTTGGTCCATGGATCTTATGGCCGCTGACAGACAGCATATCAATTCCTATCCGTTTCGGATGCAGGACGACTTTGCCGAATCCCTGAATCGCATCCACATGAAACAATGTGTTCGGATTACATTCCTTGACAATCGCTGCTGCGTCTGCAATCGGCTCAATGGTACCGATCTCATTATTCACGCACATCATAGATACCAGAATTGTATCCGGTCTGATAGCTTCTCTGAGTGCATCAAGATCCACCAGACCATACGCATTCACAGGCAGCCACGTTACTTCAAAGCCCATCTGTTCCAGAAACATCATCGGCTGATACACAGATGCATGTTCTATCCGGGTCGTGATCAGATGCTTGCCTGCTCTCTGATTTGCCAATGCTCCGCCAATGATTGCCAGATTATTGGATTCTGTGCCGCCCGAAGTAAAAATCAGTTCTTTCTCTTCAACTTTCAAAATACCTGCAAGTATTTCTCTGGCGCGGCGGATATACCGTTCCGCCTCCACGCCCTTCATATGCAATGAAGAAGGATTGCCGTAATCTTCCTCCATGATCTTGTTCATCAGCTGCACAACCTCAGGATAGGCTCTGGTTGTGGCAGCATTATCCATATAAACTTCCATATAAAATTTAGTCCTCTTCCAGTTCAAACATCAAAATGGAGAGCATTGTCAGTCCGGCCGTTTCTGTCCGCAGAATTCTGTGTCCAAGGGTAATCGGTATAGCACCGGCCGCTCTGGCCGCCTCAATCTCACTCTCTTCAAATCCGCCTTCAGGTCCAATGAATATTCCGATTGAATGTTTGCCATGGAGGGCACGTACCTGATCACGGGCATGCTGCATACCCTCTGCTTTCTCGTAAGGAATCAATGCTGCATCCAATCCATTGCACATCCGAAGTGCTTTCTCAAAACTGATACATGTCGCAATCTGCGGGATCAATGCTCTTCCGGCCTGCTTCGCCGCACTTTCTGCAATGCTCTGCCAGCGAAGACGTTTCTTCTCTTCCTTCTTCGGATCCAGCTTCACAACAGCCCGCTTCGTTGCAACAGGAACTATTTCATAGACTCCAAGTTCCACTGCCTTCTGAATGATCAGTTCCATCTTGTCAGCCTTCGGCAGTCCCTGAAACAGATAAATCTTCGTCGGCAGCTCAACGAAAGAATGCCAACTGTCAACAATATCAAGACGTACTTCTTCCTTAGTCAGTTCTGCAATCCTGCAAAAGTAATCCATGCCCTGCCCGTCACTGACCGTTACTTCTTCACCCGGTGTCATTCTGAGTACGTTCCTGATATGATTGACATCTGTGCCTGTAATCACAATATCTTTATCACTAATCTGCTCTGCTCCAACAAAAAATCTCGGCATTCCTGCACTCCCTCCATCTTAAACTGTTCACGTAACCTTTATGGCGCTTTTGCCATTATAGCATGAAATGAACAACTTATTCAAGCCTGTTCGATTTTATTTTCTGGCTGTAAAGGCAACCCAGTCACCGGAATGTGTCACTTCAAGAATCTCAAAGCCATTGGCAAGCAGCGTTTCTCTTACATCATCCTCTTTTGTATTGATGATGCCGGATGAAACAAATAATGCCCCCGGCTTCATATTATCTTTGATCACACCTGAAAGCGGAATAATAACATCTGCAAGAATATTCGCCAACACAAGATCATATTTCTCATCACCACAGGCATGTCTGAAATCCACATCTGTAATGATATCACCGGCTTTTACATCGTATTGATTCATATTAATATGATTGACTCTGGCATTTTCAATGGCTGCTGAAACCGCATTCGGATCCACATCTGTTGCCATGGCTTCACCGGCACCAAGCATCAGTCCAATGATGGATAAAATACCGCTGCCGCATCCCACATCAAAAAGCTTCTGACCCTCTTTCAGATATTTCTTCATCTGTGTGATGCAAAGCCGGGTTGTATGATGCATGCCTGTACCAAAGGCTGTACCCGGATCCAACTCTACAACAAGCGTATCCTCCGTTGTGTCTTCCGGCAACTTCTCCCATGTCGGTTTGATAATGATCTTGTCATCGACTTTGAATGGTTTCCAGAATTTCTTCCAGTTATTCATCCAATCCACATCTGCTGTTTCAGATTTCTCAATGGTTGCATCACCGATATCAACAAAATCCGCCAATTCCTTAACCGCTTCCGTTACTTCCTGAAGTGTTTCTGCATGGTCTTTTTCCGGTTCTATATAAAATGATACATAGGCAACACCATCATCCTCTCCCAGATCAGGCAGAATGTCGATGAACATCTTTTTCTTATCCTCATCAGAAAGCGGAATCTTGTCTTCTATCTCAATTCCTTCAATTCCCATTTCGCCCAATGTATAGCTGATCAGATCCACTGCTTCCGTTGTGGTCTTCATACGATATTTATTCCATTTCATATCCGTTATTCTCCTTTTCACAAATTCTATTCTAACGCACAAAAGGGCATTTTGAAATTCTATTTTTCAGAATTTCAAAAGCCCTGTGTTTATTTGATTCTTCACTAATCTTCAAAAGTTTCTTTTAACTTTTCTTCGACTTTTTCCTTGAAAGACTTTTTCTTCTTGCCTTCATTCTCCTCCGGCTTGTATATGCCCTTCATAGCGTCATCAAACTTACGAAGAAGTTCTTTCTGTTCATTGTTCAATTTCTCAGGCACCTGAACAATCAGTGTGACATAATGGTCACCGCGCAGATTCTTGTTTCTTCTGGAAGGAACACCCTTGCCCTTTAATCTGATACGTGTATCTGTCTGTGTTCCCGGTCTGATTGTCTGTGTGATCTCGCCATCCAGTGTCCGAATCTTGATATCCCCGCCAAGTGCTGCATCCGCAAATGAGATTGGGACTGTTGAGAAAATATCATAATCTTGTCTCTGGAAAATCGGATGACTGTCTACTTGCAGACCAACCAGTAAATCACCTCTTGGTCCGCCATTCTTGCCCGGCTCACCGAAGCCAGCAACTCTGACACTGATACCATTGTCAACACCAGCCGGAATTGTCACTTTCAACGGCTTGCGAATCTTCTTGAATCCCTGACCTGCACATTTCGGGCACTTCTCCTTGACAACCTTGCCTGCACCACCGCATTCAGGACATGTCTGCACATTACGTACCTGGCCGAAAAGTGACTGCTGTGTATATACAACCTGGCCTGATCCATTACACTTCGGACAAGTCTGCGGCTGTGTTCCCGGTTTGGCGCCTGTTCCGTGACATGTTTCACATTCTTCTTTGTAACCAATCTCAATATTCTTCTCAACACCAAAAACAGCTTCCATAAAGCTGATTCTCATATTGATCTTCACATTGGCACCCTGCATCGGGCCATTATACGCTCTTCTGCTCCGGCTGCCGCCGCCAAAAAGATCGCCAAATATATCACCGAATATATCGCCCATATCGCCGCCAAAATCAAATCCGCCGAATCCACCGGCTCCGCCGCCCTGTTCAAAGGCTGCATGTCCGAACTGATCATACTGTCTTCTCTTATCTGCATCACTTAATACAGCATATGCCTCGGAAGCTTCTTTAAACTTTGCCTCAGCTTCTTTATCCCCCGGATTGGTATCCGGATGATATTTCTTCGCCAATTTACGATAGGCCTTCTTCAGCTCGGCATCGCTCGCATTCTTATCTACGCCGAGGACTTCATAATAATCTCTTTTATCTGCCATCTGAGATTCTCCCTCTATGCTTGGAAATGGCGAAAAGCCAAGTGTTGCCACTTCACTTTTCGCCTTTGTGTTTATTGCTTATCTGTTATATTATACGTCAATTTTAGACTTCTGTATAGTCACCATCAACAACATCATCATTATTGTTCTGATAATTCTGCTGACCGGCATCACCCTGAGGGCCTGCCTGTGGGCCTGCACCTGCATTAGGGTTCTGTGCCTCATACATCTTTGTGAATACAGGCTGTGCAACATTCATCAGTCTTTCCTTGCCGGCTTTCAATTCATCGATTTCAGCATCTGTCATGGATTCTATGTTTGTCTTCTCAATGGCAGCCTTTAAGCTATCAATTTCAGCCTGAACTTTTGCTTTGTCATCTGCACTGATCTTGTCGCCAACTTCTTTGAGAGCGTTTTCTGTCTGGAATACCATTGCATCTGCATCGTTTCTTACATCAATGCCCTCTTTACGTTTCTTATCCTGAGCTTCGTATTCAGCAGCTTCCTTAACAGCCTTATCAATCTCTGCATCAGACAGGTTAGAACCTGCTGTGATGGTGATATGCTGTTCTCTGCCTGTACCAAGGTCTTTGGCAGATACATTGACAATACCGTTGGCATCAATATCAAATGTAACTTCAATCTGAGGCACACCACGTCTTGCAGGAGCGATACCATCCAACTGGAAACGGCCAAGGCTCTTGTTGTCTTTGGCGAACTGTCTTTCACCCTGTACAACATTGATATCTACAGCAGACTGGTTATCTGCAGCTGTTGAGAAGATCTGGCTCTTTCTTGTAGGGATTGTTGTGTTTCTCTCGATCAAATGAGTAGCGATACCACCCATTGTCTCGATGGACAGTGTCAGAGGTGTTACATCCAATAAGAGGATATCTCCGGCACCTGCATCACCTGCAAGTTTACCACCCTGGATAGAAGCACCGATGGCAACGCATTCATCAGGATTCAGGGATTTGTTCGGTTCTTTGCCTGTTAACTGTCTTACTTTATCCTGTACAGCAGGGATACGTGTAGAACCACCTACAAGAAGTACCTTGCTGATGTCGCTCATTTCAAGACCTGCATCTTTTAATGCATTCTGAACAGGGATAACTGTTCTTTCAACCAGATCATGTGTTAATTCATCGAATTTAGCACGTGTCAGGTTCATATCGAAATGCTTAGGGCCTTCAGCTGTTGCTGTGATGAATGGCAGGTTGATATTCGTTGTTGTTGCGCTTGAAAGCTCTTTCTTAGCTTTTTCAGCTGCTTCACGAAGTCTCTGCATAGCCATCTTATCACCTGAGAGATCTACGCCTTCTGTTCTCTTGAACTCGGAAAGCATGTACTGTGTGATCTTGTTATCGAAATCATCACCACCAAGTCTTGTATCACCATTTGTTGCCAATACTTCAATAACACCATCACCGATTTCAATGATAGATACATCAAATGTACCACCACCAAGGTCGTATACCATGATCTTCTGTTCATTCTCATTATCAAGGCCATAAGCAAGTGCTGCTGCTGTAGGCTCGTTGATAATACGTTTTACATCAAGACCTGCGATCTTACCTGCATCCTTTGTTGCCTGTCTCTGAGCATCGTTGAAGTAAGCAGGAACTGTGATAACGGCTTCTGATACCTTCTCACCAAGATAGCTTTCTGCATCTGCTTTCAGTTTCTGAAGAATCATAGCTGAAATTTCCTGTGGGGAATATTTCTTGTCATCAATTGTTACTCTGTAGTCAGAACCCATATGTCTCTTAATAGAAGAGATTGTGTGATCTGCATTTGTAACTGCCTGACGTTTTGCAGGTTCACCGACAAGTCTTTCACCTGTCTTTGTGAAAGCGACAACAGATGGTGTTGTTCTTGCACCTTCTGTATTGGCGATAACTACAGGTTTACCGCCTTCCATAACTGCTACACATGAATTTGTTGTTCCTAAATCGATACCAATGATTTTACTCATAATAATGACCTCCTGAAATAAACTAAAAATCTATATAAATGAAACTTGTTGTCTTATTCTTATTCAGCAACCATAACCATGCTGTGTCTGAGGACTTTGTCCT
This sequence comes from Pseudocoprococcus catus, assembly GCF_902381825.1. GTDB lineage: Bacteria > Bacillota > Clostridia > Lachnospirales > Lachnospiraceae > Coprococcus_A > Coprococcus_A intestinihominis. The sequence goes on from NZ_LR698973.1 coordinate 2,402,658, forward strand.
TGTACTTGTAGCCTTTCTGAAGTTCCTGGATCACAATACCTGATTCATACTCTTCACTCGGCTGCTGCATAACCGCATTGTGAAGCATCGGATCAAATTCCTTGCCCTGGGCCTCAATCACTGTCACGCCTTCATCTTCAAGCACCTTTGTCAGCTGCTTGTAGATCATCTCAATACCCTGTGCAAATGAAGACTCCTTATCTGCATCTGTCATGGCTCCGAGACCTCTTTCAAAATTATCAACCACCGGAAGAATCTTCAGAATGAAATCAGAAGCACCGATTTCATAATTCTGTTTCTTCTCCTTGTCAGTACGTTTTCTATAATTATCAAATTCTGCCATCTGGCGAACCAGACGATCTTTCAGTTCTTCGATCTCTGCGTCTTTCTTATCCTTCTTATCTTTCTTGAAGAACTTTGACTTCTTCTCCGGTGCCTCTTCCGCTGATTCTTTCTCTTCAGCTTCAGGTGCTTCGGAAGTCTCTTTCTCTTCGGCTGCTGCCTCTGTCGTTTCTTCCTGCTCTTCAACCGGCTGTTCTAAATCTTTCTCTTTATTCTGATTCTCTGCCAAAGCCTGTCACCTCTTATTCTTTCTTGTCTTTCTTAAATATTGTATCCAGCTGTGTCATCACTGTTTCCAGATTATTCACAACCTTCTTATAATCCATTCGTTTCGGTCCGATAATACCTATCGTTCCCTGTACGCCTTCTTCCAATTCATAAGTTGCTGTAACGATACTGCAGTCTTTCATGGACTGAACCGGTGATTCCGATCCGATATAAACCTGAATGCCATGCTTATTCTCATCATTCTCACCTGCTGTGATCAGTTCATTAAGTCCCTGTTTCTCTTCCAGCGTATATAAAAGCTGTCCTGCCTTCTCTCTGTCTGCCAGCTCAGGATACTTCAGCAGATTCGTTGTACCGCTTGTATAAATCTCGGTATCATCCTCTTCCTGAATTGCTTCAACAATCGTATCAATCAGATCACTGATAATCTTACGATGTCCCTGTGCCTGCCGCTTCATTGTCTGAAGCAGTTCCATATTGATTTCCTGAAGGCTCAGCCCCTGAAGATAAGTGTTCAGCAGAAGATTCAGTTTTACAACTTCCTCTTCCTCAACGAGCTCATCCACAGTCAAAATCTTGTTCTTGATGATGTTGCCTTCCAGCATCATCACCGCCAGAATCTGTTCTTCATTCACTCTTGTCAGCTGGATAAACTTGAGCTTGTTCTTCTGGCTCTGAGGTGCTGTGATCAACGAAGCATAATTCGTATTCGTTGCCAACAGCTTCACCACCTGTTTCAGAACCTGTTCGAGCTTGTCGACCTTCTGAACCATCATCTCATTCTGTCTCACAACCTCTTCGGACTTAACCTTCATCAGATTGTCAACATAGAAACGATAGCCTTTATCAGAAGGAATACGTCCGGCCGATGTATGCGGCTGTAAAATGTATCCCATCTCTTCAAGATCCGACATCTCATTTCTGATCGTTGCTGAACTGAGCTTCAAATCGGTGAATCTGGAAATTGTTCTCGAGCCAACCGGTTCACCGGTTTCAAGATATGTCTGTATAATCGCATTCAAGATCTTAATCTTACGTTCATCCAGTTCCATCGATTTCTCACTCCCTTTCATTGTTAGCACTCATCATATTGGAGTGCTAACATCTTCTGTATACAAAAATATCACCATAGTCACCTTTTGTCAAGGGGAAAATGATGATTTTTTTGTTTTTTCATAAAGTTCTTGTAACTGTTCTTATTTATTTATAGAAGAAAATCCGACAGAATCCAATTGCTGACATCTGTTCCTGCCTCTGAAAAAGCCAGTCTGCCATCTGATGGATTATAGATCAGAAAACCTTCTGATAGATATTTTCTGATAATGTCTCCGTAAATATCCATCATGCTCTGTCCAAACTTCTCAGTAAACATCCGATCCGATACGCCTGCCGTGCATCTGAGCCCCAAAAACATTGTTTCCTCGATCTGGGCCTTTCTGTCCAGGATTTCTTCCTGACAATATGACCAGTCATGCATATAGCTTGTCATGTCCGATACATTCGAAAAACGTCTGTTGCCCACCATACTGGCCGCCCCAAGTCCAAGGCCCAGGTAATCCTTTCTCTGCCAGTATATCAGATTATGCCGGCATTCAAAGCCTTTGCGGGTATAATTAGAAATCTCATACCGCTCATACCCTTTTTCTGCCAGAATTCTTTTGGTCAGATGATACATCTGCCGCTCGCTGTCTTCATCCGGCAATGTCAGTATTGCTGCTTTTCCCTGCTGCCCGGCCCCACCATCAGCGATAATGCCGTCCGCATTCGCTTCGCCGCTCCGATCATCACCATAAAGATCCCAGAACGGTGTTTCTTCCTCGATAATCAGACTGTAAGCAGACAAATGTTCCGGTTCAAATGCTGCTGCCTTGTTCAATGTATCCAGCCATGAAGCTGTTGTCTGGCCCGGCAGTGCCGACATAAGATCAATATTGATATTCTCAAAGCCTACTCTTCTGGCCGCCTGATAATTCTCTGCAAACTGCTTCGCCGTATGAATACGCCCCAGATATTTCAATTCTTCATCATTCATAGACTGAAGTCCAAAACTCAGTCTGTTGATGCCTGCATTCCGATAAATCCTGAGTGTCTCAGCATCTGTTGTCCCGGGATTGCATTCCATCGTCCACTCACCGACAGGCGAAACATGGAAGGATGCCCTGACCGTATCCAGCAATTCTGTCAATTGCTGCCCGGTCATCAATGACGGCGTGCCTCCGCCGATGAATAATGTTTCTATATTATAATCCTGATATATTGCTCCCCTGGCTTTGATTTCTTCCTTCAGCCGTTCCAGATAGATTTCCCGTCCGGCTTCACCCGACGGAAAAGAGAGAAAATCACAATACCTGCATTTCCGTACACAAAACGGGAAATGCAGGTATAAGCCCAGGGGACGTTTGTTCTTATCCGTCATATTATTTCTCATCAAGTTTCAGCACGCTCATAAAGGCCTTCTGCGGAATCTCCACATTGCCTACCTGACGCATTCGCTTCTTGCCTTCCTTCTGTTTCTCAAGGAGCTTACGCTTACGCGAAATATCACCGCCGTAACACTTGGCAAGCACATCCTTTCTCATGGCTCTGACCGTCTCACGGGCAATAATCTTGCTGCCGATAGCCGCCTGGATCGGAATTTCAAAAAGTTGTCTCGGGATTTCTTCCTTCAGTTTCTCACACATCTTGCGGCCGCGTTCATAAGCCGAACCCTCAAAGACGATAAATGACAGGGCATCCACATTCTCTCTGTTGACAAGAATATCCAGTTTGCAGAGTTCTGAACGTTCATAACCCTTCAATTCATAATCAAAGGACGCATATCCCCTCGAACGTGATTTCAATGCATCAAAGAAATCATAAATAATCTCATTCAGCGGCAACTCGTACTTCATCAACGCTCTTGTTGTCTCAATATATTCCATGCCAAGGTATACGCCGCGGCGTTCCTGGCAAAGATCCATGATCGGCCCGATAAAATCTGTTGTCACCATGATCTCTGCAGACACAATCGGCTCTTCCATATATTCTATTTCTGAAGGATCCGGCATATTCGACGGATTCGTCAGTTCAATCATCTCGCCGTTAGTCTTATGGATTCGATAAACAACGGAAGGCGCCGTTGTGACAAGATCAAGATTGTATTCTCTTTCCAGACGTTCCTGAATAATCTCCAGATGCAAAAGGCCAAGGAAACCGCATCGGAAACCAAATCCAAGAGCCACCGATGTCTCCGGCTCATAATATAAGGACGCATCGTTCAGCTGAAGCTTCTCCAGCGCATCTCTCAGATCCGGATACTTGGCACCATCTGCCGGATAGAGGCCGCAGTAAACCATCGGATTCACCTTCTTGTAACCCGGCAAAGCTTCTGCACACGGATTCTCCGCATCGGTGATCGTATCACCGACTCTTGTCTCCTTCAGGTTCTTGATGCTGGCGGTCATATAACCAACCATACCTGCCGACAACTCATCACACGGAATATACTGGCCGGCGCCAAAATAACCGACTTCCACTGTCTCGAACTCTGCCCCCGTCGCCATCATCCGTACCTTCGTGCCTTTGGCGATCCTGCCTTCACGCACCCTGAAAAATACAATAACCCCTTTATAAGGATCATAAACAGAGTCAAAAATCAGCGCTTTCAACGGCGCATTCTCGTCGCCTGTCGGTGCCGGGATCTTCACAATGATCTGTTCCAAAACATCTTCTATATTAAGTCCATTCTTTGCTGAAATTCTCGGCGCATCCTCAGCTTCAATACCGATGACATCTTCAATCTCACTGACAACCCTGTCCGGATCCGCACTCGGCAGATCGATCTTGTTGATGACCGGCATCACGTCCAGATCATGATCCAACGCAAGATAGACATTGGCCAATGTCTGTGCCTCAACACCCTGTGCCGCATCCACAACAAGAATGGCACCATCACAGGCTGCCAGACTTCGTGAAACTTCATAATTAAAATCCACATGTCCCGGTGTGTCTATAAGGTTATAAATATATTCTTCGCCATCCTTGGCTTTGTATACAATACGTACAGCCTGGGACTTAATCGTAATACCACGTTCACGCTCAAGCTCCATATTATCCAGTACCTGTGCCTGCATCTCACGGCTGGTCAGAGTACCTGTCTTCTCAATGATGCGGTCTGCCAGTGTTGATTTGCCGTGATCGATATGGGCAATGATACAAAAGTTTCTTATTTTACTCTGATCTATATGCACTTTACATTCCTCCTGCTTTTTCACTGGAATAAGTATAGCATACACAACCAAAAATGTACAACAGGTTATTTTCCCGAAAGCACCGCATACAGGATATCTGCCAGCGGTTCCATAGCATTTTTGGCTTCTGCAACGGTATTGTTCTGGGCTCCCACCTCCACAAGTAGTGAACGCGGCTTGAAATGCAGATTATACCGATAAGCCCTCAGATAAATGTGACGTACTAGTTCAGGAAAATAAGCTTTCGCCTTCAACTGCAGCTGGAGGCTGAAAGCCAGATTGTCCGATAAATTCGGGTTTTGTGCAAAATCATTGACATCACCATTCGAATTTCTGCACAAGCCATTTAAAAACATGATCTTTGCAGTCTTTTTTCCATTTATTTCCGTTTCTAGATGCACATTGTCCGGAACCCCATCTCTATGTAAATCGATCGTCACTTCTATTGAAGGATGTTCATCCAATAGATTCTGCACAGCCACTGCTGCCTGGGAATAAGCCTTATTTCTATCTTCTTTGCCGTCCTGCATATCATAAACAGATAAATCATGGCAGACTGCCACATGATATTTTTCCTCCAGCACTTTTTTCAGCTGTTCTCCCACACCTACCACTGTATCATCCGCATTGCCCGCTTCACTGTCTGCATAACCTTCCTGGGAATGTGTATGATAAATCAAAATTTTTGGTTCTGCTCCATCCAAATCAATGGTAAGATCCTTTTGCAGCAGATCCGTTCCGTTAATAAGTTTGCTATTTGCCAATGTTGTCGGATCCACTGTATAGAAATGTCCCAAAAGGAAATCATAATCCATCAATGCTTTTTCCGAATAAATTTCTCCTGTAGGGACACCGGCCAACGTTTCTACATATTCTGTTCCGGCTTCACTTTCTGTTTCTGCTCTTTCACTATCTTCCTGTGCCTTCCTGACAGCTTCCGAATTCTCCCCGGCCATATCCTCCAGAAGCACTGCTGTATTTTCCTCTGCAACAGCCTCCAGATCTTCCGGTGACGGCATATATTCCGCCACCCTATACTTTTTTTGTTTGCCGTCATAATAAAAGGCTGCAAGATTCGCCTGATTGACGGCACCTTTGAGAAGTCTTTCAGAAAACCTGCGTCCCATCTCTCTCCATTCCCATTTGCTCCCAATCTCAACTCCACCAAGCTGCAGCCCGATATCAGCTGCCAGTAATCCAGTCAATATCCAGGCACCAACCCGCACCAGTCCTGTCCTTTTTAACTTCATACATGCCCCCCTGCTGTCAGCCGATTCTCTATCTTTGTCCACTTCTATACAGTATATTCACAAACAGACAGATTATTATAATCGATGGCACAGGGAATTGAATGCCTCAGAAATGGTATAGCTGATTCTTCCTACGGCTTCATCTATATCCTTTGGCGTAACAAACAAATTTGACATTTGCGGTTCCATCAATTCACGCATCAGCAGGTAATTTTCTTCATGATTAAACTGCTCGGTCACTTTCACCGCTTTTTTCAGCATTTCATTCTGATGAAGGACCCCTATCAGTGACTCCATCGTATCTGCCACAATTGTTGCCGCATCAATGACCGTCGGCATGCCTACGGCAATTACTGGAATTCTCAAATTTCTTTCCGACAATTCATAGCGTTTATTGCCGATGCCGGCTCCGGGATGGATCCCTGTATCTGTCAGCTGAATGGTGGTTACCAGCCTTCGTATACTTCTCGCTGCCAGTGCATCCACCGCAATCAACAGATCCGGATGAACCTCTCTGATAAGTCCATGCAGTATCTCCGCCGTTTCCATGCCCGTCTGTGACATAACCCCGGGGATCACCGCACATACATTCCCCATATCCTTCACAACCACCGAATCTCTGCCGTATTTTTCAAACAGATGCCTTGTAATAAATAAATGTTCCACAACAAGGGGTCCCAGGGCATCCGGTGTGATCTCCCGATTTCCGATACCTGCCACCAAAATTTTTTTATCTTTCAGATCCGGCAGCAGCTTCTGCAGCTGACGGCACAATACCCCTGTAACAGCCTGTTGATAGTCATCATTCCCATCCGGCAAATGCACCGCCTCAACTGTAATATATCTTCCCATGGGTTTTCCGATCACCTTTTCTCCCTCTGCATCGACAATCTTCACATCTGTCACTTTAATACGATAGTCCGGATCAACCGTTTCCTCTATTTCAACTCCCGGCAGCTGCTGCCCGTCATGCTCACTGCTGTTATAAAAGCGCTCCGCATACTCAATCACCAGATCACTGTGCATATTCTCATTAACGAAATCCATATCAAGCTCCTATCTGATTCTATCTTTTTCACACCTTCCCTACTAATTTTTTGCAATCTTTTTTATTTTTATACTTGACAAATCTTGTCTGCTCTTATATTATATAGAAGTATGTTTACATTAGACGTCCGTGTCCGGGTTAATGCATAACACATCTATAAAATGATTATCGTTTGGAGGTGTACGAATTGGCTAATATCAAATCTGCAAAGAAGAGAGTCCTTGTTAATCAGGCAAAGGCTTTAAGAAACAAAATGATTAAATCAGGTGTTAAGACAGCTGTTAAGAAAGTAGATGCTGCTATCGCTGCTGGTGATAAAGAAGCTGCAAAGGCTGCTTTATTAAACGCAACAAGCGTCATCGACAAGGCAACATCCAAAGGTGTTTACCACAAGAACACTTCTTCCAGAAAGATCGGAAGAATGACAGTTGCTGTTAATAAGATGAACTAATATCTGTAAAGATAAACTTAAAAGAAGTGTACAAACCCTCAGTACACTTCTTTTTTTATGCAAATAGTGACGCAAAAGCATGCATGCGGCCTATTCTCTTCCAAATAGTAAACGGCTGCACACCATGCACAGCCATTTTATCATTATGCCCTGCTGTACTTCTGTATCATCAGCTCTACAGCCAGGCGGTCCGTAATCCTTCCAGTCTTGATCTCCTCTTCCAGCTCCGTTCCATATGCCACGGCCTCTCTAAGTGCAGCAATCTCAAAATGTCTTCCAAGAGAAATATTCCGCTTCACGATAAAATCCCGAATTGCCGTTTTCTCCGCAATTGCCGATGCCGGATATCCCTTCACTGCAAGATCCCTGACCTCATACAGCGTATTAAACTGTTTGATCATCAGATACAAAATACGCATCGGCGGCTCTTTCAAAGCCACCAGATCATCATACAGCTGCATTGCCCGTTTCTGATTCTTCTCAGCCACAGCACTGATCATATCAAAAACTTTGTTCTCCACAAACACGCAGCAGACCGCATCCACGTCTGCCTTTTCAATCACCTGACGATGTCCCACATAACAAATGAGCTTCTCCATCTCCTGGCGCATGCCATTCATATCATGCTCCACCAACTGAAGGAAATACTGCATCGTCTGTTCCTGAATCATTTTGTTCTCCCTCTTAACAATTCCTCCGAGCCACAGCATCAGCTGTTTATCCCCGGGCATTGTCAGGTTCGCCGCATATCCCGTCGATGAAACAGCCTTAAAAAGCTTACTTCGCTTGTCCACCTCAGATTCCACAAAAACAATACATGTCGTCTCAGGAATATGTTTCATATATTCTGCCAGAGCCTCATGACCCGACGTCTTAAAAAATCCACTGTTCTCTACAATGATCAACCGGTAATCACTGAAAAAAGGAACGGTATCCGCCATGGCTGTCAGTTCCTTTTCATCAATCCCCTTGCCCTCAAAACAGGAAAAATTCATGGTATCGCCCTCGTTGATCATTGCTTTCTTCAGCTTATCCCTGTACTGATTGCGCAGATAAGCTTCATCCCCATATAATAAATAAACATTCTTAAATGTTTTCGTTTTTAAGTGTTCGTTTAATGTCTTCATAAACGCCTCCATTTGTCAACTGTTATGAGTGTACCACATTTTTCTGTCTTATTTCAACCATGTCTGTAGAAGAAACTTTCCTTTTTTGCAGGGCATTATCACCGCTCCCGTCTTCATTGTTATATAGACCTGCATATCGGCTTTCTGCATCCGTTCCAGCGTTTCCGGCGCCGGATGTCCGTATCTGTTTTTTCTGCCGCAGGATATAACGGCCATCTTCGCCTTTGATGCCTTCAAAAATTCTTCACTGCTGGAATATCCGGAACCATGATGCGCTGTTTTGAGAACATCCACATCGGATATTCCGTCTTTGTTCAAGACATTCTCCACTTCACTTGAGATATCGCCGGTAAATAAAAATGTCGTACCGGAAGCATTCACCCGCAACACCATGGACTGATCATTCTCAGACTTTTCTTTTTCTTCCCGCCCGGGATAAAGGCACCAAAACTGCCAGCCGCCGCTCTCCCACCTGGTGTCTTCATTAATATAGATGACTTGCGCACCATTTGACACTGCCAGATCAGCCAGTTCCCTAACGGTCTCATCTGTTTCGGAGACCGCTGTCAGTACAAGATGTCGAATCCTCTTCTCCAGCAAAAGTTCCCGAACACCGGATATGTGATCCTGATCTCCATGGCTCACACAGGCATAATCAATGCTTTTCTCTCCATAATAATTCATAAAAGGAATGATTCTGTATTTTCCAACGTTTTGGACATCCGAACTGCCGCCATCGATCAGCCATGTTGTCCCATTGGCTGTACGCATAAATATGCCGTCCCCCTGCCCCACATCAATAAATGCCACCATCGGATGCATTTTTCTGATGGGAATTAAAATAAACAGACCGGCCAACATCAGCAGCCAGCTCTTTTTGATCAGTATTTTTCCGACATCCGTATGCTTAAACCATTTGTGTTCCGGCAAAGCCAGCAGCGCAAATCCGATCATCAATCCATAGTCTATCAATAGCCACGCTGACGGCGGCACGCCTGTTCTCCATACCGAAAAAGGCAGAATAAGCATTTTCTCACACAAAAATCGATTAATCTGCAAAATGAAATGCAACGTTCCGCCGCAAAATCCGGCCATGCTGATCGAAAGTAGACTGACACCGCCTGCGCCAAGGGCCATTGGCACAAACAGATTCATCAGCGGCAATACAAGCAGATTCATAAAAAAGCCGACTAGCGGGACTGCGCCGTAACAAAATGCCGTCAACGGAAGTGTTCCTATCGTCACTGCTGCGGATGGGCCTATATAACGTATCATTCTTTCTATCCATTCTCTTATCGTTGTCTTTACCCCCATGGTCTTTTTTAAATGTTCTATTTTATAATTCCTGGTCTTTGCATATTGCCATGGAATACATTTCTCTATGGCTGGCCAGAGAACGCCAATAGACAGCACCGCTGCAAAAGAAAACCAGACACCTGTCTGCAGAATAGACAGAGGCCGGCTCATGAAAAGAATCAATGCTGAAAAACTGAGTGCAGAAAGAAAATCATAAGTACACCCCAGGTAAACAGCTCCCATTCGTACAAGAAACATAATAACTGCCCGTTCGGTTGACGGTCCAAATCCTGTCATCACACCATAACTGAGCACAATAAACCCCGAAAGGCACGCACTGCCCTTCAACCCTCCCCCCAGACGCTTGAGAAGTGTGTATACACTCATACCAATGATGGAAATATGCAGCCCCGAAATAGCCAGCACGTGCACAATGCCCGCCTGCATATACAACTGCTCTGTTTTCTCATCCATTTCTGCTTTATCCCCTGTCAGAACTGCGCGGACAACGCCTGCATCTTCCTCGTTTAAAAATGATTGATAGCGTCCGCACCAGAATTTCTTTATTTTATCAAGCAACGCCGGATAAGAATTTCCTTTACCGACAATGGTATAACCATCCGGCCGCATGATATAAGCAATGCCTTTTGAACGATAATAAGACGCCCCGTCAAATTGTCCCGGATTGGATGCTCTTTCAGGTTTTTCCAGTATACCGCGCACTTCAATATCATCGCCGACTGCCACCGGTGCATCTTTTTCCATATAAAGAAGCAGCTTCTTTTTTCGGCCGTTGATATCTGCATCCGACAATGTGACCGCCAGTGTTTTCTCCTTCGCCTCACTTTGGCAGATTATTCCCCTTGTATGCATGAACTGATTTTCCATAGATGCATCTTTGACATCTGTCATTGCTTGATCAAATATGACAAAACCCGACACGAAAAAAACAGGCAGCAACCAAAACAGCCGTTTTTCTTTCCAGGGCTGTCTGATTCTGCCTGTTATCCATACAAAAAGCACAATTCCTGCTGTGCCGTAAAAGAGCTTCTGATCACCGGCAGCCCAAATAACTCCCAGTGTATATGCGACCCCAACCCACATAAGAGGTCTCGACATATGTCATTCTCCTTTATTGTACAACCAAATCCGGTTTTGCTGTCATTTCATTCATCAAAACGACACCATCCGGTTCTTCCTCTATTAACTTGCCATCCACCGTTATCCGGACACGCTGTATATCACTCAATTCGGTCAGCGAATTCACAATACCATAGACATTCAATCTGAAATCCTGTCCGTCTATTTTGTTCAGGAATTCTTTACTGAAATCCAACTGACACAACCCATCATTCACACTGACACTCTTCAGCAGCGTATCCTGGGATACAACAGGTTTGTATTTATCTGACGGATAGCCCTGCATTAAAGTTCTAACGACCACTTCTGCCATAGATTCCGTCTCCGGATAGTGAATTGTCTGGTAGATTCTCACCAGACCACTGCCGTCTTTTGCTGCAAAATACAAACAAAATCTGGCCTCCTTCACATGCCCCTGACTGCCGCTTACCTCCGAAACATAATCCGAGTTCTTCATACGCAGTGTATTGCCATTCGAATCTGTCAGCCAGCTGCCGTCAACATTGAAAGAAACATAATCAATAATACCGCCAAACTGCGTCATTGTCTTGACAATTGCTGTCCGTACAAGCATCTCCGATGTTCTGGACAACTGTTCATATTCCTGTGAAAAATAGAGTGTCAATGTTCGGCTGTCCTTGTCGTATTGATATTGCTGCACTTTGACAGATGAAGCAATAACCGCTTTATAATTCTTATCATCCGGTGACACGGCAAGCGCTTCCATACACTCACTGATAATCCCGTCCTCCGTTGTTGAACTGAGTTGATAAGCAAATGCTTTGATCTTTGTCTCATCATTGTTAATATAATAAATATTATAACCTGTTCCTGTATCCGCATCATCTTTCTCACTCTGACTTACCGAAAGATGTCGGATATTCTGACACCCGCCGCTGACAAGAATCATTATCATCAGCAGGAGTGCCGCCATACAGCGCCAACTTCTTCTCATCTTATCTCTCCTTACTGCTTGATATACGTCAACGGTATTCTCACTGAAAATGTCGTGCCTTCATCCTCTTTGCTGGCTACCTTGATCGCACCGTGGTGCATCTGGATAATATTCTTCGTGATTGACAATCCGAGTCCCGTTCCCCCGGTTTCTCTGGAACGCGCCTTATCCACTCTATAAAAGCGTTCAAAAATCTTGTCCTGGTATTCCTCCGGTATACCGATGCCCGAATCATCAACCGTAACATAGAAAAACTTATGATCAGCATCCAGCGTCACCTGTACCCAGCCGCCTGCCACATTATATTTAATAGCATTCTCAACAAGATTGGATAATGCCAGTGTCAGCTTAACCTCGTCACATTCCGCCGTTACCGGCCTGTAGCTTTCAAGCACCAGTTCAATATTTCGCTTGGATGCAATCGGTTTCAGCCGTTTCAAAATAGACTCAAGCAGATCATTGATCGCCACGGATGCAATATTCAGATCCGCCTCTGTCTTGTCCATCTTCACTAATGACAGCAAGTCATTAATAATGATGTTCTCACGATCAATCTCTTCTCCGATATCCTGCATAAATTCGCGGTACAATTCTACCGGTGCATCCGTCTGCATGTTCAGAGAATCCGCCAGCACCTTCATTGAAGTCAATGGCGTCTTCAATTCATGTGACACATTGGAAACAAATTCCTGTCTGGAGCTCTCAAGTTCCTGCAGTCGATGTAGCATCGTATTAAAGGCTTCTGAAATCTGTTCCACTTCCGAAAAGCCCGTCAGATTCACTTCCTCATCAAAGAAACCATCCGAAATCCTGTTGATGGAGTTCGCCATATCTTTGAACGGTTTTGTAAAGCTTCTGGCCATCACCAGAGACATGAAAACAAGTACCAGTCCAATGCCGATGACCACAAATGTGATTGCCTGGGTAATGGTGTCATAAGTGTCCGTCAAATCCTTACAGGACATATAAAAGAGGATCATTCCCCGGATCTCGCTCTTATCATCCTCATTGTCATCTCTGATCACATAGGTCAGCCAGATTTCATCCGATGCCTTGTCATAATAAGACTGCTCATTGTTCTGGAGCGCCTGTACAACGGCTTCAGACACCAGTTTCTTGCCCGACAGCATACCGTAAGTATCCATCCTCACATCAAAATCTGCATTTGTCACAATAATACGGCCGTCATAAAGACCGGAAAACTGCCGAATCTCTCCATCAATCACATCTGAATTGCCACCTTCCAGATAATCGGTCTGCAGCATCTCTTCTGCAATCTGAGCACCGTAATTGCGAACAAGATCCACACGATTGGCCCGGATGTGATTCATCATATAATTAATATAAAAACTCTGTAAAAATATAATCGGAATGATCGCCAGTGCGATCATCGCAAACAGGAGCTTAACATGCATGCTCCTGAAAACTGTTCTGAACTTTTTCTTACTTCTGGAAGAAATAACCAACACCCCATTTTGTATGTATATATTTAGGCTCGCTCGGGCTGGCCTCAATCTTCTCTCTCAAACGTCTGACATGAACATCGACGGTTCTGACATCTCCCGGATAATCATACCCCCACACCAGATTCAAAAGATTCTCTCTGTTGAAAACCTTGTTCGGATTCGTGATCAGAAGTTCCAGCAGGTCAAATTCCTTGGCCGTCAGATTCACTTCCCGATCGCCAATAAAGACTCTTCTGCTGTCCAGGTCAATGCGCATCTCTCCGGAAACAATGGTACGCTCTGCAGGCTGTTCCTGCTTTCTTCCCTTTGTACGACGGATGATCGCCTTGATACGTGCCTTGATCTCCAGAATATTAAAAGGTTTTGTCACATAATCATCCGCGCCGTACTCCAATCCCAGAATCTTGTCCATATCATCACCTTTGGCTGTCAGCATAATAATCGGCACATCCGATTTCTCCCTGATCATCTGACAAACTTCAAATCCGTTCAATTCCGGAAGCATCACATCCAGCAGAATAATGTCATAATCATTCTGCATGGCCAGTTCATAAGCCTCCTTGCCGTCATAAGCGGCCGTTACTTCCATTCCATCTTGCTCAAGACTGAATTTGATACCCTTGACAATCAGTTTCTCATCATCCACAACCAAAACCTTATTCGCCATATCTTACACCTCAATTTACACAAATCAGCGACTGAACCTGTCCGAAAACACCTTCTTTAATTCCCGGGACCTTTCTCAGATCTTCTATAGAAGAAAAATTGCCGTTGTTTTCACGATAGGCAACAATGGCGTTTGCCTTCGCCTGACCGATTCCCGGCAGTGTCTGAAGCTGCTCTGCAGTCGCTGTATTAATATTCACAAGTCCATTGGACACTTCATCTTCTGTATACTCTGGATCAGCTGCTGTCTCTCCTTCCGCCGGCACATAAATGCGCTGGCCGTCTGTCAACTGATCTGCCAGATTCAATTGCTGCAGATCAGCATCATCCGCTGCGCCGCCGGCCGCTTCAATCGCCTCATAAAGCCGCGTACCCGCCGCCAATGAATAAACATCCGGCTGTCTGACATGACCGCAGATATAAACATATATCATCTCCGGTTCTGCACATGCACTTTCTGTCTCAGCCTTATCTGTATTCTCCTCCGGCGTCATGTTCAGGCACTCTGTCTCCGATGCCGTCTCCTCTGCTGTCTGCCACTGAATATCCGACGTCCTTTTCCCATCATAGAGAAAAAGACTCCCCGCCGCTGCAATAAATAGAATCGTCAGCAGCATTTTAAGGTTCTTCAGTCTTTCCATATCTCTCCTTCCCCGGAGAGAACAGATATACAAAAGTCACACATTTAATTTTACAAAATAACCTGTGCGATTACAAGCATTTTGCAAATTTATTTTGGTTTTATTTTCAAATCAGCAACTGACATCTCCACAGCTTTATTTCCATTTCACGATCATGATGCCAATGATAGACAGCCCCAGTCCCAGGACTTTTGACCACTGAAAATTTGCTTTATCCACTCCAAAAAGACCAAAGAGTTCAATCAGATACGCCGCCGCTATCTGTGAAACCACAATGAGCTGCGCCGCTCTTGCCGGCCCCAGCTGATCCATACTGACAATCACTGTCAAGGTGATAAACGCGCCGATCACACCGCCAAGAAGCATATACTTCGGGCTGACATCCATCAATGCCGTCACACTGCTTCTGTCCCTGATGAGCCAGGCTGTAATACAGACAATCAACGCTGACAGCTGTACCCATCCTGTACTGACCCACAAACTTGTCTGTTTCGTCACTTCGGTATTCAAAACTCCCTGAATACTCATTAATACCCCGGATATCAGTGCCACAATCCATCCAACCATACCAACAACCGCCTTTTCTGATTATTCAATCTGCCGATGCGGGCGTTTGCTCACACCTGTTGATATAGTATAGAACATTCAGGCCATTTTATGCATGTTTGAAATCACCGCGGTCCACAACAAGATGATAACCCACCGATGCCATACGATTCTCCATACAACCTCTGCATTCCGCTGCCTCATCCCCAGTGCAGATCTTGTTATCATACAGTTCATACTGTTTACGGTTCGCCACCGGCGAAAGATTCGGCATCACCACATTGCATCCCGCCAGCATTCCCTGTTCACGTCCTGTAGCTTTTATAGTGCCCAAAGCCGTTGTTGCAGGCAGAAGCACATTCGGAAACATGACTCTGAGAACGGAAAGAAGATAAATCGTCAGATCATAGCTGCCTTTCTCTTCATGGGCAAACGGCGTTTCATGATGCGGCAGAAACGGTCCGATACCGATCATCTCCGGCTGCAGATCATGCAGGAAAATCAAATCTTCTGCCAGGCATTCAAATGTCTGCCCCGGCGCCCCCACCCATAAAACCTGCGCCTACCTGATAGCCCAGCTCCTTGAGTGTATAAAGACATTCCTTGCGATTGGCCAGGGACATTTCTTCCGGATGCAATTTTCGGTAATGTGCCTCATTGGCTGTCTCATGACGAAGCAGATATCTGTCTGCCCCGGCTTCTTTTAATCGCTGATAACTTTCCCGAGAACGCTCACCGACGGACAAGGTAATGGCGCAATCCGGATAGGCTGTTCTGATGCTGCGGACAATATCTTCCATTCTGTCATCATTAAACCACGGATCCTCGCCGCCCTGAAGGACAAATGTTCTGTACCCCAGACGATAACCGCTCTCACAACAGGATAAAATCTCCTCCTTCGTCAGCCTGTATCGCTCAAGGTGTCGATTATCCCTTCTGATGCCGCAATAATAGCAATTATTCCTGCAGTAATTTGTAAACTCGATCAATCCACGGATATAAACATCATGTCCGTAATACTTCTCCCGAAGGCGTACCGCCTCTTTTCGAAGTATTTCTCTATCCTCTGCATCTGTGTTCGCCAACAATTCGACAAACTCCTCTTTCGACAAAATTCTATTCTGGATTAACTTTTCAACTAACTTCATATCTAAAACCCCATTTTAAATCAAAATTTGCTTTTCCTACAAGTATACCATGAAAAATACGAAATAACCAGGCGAGGGACATGTATACATGAAGGATATGAACACGCAATCGTTCCTTGAAGTTTTTCAAAATCCAAGAATCTATCAGATTGCTGCCCTGTCATATTGACTATTTAATAAACCGGCGTATACTGAATTTTGTAGAAATAAACAGGGAGGATTTACAATGTCACTTTTAACATCTGCTGTCTCCATGACAAAGGCAATGGTTCAGATCGATAGTACCGATCCAGGTACTTATGAAAAAGCCATGGCCGACTGGATTGAGCAGCAATTATCTGATTTATCTAATGTTTTAATTACCCGGGAGAATGTTTTGCCGGGACGTCCGAATCTGATGGCGGAAATTCCCGGGCCCAAGCATCTTCCGGCCCTGGTTATGATCTGCCATATGGATACCGTTGTCATCGGAGACGGATGGACGCTGCCGCCTTTTGAAGCCATTGAAAAGGACGGGAAAATCTATGGCCGGGGCGCCTGCGATATGAAATCCGGTCTGGCCTGCTGCCTGTCCGCTTTTATCATGGCAGCCAGAACACTCCATGCCTCCGGTCAGACTCCAAAAAGGACACTCAAACTCATCTGTTCTATGGATGAGGAAGACTTTATGCGCGGTTCTGAAGCCTGCATAAGGTCCGGCTGGGTCACTTCCAAAGACTGGGTCATCGATGCAGAGCCGACAAACGGACAGATCCAGATGGCGCACAAAGGCCGTACATGGTACGAAATTGATGTGGAGGGTCATACTGCCCACGCCAGCACCCCATGGAAAGGGGCTGACGCCATCGCTGCCATGGCTGAAATTATCAGCGCACTTCGCCAGGACATTCTTAATGCCCCTTCCCATCCGGATATGGGCATTTCAACCGTCACGTTCGGTCAGATCACCGGTGGTTATCGTCCTTATGTTGTACCGGACCACTGTAAGCTGTGGATCGATATGCGTCTTGTACCGCCTCTGAACACAGCAAAAACAACCGAATTTGTACAAAACGCCATCTATCTGGCTGAGGAAAAAGTCCCGGGTGTCAAAGCCGCTTACACTATCACCGGTGACCGTCCGCCCATCGAAATGGACCCGGATTCTCCGCTTCTGACAGAATTAAAAAAAGCCTGCCATCATGTGACAGGCCATCAACCGGAAGTCAGCTGCTTCACCGGCTATACAGATACCGCAGTAATTGCAGGACAGCTTGATAATCAAAACTGTATGTCCTACGGTCCCGGCTGCCTTGAAGCTGCCCATCAGCCGGACGAATGGGTAGTGATTGATGATATTATCCGCTGTGAGAAGGTCTATCATCAGCTTATTTCTTCTAATATACTGTAAAATATTGTAGAGTAGGTTAGAGGGCTTTGCCCTCTTTCCCCTCATCAAACCGTGCATGAGGTTTTATCCAACTGACTCGCTATCGCTATTTTGCAAACCAGGCTGTCAACTGATGTTTCTCATCAAAAGTCACGAGACTGCCCTCATCCAGATGGCGGTCATAAAGCATCCGGTCCGATACTCTTACAATCTGTCGTTCGCCATTCTCATCTTCCAGCCAGACGCTATCCATGGCTTCTTCGCCATCCGGTCTGCCCTCGCAGCCATAATCTGCTTCATCAATTCGAACAATTTTATAACGCTTCATTCTTGTCACCTCTTAATGTTTTTTACACATTATTCATCTCTTATGTGTCTGCCCTCCTGGCTTCTTCTCTCTCCTTTTTTGTAAAACAAAATACAGACTTCATTCCTTCTTATTTTGCATTCTTATGAAATCTGCTGATGCAGATATTTCTCTTTTGTAGCCAGTCCGCCCCTTATGTGCCGTTCTGCCTTATTGACATCCAGCACTTTTCTGGTTTCTGATGCCAGAGACGGATTAATCTCTTCCAGCCTCTCTGTAATATCCTTATGTACGGTTGACTTTGAAATACCAAAACACCTGGCCGTCTGTCGTACCGTTGACTTTGTTTTGATTATGTAATAAGCCAGTTCCACTGCCCGCTCCTCGATATAATCTTTCACGAAAATCCTCCGAAGAAGCTGTTTTTACAGTGTATGTCTATTTGCAGGACAAAAGACCAGCGATTAGAAGCTCAATATATTTTAATCCAAAAGTTTTTGACACTTTTAAAATCTATTCCTTCAACTCCAACTCAACCGGACAATGATCCGAACCGAATATCTCCTGATGAATGGAAGCAGATATCAGTCGTTCTTTTAAAGCATCTGATACGATAAAATAGTCAATTCGCCATCCGGCATTATTTTTTCGTGCGTTAAATCGATAAGACCACCAGGAATACTCCCCTGTCTTATCAGGATAAAAATAACGAAACGTATCAATAAAACCTGCTGCCAACAGTTCTGTCATCTTTGCACGTTCTTCATCTGAAAAGCCGGCATTTTTACGGTTCGTTTTCGGATTTTTAAGATCAATTTCTTCATGTGCAACATTCAAATCTCCACACATCACAACAGGCTTCGTCTGCTCTAACGTTTTAAGATAATTTCTAAAATCATCTTCCCATTTCATACGATACGGTAATCTGGCAAGCCCGTCCTTAGAATTCGGTGTATACACATTCACCAGATAAAACGAATCGTATTCCAAAGTAATTACCCGACCTTCTGTATCATGTTCCGCAATATCCATTCCATATCTCACACTTAACGGCTTGATTCTTGTAAAAACAGCTGTTCCGGAATACCCTTTTCTTTCCGCATAGTTCCAATATTGTTCATACCCCGGCAAATCCAACTCAATCTGTCCTGCCTGAAGCTTTGTCTCCTGCAAGCAGAAAATATCTGCATCCAGTTCATTAAAAATATCTACAAATCCTTTACCAACAACAGCCCGAAGGCCATTCACATTCCAGGAAATTAATTTCACTTTGTCATCCTCCTCATCCATCACTTTTCATTTCACGTCCACTTTATTGTAGTATGTTTTTGGAGGATTGACAAGCCGCCTCTTATTCATCGCTCTTTGGCGGGTGTTAAAAAACATCATTCTGTGAAATTACTTTCTTAGGTACCTCAAAAATGCTTTCTATTTCACGAAATTGAAAGCCTGTCTCCTTATACCATCTGAGTATACAAAAAAGGCCGGTTTCCCGACCTCTTTATATTAAATATCAATACCGCGCCTCAAGCAAAAGACAACTTACAAAATTGTAGGAACCCAGACATTTTTTCTTTACTGTTTTCCTGAAAATGTGCTAAACTATACCAGTATTTTTTTAGAAAGAAGGTTTTTATCAATGCCCATAGGTATCATCATCAACGCATTATGCATCTTCGTGGGTGGCTTTATCGGCCTTTTCGCCCGAAATTTTATCAGCGAACGTATCATCACCAACCTGAATATGATTTTTGGACTTTGCTCCATGGGAATGGGTATCAGCTCAATTGTCCTTATGGAAAATATGCCTGCGGTTATTTTTGCACTTATCCTCGGAACCGGCATCGGTCTGGCCATTCATTTAGGGGATAAAATCCGTGCAGGCGCCCTGATGATGGAAAAAGCGTCTTCCAGAATTGTCAAAAGCAGTCCTTCTGCTCTTGATAGAAAGGAATTTACGGAAACGCTGATTACCATCATCGTCATTTTTGTTGCCAGCGGTACAGGCATCTATGGCTCTATTGTCTCTGGCATGACCGGTGATCACAGCATTATGATTGCAAAATCTATCCTTGATCTATTCACAGCCATTATCTTCTCCTGTACCCTTGGCAGTGTTGTTTCATTGATCGCGATTCCGCAGTTTATCCTGTTTATGACATTATTTCTTCTGGCCGGTGTCATCTATCCTCTGACAACCCCTGCGATGATCAATGATTTCAAAGCTGTGGGTGGATTTTTCATGCTGGCAGCCGGTTTCCGTATGAACAAAGTAACAAACTTTCCAACAGCGGATATGATTCCTGCTATGATCCTGATCATGCCTTTCAGCTGGATCTGGAGCAGCTTTATCCTTCCGTTGGTGTCTTAAGTCAACAAAAACCCACAAAATACGACTATTCAGGTGCCCCAGAATTTGATACAATAAATCCATACGGAACTTTACATGCGATTTCATATAAGTTCATCAATGAATGGATTCGAGGGATATAATGATTTATTTTATCGTGAATATTACAGCCAGAACCGGCAAAAGCCGTGCCATCTGGATGGAAATGAAAGAAATATTAGAAAATCGAAGCATAGAATACAAGGCTTTTCAGACCAGATACGCCGGTCATGCCACCGATCTGGCACGGAAGATTTCTTCTCTTCCCGAGGACAGGATTTATCTGATCACCGTGGGCGGTGACGGCACTTTAAACGAAGTGATTAACGGAATCACCGATTTTTCACGCATTGTACTGGGTATTCTTCCTATTGGTTCCGGCAATGATTTTGCCAGAGGCATGGGTGTTTCCAAAGACACGCTGTCCAATCTGGAACAAATGCTGGATTTGATTGAATCAGCCTCAGAAGGCACTGCCATTGACCTGGGTGAAGTCTCCTGCGAAGCATTGGATACACCGAAATATTTTGCCATCAGCTCCGGTGCCGGCCTGGATGCTATTGTCTGCAAGAAGGCGCTGCATTCCAGGCTTAAGAAGTTTCTGAACCAACTGCATCTCGGGAAGCTGACCTATCTTCTGCTGACAATTGAGTCTTTGTTCTCCATGACCACCTGCGATGCCGACATTATTTTTAATCATGGTGAAGCAATGCATGTCAGCCGTATGATCTTTTCCGCCGGTATGAATCTGCGGGCCGAAGGCGGCGGTGTACCTATGGCACCGGATGCTGTCCCTGATGATGGGATGCTGTGCCTTGCCATGGCCCACGATGTGCCCAAATGGCTGACATTTTTCCTGCTGCCATTTCTCGTTGCAGGCAAGCAGAAATATATCAGCGTCTTTGACTGCATTCCATTTAAAGAATGCACGCTGCATCTTTCCAGTCCCATGACCGTTCATGCGGATGGTGAATACTGCGGTGAAAATACAACCATTACATACAAATGCCTCCCGGGAAAACTGCATTTTCTGAAAATATCGTAGCTGCTGAATTTCGCAGCCACCAAACATTTTCAAAATTTACAGTGTCTCGAGAGGCACTTTTCTTTTTATAAATGCTGCATCGACAATGGCACATCTCTCATCTGGCAGATGCACCGACACAGATTTTCTATATCAGTCCCTGAATTAAGATAATCAGGATCAGGATTGGCAGCAATGTCATAAAATACCACTTCAATTTGCCCGACATTTTCATGCCTTTTCCCCGATTCACTTCTTCAAGATAGTTGTCAAATCCCCATCCGCATCTGCTCACACAGAACAATAAGTAGACCAGTGAACCACCCGGCAGCAAAATATTGCTGACAAGAAAATCCTCTGTATCCAAAACATCTCTTCCCCCGATCAAATGCAGGTCGCTCCAGATATTATAGCCGAATACACAAGGCAGACTGGCGATCAGAATAAGGATTCCATTAAAAAGAACGGCCTTTTTACGGCTCCAGCCAAAGTTGTCAATGCATCCTGCGATCAGGTTCTCAAATACAGCGATGACCGTCGAAAAGCTGGCAAAGGTCATAAACAGGAAAAATAATGTTCCCCACAGACGGCCGCCCGCCATATTCACAAAGACATTCGGCAATGTCACAAAGATCAGTGACGGACCTGCATCCGGTTGAATCCCAAATGAGAAACATGCCGGGAAAATAATCAGACCTGACATCAATGCAACAAAGGTATCAAGGCCGCAAATTCTCACAGATTCTCCGGTGAGGGTTCTGCCGTTTGGCATATAACTGCCGAAAATCTCCATGGCACCGATACCAAGACTCAGGGTGAAAAAAGCCTGATTCATGGCTGCTGTGATCACTTTGCCGATTCCTACATCCGCTGCACGCTTAAAATCCGGCAAAAGATAAAAACGCAAACCTTCGCCGGAATCCGGAAGCACCAGGCTGTGTACTGCCAGCACGATGATCAGTACAAGGAGGGCTGACATCATAATCTTGGAAATTCTCTCAAGACCATTCTGCAGACCAAAACTGCAAACAATAAATCCTGCAACGACTGTAATCGCCATGAATACTGCCATTTCAACAGGATTTGCCAACAGGTTTGAAAAGGCACCGCCTACAGCATCGGCATCCATTCCGCTTTTGAAACTGCCGGTTATGAATTTGACAAAGTAACTCAGCATCCATCCTGAAACGGTTGTATAATACATCATCAACAGCACGCAGCCGATCATACAAAACCAACCGTGAATATGCCATTTCTGGCCATCTTTCTCCAGTGCTTTATAAGCCTGGACTGCACTCTTCTTACCTGCACGTCCTACTGCCAATTCCATCGTCAAAACCGGCACACCCATGCAAAGCAGGAATATCAGGTAAAACAAGACGAAAACACCACCGCCGTTTTGTCCTGCCACATATGGGAAGCGCCACACATTGCCAATACCGATGGCACAGCCCGCGCTTACCAGAATAAATCCCAATCGGGACTGAAAATTTTCTCTATTCATACTTCTATTTTCCCTAAATAAACAGCATAAGAGCTGCCTCTGAATCGTAATATGGTTATTCATCAGGGCAGCTCCTGCCTCTTTCTCTCTAACTACTCTTATTCTTCAATCTGAGCCAGTGCCTGCGCCAGGTCTGCGATGAGGTCTTCTTTATCCTCAAGACCGCATGAAATACGCACAAGGCCTGCCGGTACACCTGCTGCCGCTAACTGCTCATCACTCATCTGACGATGCGTGGATGTTGCAGGATTCAGACAG
This sequence comes from Pseudocoprococcus catus, assembly GCF_902381825.1. Lineage (GTDB taxonomy): Bacteria > Bacillota > Clostridia > Lachnospirales > Lachnospiraceae > Coprococcus_A > Coprococcus_A intestinihominis. The sequence continues at coordinate 2,426,042 of NZ_LR698973.1, forward strand.
CATGTTCTGGCATCAGCCACATGTGTCTCAATAGCTGCCAGTTTCAGATGCTTCATAAATGTCTCTGCTGCTTTACGGCCGCCCTTTAACTCAAAGGAAACAACACCACAGCCGCCCTTTGGCATATACTTCATAGCACGTTCGTGGTATTTATCACTCTCAAGGCCCGGATAATTCACATAAGCCACCTGCGGCTGCTTCTCAAGGAATTCGGCCACAGCCTGACCATTCTCCACATGACGCGGCATACGCACATGCAGGGATTCCAAACCGAGATTCAGGATAAATGCATGCTGCGGAGACTGGATGCATCCAAGATCTCTCATGAGCTGTGCTGTACACTTTGTGATAAAAGCGCCCTCTTTGCCGAACTTCTCAGCATAGGTGATGCCATGATAAGAATCATCCGGTGTACAAAGTCCCGGGAACTTCTCAGCATTGGCCATCCAGTCAAAATTACCGCTGTCAACAATAGCACCGCCCACAGCTGCACCGTGGCCGTCCATGTACTTCGTCGTGGAATGTGTCACAATATCTGCGCCCCATTCAATCGGACGGCAGTTGACCGGTGTCGGAAATGTATTGTCCACGATCAGCGGCACATGATGGGCATGGGCTGCCTTCGCAAACTTCTCGATATCAAGAACAGTCAGTGCCGGATTGGCGATGGTTTCACCGAAAACAGCCTTTGTGTTCTCTTTGAATGCCGCATTCAGTTCTTCTTCTGTGCAATCCGGAGAAACAAATGTTGCCTCAATGCCCATCTTCGCCATTGTCACGGAAATCAGATTGAATGTACCGCCGTAAATGGATGAAGATGATACGATATGATCACCCGCCTGACAGATATTAAACAGTGCAAAAAAGTTGGCTGCCTGTCCTGAAGATGTCAGCATTGCTGCTGTACCGCCTTCCATGTCTGCAATCTTGGCTGCAACATAATCATTTGTCGGATTCTGAAGCCTTGTGTAAAAATAACCGGATGCCTCCAAATCAAATAACTTACCCATGTCTTCACTTGTATCGTACTTGAAAGTGGTGGACTGTACAATCGGGATCTGTCTCGGTTCACCATTGCCAGGTCTATAGCCTGACTGAACACATTTTGTATTCATTTTGTAATCACTCATACTTATACCTACCTTTTTCTAACAAAACATCCCTTTTATTGTATCACTTCCAATAGCAGACTACAATGAAAACCATTATAAATCATAAAGTTTGTTATATTTTTCTGTCAGATAATCCGTATAAACTGTCGGATCAAAATCACCGCAGGCATTCTTCACGATTTCACCCGGAGTCAGCAGGCTTCCATACTGATGGACCTTCTCTTTCAGCCATGCAGATACCCCTGTCAGTTTACCTGCACGTACTTCATCCCATACAGGGAAATCCTTTTCCATATTGCAAAGCATCTGCGCACCATAGGCACTGCCGAGGGCATAGGATGGAAAATACCCGAAAGAACCGCCGGACCAATGGGAATCCTGCAGACATCCTCTCCTGTCATCCGGCACATCCACACCAAGATATTCTTTATAAAGACGATTCCAAACCTCAGGAATATCCTTCACTTCAAGACTGCCGTCAATAAGCTGCTTCTCAATCTCGTAACGCACCATCACATGCAAAGAATAGGTAAGCTCATCAGCCTCTGTTCGAATCAATGATGGCTGTACTTTATTCACCGCACGGTACATCTGCTCTGCTGTCACATGCTTTAACTGTTCTGGGAAAAATTCCTGCATTTTCGGGAAAATTGCTTTCACAAAAGGCAGTGACCGTCCGATAATATTCTCATAGAATCTGGACTGACTCTCATGAACCCCCATGGATACACCGCCGGTCAGACAGGTATATTGCAGGTCATCACGGATACCTAACTCATATTTGGCATGACCGCCTTCATGAATCACAGAATACATGGAATCCACTACATTATCCTCTTTGTAATTGGTTGTGATACGCACATCTTTATTATTAAATTCCAGCGTAAAAGGGTGCTCTGTCTCGCCGATGGTACAGTGACCTCTGTCCAGTTCCATCACTTCCATCAGATAGTCAGAAAACTTTCTCTGAATATCTACCGGATAATGCAGATGCAGAAAACTGTCATCAATCTGCGGTTTCTCACCGATGGCATGAATAAGGGGTACCAGACGCTCCCGGACTGTCTCAAAGAATGTATCCAGAAAGGCCATATCCGCACCACGCTCATATTCATCCAGCAGTGCATCATACGGCTTTTTGCTGCTGTCATAATAACCTGCAAACTTCCGGTTATAGGCAACCAGTTTCTCCAGTATCGGGGCAAAAAGCGTAAAATCACTGGTCTCCTTTGCCCTGTGCCATACATCACTGGCTTCATTCGTCAGCATAGCATAATCCATATATTCATCCGCCGGAATTCTGGACAAACGGTCATAACTTCTCTTCAATTCTTCCACCTGTCTCTGCTCCACAAAAGACAGATTCTCCTTCTGATCCGCCAAAAACGCCAGTAATTCTCCTGTTTCCGGTGCTGTCATCAACTTCTGGCTCTCTCCTGCCAAAATACCAAGGGCCACACCTCTGCCCTCCGAAGTATCCTTCGGTGCCACTGTCACACTATCCAGATACAAAGACGATGATGCTGTCTGATAAGCATATAACTTCTTCTGAAGCAGGCCAAGCTGCTCTAATGCACTTTTTAACTCCATGTTCTGCAGACTCCTTTTAATATTTTTAATTTTGGATTTCTAACTGTAAATCCTTTATATTCTTTCATCTATCCTTGCAAATAGCTGTTTGCCTTATTTCGTAAACTTCGAATGACTCAGGAAATTCTCACTCTTGATGGTTTTCAGCATAGATTCCGCATTCAGATCAAAGGCTTTCTGCGGCCATCCGCCCTTCTTCTCCGGTCTCCAGAACACCGCTTCCATGGCTTTTAACTGCTCTTCCGGTGTCTCATTATCTCTGATAATCTCCAGAATCCTGCTCTTCGCAGCAGTCAGACCATCTTCAAACCACTGCCACAATTCCGGTGTTGCCTCACCCACTTCTCCGTGATGAGTCAGCCATAACTTCTTTGCCCCGCTGTTTCTGCAACTGTCAATACTCTTCATCGCTTCTTCACAGCTGACAAGGAACTGCGGCATATAATCATCCTCCGTATTGATGCTGCCGATGGTTTCGGAAGCCAGAAGATCATGGCCATCGATCAGATACGACAGGCAATCCTTTGTATGTCCAACGGTCTTAATTGACTGCACACAGACATCTCCCACATTAATCGTTTCGCCGCCAATCAGCATCTGATCCAACTGTATCGCACGTGTTGAATAGTCATCTGGCAGTGCCGTGCCGTTTAACTGTGCAGCACTGGCTGAAAGTTCACGAATCAGCCGCTTAGCCGACAACTTTGAAAAGACGCGCCCGGCATAGGCTGCACCAAATACCATGGCATCCGGCCAATACTTCTTGATCACTGGCAGGGCTCCTACATGATCATAGTGGGAATGGGTCAGAAAAACTGCATCTATCGGTCTGTCCCCGATAATCTCTTTAATCTTTTCAACCGTTTTCTCACCATACCAGGCCATACCCGGATCAAATAATACAGTATTCCTTTTACCCACCGCCAGATGGCAGGAGCCCAATATCTCATCATTTAAATAATAAAACTGACTCATTTCTAGTATCCCCTTTTATCAATATTTTTATCAACAACTATTCAGTCATATTGATTCATCATTTGTCTTTCATTTCTACAAATCCCAGCGGATCGCCCTCTGACTTCAGGAAATGCAGCAGCATATACGCACACATCATGGCAACATTCTCTTCTTTTAAAATACGGCGCACCTCTTTTTTATCTGCCAGCACAACCTGAATGTCCTCTGAGCTTTCCTCAAACCGGTTATCCGGCACACCGGAAGCATAGCCATAGACCATTCCACAGGCTTCATCCGTCATACCGACTGTTGTAAATCTCGGCTTTGTATACATATCATCCGCCAGAACCACCTTAAGATGTAATCCTGTCTCCTCATGAAACTCTCTCACAGCAGCATCCGTCATTGCTTCCCCAGGCTCCACCAAACCGGCCGGAAATTCATAAACATAATCGCCAAGCGGATACCGATACTGCCGCACCAGCACAACTCTGTCCTTTTGTTCACCGTACACACTGTAAATACTGACCCCATCCGGTTCGTTTCTATGTGTCACAGCCTTTAAATCCGTCACCGATTTGGCACGGGAAGCCACATAATACTCCGAAGCCTCTCCATTGCGGTGACGCACATCCATACAAAACAAATTCAGAAAACGATGGTGGGTTTCCTGAATAATTTTCGTTATTCTTTTTTGATTATTTTTTTCTATTTTCATAAATACTCAGCCTTTATAACCACCAGTCATTTTACCTGTTTGCTGCTTGCAAGATGCCATCATCAATATTTTTAACTCTATATTTTCAATTCATCTATAAATTATATGATACCATACATGTGCGTTTTTAACAATTTAAATAAACCATTCATTTCAGACAAACAAATTTATCTCTGTATGCTGAAATGAATGGTTTATTTTAGTTTATTCTAATTCAAATGCTCCCGTATACAACTGATAATACTTGCCTTTCTCAGCGATCAGTTTTTCATGGTTGCCTCGCTCGATGATCCGTCCATGCTCAAGTACCATGATAACATCGGAGTTCTTGACTGTTGACAGTCGATGGGCAATAACGAAAACTGTACGGCCGTGCATCAGGGCATCCATACCCTTCTGAACAATGGCTTCTGTTCTTGTATCAATGGATGATGTTGCTTCATCCAGAATCATAACCGGAGGATCAGCAACGGCTGCTCTGGCAATAGAGATCAGCTGACGCTGTCCCTGAGACAGACCGCTGCCGTCGCCTTCGAGCACTGTCTGATAGCCATCCGGCAGCATCCGGATAAAGCCATCTGCATTGGCCAGTTTGGCTGCCGCAATGCATTCCTCATCAGTGGCATCCAACTTACCATATCGGATATTCTCCATGACTGTACCTGTAAACAGGTTGACATCCTGAAGCACCACACCCATGGAACGACGCAGGTCATCTTTCTTAATCTTTGTAATATTGATACCATCATAACGAATCTTACCGTCTGCGATATCATAGAAACGGTTGATCAGGTTCGTAATGGTTGTCTTGCCGGCACCAGTTGCACCAACAAAAGCCACTTTCTGACCCGGTTCTGCATAGAGGTTAATATCATGCAGTACAAGTTTGTTCTCTTCATAACCAAAGTCCACATGTTCCATGACGACATCGCCTTTTAATTCCTCATACGTCAATGTACCATCGCTATGTGGATGCTTCCAAGCCCAAAGACCTGTTCTCTCCTTGCATTCTACCAGTTCACCATTTTCACGTTTGGCATTGACAAGTGTCACATAGCCATGATCTTCTTCCGGTTCTTCATCCAGCAATTCAAAAATACGTGTAGCACCGGCCAGGGCCATGATGACCGCGTTTAACTGCTGGGAAACCTGTGCGATTGGATTAATAAAGCTCTTTGACATCGTAAGGAAAGACGCAATTGTACCAAGTGTCATCACGCCGGCACCTGTCAGACTGATATTTGTCACACCGGCAATGGCAAGACTGCCGCCGACAAGCGCCAGCAATACATAAAGAATATTGCCCATATTGCCCATAATCGGCATCAGAATATTCGCATAGGTATTTGCTGTTGTCATGCTGTCACAAAGTGCTTCGTTCTTCTGATCAAACACAGCCTTCGCTTCATCCTCATGGCAAAAGACCTTGACAACCTTCTGTCCATTGATCATTTCTTCGATGTAACCATTGACATCACCGATATTCTGCTGCTGTTTAATAAAGTAGACACTGCTCTTTCCGGCAATGGATTTGACCACTTTTAAAATCAGGAAAAGGAACACAATGATAAATAATGTCATCCACAAGCTCAGATACAGCATGGAAATGAAAACCGCAACAATCGTCACACAGGAAGACAGCAACTGCGGCAAACTCTGGGAAAGCATCTGACGCAGTGCATCTGTATCGTTCGTATAATGACTCATGACATCACCATGTGTATGCGTATCAAAATACTTGATTGGCAGTGTCTGCATATGTGCAAACATATCGTCTCGGATTTTCTTTAAAATACCCTGAGAAATGACGGCCATTGTTCTATTATAAATCAGGCTGGCCAGAATGCCGATGACATAAATGCATGCCATCTGTACGATTGCACGAAACAGTGCATCAAATACAGGATTGGCTTCAAGAAGAAGCGGGGAAATGTAATCATCTATCAATCTCTGAATAAACAGGGAAGACATGACATTGGCGATTGCACTGAGCAAAATACAGATAACAACCAAAATGACACGCGTTTTATAAACACTCAGATAGCCCAGAAGCCGCTTTAATGTATTCGGGTTCACCTGTGGTCTTGACGGTTTCTTATTCATTGTCATCTCCTCCTTTCTTCTGTGATTCATATACTTCGCGATAAATATCAGAGGACTGCATCAATTCTTCGTGACGGCCGATGGCTTTGATCTCGCCATCATCCAGAACAATGATCTGATCTGCTTCTTCAACAGATGATACACGCTGCGCAATAATAATCTTTGTTGTATCTGGAATTTCTTCCGCAAATGCTTTACGAATCGCTGCATCCGTTTTCGTATCAACCGCACTTGTAGAGTCATCAAGAATCAGGATCTTCGGCTTCTTTAGAAGTGCTCTTGCAATACAAAGTCGCTGTTTCTGACCACCGGATACATTCGTACCGCCCTGCTCAATATACGTATCATAGCCCTCCGGAAAAGTCTGCACAAATTCGTCCGCACAGGCCAGACGGCAGACGCGCTGAATCTCCTCATCTGTGGCATCCTTATCGCCCCAACGAAGGTTTTCTTTAATCGTACCCGAGAAAAGGACGTTCTTCTGAAGGACCATCGCTACTTCATTACGAAGACTTTCGATATCATAATCACGAACATCTACATCACCCACAAGGACGCGTCCCTCTGTGACATCATAAAGTCTCGGAATCAGCTGAACCAGACTGGATTTGGAGGAACCTGTGCCACCAATGATACCGATTGTCTGACCTGAACGAATATTCAGATTAATATGATTCAATACCGGTTTATCTGCTTTTCTATTATACGTAAAGACAACATCTTCGAACTGAATATCGCCGTTCTTCACTTCACAAACCGGATTATTCGGATTCTTTAATGTACTTTCTTCTGAAAGGACTTCACAGACACGTTCTGCAGATGCTCTTGCCATGATGATCATGACAAATACCATCGACAGCATCATCAGACTCATCAGGATCTGCATTGTATATGTGAAAAGGCTCATAAATTCACCGGTAGATAGTCCCAGTGCTTCATCACCGCCACAGGCAACAATCGCTCTGGCACCCAGCCAGCAGATCAGCAGCATACATGTATAAACCGCCAACTGCATGAGAGGCATATTAAAGGCCAGAATCTGCTCCGCCTTTACAAAATTCTTGTAAATATTATCGGAAACCTGATCAAACTTTCCGACCTCATGATCTTCACGGGTAAAGGATTTCACGACGCGAATACCATACAGATTCTCCTGAACAATCGCATTCAGACGGTCATAGGTCTTAAACACCCGCTCAAAAATCGGGTGCACTTTCATGATAATCCCATAAAGGCCAATACCGAGAATCGGCACAGTAATCACATAAATTAATGACAACTGCGCATCAATTTTGAAAGCCGCAAACAGCGCACAGACAAGCATGATCGGGCTTCTGACTGCAATTCGGATAATCATCTGGAAGGCCATCTGAATATTGGTAATGTCTGTCGTCATACGTGTAACAAGACTGGCAGTCGAAAACTTATCAATATTCGCAAATGAAAACTCCTGTACCTTATAATAGATATCCTGACGCAGGTTCTTTGCAAAACCAGATGAAGCCTGTGCCGCAAACTTTCCTGAAATGGCACCGCAGAACAATGAAATCATCGCCACAGCAAGCAAAATCAATCCATACTTCCATATAACGCCCATATCTCCCTGATCGATACCTTCATCGATCAGTTTTGCCATGATCAGTGGAATCATAATCTCAAAAAAGACTTCCAACGCCACTGTCACAGGAGACATGATCGTCTGTTTCTTGTATTGCCGGATACTTCCGGCCAGCGTTTTAATCATACAAATAATCCTCCTATCTCTATCTAGCTAGCCGCATCTGTCAAATAAGGACGGCTTATTCTTCTAACATGTTATCTGCAACTCTCTTCAATAAATGCATCAGGGTATGAAACTCTTCATCCGACAGCCCGTCCCTGATCCTGTTTTCAAGCTCTATTCTCTCCACCGCTGCATTGGCATTGATCTCTCGTCCTTCCTCAGTCAAAACAAGCCGCTTCAATCTGGCATCACTGGAGACACTTTCCCTCCTAAGCAGTCCTTTGCTCTCCATGCCCTTTAACACTTTGGAAACCGTTGACCTGGTCACACAAAATTTTTCTTCTATATCCTTCTGATAAATCTCTTCATTCTCATGGTCTGCCAGGTATCCGAGAATCCAGCCATTGGATCCTGTAATCTTATGAACCTTACTCATATAGACATTACTATCGGCCTTTCTGCGGATCATCGTCGCTGTACGAAGAATCAACAGACCTAACTCTTCCCTGCATGGCAGGTCCTTTCTGCACATGACATAGCTCCTTTCTGAATGTCTTTGTTCTGTATGCATTTTGTTTCCGTCGAAACTGTTGCACATCAAACTGTTTTACGTTCAACATTATACAGCGATTGTTTTTTAATGTCAATACACCTGTGAAATGAATTTAAAAAAGGAAGGGAATTTCTCCCCTCCTCATCTTTAATTCAGTAATATTCTGTCATTATCAAATTCTTCTTTTTTCTTCTCTGAATACATATCCAGCAGATCAGAAACTGTCATATGCTTCCGCTCTTCTTCTTTAATGTCAAAGATAATCGCACCGGAATCCAGCATAATGGTTCGGCTGCCTGTTGTCAGTGCCTGCCCCATATTGTGGGTGATCATCAGAGTCGTCAGATTGCGCTCATGGACAATATCATTAGTTATGGCCATCACCTTCTCAGCTGTGGCCGGATCCAGAGCCGCCGTATGTTCATCCAGAAGCAGCAGCTTCGGTGTCACAATGGTACTCATCAACAATGTAACTACCTGTCTCTGTCCACCGGATAAAAGTCCGATCTTCGTAGCCATACGGTCTTCCAGTCCCATATCAAAACGCTTCAGTGCTTCACAAAACATCTCACGGTCTTTCTTTGTAATAGCAAATCTGAAAAGACCTTTCGTGTTCTTGGAATAAGCCAGTGCCAGATTCTCTTCAATGGTCAGATTCGGTGCGGTTCCTTTCATCGGATCCTGAAACAGACGTCCGATGGAAGCCGACCGCTGATGTTCCGGCAAATAGGAAATATTCTTCCCATCCAGAATCACACTGCCTTCATCCAGAAGAAAATTACCGCAAATAGCATTAAATAATGTTGATTTACCGGCACCATTGGAACCGAGAATCGTCACAAATTCCCCCTCTTTCAGGGACAGATTCAGATGATCCAGTGCCTTATGTTCATTGGGTGTGCCTTTTGCAAAGGTCTTTGATGCATTGATCACTTCCAGCATATCTATCTTCCTCCATCACTTTCTCTCATCCCCTGTCGCTTCAGCTTATCATTCGCCATTTTGGTCTTGATAGCCGGAACAGCCAACGCAACGGTTACAATAATTGCCGAAATCAATTTCAGCATGTACGCCGGGAACATATCGGATTTTGTTGCCAGGGCAATAATATAGCGGTACACAATGGAACCCACAATGGCTGAAATAAACCCGATCATCAGACTTCTGTGGCCAAAGAAAGCTTCGCCGATAATCACAGAAGCCAAACCGACAACAAGAATACCGACACCGGAATTGATGTCTGCAAAGCTCTGATACTGAGCGATCAGACCGCCGCAAAACGCGATGCAGGCATTGCTGATTGCCAGTGCGATCATCTTCACGGCATCCACATTAATTGAGGAAGCACGGACCATATCGGCATTATCTCCAGTGGCACGAATGGAAAGTCCAAGAGATGTCTTGAAAAATACCGTCAGTAAAACAGTGACAATCACAACTGCCGCAATGGCAACAAATAATTTGACGGCATCCTTCGACATAAAAGGAAAGACCTTCAAAAACAGTGTGAAAACAGTATCGTTATTGAGCAGTGTCACATTGGACGCACCGCCCATCACGAACAGATTAATCGAATACAATCCACTCATTGTCAGGATGCCTGCCAGAACCGGATGAATATCCAATTTCGTCTGAAGAAATCCTGTCACGCTGCCGGCCAATGCGCCTGCGATAAGTGCACCCACAAGTCCAAGCAGCGGATGGCCCGCAGCCGTCAATATCGAGGATGCTGCCAGACCGAAAGTAAAGCTGCCTTCCGTTGTCAGATCGGGAATATTCAAGATTCTAAAACTGATATAGATGCCAAGCACCATAATACTGTAAAGAAAACCAAGCTGCAAAGAGCCAATCAATAAAGTCATACTTTTCTACATCCTTTTCATTTTTGTTCTTTTCTTGCGTTTACCCCCTGCATATGCAGAGGGTAAACACTATTTCTTCTATTCATATCATATAGCATATAGAATTACTTTGCAATCCTACTTTGCATCATCTACAAAAGTTGCTGTACTCTGTACATCTTCCGGTAAAGTAATGCCAAGTGCCTCAAGTGTCTGATTGTTGATAACTGTTGCAGATGCCGGAACAACGACTGCAGGAATATCTGCAACTGCTGTGCCTTCAAGAATCTGTACTGCCATATCTGCGCTCATACCACCAATGCCTTTATCGCTGATAGCAACTGTTGCAAATGCACCAGATTCAACGGTTGTTGCTGAACTGCAGTATACTGGGATCTTGGCATCTCTTGCTACTTCTGATACAAGTGTCATGCTGGCCTGAATGACAGAATCATTCGGAACAAACATGGCATCAACGCTACCAACCAGTGACTGAGCAGCCTGCTGAACTTCTGAAGAGTTCGTCACTGTTGCTTCTTTATAAGAAAGACCATTAGCATCACAGTATTCCTTGGCTGCTTCGATTGTATTCACAGAATTAACTTCGCTTGTGCAGTACAGGAAACCAAATGTCTTGCAATCCGGTGTCAGCTGATTGTTCAGTGCGAAAATGTCAGAAACAGGAATTGCATTGGATGTACCTGTTGCATTCTTGTCCGGGTGATCCATATCGGTGATAACACCTGCTGCTACAGGTGCTGAAACAGCGATAAATACAACCGGTGTATCGGTCTCAAGATTGACCATTGCCTGTGTGGCCGGTGTAGCAATTGTACAAACCAGATCATAATCGCCGTCTGCCATGGACTGGGCAATTGTCTGAAGGTTGGTTGCATCACCCTGTGCACACTTATAATCCACTGTCAGTTTATCTTCTGTATAGCCTTTTGCCTGAAGTTCTTCAATAAAGCCTTCACGCATGTCGTTAAATGCGCCATTCTCAATCAACTGGATGATACCTACTGTATAACTGCCATCGGCCTTCGCGCCTTCGGAATCAAGCGCCTCTGATGCTTCAGATGCTGCCTCGGAAACGGCTGCTTCTGTCGTCGCCGCCTTCGTCTCCTGTGTGGAAGAAGAACCACAACCTGCCAGTGTCATTGCTGTCATCGCCAAAATACATACTGCTGATAATAACTTTTTCATGAAAATTACCTCTCTTTCAATCTTTCCTTAAAATACAGGCTTTTCTATGAGGAGTTTGCTTCACAGTCAGAACACACAGATTGTTTTATCTGCAAATCATTTGCAGTTGGCGCCTCGGGAAAAGTTCCCATAAAACAAAAAAATCCGCCCTATGCAAAGGACAGATATATCTGCGGTACCACCTTTATTGATTATAAAATCCACTCATCATGAAAATGCCAACACATTCTCTACCGTTAACGCCGGTCTACGTCCTCAGATACTCCGCATCATATTCAATGCCTTTCCCCTGGCCCTCAACGGTCCATTTGCTCACCAGCGTCTCCACAGGTTCTCAGCTCCTCCTGCTCTCTGTACGGTGCTTATGTGAACGTTATCTCCGTCTCAAAAGTTTGATTTAATTTTAGCATATAATTTCAGAATGTCAACCCTATTTTTGATAAATTATCACTTTAAACGGATAAACTTTTGTATCAAATTCGAGTCAGCTTTGCAGACGTCGTTCCTGCCCGAATTTCTGTGCCTCTCAGACAAAATGGCAGGCCACCTGATGTCCTGTCCGAATCGGTTTTAAAACCGGAGCCTCCCGTCTGCAGATATCTTTTGCCTGACTGCATCGATTGCAGAAAACACAGCCTGTGATAGTCCCTGTTGCGCTCTGCGCTTCTCCGTCCAGAACATAGATTTCCTTATTCGGATCATCATCAATTGAAAAAACAGAGCTAAGAAGTGCTTTTGTGTAAGGATGTCTGGCATGCATCCTGAAAGCAGCGCCGTTCATGATTTCGACAATCCGTCCAAGATACATAACAACAACCTGCTGGCTGAAATTCTCCACAAGGGCGAGGTCATGACTGATAAACAAAATCGCATAGTTGGTCTCATCCTGATGTTCTTTTAAAAGCGCCATGATTTCCTGCTGAATAGACACATCCAATGCACTGGTCGCCTCATCGCAGATGAGCACTTCCGGATGCAGTGCAATGGCTCTGGCAATGGCAATTCGCTGCAATTCACCACCGGAAAGCTGATGCGGGTATTTATCAAAATATTCTTCCCCAAGATGCACACGCCTTAAAGAATAAAGTGCCAGTGCCCTGGCTTCTTTTTTACTTTTCTTTTCAAAGTGCGTCCATGGCTCCATTAAAAATGTACCGATTTTCATGCGTGGACTGAAAACATTCACAGGATCCTGAAAGATCATCTGCACATGCTGACGGTATGCGCGCAAGGCTTCACCCCGGATGGACATCGGACGCCCTTCTTTTATGCCGCCAATCTGTTGTCCCTTATAGTAAATGGCGCCCTCTGTCACCGGTTCAAGAAGGGCCGCCATCCTCGCCAATGTACTCTTGCCGCACCCTGATTCACCGACTATCGCTGTACAGACACCTTTATGTAAAGACAGGCTGACCGCATCAACAGCCCGAAGTGTTTTGTGATAACGCAGCTCAAAGGTCTTGCTCAGATTCTCTAAACATATAATTTCCTGATTATTCTCCATCTGTCTCTCCCTGCAATCTCGGCACAACACGCAGCAGCTTCTTCGTATAGTCATCCACCGGATGGTAAATAACCTGCTCACGCGTTCCAAATTCCTTGAGTTCACCGTCTTTCATCACAGCAATATCATCCGCCATCCTGGATGCAACACCCATATTGTGCGTCACAATGACAATCGCTGTCCCGGTCTTCTCTCTTAGATCCATCATCTGTTTCACAACCTGTGCCTGAACAGTGACGTCCAAAGCGCTGGTCGGTTCATCTGCCAGCAAAAGTTTCGGCTGCATACTCATCGCCATGGCAATGGCCACACGCTGTTTCATACCGCCGGACAGCTGAAACGGATACGCGTTCATGACATGCTTTGTATCCGGCAGCTTCAGCGTAGCAAGCATTTTTTTTGCAGCCTCATAGCCCTCTTTCTTTGAGATTTTCTGATGACATCGCAATGTCTCCACATACTGATCACAGACTTTCCGTCTCGGATTCAGATAATCTCCGGCGCTCTGAAAAATCATCGCCATCCCTTCGCCGCGCACATGGCGCAATTCTTCCGCAGTCATCGCAGCCAAATCTTTTTCACCAAACAGAATCCGGCCCGATGATATCACACCGCCTGTCGGCAGCAAGCCGATGGCCGCGCGGATGAGCGTTGACTTGCCGCTTCCGGATTCCCCGACTATGGCAACAATCCTTCCTTCAGGGACAGCAAAACTGACATGCTTCACTGCTTCTTTTGTATTCTGATAAGTAATACTGACATCCTCAAGCTCCAAAACGTTCATCCTCTGGCCTCTTTTCGTAATTGAATGTTATTTGACTGGTTTATTCTTTATGTTATTCGACTGTGATATCCTTTGTGATGAAGTAGTAATCTGCCACTGGCTGTTTGGCATTCTTTACTTTTGCTGCCGAAACCATATTCAGATAGGAATTGGTCAGAAACAGATTAGCTGCATCATCATTGAGCACCTGTGATGCCTCAGCGGCCAGTGCATAACGGTCTTCTGTCTTAAATGTCTCAGACATCTTCCTGACAATTTCATCAATCTTGTCATCCTGGAAACCGGTCAGATTCTTTTTGCCGGATGTGCCAAGTCCTGTATACATTGTTTCAAGCCAGATCTGCGGATCACCTGTCGGTGCAGAATTATCATTGGCTGTATACAGATCAAAATTGCCCTGTGTCTGGTAATCAGAAAGATTTTCAACTGAAAGAATTTCCATATGGATACCAACATTTTTCAGATCAGACTGGACAGCAGTTGCAAGAATGGCTGAATCTGCGGAGCCATGATCAGCTGCCTGCAGATAATTCAGTACTAATTCAGAACCATCCGGCATCTCACGGTAACCATCATTATTCACATCCTTATAACCGGCATTGTCAAGAATCTCTGCTGCTTTTGCCTCGTCGTATGTATAGGCTGTGATCGTGTCATTGCCAAACGGTGTGGAATCTGAGTAGGCGCTGTGTGCGGCACTTCCCCCGATCAGATCGGCATAGGCATCTCTGTTGACCGCATAGGAAACAGCCTTACGCAGTTTGAGATCATGAAGCGGACTCGTCTCTGCCTGATTCATATACGCCACATTGACACGCGGACTGATAATAGATGAGACATTGTAGGCTTCATTGTCTGTAAACAGAGTCACACTTGTATTGTCAATTGTATTTGTCAGATCGATTTCTCCGGACTGGATGGCCATCGCTCTGGCATCGGCGTCCGCAATCTGTGTCACTGTAATGGTATCAAGACCGGCTGTACCATCCCAATAGGTTGGATTCGCCGCAAGCGTGACTGTCTGTTCAGGTGTAAAGCCGCTGACCACATAAGGGCCTGTGCAGACAGGCGCTGTCTGAATATTTTCTTCACTTTCAGTTGTATCGATAACATCAAATACCGGCTCAACGAGATTGTTAAGAAGGGCGGCATTGGCTTCTGTCGTTTTAATCGTCAAATCCTGTCCATTGGCCTCCATACTGTCTATCTTCAGATATTCTGCCGCACGGTCATTCATGGAAATGGCCCGCTCAATTGACGCTTTTGCCGCTTCTGCATCCACAGCCTTGCCGTTACTGAATGTCACACCTTCACGGATGTGGAACTTCCATGTCGTTTCATCCACATTCTCCCATGAATCTGCCAGACACGCTTCCACTTTCAGTTCATCATTCAGCTTCACAAGCGATTCACCGACACCAAGACGACTCAAAACCCAGCCATTATAGTTGTTTGCCGGATCCAGATCTGATGTAATCCAGAAAAATGCCACATTGATATGTCGGCCATTTTCTGCCTCTTGTGTTCCCTCTGTCTGTCCTTCGGTACTTACCGTTGTCTGATTTGCGGCTGAATCCGCTGTCTTTGCCGACTGGCTGCCGCCACATCCTGCTAAGGCACCGCAGGCCATCGCAATGGCCATCATCAATGCTGCTGCTTTTTTCATCTTCTTCATAAAACCAACCTCCAATTTTTTTAGTTCTCCTTCGGATCCAGTATGTCTCTTAAACTATCTCCTAAAAGATTGAATACAATCACTGTTATAAAAATCGCCAGACCGGCAAACAGCATAATCCACGGTGCCGTCTGCAAATATGATTTGCCCTCGTAGAGCATATAGCCCCATTCCGGTGTCGGCGGCTGCGACGCGAGACCAAGAAATGACAGCCCCGCAAGTGCCAGCATCATACCGCCCACATCCAGCGTCGCCATGATGACGACCTGCGGCACGATATTAGGCAGGACATATCTGAAGAGAATACCTGCTGTCCCGACACCACCAAATCTCGCTTCCGTAATGTAATCTTTGGTACGAATGACAGAGGCCAGTCCTCTGGCCATTCTCGCATACTTTGTCCACCAGACAAAGGACAGGGCAATCACGGTATTTAAAAGCCCCGGTCCCATCATACCAACAATCGCAATCGCAAAGACGGTATCCGGAAATGCCAGCAGTATATCCGTCAGACGCATAATCACCGTATCCAAAAAGCCACCGAAATAACCCGAAATGATCCCGATCACGGTTCCGAGAACAGAGACAATGGCTATCATGATAAAGGTCAGCATAAAGGAATTGCCGGCCCCGTACAGTATTCTTGAGAGAACATCTCTTCCGACATTGTCTGTACCAAACAGATGACGGCCGTTCGGTGCGGATAGCTTCGCCGCGTAATCTGTTGCCAGCGGATCATATGGTGCAAAATATTTGCCAAAGAAAGCAATGATAAGGACAAAGGCGACCGCTGCAAGGCAGCAATAAAAGCGGAGCCATTTGCCTTTTTCCGTTTTCGCCGGTCTGAACATGGATTTTCGTGGCTGCGACTTTCTCTCTCTCAGGCGGATTTTCGTTTCTTCGCGCAATTTAATCCACCCTCTTTCTCAACCGGATCTGCGGATCCAGCAATCTATAGGCAATATCGACAATCAGATTAACCATGACATAGATAATCGCCATCCAGATGACATACCCCTGAATCAACGGATAATCTCTGACACGGATGGCTTCAACAACCATGTTGCCGATTCCCTGCCACGAAAAAATCGTCTCAATAATCGACGCACCACCAAGCAGATGCCCCACTGACAAACCAAGCAGTGTAACAATCGGCAAAATGGCATTCGGCAGGACATGTCCCCAGATAATCCGTCTCTCAGGGATGCCTCTGGCCCTCGCCCCAATCACGTAATTGGCATTCAATTCTTCTAACAGTGCCGCACGAATCTGTCTGGCATAACTTGAGATCATCGGAATCGTCAGCGTAGCGACCGGCAGAATCATTCCTTGCACGGAATTCGTGCTCACAACCTTAAACCAGCCAAGCCGAACGGCAAAAATATACATCAGTAAAAGTGCAAGCCAGAAATTCGGCATCGAAACACCAAAAAATGAAAGAAAACGGATCATATAATCGGCCACTTTGTTTTTTTTGACCGCAGAGAGGATACCAAGCGGAAAAGAGAAAACGATGACAACGATCAACGACACCCCAGCCAGTTTCAATGTCATCGGCAGCTTTCTCGTCATCTGTGTCCATACAGACTCTCCAAACTTGGAGGATTCACCGAGGTCGCCATGAAGAACATTGCCAAGCCACCGTCCATACTGGATAAGCACCGGATCATTCAGGCCCATCTCTTCCCGCGTTTTTTCAAGAAGTTCCGTGGAAGGCATCATCCCCATGGAAACATATTTCATCTCCGCCGCATCACTTGGCGTTGCCTGGGTGATCATAAATGTCAGAAAAGTCACACCGAGCAATACAACGACAAGCTGCAATAGTCTTTTTAATATATATCTGACCATACTGATGTCACCTACTTCACCGCATAAATCATAAAATGATCGATCACCTGATGGTCTTTGCCGTTCTCATCCTGAAAAGTTGCTCTGTCCACTTCTGTTTCAAGCCTTCTGGCGCCCATCTCAAGCAGCAGATTCATATCCCACTGCGGACGTTTTTGGCGGCTTAACGGCAAATCTCTTGCCACCTGATTGATAATATTCACATCGACATTGCCGATATATTTGTGTTCATCGCCGTGATGCATCTGACGGATCTCATATTCCTTTCGGTATTCCTCATCATAATAATGCAGATAATAATTGCCGTCATAGTTGAGCAGGCAGCCGCCCGGCTTCAGCACACGCAGCCATTCCTTATAAGCCTTTTCAGGATGTTCCAGATTCCATGTCAGATTTCTCGTAACGATCATATCAAAGGTTTCATCTTCAAAGGGCAGATTCTGGGCATCCCCCTGAACAAACTCTGCTGTTACACCGACAGAAGCCACGTTCTGCTTTGCCTGCGCCAGCATTTTGTCAGAATAATCAAATGCAGTCATCTGACAGCCCTTCTGACCAAGCAGCATTGTAAAAAATCCCGGTCCGCATCCAAGATCCAGCACTTTCGGATTGTCCCCTTTTGGAAGGTATGTGTCCAGCAGTATCTTCCAGTAAGTGCCCTCTTTCTGTGCATCCTCCATTTCTTCCATAACAGATTTAGAATAACCATCCGCACGGGTATTCCAATAAGATCTGATTGTCTCAAGCTGTTCCATATGTCATCTCTCCATTCTGTTGCTGCGGCAAAAAGCAAAAAGAAAAGCATTCCCGTTTCAAATAATGAAAACAAGGAATGCTTCGTACATTCTATCTATAGTTATCCCCTCCGGATAACCTTCTGCCATCTCATATCGTCTCATCTGTAAAAAAATCATCTGCCCGCTTCATACCGGCAATTTCGATAAAAATATCATATCATGCAGCGGTACTTTTGTCAATTAACGTGCTTATACGTTTTTAACATAGAGTCATTAAACATAAAAACCAGAGGCAGACTACAGATTACTCTCTTTCTGACTGACGCTTGTTCGCAGCCAATTGCCGATATTGGTCAGGCAAAACAGGACGACAATCAAAAACAAACCAGGGATCATGATGATCCACCAGGCTTTCGTCATCAATGCTTTATCAGACAATGACAACAGACTTCCCCAGGAAATCACTTCCAGCGGCAGTCCCATGCCCATAAAGCTTAATGTGGACTCCGTAACAATGGCCGAACGCATATTCATCACAACCATAAACATGATCGCCGAGATAAAATTCGGTCCGAGATGCCGGATGAGAATATGAAAAAATGATCCTCCCATACACTTTGAGGCAACAATGTATTCGCTTTTGCGGAGCTGCCGTACCTCTGTGCGGACAACCTTTGCAATACTGCACCAGCTTGTAATACCGATGACAAAGGCAATCGACAAGGTGGTCGGCTCCCCTAAAACAGCCTGGATAAAAATAACAAGCAGAATGGACGGGATTGTCAAAACGATTTCCGCCCCACGCATCATGATCGTGTCCACCATGTCAGAGGCCAGTCCGCTGACAGACCCGTACAGTATCGCCAGAACTGTCGAAATCACCGTGGCAATCACACCGACTGAGAGTGAGATCCTGCCGCCATACCAGATACAAGAAAAAATATCACGTCCGAGATTGTCCGTGCCAAATAAAAACTCCCGATTCGGTGCCTTTGTGTAATTCATCAGATCCATATAAGAGGGATCCTTTGTCGCAGTGACATTGGCCAGCAGACAGCCAAGTACAATCATGCCAAGAATGGCAAAAGAAACAGACGGCAGCCTGTGCTTTGTCTGCTCTGACAGAACCGGGGCACTGATCTGTTTTGGACCGACGATCTGAAATCCATTATTGTCCGTCGCCATAAGAAACCTCCGATCTTTCTGTGATCTCATTCGCTTTGATTCGCGGATCAATCTTTTCATTGATAATCTGTCCGAGAATATTACAGAAAATAATAACAATACCGGTCATCATACATAAAACCATCAGCATATTATAATCGCCGTATCTGGCACTCTCATAGGAAAGCATCCCGATTCCCGGATAGGAAAAAACCGATTCAACGATATAAGTTCCGCCGATAATATGTGGCACAGAAATGGCCATAATACTGACAATCGTCGGCATAATATTTTTCAGACAATGACCAAAAACAATCCTTCTTCTGTTGATCCCGACAGATTTGAACAGTGAGACATAATCTGAACGCACCTCCTCGAGCAGCTTGTTGCGCACCATATAAGCGTAATACCACAAATGTTCAAATATAACAACAATCATCGGCATAATAAGATGCCGGATCCGATCCAGCAGATCGCCCTCTTTTCCAACACTGTATGCACCGGAACTTGGCAGCACATGCCAGATCACACTGAACACAAAGATGAGCAGCAGTGAAAACCAGAATTCAGGGATACAGCTGGTAATCGTCCCAATTGTCGAGATTGCCCGGTCTAACAAGCTGTTTTCGTGGGTGGCACAAAGCACTCCAAGCAAAATGGCCCCGACAAATGTGAGAATAAACCCAACCCCTCCTAGCACAAGCGTATTGCCGATTCTCTTTCCAATCACAATTTTGACATCCTGTTTGTATTTAAATGAGATACCGAACTCTCCGTGAAAAGCATTCTGCACCCATTTGCCATACTGGATAACAATCGGATCATTCAATCCAAGACGTTCTCTCGCCCGATCTTTCTCCTCAACAGACATTTTCTCTGTTCGTTCTCCGTAATACGACTGAAGCGGATCTGTTGGCGTCATACGGGATATAAAAAATACAAGAATTGAGAGCGCCAGAATACTGACAAGAAAAATCAACAGCTTTTTTAGATAATAAACAACTTTATTTGTTTTCAACTGCCTCTCCTCCTTCTTTTGTCAACACAAAATGGCCTCTTTTCACTTCTTTTAGTTGTCCTTCTGTATCATAAACGGTCTTTGAATAATCCGGCCGTACTTTTTTTCTCTCTAATATAGGATCCGGAATAGGAATCGCTGACAAAAGATCCTTCGTATATGGATGCAGTGGCTCTTCATAAAGCGATTTTGTATCAGCTAACTCAACGATCCTTCCATGGTACATAACTGCCACACGGTCACACAAAAATTCCACCATCGACAGATCGTGCGCAATAAAAACAATAGAAAAACCATGTTCCTCCTGAAGGTGTTTAAACAAATTAATGATCTGTGCCTGAATCGACACATCGAGCGACGCTACCGGTTCATCTGCAATCAAAAGATCCGGCTCGGTGGTCAATCCTCTAGCAATCGCAATCCGCTGCCTCTGACCACCTGACATCTGGGATGGATAACGTTCAAGAAAACTGTCATCCAGTCCGACATATTTTAATTGAAAGGACGCTTCCGCCTCTGCAGAGCCTCTCTCCGTCCTGATATGATTAATTCTCAACGGTTCCGCGATAATATCCTTCGCCTTCATTCTCTGATTCAGACTTGAAGCAGAATCCTGAAAAATAATCTGACGCTGCGTCTGGAGAAACTTTTTATTCTCCCTGTATGCTTTTTTGTCAAAAATATCGATACCTTCAAACAGAACCTTTCCGGACTTCGGTTCATAGATATTCATCAGACATCTGGCCAGCGTTGATTTGCCGGAACCGGATTCCCCGACAATCCCCAATATCTCACCTTTTCTGACTTGAAATGAAACGTCATCGACGGCCTTGATCGATACCTTTTTGTTTAACTTAAAATAATGCGTAAGATGACTTACTTCCAGAATATTCTCACTCATCGTTTCTTCCTCTTTTTATTGGACATTCAATCTTTGGAGCCCTCTTATCCAAAAGCCATGTCGCCGCATAATGTGTCTTCGTAATCTGAAACATCGGCGGTTCCTGCTCATAATCAATGCCAAGTGCATATTCATTTCTGGCCGCAAATGCATCGCCTTTGGGCAGATGCACCAGCGACGGCGGCATGCCGGGAATCGTATGCAGACGATCCTTCCCCCGTGAAAAACCTGGCAGCGACTGCATCAACCCCCAAGTATACGGATGTCTCGGATCATAAAAAACCTCTTTTGCTGTGCCGATCTCCACAATCTTACCGGCATACATAATCGCGACACGATCTGCCACCCTTGCCACAACACCGAGATCATGGGAGACAAGAATCGTCGCTGTATCAAGCTCCTCTTGAATCATCCTGAGCAAGTCAAGAATCTGCGCCTGAATCGTCACATCCAGTGCTGTTGTCGGCTCATCTGCCAGAAGCACTCTCGGATTAGAGGCCAACGCAATGGCCATCACGCTTCGCTGTCTCATGCCACCTGAAAAATTATAAGGATACAGGTTCTTTCTCTCCTGCGGCTCCTCAATCCCTACAAGATGCATCAGATCCAGTACTCTTGCATTCACTTCCGCTTTCGTCATATCTTTGTGGTGTACGCGGATCGCCTCTGCAATCTGACTGCCGATCGTACAGGTCGGATCGAGTGCTGTCAGAGGATCCTGAAAGATCATAGAAAAGAACGAACCTCTCAGCTTTTCCATCTGACGTTCCGTATAGTGTGTGATGTCCGTCCCGGCGGCATAAATCGATCCCGCTGTGATCTTACCGCTTTTGGGAAGCAGACCAATCACACTCTTACAGAGCATGCTTTTTCCACATCCGGATTCTCCAACAATTGCAAGCACCTCGCCTTTGTGAAGGGAAAATGAGACATCCCTGACAGGTTTGACCTTGTCCTTTTGTCCTCCGATCTCCACAGACAGGTTTTCAACTTTTAGTAATTCCATCTTCGTTTCCTTTTCATTCAAATCATGTAACTGTTCAGAGCCAACCTCCGTTTCGGTCGTTGCTCGCGTAAATCATGAAGAAAAGGGGCTGAACACAACCCCTTTATCTCAGTCGAGAAGACTCCCACCTCTTTCAAGTGGTGAGTAACAGCAAATTTGTCTCAGTGGGAGTCCAATCTCCGACTGAGATAAACGCTCCGCGAGGATGCGCAGTGGTTCTGTAAAGAATATGTCAGCTTACGCTGACCAGAATCACGCGCCAAGTCTCGCAGTCGCTCGACTTGAATCTTCGTATATGACTTTATTCGCCGATTGTCCAATCGCAGACATTCCAGAAAATACCAACACCGTGATGGCCAAGAACCGTGTTCTGATCGATACCGGAAATATTCTTCGCGCCAACATACATCGCATCAATATAGCAGAAGAATGTGTAAGCCGGTGTCTTGGCAAGCTCTTTCTGGAATAACGCATACTGCGCCATTCTCTCGTTCTCATCTGCTGTCTCACGTGCTGCCTTTAAGTAGGCATCTACTTTCTCATTGGAGTAACCATTGTAGTTGGCACCTTTATCTGTACCAAATACTTTGTATGTGTGGTCATCCGCATCAAACGGTGAACCCCATCCGATGATACAGCATTCCTGACCGCCCCAGTCAATACCTTCGGCCGGTACTTCAGCCTTGACATCCAGTCCAGCCTCTTTTAACTGCTGTGCAGCGATCTGAGCCATGTCGATTCTTACCTGATCTGACGGTGTCGCATCAATTGTGAAACCGATTCTCCTGCCGTCTCTTGTCCAGTAACCTTCATCATCTTTCTCACAGCCTGCTTCTGTAAATGCTTCTGCTGCCTTGTCCAGATTGAAATCATATTTTTCAACATCTTCACAGTTGTATTTGTTCTTCTGTAATGGTCCGTAAGCAATCTGGCCGTGTCCCAATAAAACAGCATCAATAATCGCCTGACGGTCGATACAGTAGTTGATTGCAGGAATCAGATCTGCATTCTCCTGCCAGTATTCATTTCCGAAATTGTACAAGATACCTCTGTAATCAGATGTGTTCATCGTGTAAACATTGTAAGCATCGTCGCCTTCAAAAGTCACCGCATCCTTCGGTATTACCTGCGCCAGGTTCAACTCGCCGGACTTAAGCTGTAGTGCTTTCGCATTGTCATCGCTGACAATCTTGAAGATGACAGAATCAATCTTCGCCGGTCCTGCAAAATAGTCTTCATTCTTCTCAAGCACGATCTGCTGGCCTTCATCCCACTTAGCCAGCTTGAAAGGGCCTGTACCTACAGGCGCTCTGAAGAAATCAGATTCCTGCATATTCTCACCTTCCAGCAGATGCTTCGGCAGAATTGCCATCGTCATGTAGTCTAAAAATGCCACATTTGGCGCGGACAGCTTGAATTCTACGGTATGATCATCAATGACTGTGATACTCTCCACATCCTCGTAGTTCGGTGCATTCTCTGATTCATTGGCCGGATCCATGATGGCTTCGATCGTAAACTTAACGTCTTCGGCTGTAAAAGGTTCGCCGTCATGCCACTTCACACCTTCTTCCAGATGGAAAGTGTATGTAGAATTCTCTTCATCATAATCCCAGGACTTTGCAAGTCTCGGAACAACCTCATTATTGCCGTCATGGTCTGTCAAACCATCAAAAATCAGAACATTAATCTCGCCGTGCTCATCCATCGCCGGATTGATCCTCGTATAGTCATTCGATCCATAAACAATTGTTCCGCCGCCTTCTCCGGCTTCACCTGATTCAGCTGCGCCAGCTTCTGTCTGCGCCTTAGCTGTCTCCGGTGCTTTCTCACTGCCATTACTTCCACAACCTGCAAGCATGCCGCAAGCCATTGTCACAGCCATCAAAAGTGCAGCTGCCTTCCCCATTCTCTTCTTCATAAATAACCTCCATTGTTGTTTTTATTTAACTTCAGGGTGCAAAACGCCTCTTCGTTCATCCCCCTAAAAGATTAAATACATCTTCTTTCTGATTAGCAGAAGACACAAAAAAAACATCCCTGATTCTTCATTCAAATAAAAAATCAGAAATGCTTCGTACATTCTATCTATCGGTTGTCAACGATTCATCTTCGTTCTCTCTTAATGATAACCTTCTGCAATCAGCGTCATTCCTATCTGCTGTTCTTCATTCAACATCACACGCCCGCTTCATACAGGCCAACTCATTACAGCTATCATACCATCATTGACAGATTTTGTCAATACGTGCGCATACCAGATACTGCTTGCCAATTCGTTAAAGTCGTGCTATAGTATTTTCATAGTTAGTTATAGCTAATCATCATTATTTTAAGCAAATACACATACAATTATCTTTATAGTTTATACTCAAAGATCGGAGGTCTGACATATGAATATGAATGTATTTTATGGTATTCTGATACCTTTTCTCGGCACATCTCTCGGTGCTGCCTGCGTTTTCTTTATGAAAAATACGTTAAGTGACAAAATTCAACGGGCATTAACCGGTTTTGCCGCTGGTGTTATGGTGGCTGCATCCGTATGGAGCCTGATCATTCCTGCCATTGACCAATCCGCATCCATGGGGAAGCTGTCTTTTCTTCCCGCGGCCATCGGTTTCTGGATCGGCATCCTGTTTCTGCTGCTCTTAGATCACATCATTCCCCATCTGCATCAGAACAGCGATCAGGCTGAGGGACCGAAAAGCAAACTTCAGCGCACAACTATGATGGTACTGGCTGTGACGCTGCACAATATCCCGGAGGGTATGGCCGTGGGCGTAGTCTATGCCGGTTATCTCTCAGACAGCACAACCATCACCGCCGCCGGTGCACTGGCATTATCCCTTGGCATCGCTATCCAGAATTTTCCGGAAGGCGCCATCATATCCATGCCCCTTCGCGCCGAAGGTATGAAGAAAAGCAAAGCCTTTGTGGGCGGTGTCCTCTCCGGTATCGTGGAACCTGTCGGCGGCATTTTGACAATTCTGGCTGCCCATTATATTCTTCCGGCCCTGCCTTATCTGCTGAGTTTCGCCGCCGGCGCTATGCTCTATGTTGTCGTCGAAGAGCTGATCCCCGAGATGTCCCAAGGACGCCACTCTGATGTGGGCACCCTGTGTTTTGCTGTCGGATTCAGTCTGATGATGATCCTGGACGTGTCTCTCGGATAAAAATTTTTCGTTAACAGAAAATTTCAAATACAAGAATCATCAACGGCATACTGATGATTGAAAAAAGTGTGGTCAGCACATAAAACAGGCTGGCCTCTGCACTGTTCTTATCATAAAGCTGTGCCATGGAAGTAACTGTTGCACAGGCCGGTGTGACACATGCAAGAAAGACAATCAGCAGCAGATTCTTTCCGTCCGCGATCCAATCCGTCAAATCCAGCACTTTGAACACAATAAGTACGACAAGAGGATAGATAAACAATCTGAGTAAAACGGCCAGATAATTTCTTTTTTCCATGAATATTTTTTTGAATGGAATTTCAGAAATTGCCATACCTGCTAATAACATACCGATTGGCCCGATCATTTCTGCCAGCATATCAATGGTTCCGCCAATCACATCCGGCAACTCAATCTTTGTGATAAACAGAAATGCACCAATGCAAATTGCTACAATGTTAGCATTCCAAAATATTTTCTTTAAGGAAAGTCTTTCCTCATTGCACATTTTATGCCTGCCGTGTGTCCAGATCAGAATCATCTGCACAGCCAGAAAACTGCAGGAATAAATAACATACTCTGTACCAAGAAGCGCCTTGACCAGCGGAACAACCAAAATACCGCCATTCGTATAAACCGTCGTCAGTTCTTCAACCATATCAAGATGTAGCGGCCTTTTTAAAATTGCTGTGAGGATTAAAAAGACAATATGGGCAATCACAGCAGCTGCAACAGTAAAAATCAATCCTTTCAACACCTCCGGTGTGTATTCAATCTGAAATGAATTGATAATCATACACGGAAGCACTAAATACACAAGTAGAACAGAAATACTTTTACTGTCGGAAACTTTTAAAAGGCCGAGTCGGACCATGATGAAGCCGATCATCAGGATAATAAAAAGTTTTATAATTTGTTCTGTTAAAATTAGACTTATAGTCATACAATCCACTCCTATTCTATAATAAAAAGCAAGTCAGCACACGCCGCTTGCCCCTTCATAGACTTTTCTCTTTTTTCTGAAGCAGATTATAGTCCCTTAAATTTTGTTTGTCAATACATCGTACAAAAATGTCTCTTATTATTTTTAGTACAATTTATTCACCTGATGAAAAATTGATATAACACTTCAACTTTTCATCAGGATTCCTTTTTAAATCGACAGTAAGTCACCGATCACTTCTTCCACTGTCTCAATTCTTTCTGCTTTCCAGGCATCAGCGCCGCAGAATAATAGTGCTTCATCAGTTTCACCCTTTGCTGCATGGAGCAGAGACTCCGTAATGCAATAAGGAATTTCCGAAGTCTTGCAGCCCTTCATGCAGAGCAGGCACTTCTTCGGTGATATCCTTTCACCGGCCATCACACGCTCCATAAAAGGATTCATAATGGCCCTGCCCGGCATCCCCACAGGACTCTTCACAATCTGAATATCTTCTTTATTTGCCCGGATGTAAGCTTCTTTATAACGGACATCCGCATCACATTCTTTGGTTGTCACAAAACGCGTCGCCACTTGGATACCATCCACACCAAGGCCAAAGGCATGCTCTGCCGATGCCCTGTCTGAAATGCCGCCGGCCAGCACAACAGGAATATGGCAGCCGTATTTCTCACCATATTTTCTGACAACAATCATGATCTTTTTCACTTCATCATCATAACTTTTTTCGGCACATTTTTTATCATCATATTCAGCATATTCTTCCAACTGTTCACGACTAAAACCGAGATGCCCACCGGCTTTCGGTCCCTCGATCACCACAAGATCCGCTGTACGATGATATTTTCTGTCCCAGTATTTCAGGATAACCGCCGCCGAACGTTCTGTTGATACAATCGGTGCAATCTTGGTCTGACTTTCTGCTGTCAGTCCCGGTAGATCAAGGGGCAGTCCCGCACCCGAGATGATCAGATCCGCACCCGCTTTTACAGCTGCCCGTACATGTCCCTCAAAGTCTCTTAATGCTGTCATAATATTAAAACCAATGATGCCGTTTGGCGCTATTTGTCTCGCTTTTTCAAGCTCTTTGCCGATGGTCCTTCGGCAGGCTTCCGCCGGATGTTCTTCAAAATCCGGCTCCCGAAAACCAATCTGGGCCGTCGAAATCACACCGACGCCTCCGGCTTTCGCCACTGCACCCGCCAACCTTGACAGACTAATGCCGATGCCCATGCCGCCCTGAATGATCGGCTTTTTGGCTGTCAGATCACCAATTTTTAATTCTGGATATGTCATCATAATGCCCTGAACCTCCGATATCTCATCTCTGCAATCTCATCCCCCGTCATTGCCAGCTGTTTTCTGAAAAATATTTTCATACATCTGTCCATTTTCAGTGTCAGTTCCGGCAGTGTCTCTATGGTGAGATCTTCCGGTTCTTCAAAAACACGTTCAATCATACCATGCCTAAGAAGATCCGCCGCTGTCAGACGCATCACCGCCGCCGCGTCCTTCGCCTTATGACTGTCTTTCCAGAGGATACTTGCAAAGCCTTCCGGTGAGAGTATGGAATAAATAGAATTCTCAAGCATCCACACTTCATCGGCCACTGCCATCGCAAGCGCACCGCCGCTGCCGCCTTCACCGATCACGATTGACAGAACCGGTGTCTTAAGACCGGACATTT
>NZ_LR698973.1:2454774-2462975 GCF_902381825.1 Pseudocoprococcus catus
CTCCTCTGCTTCCATGCCGCAGAAGGCACCCGGTGTATCGACAAAACAGATGACCGGTCGATGAAATTTCTCTGCCTGTTTCATTAAACGCAAAGCCTTTCTATAGCCCTCCGGTGACGGCATGGCAAAGTTGCGCAGGACATTCTCTCTTGTATTGCGTCCCTTTTCCTGGGCAATGACAGTCACAGGCATTCCGTGAAATCTGGCGATACCGCCTACAATGGCCGGATCATCACCAAAGTATCTGTCACCATGCAGCTCTGTAAAATCCGAAAATAAATCTTCTATATATTCTGTGCCGACAGGTCTTTCCTTCTTTCTGGAAGCCAGCACTCTGTCCCAGGCAGATTTCTTTTCATCCTTTTTCGCAATAGAAAATCCTTCACTCATATTCAGATCCGGATTCTCAGATGACGCTGACACTTCCTTATAGTTTCTGAGTCTTTGCTCCGCCTCAGGATTTTTCTGATGCAGTGACAGAAGATGCTCCAGACGATTCTTCAGGTGTTCTCTTTCTACAATCTGATCAATAAAACCATGCTCTAACAGGAATTCTGAACGCTGAAAACCCTTCGGCAGCTTTTGTCCGATGGTCTGCTCAATGACTCTTGGTCCCGCAAAGCCGATGAGTGCATTCGGTTCTGCCAGAATAATATCCCCCAGCATGGCAAAGCTGGCTGTAACACCACCGGTTGTGGGGTTTGTAAGAACCGCGATATAGAGCTGTCCCGCATCATGATGTCTTTTTAAGGCGGCAGATGTTTTCGCCATCTGCATCAGAGAATGGATACCTTCCTGCATTCTGGCTCCGCCGGAGCATGCAACTATGATCACCGGCACCTTTCGCTCTGTGGCTCTTTCAATGGCCCGTGTCAGCTTTTCACCAACAACTTTGCCCATGCTGGCCATCATAAAATGACTGTCACACACGGCCAGTACCACTTCATGACCGCCAATCCTTGCAAGGCCGGTAGTCACCGCTTCATCAAGGCCGGTCTTCTCACGAAGAGCTTCAACCTTATCTTCATAGCCTTTGTAATGCAGCGGATTTCCGGATGTCAGGCCTGTATCCCATTCCTTGAAACTTTCCTCGTCTGCCAGCATCTCGATGCGGCGTCTTGCCGGTACACTAAAATAGTTGCCGCATTTCGGGCAAATATACTGATTACCAATAATACTTTCTGCCAATACCACCGCTCTGCAGGCATTGCATTTGCGCATCAGCCCTTCAGGCACCTCCGGTGATGACTCCCCGGAGTTTTGAACATTGGCCTTCCTGTTTGTCAATGTAATGTAATTTTTCTGATTGGTCTTTTTAAACATATTTCCAAGCTTCATTGTTCATCCCTCCTGTCATCCTGTCACGTCACCGACCTTTTTCATTGCCCGTCACCAGCAATCAGCTTTTTCCAACCCCAGACATCCACCGGCAGCTTTTTCCTATCGGCATCCGAAATCATTTTTTATTACCCGGAATCATCAATGTTTCCTGCCACACTGCAAAACATTTTACCCTTCAGCTGCATAGCGATGGTTCAGCAATTGTTCCTCTTTATCTGCAATAAATTCAATATCAAAATCACCGCTCTGATAATCCGGATCATTTAAAATCTCGTATTGATAATCTACATTGGTATCAATGCCCTCAATAATCACTTCACCCAGGGCACTGCACATTTTGGTGATGGCTTCATTTCTGTTTTTCGCAAATACGATCAGCTTCGCCAGCATATTGTCATAGTACGGCGGTACTTCATAGCCGCTGTAAATAGCCGAATCAATACGGATGCCTTTGCCACCGGGGAGATACATATCTGTGATTTTTCCCGGACACGGCCGAAAACCTTTATAAGGATTTTCTGCATTGATACGGCATTCAATGGCATGTCCCGTCAGCTTCACATCCTCCTGAGTGTAGGACAGTTCCCGACCGTCAGCAATACGGATCTGCTCTTTGATGAGGTCAATCCCTGTTACCCACTCTGTTACCGGATGCTCCACCTGAATACGGGTATTCATTTCCATAAAATAAAAACGGCCGGTTTTTTCAAGCAAAAACTCAATGGTTCCCGCATTGACATACTCTGCAGCCTTTGCCGCATTTACCGCCGCTCCCCCCATTTTCTGACGCAATGCATCACTCATAATGGCACAAGGCGATTCTTCAATCAACTTCTGGTGATTTCTCTGGATGGAGCAGTCACGCTCGCCCAGATGGATCACATGACCATAACTATCCGCCAGAATCTGGAACTCGATATGTTTCGGATGCTCCACAAAGTGCTCCAGATACATAGTATTATCGCCAAAAGCTGCCATGGATTCCTTCTGGGCTGTCATAAAAGCATTTTCCAGTTCATCCTGATGATAAGCCACACGCATGCCTTTGCCGCCGCCACCAAGGGCCGCCTTGACAATGACCGGATACCCCACTTCTTCTGCAATGGCCAATGCTTCTTCTGCATGATACAAGGGTTCCTTGCTTCCCGGGATCACCGGTACCCCTGCCGCGATCATCGTATTTCTGGCATTGGATTTATTGCCGAGTTTGCGGATGACATCTGCGGTTGGTCCGATGAAAATAATATGACACTGCTCACATAAAGCTGCAAATCGATCATTTTCCGACAAAAATCCGAATCCCGGATGGATAGCGTCTGCACCGGATACAATGGTGGCACTGATGATCTGCTCCATATTCAAATAACTTTCAGAAGAAGGCGCCGGCCCGATACAGATGGCTTCATCCGCCAGCTGTGTATGAAGGGCTTCCCTGTCTGCTTCTGAATAAACAGCCACCGTTTCTATGCCCATTTCCCTACAGGCCCGGATGATACGCACCGCAATTTCTCCGCGATTGGCAATTAAAACTTTTCTGATCATCTTTATTCCCCGATAGCCAGTGTCAGTTCGGCTTTGACAGCCACTTCTCCATCCACGGAGGCAATGGCCTCGCCCACAACAACAGGTCCTTTCTGACGAATAATTCTTGCTTCCAGTTTCAATTTATCTCCCGGCACAACTTTTCTTCTGAAACGGCAATTTTTGATACCGCCGAAATAGCCAAGCTTGCCTTTATTCTCTTCCTGCATCAGCACAGCCACTGCACCCACCTGAGCCAGGGCTTCGATGATCAATACCCCGGGCATCACCGGTTCCTGTGGAAAATGCCCTGCAAAAAAGTCTTCTCTGTATGTCACACATTTATAGCCCACAGCATATTCGCCGGGTTCATAATCTTCGATATAATCCACCAGCAAAAAAGGATGTCTGTGCGGAAGAATCTCTTTAATCTCATTAATTCCAAGATGTTTCATTGATCTAACTTCTTTCTTATATATTACAAAATCAGTTCAGCACTTATCTGCACAGCCCAGGCAATTCTATACAACCTAGGCAATTCTGAACAGCGGCTGGCCATATTCTACCATCTCGCCGTTTTCCACAAGAATTTCAGCCACTGTGCCGTCAAAATCACTCTCAATATCATTCATCAGCTTCATGGCTTCCACAATAGCCACTGTCTGACCTTTTTTCACCGTATCACCCACAGCTACATAAGGGGCTGCATCCTCAGCAGGTGCGGCATAAAATGTGCCCACCAACGGTGATTTCACAAGAAAACCTTTCTGCTCTGCCTCTTTTGTTCCGGCTGCCTTCTCCTCTGAATCTGCTGAAGCTTCTGACATTGCTGATGCTGCAGCTGCCTGCATCGGCATCACTGACTGGCTGACACCGGCCGCCGGCAATGTCTGTACCGCTGTCACTACTTCTTTTTCCTTCTTCAGGTTCAGACACACACCCTCTGCTTCATATTTAAAACCCGTCAGTTCTGAATCTGACACGGCCCGTATCAATTTTAAAAGTTCATCTAATTCCATTTTTACACCTGGCCTTCATACTTCTTGAAAAGAAGGGACGCATTATGTCCGCCAAACCCGAGGGAATTGCTGATGGCATACTGAATATCTTTCTCTACAGGTCCGTCAATGGCATAGTTTAAGTCACAGCCCTCGCCAAGTTCTTTCGTTCCGATGGTCTGGTGGATAAATCCCTCTTCAATAGCCTTCACTGAAACAATACTTTCCACCGCACCGGCAGCACCCAAAAGATGACCGATCATGGATTTCGTCGAATTGATGACAAGATTTTTGGCATCCTCGCCAAAAGCTTTCTTAATTGCCTTTGTCTCAAAAAGGTCATTGTGATGGGTACCTGTACCATGGGCATTGATATACTGTACTTCAGATGGAGCAATGCCTGCCTCTTCCATGGCCAGTTCCATAGCTTTGGCTGCACCGCTGCCGTCCTCTGCAGGGGATGTGATATGATAAGCATCGCCTGTAGCACCATAGCCCACCAGCTCTGCATAAATATGGGCACCTCTTGCTTTGGCATGCTCTAACTCTTCCAGTACCACTACGCCGGCACCTTCACCAAGAACAAAACCGCCCCTTTCCTTGTCAAAAGGAATGGATGCACGATCCGGGTCCTGGGCTGTGGTTAAAGCTGTCAGTGCTGTAAAACCTGCAACCGCTGTCGGGCAGATGCAGCTCTCTGTACCGCCGGCAAACATTACCTCCGCATCCCCATACTGGATAGCGCGAAGAGCATCACCTATACAGTTTGTTCCTGTGGCACAGGCTGTCACCACATTAGTACACTTGCCCTTTAAACCAAGCTGGATTGACACATTGCCTGCCGCCATATTGGAGATCATCATCGGTACAAGCAGCAGATTCACTCTGCCCGGTCCCTTTGTCTCAATGGTCTGGCAGGCTTTTTCAACCTGCTGCAGGCTGCCCACACCGGAACCGATGATCACGCCGCAGCGATAAGGATCTTCTTCCTCAATATTAAAGCCGGCATCCACGCAGGCTTCCTTTGCTGCTGCCACCGCATACTGTGAAAAGGTCTCCATTCGCTTCGCTGCCTTGAAATCCATCAGCTCCTTCGCTGAAAAATCCTTGACCTCTGCTGCAATTTTTACTTTATAATCTGTGGTATCGAATTTGGTAATTGATCCGATACCGTTTTTGCCTTCCTTGACATTCTTCCAGAAAGTCTCTACGTTATTGCCGATAGGTGTCACTGCACCCATACCTGTAATCACTACTCTGCGCTTTTCCATCATTTTCTCCAATCTAATATCTATCCACAAACAGCAAACCCGATCTGTACACCGCAGCTGTCCTACATCACCATTCCGCCGTCCACATGCAGCACCTGTCCCGTTATGTAAGCCGCTTCATCCGACACCAGAAAGGCTGCCGCATTGGCCACATCCTCTGCCTGTCCGAAACGCTTCAGCGGAATCTGCTTCATCATCTCATCTTTCACTTTATCAGCCAGATCTGCCGTCATATCCGTTTCAATCATTCCCGGAGCAATAGCATTCACCGTAATGCCTCTGGAAGCCAGTTCTTTGGCTGCGGATTTTGTCAGGCCGATGACACCTGCCTTGGAAGCTGAATAATTGGCCTGTCCTGCATTGCCGGCCACACCCACGACAGAAGCCATATTGACAATCCGTCCATAGCGCTGACGCATCATCTGTCTGGCTGCAAACCGGATACAATGAAAAGTGCCTTTCAGATTCACATCGATGACACTGTCAAAATCTTCTTCCTTCATAGCCATCAACAGTCCGTCCTTCGTGATGCCTGCATTATTGATCAGAAAATCAATCCGGCCGTATTTTTCTGTCACGGCCTTGAAAAAAGCTTCACAGGCTGCAAAATCACTGACATTGCACTGAAAAATATCCGCCCTTCCGCCTTCATCTATGATCTCCTGCTGTACCGCCGCAGCCTTACTTTCTGAACCATTGTAATTAATAATCACTGTCGCACCGCAAGCTGCCAGTTTTTTAGCAATGGCCCGTCCGATACCTCTGGAAGCACCGGTCACAACTGCTGTCTTCCCGTCAAATTTTCCCATTTCATTCTCCTGTTTCTATCCCACATCAGATGATTAATTGTCTAAGTTCTTCAATAATTTTCTGTGCATCATCTACCGTATTCACTGTGTAAACTTTTGCAGTACGGTTAATCTTTCGCATAAAACCTGCCAGTGTCTTTCCCGGTCCGATTTCAACAAATGTATCCACGCCATCGGCAATCATTCGCTCCATAGAGGCCTGCCATCTGACAGAGGAAGCTACCTGTTTTGCCAGAAGGGCTCTTGTTTCATGAATATCGGTGACATATTCCGCTGTGACATTGGTCACATAAGGGATTTTCAGTTCTGACCACTGCATATCTGCCATCTCCTGATCCAGCGCTTCGCCGGCCGGAATCATCATCGGTGAATGGAACGGTCCGCTGACATTCAGCATGACGCATCTTCTGACACCGGCTGCTTTTAATGCTTCCACCGCCTGTTCCACTGCCAATTTCTTGCCGGTAATAACAATCTGTCCCGGGCAGTTGTAATTGGCAATGCTTACATCCTCAATCGGTGCAAGACATTTTTCAATCAGCTCTGTTTCTGCACCGATAACAGCCGCCATGGCACCTTCGCCTTTCGGCACGGTATTCTGCATGAAAATGCCCCTTTTGCGTACAAGACGAATGGCATCCTCCGTTGTCATACCGCCGGCCACTGCAATGGCACAATATTCACCGAGGCTTAATCCGGCTGTCACATCCGGGTGAAGGCCTGCATCTTCTAAAACAGCTGTCATTGCCAGACATGTGGTGACCATAGCCGCCTGTGTATATTCCGTCTGATCTAATAAATCATT
The DNA here is from genome assembly GCF_902381825.1 of Pseudocoprococcus catus. GTDB lineage: Bacteria > Bacillota > Clostridia > Lachnospirales > Lachnospiraceae > Coprococcus_A > Coprococcus_A intestinihominis. The sequence goes on from NZ_LR698973.1 coordinate 2,461,520, forward strand.
CTCTTCAAAGCACAGTGTTTTCATATCTATATTTAAAATCTCTGAGGCTTTATCATAAATCTCCGCCGCCAGAGGGCTGTATGCATAAAAATCTTTGCCCATTCCCGCTTTCTGGGCACCCTGTCCCGGGTAAATAAACGCTATTTTATTCATAATATTTTCTCCCAAAGCATTCTTCTGTCTCTCTCACCAGTTTCCGGATCAGATCATGACAGCTCATCACTTCTTTGACCATGGCAGCACTCTGCCCAGCCATGACACTGCCATTCACCACATCTCCCTCCACGACAGCCTTTCTTAAACCGCCGAGGGTCAAAAGTTCCAGTTCTTCAAATCCTGCTCCGGATTTTTCCAGTTCCAGATACTTCTTTGTCATCTGATTTCTCAATGCTCTGACAGGATGTCCTGCTGTTCTTCCTGTTACACGGGAATCGATATCTTTTGCCTTGATAATGGCTTTTTTATAATTCTCATGGACCTGTGATTCCTCTGTTGCAACAAAGGCTGTTCCCAGCTGAACCGCTTTAGCCCCCAGCATAAAGGCTGCTGCCATGCCACGGCCATCCGCAATACCACCGGCTGCAATAACCGGAATCTTCATTGCATCCACAATCTGAGGCACAAGGACCATTGTTGTGTTCTCTCCAATATGACCGCCGGCTTCACAACCTTCAGCCACCACTGCGTCTGCGCCGCAGCGTTCCATTCTTCTTGCAAGTGCTGTGGAAGCCACCACCGGGATGACTTTCACACCAGCCTCTTTCCACATCTGCATATATTTCTCAGGGCTTCCGGCGCCGGTTGTTACGACCTTCACGCCTTCTTCCGCAATGACTTTCGCGACTTCATCCGCATAAGGACTCATCAGCATAATATTGACCCCAAAAGGTCTGTCTGTCAGCTTTCTCGCTGACCGGATCTGTTCACGCACCCATTCTGCCGGCGCACTGGCTGCGCCTATCAGTCCAAGTCCACCGGCATTTGATACGCCGGCTGCAAGATGATACTCAGCAACCCAGGCCATGCCGCCCTGGATAATCGGATATTCTATTCCAAGCAATTCGGTTACTTCCGTCTTCATATTACAACCTCTTTCTGTCTGTTTTGATGTCTGTCTTTTCCGTCAATACAGCATTCTGTTTTCCTGCTGTTATTCTTCTATTCAGCTGTTACCCTGTCTTTCTTAGTTCTGATGAGCTGTCAGATAATCCACCACATCACCGATGGTCTTTAAGGTCCCCATGGAATCTGCATCAATTTCAATACCGAATTCATCCTCAAAATTCATGACCATATCCATCAGGTCAAGGGAATCTGCACCAAGGGATTCAAATGTTGTCTCTGCATTCAGATTACCAGCTTCTACTCCAAGTCCTTCTGCTACAATTGCGATTACTTTCTCTAACATAATTTTGTTCTCCTTTTCGTTGATAATATATATTTTTGTAACTGTTCA
>NZ_LR698973.1:2463242-2568456 GCF_902381825.1 Pseudocoprococcus catus
TTTATTATTAACCATTTCAATGCATAACTTCTGTCTGTACCCCATCCGAAGATGAAATGCATCCCGCATCTGATGATGCCTGCCGCCCTGAGACGAATGATGTCTCACCGCTTCAGATTCGAATTATGCATGCCACTCCATATAGACAGCGCCCCATGACAGACCGGCGCCAAAACCGGCCATAATGATTTTCTGTCCATCCTTAAGCTGACCGCTTCTGTTCATTTCATCCAAAAGAATCGGTATACTGGCAGATGATGTATTGCCGCATTCCGCGATATTCATCGGGAACTTCGCGATATCCGATTTTAACCGCTTTGCTATGGCTTCAATGATCCGCTCATTGGCCTGATGGGTGATAAACCAGTCAATGTCTGCCTCTGTGCAATGCATCTGTGTCATCAAAGACTTTGCCATCTCCGGCATCTTTCTCACCGCAAACTTAAAAACTGCCGTGCCGTCCATATCAATGTAGGTCTTACGGTCTGCTTCCTTCTGCTGCCAGTCATTCTGCACGCGGCTCTCACAGGCCAATACATGACCCATGGTGCCATCAGAGCCTGCAACCGAAGGATAAAGCTCTCCTTCTTCTGCCTGAACAACGGCTGCACCGGCGCCGTCACCAAACAGGATACAGCTGCTTCGGTCCTCCCAGTTATTGATGGCTGACAGCGTCTCGCTGCCGATGAGCAGAATTGTCTGATACAGTCCCGCCGCAATATACGCTTGAGCCGTCTGATAAGCAAAGACAAATCCGCTGCAGGCTGCACTGAGATCAAAACATACTGCCTGGTCTGCCCCCAGAGCCGCCTGAACCTGAAAAGCCACACCGGGAATCACAGCATTCGGCGTAATGGTGGATACCAGAATCATATCGATTTTCTCCGGCAGCACATGGCCATTCTCAAGGGCCCGTCTCCCGGCCTCCACCGCCATACTCACCGTGGTCTCGTATCCGGATGCAATGTGTCTTTGGACAATCCCGGTCCGTTCGCGAATCCATGCATCACTGGTCTCAACAATCTTCGCAATATCATTATTATCGTAATATTTCTCCGGCAAATAAGAACCCGTGCCGCATATCCTGCCTCTCATAGTTCATCTCCATCTGTCAAATAACTGTTTTGAATTTTAGTTTTAATATAAAATCTTTTTGATTTAAAATAATTTGATATTCAAATCTTTTGATACTATAACATAATTGACAGAAGTTGGCAAGTAGTTTTTTTAAATTTTTCTGTCTAAAAACGAAGGCTTGAACAGCACACCTTGCCATTCAAGCCTCATCAATTCAATATTTTGTTCTATCTATTTGGAAATACTATCCAGAAAATCAGCTATTTTCTGCCAATCTTCCCCGCCTACTGTAAGTTCATAAGAAAGGCCATTGCACTCTACGATGACTACATCACCTTTCTCAGATGTTGTTTCAGCAAAATCACTGCTGGAAAAATTCAATGTATACTCACTACTTGTTATACTATCGAAAAAAGCCTCGGAATACTTCTCATCTGTTGAATTCTTCAATCCACTGCACATTTGATTAAATACTGTGATCTTCTCTTCATCCTCAATGACTTTATTCTCAAGAAGATTACCTGTTTCATTATCCTTTAATACAATTGTCATTTCATTCTTCGCAGATGTCTCTTCAGTAGATGTCTCTTCAGTTGCAATGATTTGCGTACTTCTTGTTTCACTGTCCGCTGCAGTTGTATTGGTCTCTTTACTGCATCCGGATATTGCAAATATACATAACAATGCAATTAAAATGATTCCTTTAGATTTCATCGTATCACACCTCCAAGAATTATTCGTAGATATGTATCAATAGAATGCGAATACAAAAATATTTTATAAATTACATTGTTATACCCCTATTGGCAAATAGTATATAATCGCCTCATAAAAAGACTAATCCACACTTCAGTCCATAGAAAATATACAATTAATACTATCGAAAATATCCTCATTGTTCTTTTCATACTTCCACCCTTATTTCCTGACACATATTCTATTTTGCCTTATTCCAAAACAATTTTACCCTCTAAATAGTCATCTTCAAACTTTTCAAAACTTTTCAATATATCTGCTGCCTCAGCCTTTTTTAATTCATCCCATTGCAAATTGCTGTATGCACTAAAATCCTTATCAGCCAAATCGACCTCATACTCATGTAATGAACTATATTTATAACTTTTTGTTGCCATATTGAGATAGTCGGTATTGTATACATCTATTGCTATATTGTAGCCAGCAGTTTTGTGATAGTACATATAAGCATCTGCAGTACTGGACAGCTCTTTTTGTTCCTTCTTGTCTTCCGAAGCTTCTTTATATAATATTTCCACTTCTATTTCAGACTCCGAAGCTAAATCATTTGTCTCTACTATAGTTTTCCTTGATTGTTTGAAAAAGTTTTTCCCTATTACCGCACCCAAAATGACAAGAATCAGAACAACAATTAATATAGATTTTTCCCCATAACACATTCCCTCGCTAATCTCATTCTTCAAAATCAACTTTATTTGTACATTTATCATATCATTTCGTAATTATATAGTCAATATTTATATTATTTTTCACAGTATATAGATTTAAAACAAATATATATGCTATAATAACACATAGAAAGGAATTCCATTTTATGAATAAAAATGAAGAAGCAATGATTACTAAATTAAAAAGGTCAACCACCGAAGTTTTATTGCTGAGTCTGCTTTCACAGAAGGATATGTATGGCTATCAGTTGACAGCAGAAATGAAACAGCAAAGCAACGGCTTATGCAATTATAATGAAACGACCTTTTACCCTATCTTAAACAGACTCCTGAATCAGAATATGATTAGTATGACACGTATGATTACTGACCAGCAGCGTGTTCGTGTCTACTATCATCTCGAAGAATCCGGAAAAGAATACTATGAAGACTTAAAAAGAGCCTGCCGACTCTATATGACTACAATCGATAAAATCTTATCATCAACGGAGGTGAATAACAATGAACCATTCAACTAATATCCGTCCAAAAGATATTCAGCATTATCTTAAAGATATCAAAAAACAGCTTTTATTAACGCATTCCAGGAAAGAAACAACTTCAATAATCGAAATGCTGCAAGTAAGTATCACCGAATTCCTTGAAGATAATCCCACTGCTACTATAGAAGATTTAAAAACACATTTTAGCGATTACACTTCCCTCAATGATATGGAATTGTATAATATCGATTCAAAAATACTAGAAGAAAAATTAAACTATTCAAGAACAATTAAAAGAATTGTAGCTGTCACTCTTTTTCTAGTTGTTTTAGCTTTTATTATATATGTAGTTTTATACGTGAAATCCTACATTGATGTTCAAAATTCAATTGATGCCTACAAAGTTATCGAAATAAACTAAAAACGTCAAGCGGCTATCTACCACAAACGATTAGATAGCCGCTTAATAATATCCTTACATTATTTGATTTTCTCTATAACCACTTCTTCAGAAATTCTGAGCCATTTTCAATCATACATCTATAATGAACAGATTCTTTATCCCGATAATTCCAGTCAAACATAAAGAATCCATCTCCATGAATTTCGATTGTCCCGCAAACATTACCATCCTTTAAGAATTGGATAATACAACGTTCATTACTCTCTTGCATATTGTATACTGGCTTTGTATGGATATTTTTTAATTTCAATTGACTGATATCGTGGACTAACTCATCGCCATTATAAGCATACTCATTAGAATCCGTTAGAACTAATTCGCTGTCCACAACCTGCCACTTCTCAACTGAAATCCGATCAATATCTCCCTCTTCGATTATGTCTGCAATACGTTTCCCCGATATATGATTTTGTGCAAAAAGTAATACGACCACAATGGCACCACATAACACGATCAACACGCTTAGCATACGTTTTTTCATCAATTCACACCTTTCACCTCTATCGTCAGATAGGATGCCTTTCCATTCGTCAGCGTAATCGCTCCCGTGATAAATGTCTCATTTTCCTTATTGGAAGTGGGTGCCACTGTTACCTCATATGTGTATGCGTCTGCTGCACCTGCCTTTTTGGTGAGCCAGATGTCTTTTGATACAATATCTGAATTGTACTTTTCTGCCAGTTGCATGCATTGAATAATTGTTCGGTTGTCAATCATACTTTCGATGCATTCATCTGTCATGATTTCCCCATATTTGTCCTTGAAATACTGTTCCAGACCACCAACGGAGGCGATTCCGGATTCACCGGTCTGATCTCCCACCGCTTCCGCCGTAAGTCCCAAATAGGTATTCTGATATTCCTGAACATCCTGCACGCTGCAGCTTAGGAAGCTTTCAAGTATTGCTTTCACACTTTGTTCCGAATGGCTATCGTCTTTCTGACACCCCATTACAGCCATTACAGTTATCCAAACCGCTGCTAATAATATCACTCTTATTTTTTTCATTCTTTCCGTACCTGTCACTTTGGATCTATACTTTCCAAGCCCCAATAATGCGTCCTAGTGCGGAATTCGGATTTGCCTTCCGGCATCATTCTTATCCGAATTCCTGCACATTCCTAATCTATTGTACAATAACTGTAACATGGCACAAAATGAATGTCAAATTAAGAAACTCTTACAAAAAATCTGCAAAAACGGCGACAGTTCACGCTTAAATCCAAACAGCGTTTATTTCCTGAACAAATTTTTTTACCTTAATTTTAGTTATGTCAACAGCAGGATGTCAATCCCGCAGCAACTCCAAAATATCTGAAAACAATGCTTCCGGAACCATTACAGACATATTCGGGATGGCATATCATCAGCGTCAAATGTGCCAAAACCCATCACTTTGAGGTCTCTCCAAAAAGTCCGATTTTAATCCGGCCTTTTGGATTCGCCCAAAGTGATGGGTTTTGTTTTACTGATGAACCCGAACCTGTCCTTCTATTGTTTGTTTCACTTTCTCAATATCAAGGGGTTTTATCAAATGTACATTCATTCCTGCTTCCAGACACTTTTCTTCATCTTCCTTAAAAGCATTGGCTGTCATGGCAATGATCGGAATTGTTTTGGCATCCGGACGATCCAAAGCCCGGATTGTCCTTGCCGCAGTTAATCCATCCATCACCGGCATCATAATGTCCATAAGAATAGCATCAAAAGTTCCTGCCGGATTGGTCTCAAACAGATCTGCCGCCTGTTTTCCGTTATAGACAACTGTTACTTCTGCTCCCTGATCCTCAAGCAAGGTTTCCGCAATCTGAGCATTCAGTTCATTATCCTCAGCCATCATCAAATGCAGTCCGCTAATATCTCCTGTTTTCCCTGTATTTTCATCAGGATGCTGTGTCGGTGCCGGTGCAATTTCAAAGGGAATCGCCACCATGAAGGTCGATCCTTTGCCGGGTTCACTTTCAATAGAAATACTGCCGCCCATCTGGTCGATCAGTTCTTTGACAATAGACATGCCAAGTCCTATTCCATGATAAACGCTGCGGGCATCATTCTTTTCCTGAACGAAAGGTTCATAGATATGTTCCAAAAACTCCCGGCTCATCCCCACACCAGTATCGGAAATTGTCCAGCGATAGGTACAGATGCCATCATGTTCTTCTAATGTCTCAACCCTTGTGGATACCTTTCCTCCCGGGCGATTATATTTAATACAATTGCCGTAAATATTGAGAAAAATCTGTCTCAGATGAAGGGGACTACCATATACATATGGATACGAAACAGCTGACTTTTCCTTTTCAGATTCCCAGGAAATACCCGCTTCCAGTGCTTTACCCCTAATAATCGTGACAATTTCTTCAAAAAGTTTATTCAGGTCAATGCATTCATGGGTCAGAGAAACTGTTCCGTCTTCAATTTTGCTCATCTGAAGCACATCGTTGATCAGAGACAAAAGATGATCTGCGGATATCTGCATCTTTTTGTGATTTTCTTTCACCAGCTCCTGATCTTCAAAATGATCCTCATCTATTTTCAGCAGACCGACAATACCATTAAGGGGAGTACGCATATCATGACTCATCCTGGATAAAAAATTGCTTTTGGCTGCATTAGCTTTTCTCGCCTGTACTACAGCCTCCTGAAGCTGTTTATTCTTCTCCTCCAATGCTGCCGTGTACTCTCTCTGTGCCATTGCCTCTTTTTGCTGATAGATTTTATCTATTCTCCACAGCAGCATATCAACAACAGCCACTGCCATTATATAAACAACCAGTGCATACAAGACATTCGGAAGGGTCGTCAAAAATACTTTGTGCTCATCCATAAATGCGTAAATATAATAATCCTTGCTTTTATCCATCAGGCCGAAATAATGACTCAACAGATTATTGTCATTCCTGGCATACGTCATCTTACTGCCGGTTCCGCGCTCCATAATTCTTTTGAGAATACGGATGTCCTCTATCTTGGTTCCCTCCAGATCCCTGTTATTGGAAATCATGATCTGATTGCCTTTGCTGATGGCAATTGTCCCATTCATTTCCATTGTAAAACCGGAGACAATCGCTCTAATGGAATTGTTGATTGTACGTGCATAGACTGATGATGTGTAAAAATAACCAACAACAACACCCTTGCCATCCTTACGTCCTACAGCAGCCATATCTATATGGGATTCATCCTCCAGTGTCACACGTAGCGCATAGCTTTTCTCGCTGAAGGAAAGCGTATCCATTAATGCATCAAGCTCCACCATACCCAAAACTTCAGCGCACCCAAAACCTGATGTATCTGTCGAGTTCTGTATATTGCCCCGGTCATCCAGTAAAATGAGACCATCCATATAACAGTCTTTGGCCCAGTTTGCCAGCTCTTTGGCATCTGTGCCGTCACTATTTTGAATGTCCTCTCCATTTTCCAGTCGCCAGCAGATTTGTTCGACACTCTCTGTCACCCGGAGCAGACTTTTGGCCTCGGAAGCCAGATCACGGATCTCACTGTCATTGCACTGCTCTTTCATATATTCAACATTTTTCAGCAATTCACCCTCTGCTCTTTTCATGTCCCTATTGACTGCCAATACAAATATGACTGCCAATATCAACAATCCCAATGCAATTTCCAGCCCGGCTATCCGTTTCCAGGATCTCGTCCTTCTGCGTTCCATCCTACTCCTCCTCCAGATAGCTGTCCGCATTCAAAAGATATTTGCTGATGATCTGTTTCACCGTCCCATCCTTCTGCATTTCTTTTAATGTATCTGTCAGCTGAATATTCAATCCCCGTGTATCTGCCTTATCGAAGGCAACACCAAGATCCACCGTCTGCAGCGGTTCCTCCAGAATGCGGAACTTCAATCCGGAGTCTTCCATAAACTGATCGACAGATGTATCGTGAGCCGCCAGTGCATCTACATATCCTTTACTCAAAAGGATAAAAATCAGATCCCTCTTCTGAACAGAAATGACTTTTCTCAATTCCGGCAGTGTACCGTCATGACTGCGGATAATGTCCTCCGGTTTCGTTGTACTCTGAACAGCCATCACCTTTCCTTCCAGATCTTCCAGCGTCTGAATATCGCTGTCCTCATTCACAGCAACAACCTGATGACTCCGCATATAAGGTCCCGCCCAATGATATTCATCCTCACGGTCTGTCATAGTGAAACTGCTCCAGATGCAATCAATACTGCCTTTGACCAGCAGATTCTTCTTATCTTCCCAATTAATAAAAACAAATTCAGGTGCATATCCCATACGCGAGAAAGCCTCCCTGGCCAGCTCCACATCAATGCCTGTCATATTACCATTGGCATCCATAAAACTAAAGGGTGAATAATTGTCATATCCGACAGTAACTGTCGGCAGATCACCTAAGCTCTCCTGCTTATTCTCTTTGTCGGCACCGCATCCGCAGAGTATACTGATGATCAGCCCAAAAACGATCACTATACTTAATTTTTTCATATTATTACCTTGCTGTGGCCTTCATCCTATTTGAATATCGGTTGTATTAACCCTGATAAACAATCTTTCCAGCACAGATTGTATAGTGAATCTTACCTGGCAGCTCCCATCCTTTAAAAGGACTGTTAGATGCCTTTGACGCAAAATGATCCACTGTCCAGCGCTCTTTTTCACCAAAGATTACAAGATCAGCCGGTGCATCCTGGCTCACACTGCCCGGAATCATACGATAAAACTCAGCCGGATTTTTGCTCATGCAGGCCATCAGCTGCATCAGCGTCAGATGTCCCGGTTCAACCAGTGAAAGCAGGCCAAGACCAAGAGAAGTTTCAAGGCCTGTGATACCGCTTGGTGCTTCCGCCAGCGGCTTTTCCTTTTCTTCTGTGCTGTGAGGGGCATGGTCTGTCACGATCAGATCGATGGTGCCATCCTGCAATCCCTCAATAATTTTTAATCTGTCGTTTTCTGTACGAACCGGCGGATTCATACGTGCCAATGTACCGTATTTCAGTACAGCGTCCTCTGTCAGTGTAAAATGATGCGGAGTTGCTTCTGCATGAATATCGGCCCCCATTTTCTTTGCCATGCGGACAAGCGCCACAGAATTCGCTGAACTGATGTGCTGGATACAGACCGGTGCCCCTGTATGCAATGCCAACATACAGTCTCTGGCTACCATCACATCCTCCGCTGTTCTGGATGCGCCGCCATAATTCAGCTGTTCAGAAATCCTTCCCTGATTCACACCGGCCTGTTTCACAAACAGCGGGTCTTCTTCGTGCAGGCTGATCGGCATATCCAGATCTCTTGCTTTCTCCATGGCCGCCAGCAAAAGCTTCTCATCCATGATCGGAATCCCATCGTCTGTGAAACCTGCAGCTCCGGCTTTGGCCAGCGCATCCATATCTACCATCTCCTGACCTTTTAAGCCTTTGCTGATGGCTGCTGCCTGAAGCACATGAATACCGGTCTTTTCGCCTTTTTCCTGAACATACTTTAATGTTTCCACATTATCTACCGTCGGCTTTGTATTGGCCATACAAACAACAGTCGTAAAACCACCTCTGGCCGCTGCCGCAGCACCTGTTAGAATATCCTCCTTGTAAGTCTGTCCCGGATCTCTGAAATGAACATGCGTATCAACAAGTCCGGGTGTCACAACAAGTCCTGTTGCGTCAATCACCTCTGCACCTGCCGCTGACAGATTGTGTCCTACCTCCTCAATATGTGCGCCGTCAATCAGCACATCCATCACTTCATCCACACCTGTTACAGGGTCTACTACCCTGCCATTTTTAATTAAAAGCATATGTAATCCTCTCTTTTATTCATTCCAATAATCTTCTATTTCATCTGATATTGTCTTAATTCCAAACAACTTCCACATAAAATCTTCTTTTTCATTATAAATGTCAATAATCAAAATCGCCGTTTTTTCTATCTTATAAAATACATAATTATGTTCTGCGAATATCATTCTGTATTCACATGGAATTCCTGTCATACGAGCAACAGAAACCCCTTTATTTTCATAAGTTCTGAGTTCTTTAATTGCACTTAGTATATTTTTGATAATCCTATTAGATATTTGTACACCGTACTTGACTCTTATATTCCATTTTATCTTTTGTAATTTTTCAATTGCATTTGGAGAATATAAGATTTTTTTCACTCAAGTACCTCCAACTCTTTTTCAACATCTTCTGATGGAATCCAGCCTTCCAGATTAGCTCGTTCCTCTGACTTCTTCAATTTGGAAATTAGCTGATATGCTGCACGGTACCTGTCAAGTTCATCAATTTCATCCATTGTAAGTATCCCATATTCACCATGACCATTTCTCGTAAGATATACTCTTTTTGAAACGTCAACCTGCTTCAAAATATCGGTATAATTTCTTAAATCCGATATTGGTTTAATATTAGGCATGCTCACCATCTCCTTTACATGTTTATATTATAACCGATTAGCACGTATTTATACAAGTTAATTCACAAGTTAATTTATCAGCATCTGATAATCTTCTTTTGTAAACCGATGATAAATTGTATGCCCCATTTCCATCTTGACGCAATAATAATAGGCATCATATTCCGCATCATCAAAATAAACCGCATAATCAAAATCCGTACCTGATGCCATCTTTTCACAATGGTAGGCTTTATCAAACTGCGCAAAGCAGGCACAGATTTCTTCTATTGTTAAGCTGTGATGATGTGCAAATAGCTCGACTATTGCTTTGAGGAAAGGCGGGTCTGGGATTTCTCCTGCCACATACTCCGCACCCTCCGCAGGGACACGCACCTCAAATCGCCCTTCATGGATAAAAAACTTCAACCTGCCAAGCACCGTTGTATCAAAAACCGTATTTGTTCTCAACGCTGTCAACATCTCCTGCTCATCTGTATAATGGGTCCCGAGGATGACATTCATGGACGCCATGGGAAAATAAAGTCTGATCACTTCTTTCTCCGCCCCCAGCTTCAGCTGTGCCTCCTTAATCTGCTCTATCACATTTTGAATTAATTTCTGCTCATTCATATTCTGCTCCATCTTTCTTTTCGGCTATAAACCGTATCACTTTTATTTTATCACACTACTATCACAGACTCCACAAAAAAAGAAGCTGTGACTCATTTTAAATCACAACTTCTTCTATCATTTTCATCAACCGCCTTTAGCTGCACAAATAAACGTACATCACAATAAAGTGGCACAAACTTCCTGCCATGACAAAAACATGAAACAGTTCATGGCAGCCAAAGTACTGAAAACGATTATGGAATACAGGGAATTTCATTGCATAAATCACGCCTCCCACTGTATAAAACAATCCGCCGGCCAGAAGCCACATAAATGCTCCAAATGATAAGCCTGCAACAAGCTGTGGCATCGCAAGGACACATACCCAGCCCATCGCAATGTAGATGACCGACGAAACCCACTTCGGACATGTCACCCACAGCAGCTTAAAAATCATCCCCACAATCGCCAGCCCCCAGACAATAGCCAGCAATCTCATACCAACGCTGCCTCTTAATACAGTCAGACAAACCGGTGTATAGGAACCTGCAATCAATACAAAAATCATCATATGATCCATTCTCTTCAAACGCAGATTCGCCTTCTCTGAAATGTCGAATGAATGATAGGATGTGCTTGCACCATAAAGAAGGATCATGCTCAGCATAAAAACACTCATGCCGATCATCGTCATCAGATCAGCACCACAGTCTGAAGCATGCACCAGAAGAACCGGCGTCATTAGAACCGCTGCCAGAAATCCAATAAAATGGGTTGCCGCACTTCCCGGGTCCTTCACTCTGAAACGAAAGTCTCTGTCTCTATCCAAACTCGCTGTATACATCTGTTTCGTCAATGTCTGTGTTCGCATAACTCATCCTCCTTATATTTTAAAAGTCTTTATTACAACATTATAAGTTTTTCAAAACCTTGTGTTATTATACTATATTATTTTCATTACTTTGTCAAGAGTTTTTCAAAAACCGATATCAGTATTTTTCCAATCTTTATAATTGACACCCGGAATAAAGAATGCTATGCTTCTACTAAACAAGTACAACCATGAACATAATTGTTTCATACTAAGTAATCACCCAAATAACAAACGATCACAATACAAAATGAAGAAAAGAGCGTGTTTTATGAACGAACATATCCTATCCAAAATGGCTGACCCTATTCACAATTTTCATCTTCCCCGATATCAGGAAATTCCCGATGTTGGCCTTTACCTTGAACAGACCGCCAAATATATCGACAGTTACTTAAGCCCTCTGGATGATATCAGCATCACCGGCTCTATGATTAGTAACTATGTCAAGAAGAAGATCATCAACAATCCCGTCAAAAAACAATACGGCCGGGATCAAATTGCTGCCCTGATCTTTATTGCTGTTGCCAAATCTGTGCTTTCTCTGGACAATATCCATATGATGTTTGAGATTCAGCGTCAGACCTATGATAATGAAACCGCCTATAATTATTTTTGTCGGGAATTTGAACAGGTCCTTTGGTATGTGTTTCAATTAGATATGGCCGATGCCAGAAAAGATACCGACCATAACACAGAAAAAGAGCATGGCACTTTCTCTAACGAGAAAACCATGCTCTACAATATGATCATCACTGTTGCCCACAAAATCTATCTGGACCGCTATTTCTCTTTATTGAGAGATGAAGATACCATCTGAACAAAGTACTGATGCAGCCGGTTATCGCCATCCAGTTCCGGATGAAAAGAGATAGCCAGCTGCTGTTTATTTAATTCATATCTGTTTTCTGCCATGATTTTCGTTCTCCTTTGTTTACATCTGAGTTTTTTTCCATTATAATGAAATCTGAACATAAATAAATAGCCATTTTGATATTATTTAAGATGGCCAGATTGGAGGTTACATGCCAGATGCTTACCTACTCTTTTGCCGGAACAGGGTCAGATTCTTTATATGAACATTTATATAAATGCATACGAAATGATATATTATGCGGGAATCTCTCTATGGGAGAGAAACTGCCGTCCAAACGAAATTTTGCCAAAAATCTGGGCATAAGCACCATCACTGTTGAGAATGCCTATGCCCAGTTAATCGCCGAAGGCTATATTTATTCTATCCCCAAAAAGGGCTATTTTGTTTCCGATATCCATACGATCCTTCCTGTGGAACAGATGCATCCCTTTGAGGAAGACAACGGTTCTTCCTCATCCATCGACAGCCCATCCATGATTCAAAAAGCTGATATGGAAGAAAGCCTTCATTTTGCTGTAGACTTTACAAGCAACCAGACAGATTCAGAATATTTTCCCTTTTCTATCTGGTCAAGGCTCATCCGGGAACTGCTCAGTGACAGTCAGCAGAAGCTGATGATCAATCCTCCCTGCGGCGGTATACTGGAGCTTCGAGAAGCCATTGCCAGACATTTGAAGGATTTTCACGGTCTGCACGTCTCCCCGGAACAGATTATCATCGGAGCCGGAACGGAATATTTATACGGTATCCTCATTCAGCTGCTGGGCTTTGACAAGAAATACGCCATTGAGGATCCGGGTTATCACAAAATCGCCAAAATATACAACAGCCACAATGTGGACTGTGATTATATTGCCATGGATGACAGCGGCATCCGGATTTCAGAACTGGAGGAGAAAAATATCGATGTCATTCATATTTCCCCTTCCCATCAGTTTCCAACGGGTATCACCATGCCTATCGGAAGACGATACGAACTCCTTGGATGGGCTTCAAAAGCGCCTTCCCGCTATATTATCGAGGATGATTATGACAGCGAGTTTCGTCTGACTGGCCAGCCAATCCCAACCCTTCAGAGCATCGATGTTCTTGAGAAAGTGATTTATATCAATACTTTTACAAAAACACTGGCCTCCACCGTCCGTATCAGCTATATGGTACTGCCGAAACATCTGGTGAAGGCCTATTATGCCAAGATGCAGTTTTATTCCTGCACGGTATCCAATTTTGAACAATATACACTGGCTGCCTTTATCAACAAAGGACACTTTGAAAAACACATCAACCGTCTGCGTATTCACTATCACGACAAGCGGGATATGCTGTTGCAGTGCATCAAAAGCAGTCCTCTTTTCAATCATGTCACCATCAAAGGTGAGGACGCCGGTCTGCATTTTCTGATGAAGATAGACACCGAACTCACGGATGAGATCATCTGTCAGCGGGCAGCAGCCAAAGGCATCCGCATTATGTCGTTATCCAAATATTACTATCACCCGGAGAAAGCCATGCAGCATATACTGGTAGTCAACTACTCCTCCCTGACACAGGAACAGATGACAGAGGCCACCCAGGCTTTCAATGAGATTCTCGGATAGATAATTATTAATAGCCCACCACTTTTTCCAGAGCGTTCAATATATTCTCATAGCCGGTACAGCGGCAAAGATGCCCGGAGATGAGCTTTCGGAGTTCGTCCCGGGTATATTTGCGTCCTGTTCCGATGATCTCCACCGCAGACATAATAATGCCCGGTGTACAAAAACCACACTGGACCGCTGCCTCATCCACGAAAGCCTGCTGGATCTCCGAGAGTTCTCCTGTGGGTGACTGCAATCCCTCCACTGTAAGAATGTGTTTGCCCTCAGCCCACATAGTCAGATAGATGCATGAGTCGATGGCTTCTCCATCCACCAGTACAGTACAGGCACCGCACTCTCCCACTTCACAGCCTTTCTTCACACTGGTCAATCCCAGATGATTACGCAAAGTGTCAAGCAAAGCTTCTCTGTCATCAATGGCCAGCTCCACCGCTTTGCCATTCACATTCATATGGACAATCTTAAGCATCGACTTCACCTCCCCCATTTCTTATGGCCTGCGCCATGGCACGTTTTGCCAGTTCCTCCACCAGCTGCAGACGAAATTCCTTCGAGGCACGCCATGAAGTTCTCGGATTCACTTCATTCAAAACACCTTTGCCGGTCTGAAGAAGCAATGCCTTTGAAACAGCCTGCCCTGAAACTGATTTTTCTGTCTCCGGACATCTGACAGGCGTCGGTGCCGCCACGCCGTAAGCGATCCGCATGTCTTCGACAACCTTCTTATCCCTTGACAGCTTCACCAGACAGGCGCACCCCAGGGTCGCGATCTCCATGGCATTTCGCTTGCCGTATTTGATGTAGCATCCGGTGTACCCTTCATAATCCCTGCGTCTGATACGGATGGCCGTCATCACTTCCTCATGGCGGCGTACGGTTTTACCCGGACCTGTATAAAATTCCTGAATCGGCACCTGTCTGATGCCCTCCGGGCCCGTCAATTCCAGAATCGCATTATAGGCAAACAGAGATGACGCACTGTCCGCACTGGTCACACCGTTGCAGACATTGCCTCCAATGGTGCCGATATTGCGGATCTGCGGGCCGCCCACCTGATCAACGGCATATCCAAGCATCGGAATATGCTGCTGCACCAGTGGATGCGCCGTGATATGAGAAAAACTCGTTCCCGGACCGATCACGATGGTTCCGTCTTCTTCCATTGTCACCCCTTTTAATACCGCAATATTGTGAATGCTGACAAGGGATCGGCCTGCTAATTTGCCTTCTCTGATCTTGATCAAAACATCACTGCCGCCGGAAATAATCTCTGCATCCGGCCATTCCTGCAATTTCCTGATTGCATCCTCTACACTGGCTGCCTCATAAAATGATCCAATATCATACATAATGTCATCCCCCCGCCTATATCAGTCCTTTTTCTTTGAATGCTGCCACCAGTCTCTGAGGCTCCATCGGAAGCTGATTAAAGCCAATGCCTGTTGCCTGCAAAACTGCGTTTCGGATAGCCGGTGCCACCGGAATAGCCGGTGGTTCTCCCAGGGCTTTGTTGCCGAAAGGTCCTGTCGGATCCTGCAATTCTATAAACTCAACATTCAGCTCCGGTGTATCCATGGCCGTCGGCAGCTTGTAATCCAGAAGATTGTTGTTCAGCGGTTTGCCCTTCGCATCATACATTAATTCTTCACTGAGTCCATAACCAAGGCCCATGCTCATACCGCCATGCACCTGGGCCTCAGCCAGTTTTGGATTCATCAGAATACCGCTGTCATGGACATTGATAATCTTCAGTACATTGACTTTGCCTAACGGCATATCCACTTCCACTTCCGCAAAACAGGCACCGCTGGCAAATGTATTCTCTTTGCAGTGGCTGGTGGCCTCAGCAGTGATATGGACAGAACGTTCCAGACTGTACAATGCCTCTGTCGCCAGTGCCTCCATTGTCAGCAGTTCTTCGCCCTCTGCTGTCACAATCATATTATTGCGGATATCCAGTGTCTGCTGATCCATCTTCAATTTCCAGGCTGCATATTCAAGAATCTTTTCCTTCATCATCTCTGCTGTTTTCTTCACAGCCTTGCCGCTGACATAAGACTGTCTGGAAGCATAAGCCCCGGTATCAAAAGGTGTGACATCTGTGTCCTGGGTGGAAACAATATACACTTTGTCCTCTGTCACGCCAAGTACCTCTGCCGCCATCTGTGTAAAGACGGTATCCGCTCCCTGTCCGATCTCTGTGGCTCCCATCATCAACTGAATGGAACCGTCCTGATTCAATACCATACGGCATGTGGCAGTTTCAAGAGAAATCGGATAAACGCCGGTTTTGTAGCAGAAAATCGCCATACCGATGCCGCGGCGTCTGCTGCCTGTCTGGCAGGCATAAGCGGCTCGCTTTTCATCCCAATGCACAGCCTCTTTGCCCGCTTCAATACATTTCTTCAGGCCATAGCTGTAAAATGTAATACCGTTATGCGGATCCTTATATCCCTCTTCCATACAGTTTTTCAAACGAAAGGCTAATGGATCCATATGAATGGCTGCCGCCAGATCATCCATCAGACACTCTGCTGCAAAATCTCCCTGTGGAATACCGTAACCACGCATGGCGCCGCCGGCCACTGTACTGGTGTAAACCGTGTAGCTTTCCGATTCAAGGGCCTTTTCATCCCGATAAAGCTGCTTGATCATATTGGAGGCATTGGCGACAATCGCATGGCCATGGGAAGCATAACCGCCCTGATTAGAAAAAGCTTCTACTCTTCTGGCCACCAGTGTACCGTCCGGTCTTACAGCTCCCTGCATATGAAAACGGATCGCATGACGCACTCTTGTATCCGCAAATGTTTCTTCTCTGGTCAGCTCCAGTTTCACCGGACGACCGCCCACCTGCAGACTTAAGAAGGCATTCAGCGGTTCATAAAGCACATCCTGTTTATTGCCGAAGCCGCCGCCGATATACGGCTTGATCACTCTGACCTGTCCCCATGGAATACCAAGGGCCTGTCCAATGACACGGCGAACAATATGCGGAATCTGTGTAGATGTGGTTACGGTAATCTTGCCGTTGCCGTCCTGATACGCAAAGGAAACCGGCAGTTCAATATGACAATGCTGTACACGCTGGGTATCATACGTCTGATCCACCAGAATAAGTCCCTTTTCTTTCACAGCTTCATCAAAGCTTTCATCACCCAGGGCGAAAGATGTATGTTTCAAAATATTATCCGGCACATTGTCATGCATAGCCACGGCTCCCTCCGCCATGGCATCTGCCACATCCACCAGTGCCGGGTATTCCTCATAATGTACTTTCACAAGTCGTGCTGCCTTAACAGCTGCAATCTCATCTTCTGCAATGACAGCTGCCACATCATCCCCATAATAACGCACCCGCTGATTCAAAAGACGCCTGTCCTGAACATCCTGATGCGCCGCCTCCACAGACCACGGATGCCCCGGCGTACAAAAATCAATCTCCGGCACATCAAAACAGGTAACAATCTTTATAACCCCCGGTACTTTTAATGCCTCATCCAAATCAAATCCAGTCACAACACCATTGGCAATGGTACTGTGTACCACCTTCGCCACCATCATCGGCTGTGTCATCAGATCCTGTGTATATTTCGCCTGGCCCGTTACCTTGGCACGGGCATCCACACGCTGAATGCTTTTTCCAATCCCCATAACGCTCCTCCTTCCACTTTTGATGCGACGTGCAAAATTTTTCCAGTTTTTGAAAGCACCTGCGTATGGATCTGCTAACGGGCTGGGCTCTTCCTAATATAATATAAATTTTGCACCTGCCGCATCTAAAAGCTGGTTTGTTTAACTGTTTTTGTTTAAAAAATCTTATTTCCGGAGACATATTTATGTAGTAGATCTCCGTTCTCTGACAAACAGATATATCGCTCTAACCGCTGTCTGAGGGTGAGGGCCTGCGGGTGCGGCATGCGGCTCTCATCGAGGACAAGGGCGTCAAGTTCGTATCCCGGTTCGAAGCTGCCGACATTGCCGAAGAAACTGCCGCCGGCTTTTGTTCCCATCCAGAAGATTTCTTCCAGGGTCAGCGGCTTCAGGTTCTGATCCAGCAGTCTCCATACGAGCTTGGATACCTGTCTGGCCTCCATCATGGTTCTGAAGATGGAAAGGGTGGCACCTCCGGCTACGTCTGATCCAAGTCCCATATGCACGCCTATATCCAGCCACTTTCTCACAGGGGCAATGCCGGATGCAATGTTCATATTGCACTGCGGACAATGGATTGCGTAGGTGTCATTGTCCTTCATCATCCGTATCTCCCGCTCATCAGAGTACACACAATGTGCCATGATGGATTTTCTGCCGGGTGCTGCCAAGCCGGCACTTATGTAGGTATCCATATAGTTCTCTGAATCAGGACACAATTCCTTCACCCAGTCAATTTCACCGAGATTCTCAGATAAATGGGACTGAACCGCCAGATGGTTCTCAGAAGCGATTGCCCCAAGTCCCATCATCAGTGCATCGGTACAGCTCGGTGTAAAACGCGGGGTAATGATCGGACGGACATTATGAAATTGTTCCGACTGCATAAGCCATTCTCTGGTTGCTTCCAATGAGGCTTCTGCACTTTCCTCACAATAATAATCCGGGCTGTTTCTGTCCATATTGACCTTGCCCACATAGCCCTTTAAACCGGAGTTCTCCAGGAGGGCCATCAATTTCAATGTAGCCGATGTATGGATCGTCGCAAATGCACAAAAACGTGTTGTCGGACTATACTTCAGATCCTGCACAAACATACTGTATGCCTTATCCGCGTAGGCCGGTTCTTTATAGCCGGATTCTTCCGGAAATGCATAGGTTTCCAACCATTCCAGCAGTTCCATGTCCATTCCAAGACCTCTGTAAGCATACTGCGGTGCATGCACATGCAGATCGGACAATCCCGGAACAATCATATGCCCTGTGTAATCCAGCACTGCAAAATGCTGATAATTCTCCGGAATCTGTGTAAATACGCCCATTGATCTGCCGTTCTCACAGATCAGATACGCATCTTCACAGAGCCTCAATGCATCAGAAGTCTCACTGTAACAGATATCACCCTTCATAATAAAATTGTTCATACTCATCCCCCATTTTCATTCAAGCCTGTTCCGATGCTTCTGATCGGAATCGTTGATAAGGTTTATTCAGGCGTATACAGAGTTCAGGCTGATATGACTGCTTACTATCCTTCTGATAAACTATGAGAAACACGCTTCGCGAGTTTCTCAAGTTATCGCGGCAGTCGCCAAGGTCTCGTGCAAGCACGGACTTTGGCTCGTTGCTCGCGTAAATAAAAAGAAAGGCCGCCGTACAAGCCGACTCTCCCGCCTTCGGGAATTATAGTCGGCTGTTTACGGCAGCCGGTAGAAACGCTCAACCTGATTATGAACATATATAATCCATTGATATATTTATTTTACAGTCAATAAGGACTTCTGTCAACACCTATTATGCCAGTGACTGAATGGCATCCACCATGGCCTGATAGCCTGTACATCTGCAGATATTGCCGGATAAGCCGCGTCGGATTTCTTCCTCCGTGGGCTTCGGATTTTTCTGAAGCAGTGCCACTGTAGACATAATCATGCCCGGAGAACAGAAACCGCATTGAACCGCACCATAATCCACAAAGGCCTTCTGTATCCTGGCCAGCTCCGGATGGGCCTCAACACCTTCAATGGTCATGACCTGACATCCCTCCGCCTGAACAGCCGGAAATAGACAGCTGTTGACACTTCTTCCATCTACCAGAACCGTGCAGGCACCACAGTCACCTTCGCCGCAGCCCTCTTTTGTTCCCGTCAAATGAAGAATATCTCTCAGCACCTTTAATAATGTGGCATCTTCAGGAATTTCTGTATGACAGGCTTCTCCGTTTAAAATAAAATCTAGTGTTTTCATTTTTCACATGCCTCCCATAATTCTCTTACAAGCTGCAGTACCACATTGGCTGCCACAGTTTTTCTATAACTTCCTGTTGCTCGAATATCATCAATCGGTGAAATATCCTCCGACAGGGCAATGGCAATTTCTTCATGAAGAGACTGCCATTTTTCTTCACTGTCCGGTCTTTTCCAGACACGCAGCAATTCTTCTGTATGAAATGCACGAAGGGCTGTCGGGCCTGCTGAACCGATGGCGATGGTCAGGGCCGTTATCCTGCCCGCTTCCTTTTCCATATAAACGGCTACATTGATGATTGAAATGGCCAGTGCATTCCTTTTGCCGACCTTCCTGAATCTTGCGGCGCCCGTTTTGAATGGAATGACAATTTCAGTCAAAATTTCCCCCTGATGGATAGCCGTTCGTCCCGGTCCCTTCATAAATCCGTTGAGGGATACCATACGCTGACCAGTTTCTGACACAAGAACCAACACTGCATCCAGCGCCATCAAAACCGGCACGGTATCCGCCGCCGGAGAAGCTGACAAAATATTGCCGCCAATGGTTCCTCTGTTGCGGATCTGAGGGCCGCCCACAAGGGATGCGGCCTCAGCCAGTGCATCCATGGAACCTTGTCCTCTGAAAGCATCTTCTATAAGGTCAAATGTTGTCAGACTGCCTATATGCCAGCCGTCCTTCTCTTCTCTGATGCCTGACAGTTCTTTTAATCGATGCAGACTGACAATATCTCTGTCCAGATATTTGCCCTTTTCTCTGTCCACATAGAGATTGGTGGCACCTGCACAGGCCACGCGATTGCCGGATGACAGCATCTGACAGGCCTCTGTTACTGTATTTGGAATCAGCATCTGTGA
Source organism: Pseudocoprococcus catus (assembly GCF_902381825.1). GTDB lineage: Bacteria > Bacillota > Clostridia > Lachnospirales > Lachnospiraceae > Coprococcus_A > Coprococcus_A intestinihominis. Next base: position 2,483,788 of record NZ_LR698973.1, read on the forward strand.
CATCTCTATCCCCCACTATCCTTTTTATTTTTTCGTCATCCTTCCATGACTCATATTTTATGCATTCTTTCAAAGCGCACTTTTTCCACCGGACATCTGGTCGACAGTTATTCCGTCCCGGATTCCGTTTCTTCATCTTCCGGATACTCCGTATCAAAATAACTCTTCAGATCATAGGTCACTGTATCGAATTTGTCCAGATAACTGCCGTCCAAAAAGTCATCAAAATCCCTGATATGCCAGTTGGAATCCTCATAAACAAGTCCCACTTCATAGACCATTCCCGGCAGTCTGGCTGCCTGGGAATAATAAGCGGTGCCGGTTGTCCCGTCTTCATTGAGTTCTACTCTGTCATAATTAATAAAAAGCGGCGTCAGATACGGATAGGACCGTTCTTTCTTAAAAGCCCGGATAAACTCACTTTTATCCATAACCTTTCGGAAGTCATCTGTCATAAATTCATAAATAACCGCCGGATTCTCATACTGATAATCAATAGCCTCCGCATAGGCCACAGCTGCTTTCTCAGCGGAGACCTCAGAAGGTTCATCAGCTGCATGTTTAATACTGGTTCCAACCGTTATCCCCGCAATGATGACAATCAGCAGTACGATGATGATTTTGATTGTCTTCTTCATTCCTATCGCTCCAATCGGGAATAAGGAATCGTATAAGCACTCGGGAATTCCGCCTTCTTTGAAGCAAAGATCAGTGCTGCAATGGTCATGATATACGGCAGCATCAGCATCAGCTGATTGGCCATATCAATACCCAGGGCCTGAAGACGCATCTGAAGGGCACTGGCAAAACCGAACAGCAACGCACCCCACATGGCTCTCACCGGCATGAAACGAGCAAAAATAACAACAGAAACTGCGATAAAGCCACGGCCACTGACAATGGATTCTGTGAAAAGATTCATGTAAGCAATAGACATAAATGCACCTGCTGCACCGGCATAAAGACCGCCGATGAGTACCGCTGCATAACGGACACCTGCCACACTGATACCCTTGGAATCTGCTGCGCGTGGATGCTCGCCCACGGCACGGATCTTTAACCCGAATGTTGTTTTTTCAAGGATAAACCATGTCACAAATACCATCACATAGCTGAGATAAACCAGAATATTATGCTGGAAGAAAATCTGTCCGATCACCGGAAGGGATGATAATACCGGAATATTCACGGCTGCAAACGGTGTTACCTGAGGCGGCAGACTCTGTACACCAAAAATGATACGATATACATAAACCGCTGTACCCGCACCAAGAATATTCAGGGCAATACCCGCGATGACCTGATTGGCACGCATGGTGACTGAAAGCCATGCCATGATCAGACTCCACAGCATACCGAAAAACATACCTGACAAAAGTCCAATCCAGAGATTGCCGGTTTTATATGCTGCTGAAAAGCCTGCGACGGCTCCGATCGTCATTGTTCCTTCTACACCCAGATTCAGAATACCTGCCCGCTGTGTATAAATCTGTCCCAGCGCCGGAAGAAGAATCGGTGTTGCCAGACGGATGGTTCCCGCCAGTAAACTCACTAAAAATCCTACTGTAAAAATACTGCTAAGCATCTTTTTTCCCCTTCCTCAGTAATTTCTGCGGCAATCCGAAATGAATCGCTGTTCTTGCGATAACAAAAACGATCACCAGGCCCTGAATAATATCTACAACAGAATATGGTACTTCTGTCATACGCTGCATGGTTGCACCGCCCACAAGAAGGGCTGAAAAAAAGAAGGAAGCGATCACAATACCCAATGGATTCAGGCCACCAAGCAATGCGATGATCGTTGCGATATCCCCGTAGCCGCTGGAAAGGCCTTCCAAAAGTCTGTACTGAACACCATACACTTCATTCCATCCAGCCAGACCGCAGAGTGCACCGGAAATCAGCATGGCCACCATGACTGTCTTCTTCACATTCACACCTGCATAGGTTGCGATCTTATCACCCTGTCCGATCAGATCAATCTTCACGCCCAGCTTTGTTCTCCAGAAGAAAAACATCATAAGAATAACAATGACTGCCACCACAATACCGCCGTGGATTCGCATCTGTGCAGAGAACAAAGGCAGATGATAGGCATCTGGCAATACTTTTGACTGCGGGAAGCCGCCGCCGTCAGGGTCCATCATCGGACCATAAACAAGAAATGCCAGAAAATAGGTCGCAATATAATTCAGCATCAGCGTTGTAATAACTTCATTGGCATTAAAACGGTTTTTTAACCAGGCCGCCAGACCGCACCAGAGAGCACCGCCGAGAACAGACAAAATCAGGGACAGTGGAAGTAAAATCACTGTCGGAAGTCCCAGATAAATACCTGGAAGAATAGCCAGAATCGCACCAATGGTCAACTGACCATTGGCACCGATATTCCAGAGCTGTGCCTTGTAAGCGATGGACATACCAAGTGCCATCAATGTCAGCGGAATCATTTTGACAAGGACTTCGGATATCCTGGCTTTTGAGCCAAGGGCTCCCCGAAACAGTATTGTATATGCTTCTGCCGGGTCATTGCCTGAAATCCGTACAAGAATCGCACCCACTGCCAGTGCGAGAACAATCGTCAGTACCGCAATAACAAATTGTTTGATACTGTTGATGATTTTTGAATTCATGCCTTTTCCTCCTGTTTGTGTCCCATCATCAGCATACCGATCGTATTTGTATCGGTGCCTGCCGGAAGGATACCCATTATTTTGCCGTCATAGATGACAGCGATTCTGTCCGAGAGCTGCAGAATTTCCTCAAGATCCGCAGATACAAGAAGAACTGCTGCACCATCATTACGTGCATCCAGAATTTTCTGTCTGACATATTCCGATGCACCGATATCAAGGCCTCGTGTCGGCTGATTGGCAATAACCATTTCCGGATGATCATCCAATTCTCTGGCCAAAATGACTTTCTGCTGATTACCGCCGGATAAGGCTCTTGCATGGTCTTCTCCGGAATTGGCCTTAATCTGATACTCTTTCTGGCATTTATCCCAGTAGGCATCAATGGCCTTCTGATTCAGCAGCCCATTTTTTGAAAATGGCGCTTTGTGGAACTTCTTGATGATCAGATTTTTCTTAAGGCTCCAGTTCAGTGCCAGTCCTGTTGTCATTCTGTCCTCAGGAATATGGGAAATACCACTGTTGATATAGAAAACAGGCGGTTGATTGATCACTTCTTTTCCTTTAAAAAGGAACTGTCCGCCATCCGCTTTTCTAAGACCGGTCAGAACTTCACATAATTCCTTCTGTCCGTTGCCGTCTACACCGGCCAGACCAAGGATTTCTCCCTCATGAACAGTCAGATTAAAATCTGTCAGTGCCGGAAGGCCTTTGTCATTGCTGGCTGAAAGGCCCTTCAGTTCCACTTTCACTGCTCCAGGGGCCTTTTGGTTCTTGTCGAAATTAAACAGAACATCCCTGCCCACCATCATTTTCGTCAGTTCTTCTTTGGTTGTATGTTCATCAACCAGTTTTGATCCTATCAGCTCACCATCTCGTAAAACAGTGACTTCATCAACGATAGAAATAATCTCTTCCAGCTTATGGGTAATCAGAATGATTGATTTGCCGTCCGCTTTCATATGACGCAGCATATCAAAGAGTATATTGGCCTCCTGAGGTGTCAGAACCGCTGTCGGTTCATCCAGGATCAATATATCTGCCCCCTGATAAATAGCTGTTAAAATCTCTACTCTCTGCTGTTCACCAACGGATAACTGCCAGATTTTTGAATATGGATCAATATTCATTTTGTATTTATCTGCCAGTTCCTTCAGTTCCGTCGCCGTCTCCTTTGTATCAAGAAGAATGCCTCTTCTGGACTTTTGGCCCAGCATAACATTCTCCACAACTGTCATCGGTCTGGCCAACATAAAATGCTGATGCACCATACCGATGCCGAGAGAGATTGCTTTTATCGGTGATGAAATTTCTTCTTTGCTGCCGTTAATATAAATATCACCGGCCTCCTGCTGATATAAACCATACAGGATATTCATAAGTGTTGTCTTTCCGGCACCATTTTCTCCTAACAGACCATGGATTGAACCTTTCCTCAGATTGAAATCCACGTTGTCATTGGCTTTGACACCGTTAAATATTTTTGTTATTCCCTGCATACTGACTGCCAGATTGTCCATTTACAAATCCTCCTGTGTTTGAACGTCCCTGTGTTTTTCAGAGAAGGGACACACAGCCCACGGGCTGTGCATCCATCTCCCATTGTCGGAATGATCGTCTGCACTGCAGACATGACTCCTATTCTGATTACTGAATATCTTCCGGCAGATAGTCTTTGATTTCACCAGACTGAAGTTTGGACCATGTATCCGCAATCACCTGCTTGTCATCGTCTGTCAGCCAGCCCTTAGGATCATTAATGTCTGCAATACCTAAACCATTATTTTCAGCATTGATCCAATAGTATCTGTCATCTTCTGCTCTGCCTTTGAATGTACCATTGTTGATATCATCAAAAACATTGGCAATAATGGCATCCCACTGATAAACAACACCTGATAATACATTGTTTTCAGCTAATGTCTTCTGGTCTGCTACGTTGCCGAGGCAGTACATATCTTTTTCAGCAGCTGCCTGAACAACACCAAGACCAATACCATCACCTGAATGCCAGATAACATCCACGCCAGCGTCATACATACCGATAGCTGCTTCTTTTGCACCGGCTGTATCTGTCCAGTCACCTGTGTAAACTTCCTGGATCTCGATATCAGGATTGATAGATTTTGCACCAGCCTTGAAGCCTTCATGACCACGTTTGATCTCGGAAGCATCTGCACCGCCGATAACACCGATCTTATTTGTCTGTGTTGCCAGTGCTGCGATCACACCCATTTCATAACCGCCTGCTTCAAGTTCTACATCATAGATAGCTGTGTTATCCAGTGATTTGTAACCTGTACCAAGCAAGAAATAGGTATCCGGATACTGAGCGCCAACTTTGACGATTGGCTCCATGAACTGGAAGCCATGACCAAAGATAACGTCATAACCCTGATCAGCGAAATCCATCAGTGCAGGTTCAATATCTGCAACTTCATAAACATTCTCAGTTACATTCAGGTCAATCTTGTCCGGATTGGCATCTGCATACTTCTTCATACCTTCATACATTGCCTGGTTGAAAGATACGTCATCTTTTTTGCCAGGAAGAATCAAAGCCACTTTCAATTTCTTGCCTGCTGTCTCTGCTGAAGCTGTATCAGCTGTTGATTCTGCTGTTGTTGCAGCAGCAGATTCACCTGCTGCTGTCTCCTTTGAGGATGAACTGCCGCATCCTGCAAAAGAACCGACAACCATGGCCAGTGTCAGAAGTCCTGCCATCCATTTGAGTCCTTTTTTCATCTCTTTTCCTCCTTTGGCTATTTCTTTAAGCCATTTAAAATAGTTTCTATATCGAAAGGCAAACTGGTCAATCTGCCTTCTGATACCTCATTAATTGCCGCAGCGATCGCCGGAGCGATAGATACGGTGGATACCTCTGCAGCGCCCTTGACGCCCATCGGTCCCGACGGTTCATAACCATCCACATGCAGACTCTGAATCCGCGGCAAATCCATGGCCGTGGGCATCAGATACGTAGACATACTGTCATTGAGCAATCGTCCCTCTTTAAATTGACAATTCTCACCAAAGGCATAGCCCACAGACATAGCCACACCGCCTTGAATCTGTCCCGCCATCGCCAATGGATTGATAATTCTTCCTGCTTCCGTTGCTGCTGCAATATCCAGAAGCACTACCTGCCCTGTGACAGGATCCACACGAAGCTTCACAGCCTGGGCAATAAATGTATACATCGCATGCGGGAAACCAGCGATGGAAAAACTTTCCTCACTCTCAGGGAAATCTGCCTTTCCTGTTTCCATCTCGCCTTTTTTAAAATTCTCTATGGCATTGAGCATGGCATTGCCGCCGATAAATGTGGAACGGGAACCAGCCGTAGATCCGCAGTCCAATGTTCTGTCGGTATCTGCCATCACAAGGGAAACATTGTCAAAATCTGTCTCCAGAGCATCCGCCGCCATAGCCTGCAGTGCCGTCCGGCTTCCCTGTCCGATATCTACCAGACCAAGGAAAATTGTATAATGGCCATCTGCTTCTTCAATCTTCACCTCTGCCTGATCCGGAATATTCTTGCCGAGACCGCAGCTTAGGTGCCCGCCTGCAATGCCGTATCCGACATATGGGTCCGTATTGTGTTTTCTCTCCTGCCAGAGTTCAGACTGTTCGATCAACTTCAGTGCCCCTTTAAAGTCCACGAAATGGCGCATTTTCTGTCCGACGCCGCCGTACATGCCTGTCTCAATACCATTCTTGTAACGGATTTCCAGCGGATCAATACCTAAAAGTTTCGAAGCCCTGCTGATCAGGGATTCTGTCGCAAAAGCGCCCTGGGGTGCCCCAAAACCTCTCATGGCATGAGCCACCGGTTTATTGGTATAGCAGAGATGACTGCTGATCTTTACATTCGGAATATTGTACGGTCCTGCAAAATGCTCTGAAAAAAGGCTTAACACAGCCGGCCCCAGGCCGCCGTAAGCACCTGTATCCAGATAACCGCTGCCGTCAAAGGCCACCATCGTTCCGTCTTTCTTAAATCCCATCTTCACATGCATATAGACCGCATGTCGTTTATAGGTTGTTGCCAGGGATTCCTGACGACTGAAAATAAGCTTGCAGGGACGTCTCGTCTTAAATGCCGCAAGAGCCGTAAACAGCTGTGCGGTACTGCCGTCCTTACCGCCGAAACCGCCGCCAACAGTGGCTGCTACAATATGTACCTGATCTTCTGTAAGACCTGTAATATCACAGACCATTCTCAAATCATGAAAAACATTCTGTGTTGAAGAACAGACAAGCAGACGCCCATCCTCCTCAATTTTCGCCATGCAGGCGTCCGGCTCCATATAGCCATGGTCCTGTATCGGCGTATAAAAATCATCTTCAACGATCAAATCACTCTCAGCAAACCCCTGTGCCACATTGCCTTTTTCGTTATCAAAACGAATCACATCATTCTCTGTATCGTCATGCACCCGGATACAGCCGGGTTTTGCTGCCATCAATGCATCCGTGACAACCTGAAGGGGTTCGTACGTCACCTGCACCATTGCCGCAGCTGCCTTTGCTGCTTCTTCGGATTCAGCTGCCACAACAGCAATGGCTTCACCAAGAAATCGTGCTTTATCCTCCACCAACAGCGGCTGATCCGGCAGAATGTCCTGAACATTGTTCTTCACAATGTCTTTCGCTGTAAAAACCCAGGCTGTCTCAGGCACCTTCGATGTATCGATATCCAAAACCCTGGCATGTGCATACGCTGATCGGACAATCGCCAGATGCAGCATATTTTCCTCATAATAATCTGCCGCATACACCGCTCTGCCGGTGGCCTTGTCCATGCCTTCCACGCGGCCCCGGCCTTTTCCCGTGTAACTTTCCATGTTACGCCTCCGTCTCTACGATCATATCAATAATCTGATGGCCCAGTACATCAATCAGGCCAAAATCTGTCAATCCCAGTTCCGGCACTGTCGGAAGAGAAATAAAGGATAACGACATAAATGGCGCTTTCATCGGGCATCCCATCTTCTCAACTGCTCCATTCATTTCATCCATCCGCTTCATCACTGTTTTCGCCGGAAGAGTGGACATCAGACCGCCGAGAGGCAATGCCAGTGCGTCAACCACCTGTCCCTCCACTGCCGAAACAAAACCGCCGTGAAGTTCCTGAAGCTTTTCGACGCAGACAGCCATATCCCTGTCATTGGTTCCCACCACAACAATATTGTGATGATCATGAGAAACCGAAGCTGCAAGAGCTCCCTGTTTCAGTCCAAAACCATGCACCAGAGCTGTAGAAACACGGCCATTTTTGCCGTATCGTTCGACAACAGCCAGCTTCAGAATATCTCTGTCCACATCCGCTGCAATCTGTCCTTCCTTGACATCCATCCACTCAAAGATCTCTTTATTAATAATCTGGTCCTTGATCAGATCAATGACACGGCATTTGGCACGTTTGCCCTCAGAATGGATGATAAACTTCTCCGCTGAAAAATCTGCACCAATATGAACGGTATCAAATAACTTCTCAGGATAAGCTTTCTCAGGCACCGGACGGGCACCATTCTCGTCTGCCACAATACGTCCGCTCTTTAACACAAGCTTCGGCTTCATGGTTGTCAGATCATCAATCAGAAGAATATCGGCGAAACGTCCCGGTGCCACTGAACCGATTTTGTCTTCCAGGCGAAAATGCTTAGCCGCATTGATGGTTGCCATCTGAATCGCCTGTACAGGGTCCAGTCCCAATTCAATGGAACGCTTCACATTGTAACTGATATGGCCTTCCTTGAAAATATCGTTGACATGCTTGTCATCTGTACAAAACATCATATTGTCTGTCGGCAGATTGTTCTTCACAATACCCGGCACCAGTGTATCTACATTGCGTTCACTGCTGCCTTCACGGATCAACGGCATAATACCAAGTCTCAGGCGTTCTAACAGCTCTTCATAATAAACTGATTCATGGTCATCACTGAGATGTCCGGCTGCGTAAATATTCAGATCATCCACACCCAGTCCAATGGCATGGCCATTACAGATCTTGCGTCTGTTCAGGCTGGCCAGTACCTTTTCTAAATATTCTTCCTTCATACCAAGGACTTTGGAAGGATCCAGTTCACCAAGGCTCACTGCCTCATCCAGTTCCAGCAGCTGCGTTACTTCCTCAACCCCCAGCACACCGCCTGTTGTCTCAAGTCCAGGCGCTGTAGGTACTCTGGAAGGAATCTCAAGAAGCAGTCTGAAAGGCAGCTTCTCTGAATCCTTGATCATTGCCAGCAGACCGTCAATACCTGCCACGTTGGCAATTTCCATGGCATCCACACAAAGTGTTGTTGTTCCCCATGGAATGATCACCTCACCCAGAGCTTCCGGTGTCAGAAGCGTCGTTTCGATATGAATATGGGAATCTATAAGGCCCGGAACAGCATAAGCGCCCGCGCCGTCAATCACCTGATCCGCCTCTGTTTCAACACGTCCAACAGCCACGATTCTTTCATTATAAATACCGATGGAGGCCGGATAAATCTCCCGTGTAAAAACATTCACCAGCTGGATATTGTCAATACGCACATCCAGTTTACGTGTGCCTTTTGAAGCCTCCAGTTCTGTTTTCATAGTTGCAGCTGTATACATAACTTCCTCCTATATCTTCTTTCGTAGTACTTTATGACTGAGAATACCGTCCACATAATATTCCCTGGAATACAAAAGCGGTTCTCCCATAAAGCTGTATCCAATCTCATCCATATATAAAAGCGGTGCCTGCCTGTCCACATTCAAAATCTCTGCCAGATCCTCACCGGCTGCAACCGCCCGGATCTCCGTCAGATCCATATAAATCTCCTGTTCACAGCACTGTTCAATAAACTTAAACACCGGCTCCTTAAGAAGCTTGATATCATAACCCTCTTTGGCATTGGCCTCCGCAATATAATCCATACAGTAAATCGCCGGCCGTCCATCTGCTGTTACAAGACGTTCCGAAATCAGCACCAGATCACCTTCTTCTATATGAAGTCTTGCAGCTACTTCCTTCTCCGCAGGAATCTTGTCAATACGCTCAATCTTCATATCCGACACATAACCGGCATCCGAGACCATCTCAAGAAACTCTTTCTCAAGATCCATTCTTGTCGTTGCGTTCAGAATATGCGGATTCACAATCGTTCCCACGCCATGCTTCCGACTGATAAATCCTTCCCTTTCCAAAGCGGAAAGGCAATCTCTGATCAGTGTCCGGCTGACCCCCATCTCCTTAGCCAAAGTCAGCTCCGGCGGCAGCTTTCTGCAATTTGCATAGCAGCCCTCTCTGATCTCATGGAGCAACCGCTGTGTAATTTCTTCAGACAGCAGATTTCCTTCACTCATGTTCTATTTCCTTCCTAAAAATCCCCGTTAATTAAGTCATAGAAAATTGGTACGACCCATATAGGTATGACCTATTTTTGTATAGTATACTTTTTTTCAATAAAACTGTCAATATTTCTTTGTATTAAATGACATTTTCTATAATAAAATAGTTATTTTCTATAAATATATTTAAAATACGTCGTCATTTTAATCGTGTTGTATTTTAAAAATCTTCAAAAATAATTACTTTTTTCACAAATTACCTTTGCCATAAAATACATCCAATGTTATACTAACTATTGTCTTTAATTAGTTTACTATTCAACAAATAGATTGCTGCGAAATCAGTACCATCCGAAACAATGAACAAATGAACAGCTCATTGTTAGGATAAACTCATTTTTCGCAGCTCAAAAATTTTTGAAAGAAATGAGGAATCTTTTATGACAACAACTACTCACCCGATGGCGGACAAACCCATCGGACAATTGCTGCGCCAATTTGCCGTTCCAAGTATTATTGCCATGCTGGTCAGCTCTCTTTACAACATTATCGACCAGCTGTTTATCGGCCAGAGCATTGGTCTTCTTGGCAATGCAGCAACAAACATCGCCTTTCCTCTGACCCCCACTTGCGTTGCCTTCAGCCTGATGTTTGGTATCGGCGGTGCCGCCCGTTTTAATCTGGCTATGGGAGCCGGACGAAAAAAAGAAGCCGCTGCCTATATGGGCAACGCACTTCTGATGCTTGTTTCCTGCGGTATTGTACTCTGTATCATTGTCCGACTTTTTCTGACACCGATGCTTCTGCTTTTTGGTGCTACCGATCAAGTTCTTGATTATGCCAGAACTTATACAGGCATTACTTCCCTTGGATTTCCTTTCCTGATTCTTGCCACTGGCGGCGGTCATCTGATCCGTGCCGACGGCAGTCCGCAGTTCTCAATGATCTGCAATCTGGTGGGGGCTATCGTCAATACAGTGCTTGATGCATTGTTCATCTTCGGTTTTCATATGGGTATGGCTGGTGCAGCTTATGCAACCATTATCGGTCAGATTATCTCGGCACTTCTTGTAATCCGCTACATGTGTCATCTCAAAACAGTACCCCTGCATCTGAGTGTATTAAAACCGAAGGTAAATTATATCATGCATATCGTTCTGTTGGGGGCATCACCTTTTATTAATCAGATTGCCATGATGATCGTACAAGTCGTCATGAATAATTCCCTGAGTCATTATGGTGCACTTTCCTCTTACGGAAGTGAAATTCCGCTGGCCTGTTCCGGCATCATCGCCAAGGTTAATATGGTGCTTTTCTCCATGATCATCGGTATCTCTCAGGGCATGCAGCCAATCGCCAGTTACAACTATGGCGCCGGTAATTATGGACGGGTGCGTAAAGTTTTGCATCTGGCCTTAAAAGCAGGTTTTGTGATCTCGATCATCTCTTTTCTGCTGTTCCAGTTCCTGCCAAGGCAGATTATCAGCCTGTTCGGCAGCGGCAGTGAAGATTATTTTACCTTTGCTGAAGAATATTTCCGCATTTATCTGTTTTTCACATTTGTAAACTGTCTTCAACCTATTGCCTCCAACTTCTTTACAGCTGTAGGTAAAGCTCAGAAAGGTATTATCCTGTCACTGACAAGACAGATTCTTTTTCTGCTGCCCTTAATTATCCTGCTGCCGTATATCATGGGCATTGACGGTATTATGTACGCCGGTCCATGCGCCGATCTGGCAGCAGCCCTGCTGTCCATTTATCTTGTTGTTAAAGAAGTGAATATTCTTAAACAGAAAGAAGCGATACATGCCCAATAACTTTATGAAGATAAAAAACTGCCAGCGGCAGTGAAAGCCTTAAAAGACTTTCCTGCCACTGGCATCTTTAATTCCCATTGCCTCACGATACTTGGCAACGGTACGTCTTGATATCTTAACACCTCTCTCCGCCAGCTTCTCAGACAAAATTCTGTCACTGTACGGTTTCTCGTGGTTCTCATCCGTAATGATTTCTTTCAGAAGATTCTTGGCTGTATCAGCTGTTGCCGCATTCTCATTACCGGCCTTGCTGATGGCACCAATAAAGAAATAGTTCATCGGGAAAATTCCCCATGAGCACTGAAGATACTTGTCCTTCACTGCCCGGCTGACTGTGGATTCATGGATTCCTACCATCTCAGCCACATCCGCCAGTTTCAAAGGTCTCAGATACCCTGGACCATATGTAAAGAAACGTTCCTGTACATCCACAATACACTTTGAAACATTCATCAACGTCACATTTCTCTGTGAAACACACTGCATCACCCATTCTGCCTGTTTCACCTTTGTTGTGACATAATCCTTCGTCTCCTTGTCATTGCCTGCCTTTAACATGTTGCGGTAATATCCATTAATAGACATCTTCGGATACATATATTCATTCAGCAAAATCTCATAATAATCCTTCAGCTTCACAACCGTTACATCCGGTGTGATATATTTCAGATTCTCTCTGGAACTGAAACTATTACCCGGCTTCGGATTCAATTCACGGATTACTTCCATGGCCTGAAGCACATCATCCACCGTCACCTTCAGCTTCCTTGCAATCTGAGGCAGCTGATTCTTGCCAAGCTGTTCCAGGTAATTCGCCGCAATCTTCCTGGCAATCGTATCTTCAATCTTCTGACGGTCCATCTGAATCAAAAGGCACTCACTGAGATTCCTTGCGCCCACACCGGCCGGTTCCAGGCTCTGAACAATCTGAAGCATCCTGGCTACTTCATCCTCTTCTGTCTCCAACTGGGCAGCAATCTGATCTGTTTCTTCCGTCAGATAACCTCTGGAATCCAGCAGATCGATCAGATACTCCGCAATTGCCTGCTCCTTATCAGTTAAAGGAATGGTCACCAACTGACTGATCAGGTACTCCGCCAAATCTTCCCCTCTGTTGTCACTGACATTCCACATATCCTGGTTGTCATCATCGTCGCTACTGTATTCCTCCGAATAATAGACACGATTCTGCTCATCACTGCTTGCAAGCCATTCCAATTTTTTCTGCAGCTCCGCATCCCGCTCAGATTCCCTTGACTTATCAAATTTCTCTTCTATATCAACAACCGGATTCTCCACCGCCAGTTCTTTGAGATAAGTGTCCAGTTCCTGAGCACTCATTTGAAGAATTTCTGTCGACTGAATCATTCGTTGTGATAATCCGAGAGTCTGAGTAACTTCCATTTTCAGATCCACATTAGTTCCTCCCTTATTTAACAATAATACACACTTACTCTCCTATTATAATCTATTTATCGTCAAATTGCCACATAAAACGACGGAATAATCATTATTTGCCCTTGTTTTAACTATCTTTTATCTGCTGCATGCCCTTTTTGAAAATTATTTTGCATACTAATAATTCGTCATATATTATATTATTCATACATAATCTTTGCTTGTTCTTAGTATTTTTCACCATTTTTGAAAGTTGTTTATTTTTTGTCAACCCCTGTTTTTTAGTTATTGTCAACATATTTCAGTTCTCTCTTTTGGATGTTTTTATTGATAATATTCATATTCGGCATGAGTCTATTCCATTTTATCAAAAAAGACGTATTTACAAATTGTACTAATTTACATTATAATAGAAGAGCAGATAGGTATCTGTTACGCATGTAATTGATACAGATAAAAAGGAGGAACTTTAAAATGGCAAAATTAATGACAGCCGAAGAGGCAGTAAAAGCCTATATCAAAGACGGTATGACAATCGCTACTAATGGTTTCGTTGGTGCCGTACAGCCAGAAGGCATGATGAGAGCAATCCAGAAATCATTCCTTGAAGGAGGTACACCAAGAGACCTTACTCTTGTACACGCAGCTGGACAGGGCGGCGGTAAAGATGCTGAAGGTAACGTTGTTGGACAGATTAACCACCTCGCTGAAGAAGGTCTTCTTAAGAAAGTCATCGCAGGTCATTATTCACTTGCTCCAAGACTTCAGAAACTTGCTCTTGAAAATAAAGTTGCTGCATATAACATGCCACAGGGCTGTATCTCCGAATTATTCCGTGAGATCGCTGCTCACAGACCAGGTCTGATCACACATGTAGGTCTTAACACATTCGTTGACCCAGATGTTGAAGGCGGTATGCTGAATGATAAAGCACGTGAAGAAGGCAGCTATGTTAAGAAAGTCAACTTCAACGGCGAAGATAAGCTCTTCTACCCTAGCTTCCCTATCGATGTAGCACTTATCCATGCATCTTATGTTGATACACAGGGTAACTGCTCAATGGAAGAAGAAGGTACACTTGCTGATATCCTTCCAATCGCTCAGGCTGCTTACACATCAGGCGGTAAAGTTATCGTAACAGTCGAAAAGAGCCACTATGTTGAGTATGGTTCTCTTGATACACGTTTTGTTCAGGTTCCTGGTATCTATATCGAAGCAATCGTTCTTGTTGACAGCGACTGCGCTATGCAGACAAATGGTTCTTACCACAATGAAGCATTCTCAGGTGAGAAGAGAATTCCTATGTCCGCTATGGATCCAATGCCAATGAACGCTCGTAAGATCATCGCTCGTCGTTGTGCAATGGAACTCAAAGCTGGTGCTGTTGTTAACCTTGGTATCGGTATGCCAGAAGGTGTTGCCAATATCGTAGCAGAAGAAGGCATCGAAGGTATGGTTCTTACAACTGAGTCCGGTACAATCGGTGGTGTTCCTGCTTCAGGCGGAGACTTTGGTGTTACAACTAACCCGGATACAATCCTTCATCAGAGCTTCCAGTTCGACTTCTATGATGGCGGCGGTCTTGATATCGCTTTCCTTGGTCTTGCTCAGTGCGATAGCCATGGTAACATCAACGTATCCAAGTTCGGTCCTAAGATCGCAGGCTGCGGTGGTTTCATCAACATTACTCAGAACACTCCTGTTGTAGTATTCTGCGGTACTTTCACAGTTAAAGGCAAGAACAAATTCCTTAAAGATGTTGAACAGATCACATTCTCAGCTGACTTCGCTAACAAGACAGGTCAGAAGGTTCTCTATGTAACAGAATGCTGCGTATTCAAACTTACAAAAGAAGGCGTAGAACTGATCGAAGTTGCTCCAGGTCTTGATATTGAGAAAGATATCCTTGCTCATATGGACTTCAAACCTATCATCAAAGATGTTAAGGTTATGGATGAAAGAATCTTCAAAGATGAGCTCATGGGTCTTGCTAAATAATCAGCCATATATAACAGTATGAATTCTTTTAGCCGGTATGCTTTATGCATACCGGCTTTTTTTGCGTCATATATTATCACAAACCTCCATGGAGTTATTATGCCATGAAACACACACTCGCACTCTTCCTTAAAACAGGCTGTGTGGTCTGTATATTTCTGCTTCTCTGTCTTGCTGCTGTTCATCATTTCAAACCAGCCTTATCCTCTCTCCCTGTTTTTTCCCGGTTTGAAAGGAAGCTGCCGATTTACTGTGTGAACACCGACAAACCTCAGGTAGCTATTTCTTTTGACGCGGCCTGGGGCAATGAAGATACCGAAACCCTGCTTTCCATTCTCGACAAATACAATGTTAAAACCACATTTTTTATGACCGGAGGCTGGATTGAATCTTATCCCGAAGATGTAAAGAAAATCGTTGCAGCAGGTCATGATCTCGGAAATCATTCCGAAAATCACAAACAGATGTCTCAGCTCTCTTCCGATGAATGTCTCGCTGAAATTCAAAAACCTCACGATAAAGTCAAAGAACTCACCGGAACAGAAATGACACTTTTCAGGCCTCCTTACGGTGACTACAACAACACATTGATCGAATCTGCCAACACTCTCGGCTACCATGTGGTCCAATGGTCTGTCGATAGTCTGGACTGGAAAGACTACGGCGCTGACAACATCGTGGACACCATATTAAACCACAAAGCGCTTGGAGACGGCGCTATCATCCTGATGCATAATGGTGCCAAATACACAAAAGACGCATTGGAGCGTGTTATCACAGGTCTTCAGGACAAAGGGTATGAAATCGTCCCAATCTCCCAGCTAATCTACACAGGAAAATATCATATGGACAATACAGGGCGCCAATTCAAAGACGAATAAACTGGATTTTTACCTTAAAATGTATTATACTATTTACTGAATATATCACGCATTTGCAAAATTTTTTGGATAATAATCAAGGAACTATTTTGTAATGACGAATAAGATGAGGTGAAAGAAATGAGCGTTACACGCCGCAAATTCGGCAAAACCAAAGATGGTGAGCCTGTCACATTATATACGATTACCAACAAAATGGGCAACTCCGTTTCCATTATGGATTATGGTGCCACCGTTCAGTCTATCAATATTGTAGACGCCGATGGTGAAGTTATCGACTGCTGTCTCGGTTACAATACAGTTGCAGAATACGAAGAACACACAGACTTCATGGGGGCCTGTATCGGCCGCGTGGGCAACCGCATCGGCGGAAGCAGTTTTTCTCTGAATGGCCAGACTTATACACTGGCAGCCAATGAGGGTGAGAACCATCTCCATGGCGGTTTGAAAGGTTTTGACAAGCAAATGTTCAAAGCCAAGATCGACAGTGATGATACCGTTACTTTCGGCCGTATCTCACCTGACGGCGAAGAAGGTTATCCCGGTGAATTTATGTTCATCGTCAGCTATACATTTGATGACTGTGACAATTTTGTTATGAACTACACAGGCTGGAACAACTCTGAGACACTGGATACCATTGCCAGCATCACAAACCATACTTATTTTAACCTTTCCGGAGAAGATGCCGGCTCTATTCTGGATCATACACTGGAACTCTACGCTTCTTCTTTCACAGAGGTTGATGAACATCTGATCCCAACTGGAAAGCTTTTAGACGTTGAGAATACACCTTTTGACTTCCGTAAAGGCAAAACCCTTGGTCAGGATATCAACGCCGATCATCCACAGTTGAAACTGGCCGGTGGCTATGATCACAACTTCTGCATTGACGGCGACGGCATGCGTCCATGCTGCACACTCATGTCCCCAAAGACACGACTTAAGATGTATGTCAGTACAGATATGCCCGGTGTTCAGATCTACACCGGCAACTTCATCTCCGAATCAGAAGGCAAAGCCGGTACAGATTACCATCACTATGACGGCATCGCTATTGAGACACAGTTCTACCCTGATGCGCTCAACCATCCTGAATTCCCATCACCGGTACTGAAGCCTAGAAAAGAATATCGCTATACAACCGTGTACCAGTTCTCTGCCGACGAATAAAACGCTTCGCGCTTAATACACAAAGATAGTACGGTCTAATAACTTGAAAATGGAATTAAAATGAGTCTACTCACACAAGTGCTTCATCGTTGGCCGGTCCTTAGGCGGCGTCTTTTGCCGCCTTACGTACCGTTGCCAAACGATGGCAGTGCAAACGTGCTTGTGTGAGTAGACTCATTCTAATTCCATTATAAGTACTCTAAACCGTACTTCGTTTATCTATTAGCGCGAAGCCTCTTTCTATAACCAGGCTTTAATCTTAGCATAAATACCTGCTGCATCCAGACCGTATTTTTCAAGCAGTTTGACTGCCGGGCCGGATTCGCCGAATACATCGTTCATGCCGATCTTCAGTACTTTCACTGGTTCTCTCTCGCATAATACATCGCAAACTGCGCTGCCGAGACCGCCGATAACGGAGTGTTCTTCTACTGTTACGATCTTGCCTGTCTTCTTGGCTGCTTCTGCAATTAAATCAGCATCGATTGGCTTGATGGTGTGGATATTGATAACCTGTGCATGAACGCCCTCTTCTTCCAGCTTAGCTGCTGCCGCCAGAGATTCATTGACACAAAGGCCTGTTGCCACGATTGTCAGGTCTGTGCCTTCCTTTAAGACAACGCCCTTGCCAATCTCAAACTTATAATCCGGACGGTCATTGATGACCGGTACTGCCAGACGGCCGAAACGCAGATAAACAGGTCCCTGGTGCTCATAAGCAGCCTTTACAGCAGCTCTTGCTTCGATATCATCGGAAGGGTTGATCACAACCATGCCCGGGATTGTACGCATCAGGGCAATATCCTCGTTGCACTGATGGGTGGCACCATCTTCACCAACAGAAATGCCGGCATGGGTGGCACCAATCTTCACATTCAGATGCGGATAGCCGATACTATTTCTGATCTGTTCAAAAGCACGGCCTGCTGCAAACATTGCAAAAGAACTTGCAAACGGCACTTTGCCGGTTGCAGCAAGACCAGCTGCGATACCCATCATATTGCACTCAGCAATACCACAGTCGATATGTCTTTCAGGAAATTCCTTCTTAAAAATACCTGTCTTGGTTGCTTCAGCAAGGTCAGCATCCAGAACGACAACCTCTTCATGTTCCTTGCCAAGCTCTACCAGAGCATGACCATAGCTTTCTCTTGTAGCGATTTTCTTTACTTCTGACACAGTGCTTCACCTGCTTTCTCTAATTCATCCATAGCGATGGCATACTCTTCGTCATTCGGAGCCTTGCCATGCCATCCGGCTTTATTCTCCATGAAAGATACGCCTTTGCCCTTCACACTCTTCAGAATGATGGCTGTAGGCATGCCCTTTGTCTCTCTTGCTTCCTTGAAAGCAGCTCTTAATGCCTCAAAATCGTGGGCATCCACATCTGCGATCACATGGAAATTGAAAGCTTCAAACTTCTTGTCAATCGGATACGGTGAGCAGACATCTGCAATATTGCCGTCAATCTGAAGGCCATTGTTATCAACGATCACAACCAGGTTGTCCAGCTTACGGTGGCCGGCAAACATGGAAGCCTCCCAAACCTGTCCTTCCTGGATCTCACCATCACCCAGTAATGTATAAACACGATAGTCATCATGGCTGAGCTTAGCTGATAAAGCCATGCCGACTGCCGCTGAAATTCCCTGTCCTAATGAACCTGAAGACATATCAACACCCGGAATATGCTTCATATCAGGATGACCCTGAAGATAAGAACCGATGTGACGCAGTGTCTTCAGATCTTCTACAGGGAAATAACCTCTCTGAGCCAATACAGAATAAAGTCCAGGTGCAGTATGACCCTTAGACAGAACGAAACGGTCTCTGTCTGCTTTCTTAGGATCTGCAGGATCAATATTCATCTCCTCAAAATACAAATACGTAAATACGTCTGCTGCCGATAAGGAACCGCCCGGATGTCCTGCCTTTGCAGAATGTACCGATGTTACAATCCCCTTGCGGACTTCATTGGCAATTTTCTTTAATTCAATAACGTCCATTTTTACCTCCTATGTGCACTTTTCTATGGCACTAATTATCAATCAGGCAACTTCCACTATATCACATCCGCCGCCGAATTAAAAGCTGTTTTCCGATTTTAAAAGAAAATTCTTCTTTCTGTCGATCATTTCATCAATACGCTCAATATAATCTTTGACACTCTTGACATTTTCCACACGTTCAATGCGATGTCCATGCTCATTGTGAAAAACAAACTTTGATGATGCACCGGCACCCAGCGCAAGAATTGTCTGCTTCTCCTCCATGATCAGAATATTATAAAGGCCCTCGCAGCCTTTTCTGGCATAACCTACATTCTCAAGATTGCCCGCAATATTTTTCTGACGGTACAAATAGTAAGGTTCTGCCTCTATGGCCAGCGCACCTTCATGGCTGATACCGATCATTCTGTTCACCTCATCAGCTCCCGCAACCGGAAATTGCTCTCTGTTCTGATTCAGGAAAGCCGCGCGCTTCAAAGCCAGGGAATGCACCGTCACACTGTCCGGTGCCAGATCCACAATCGCATCCATGGTCCGCTGCATATGTTCACTTGTCTCCCCAGGCAGCCCTGCGATCAGGTCCATATTAATATTCATAAATCCTGCTTCTCTGGCCATATGAAAGGCCTGCTTCACTTCTTCTGTTGTGTGGCGTCTGCCGATCAGATCCAGTGTTTCCTGATTCATCGTTTGCGGATTAATCGAAATACGATCAATATGATGTTTTCTCAGTACCTTCAGCTTATCCTCCGTAATGCTGTCCGGTCTTCCGGCTTCCACAGTTTTCTCACTGACATGCGCCAGATCAAAATATTGTTCCAGACAGGTCAGAAGACGATCCATCTGAGCCGCTGAAAGTGATGTCGGTGTGCCGCCGCCCATGTAAAAAGTCAGAAGCTTTTTGTTCCCCATCATAGTGGACGCCGCTTCAATTTCTTTACACAATGCATCCAAATAGCTATCCACCTGCTTTTCCCAGACAGATAACGGATACGATGAAAAAGAACAGTAGGCACAAATTGAAGGACAGAAAGGAATCCCCACATACAAACTGAATGTATGATCATAATCAACATCTTTCAAAACCTTCGCTTCATTCTCCGCTACAATCGCACAAAGCGATGCCTTTTCATCAGAAACAAGATAGGTATCCTTCAGATAGTGAATGGCATCCGCCCTTGACGCACCGCTTTCATACATCTCCATGGGCAGTTTCGTTGGTCGAATACCGGTCAGTGTCCCCCATGGCAGCACCATCCCCGTATATTCCGACAAAAGACGATAGACAAGGTTCTTGATATCATTTCTTCCCAAACGATAATCTTCAAAATGACAGTCGCCCTCTTTTTCAAGACTTCTGCCATTATGATCTTTTAATACCAAAGCGGTATGATTTTCTGTATACCGAACATCCAGGCGAACATTCCATTCTTCCCCATTCAATACAATCTTCTCACCATAGAAGAATGCCATCAAAAGGGATCGAATATCATTTTCATAATCTGTTCGGTTCATAGATAATGCAATCATCAAAATCCTCCCATTCCATCTGCATTTAAATTGCTGTTCCCAGTCAAAAGCAATGACTGAGATAAGGCTGCTGCAAAACCGATATCTATCAGTCCTGCAGCAGCCCTGTCAATCGCTGTTCGCTTTCATCTAAAAAAATGGATTATACTGTTTCTCGTATCCAATGCTTGTCACACTGTCATGTCCCGGATATACCTGCACATCATCCGGCAGTACAAACAACTGCTCTTTCACAGAGCGAACAAGCTGTGACATACTTCCTGTCGGAAAATCTGTACGTCCGATGGAACAATGGAACAGCGTATCACCGCTCATCAAAACCTTCTCTTCTGGGAAATAATAGCAGGCACCGCCCTTTGTATGGCCCGGTGTATACAGAACGATCACATCCAGCCCTGCCAGCTTCAGATGCTCTCCGTCCTTCACATAGACATCGGCCTGTGTTGTATAAATCTGTCCGATCGAACCGCTGAGATTCAAGGAGGACTGCTTCAGAACATCCTCTTCTTCTTCATGGGCATAAACCGGAACATTGTATCTCTTCTTCAAATCATTTAATGCCATAATATGATCAAAATGACCATGGGTTAAAAGAATTGCTTTCAGTGTACAGCCGTTTTCCTCGATCACATTGCTGATTCTCAATGCATTATCCGCAGGATCGACAAGGAGTGCCTCTTTGTTCTCTTTGTTGATAATGAGGTAGCAATTCGTCGCAACCATACCGAGTGTCATTGATTTAATCTCTATCTGACCCATTTCTCTGCTCCTTATTCATTAGCCAGTTGTTCTGGCGATATCATAAACGCAGTCCAGACTGCGCAGTTTGTCTATAATCTTATTTAAAGCATACTTGCCGCCAATATCAAAGCTGATATTGATGGTCGCTGTATTATTCTTGCCTGAACGGCTGGACATGGCTGTCACATTGATATCCCTCTCTGAGAATACCTGTGCGATCTGAATCAGCACACCGACTCCGTCATGAACATAAACATTGAGTTCTGCCTTATACAGGCCGCCCTGGCCGTCAGCCGTGCTGTCCTGCCATTCTGCATCAATCAGGCGCTGTCTTTCTATCTCGGATAAATGCAGCATATTGACGCAGTCTGTACGATGAATGGACACACCTCTGCCTCTGGTAATAAAGCCAACGATCTCATCACCCGGTACAGGATTGCAGCATTTTGAGAAACGGACAGCCACATCATCGATGCCTTTGACAATAATGCCGCTCTTGCTGCCTTTCTTATGCGGCTGTACGGCTGCAGAAGGTTTCTGCTTCATCTCAGTCATCTGTGTCAGAAGCTGCTTATCTGTCATCTCTTTTCGCTGCTTCTTCTGGTATTCCTCAAGCAGCTTGTTGATAACCTGGCCTTCCTTCAAACCGCCATGACCCACAGCAGCATTGACTGCATCCCAGTCCTTGAAACCATACTTGCGGATAACTTTCTCCATAAATTCCGGTTTCAGCAAATTACTGAGAATGATCTCTTTCGCTTTGCAGTAACGATTCAGCATATCCTTACCGCGGATAATATTCTCTTCCTTGAATTCCGTCTTGAACCACTGATTAATCTTATTCTTGGCCTGCGTACTCTTGACAATATTTAGCCAATCACGGCTTGGTCCCTTGGAATTGGCTGATGTCAGGACCTCAACACGGTCGCCGTTCTTGATCACATAATCAATATTGACCAGCTTGCCGTTGACTCTCGCCCCCACCATCTTATTGCCGACCGCTGAATGAATACTGTAAGCGAAATCAATCGGTGTGGAACCTGTCGGCAGATTCTTGACGTCACCTGCCGGTGTAAAACAATAAACACTGTCTGCAAACAGATTCAAGTCGTTCTTCAAAAGGCTCATGAATTCCTTATTGTCCGACATATCTGTCTGCCATTCCAGAATCTGACGCAGCCATGTCAGCTTGGCTTCCTCACTGTCCTCTACATTCTTGGCATTCGGATCTTCCTTGTACTTCCAATGGGCTGCGATACCGTATTCAGCTGTTCTGTGCATGTCAAATGTACGGATCTGGATCTCAAAAGGCTGTCCGTTCGGACCGATCAGTGTTGTATGCAGGGACTGATACATATTCTGCTTCGGCATTGCAATATAATCTTTAAAACGACCCGGAATCGGCTTGTACATCTCATGAATAATACCAAGGGCCGCATAACAGTCCTTCACTGTATCCACAATAATACGCACCGCAAACAGATCATAGATCTCATCCAATGTCTTGTCCTGATTGACCATCTTCTTGTAAATGCTAAAGAAATGCTTAACACGGCCATTCACCTGTGCCTTGATACCGCTCTGTGCCATATGCTGACTGACTTCTTCCACAATGGCATCTACAAAAGCCTGACGCTCACTGCGCTTCAGATTGATCTGTCTGGCCAGATCATAATACACTTCCGGTTCCAGGTATCTCAATGACAGATCATCCAGTTCAATCTTGATCTTGGAAATACCAAGTCTCTGGGCGATCGGTGCATAAATATCCATGGTCTCTCTGGCCTTTTCCTTCTGCTTGGCCGGTGTCATATACTTCAGTGTACGCATATTGTGCAGACGGTCTGCCAGCTTGATCAGGATAACTCGGATATCCTTCGCCATAGCCAGAAACATCTTACGAAGATTCTCTGCCTGAATCTCCACCTTATCCTTGGAATAGGATAACTGTCCCAGCTTTGTTACACCGGATACGATCAGTGCGATCTCCGCGCTGAATTCTCTCGTGATATCCTCCTCCGTCATGATCGTGTCCTCAACCACATCATGAAGAAGTCCGCCGACAATGGTCTCCTTATCCAGCTCAAGATCCGCCAGGATCAGGGCTACACAGAGCGGATGAATAATATAAGGTTCTCCGGACTTACGCAGCTGCCCCTTGTGCGCATTATTGGCAATATTATATGCCTTCTCGATCATACTGATATCATCTGAAGGATGATATTCCTTCACTTTATTGATCAGGCGCTGATACAGCACCTTCGGTGATTCGAAATCCTGTGTATGAATGAGCTCCTGCTCCTCAAATGGCTCTTCAGTGCCCATTACTTCTTTTTTATCGTCCTTCATATTGCGTCATCCTCTTCTGTCATTATTTACCTTCGTAGATAATCGCTGAATCAATATCATAGCCGCTCAGTCTCTCGCGGCCCTTCAGTCCTGCCAGCTCCATGAGGAAAACAATCTTGACGACTTCTCCGCCAAGTTCTTCCACCATCTTGATAATGGCTTCTGTTGTGCCGCCTGTGGCAATTAAGTCATCGATAATAACAACCTTCTGTCCAGGCTGAATTGCGTCTTTATGTATCTCAATAGTCGCAGTGCCGTACTCAAGATCATATGTCTGGCTGATCGTTGCTCTCGGCAGCTTGCCTTTCTTTCTGACCGGCACAAAAGCCTTATGCATATTGTAGGCAATGGGTACACCAAAAATAAAGCCTCGGGATTCCGGACCGAGAACAACATCGAAATCAACACCTTCCAACTTCTCCTGCATCTGGTCGATGGCCAAGTGAAGTCCCTCCGCATCCTGCAAAACACTGGTAACATCTCTGAAAATGATTCCCTTCTCAGGGAAATCAGGAATACTTTTGACATATTCTTCTAATTTTTTCATAAGACTCACTGCTCCTTCTATATGAATATTTGTCTTCTCAAATTCATCGCAGCTGCCCGAACCTTGGGCAGTCACGTATAAATTTAATTATAACAATAAATGATTCTATTGAAAAGCCCCGAAATCGACAAAATACGTCCTGTACCACATTGAATCCATCAATTTAGCTGTTTTTTCCGGGATCATTTCATAATGAAGATACGGTCCTGCCGTTTCAACCCGCATAAGTCCCAGTTCTTCAAAGACATACAGTGCCTGCATCAGCATAAATATATGTTCCTCCGCTGAATGTATGCTGTCAAATGGGATATCTTCCATCATAAAACTGCCTTCGGTCTCATTCCCCTGTTTCTTCATCTGCATCCGAAGGAAACGAAAAACTTGACTGCACACTGACTTATCCAGCTTGTCCCTGGCATCACAATACAGCCTGTAATCATCCGTCACATGTCTTAATGCAAAAATATGCTGAAGTTTTTCCAGGTTGTCATCCTGAGCAATCCGGACATCCTTCAGAATCATCTGAGGATACTGTCTGTCCATATAATAATTTATATCCAGATTTCCGGCAATTGATACCTCCATGCCGGCTGTATAGTAATCCGCCATGATGCTTCGGCGAAATCCCACTGTATTCAGACTGCGTCTCTGATCCATCACCGTCATTCTCAGTGTCGCCCGGTCTGCACCGATTTTTCTGACTTCACCCAGCTGTCCGGAAATTTCCGCCAGAGGCTCCGGCATATCCTGACCAAAGGGTTCCATTCTCTGGATCAATTCAATCAGTTCTATGGTTACTTCTGACGGCTGAAGCTTTAATTCCGGCCGCTGGACAGGTATCAGCATCTGGCTGTCCATATGCATTTTTGCATATTCATTCAGTCGTCTGGACAATTCCGGTACATTTTCTGCCTTCAATGACATTCCTGCTGCTGCTGCATGCCCTCCGAATTTAATCATCAGATCACTGCACGTACAAAGGGCTTCAAAAAGATTGAATCCGTCTATACTTCTGGCAGAACCTGTTGCCACGCCATTTTCTATAGACAGCAAAATATTCGGCCGATAAAACATATCTTTAATCCGGGATGAAACAATACCAATGACCCCATGATGCCATCCTTCGCCGGCTACCACCATCACCCGGCTGTTTCTGATTGCATCAGATGCCTCGATCCGGTCTGTCACCTGTTTTAAAATCATCTGCTCCGTTTCCTTGCGATGACTGTTCTCCACCTCCAGCTCAGCTGCAATTGCTGCTGCCTCCTCTTCATCTCTCGTCGTAAACAGACGAACGCCTCTTTTGGCATCCCCCATACGCCCACCGGCATTCAGCCTTGGGGCAAGCCCGAAACCGATAAATCCACTGGTTATCTTGCGCTTAAAGTCATATCCGGCACTTTCCAGCAATTTGCCAAGCCCCATATTGGCAGGGTGTTTCATCCGCTTAAATCCTTCACTGACAATGATCCGGTTTTCATCATACAATGGTACGATATCTGCCACTGTGCCGACAGCCGCAAGCTCCAGGTATTCTGTAATATCCGTCTGATCATTTCTGTAAGCTTTCAGCCCCTGTACCAGTTTATAGGCCACACCGCATCCCGCCAGATAAAGGAAGGGATAGCTTTCTCCCGGCTGTTTTGCATCCACAACAGCCACAGCCTCCGGCAGCTTCTCCTGGCATTCATGATGATCCGTAATAACCACATCCATCGCCAATGATTTTGCCAACTGACACTCTTTGACAGCAGAAATCCCGGTATCCACTGTCACCATCAGCTTTGTTCCCGTCTCTGCCAGCATGCGCACAGCATTTTCATTCAGTCCATATCCCTCAGTCATGCGGTCCGGCAGATAATAATTCACGTCTGCACCGGCTTTACTCAGGTATAAATATAAAATACTGGTGGCTGTAATACCATCCACATCATAATCTCCATAAATTGTTATCTTCTCATGGGCATCCATGGCCTGGCTGATCCGGCAGACTGCTGCCTCCATTCCCTTCATTAGGAATGGATCGTACATATTCTTTTCTGAAGGATAAAGGAACCGCTGTGCCTCTTCTTTATTATGCACACCTCTGGCCGCCAGTAACCCGGCAAACACCTCCGGATACCCGGTCTCTGCTGCCAGCTGCTTCACACCGGCACTTTCCTGCTTTATAAACTCCCATCTGTAACTCTCCGGAACCAAAAAAACACCTCTCTTCTGCCGACGGCAATTGCTCTGTTATTTTTAGAGAGCGCAGCAATCAGCAGATACCCAGCAGGCACACTTGCGTTGCCCAGCGCTAGCAACGGTACATAAGGTGGTAAAAAACACCACCTAAGTACCGGCTGCGCCGGAAGCACCTGCTGGGTATCTGCTGATTGCTGCGCTCATCCAAGTAAATGTGCAATTGCCTGGTCTTCAAATTAATACTCAATAATCTCTCAATCGCCAGTTTCCTCAAGCACCAAAATAAATATATTATATTAAGGCACCTTATGTACCGCTGCCAGTGTCAGGCAGTGCGAACGTGCCTGCTTTGAATCGCCGATTTGATACATGATTCAAAAAGCAACGCATTGCCCAATCAGCAGTCAATAATCTAATCAGAAAAGACTGCCGCAGTGCAGCAGTCCTTTCATAAAGAAATATATTTATTTTTTCTTGCCTTTCATAACAGCCCAGATCGTACCTGAAATGAATACTGATGAAAATGTACCTGCAATGATACCGGCCATCATCGGCAATGCAAATTCTTTGATAGAAGTTACGCCCATGATGTAGATCAGTAATACCATGATCAATGTTGTCAGAGAAGTATTGATACTTCTGGACAATGTCTGGCTGATACTTGTGTTGACAATTTCTTCTGTTGTTGCCTTCAGCATTGTATGTGAGTTTTCACGGACACGGTCATATACAACGATGGTTGCATTGATAGAGTAACCAACGATTGTCAGCATACAAGCAATAAATGTTGTACCTACAGGGATTCTTGCAATTGAGTATACCGCAAGAACGACCAGTACATCATGAAGCAATGCGATAATCGCACCTGCACCAAACTTGATATCTCTGAATCGAACCCAGATATAGATCATGATAAAGACACCTGCGATAATGACGGAAAGGATCGCGTTTGTACGCATCTCACCGCTGATTGTACCGCTGATATTCTCTTCAGTGATATCAGACTGTTCAAGAGCGTACTTCTCCATTAAGGCGTCCTTAACAGCTGCACGGTGCTCAGAATCAAGAACAGGCGTCTTGATAACGATTTCAGGTGAACCGGATACATTCTGGAACTGAATATCAGTTGTACCTGCTTCACTTTCAAAGAGTTTTCTTAAATCATCTTCATCAGAACCAGGGACTTCAAGATAATCCTTGAAATTGACAGTCATGGCTGTACCGCCTGTAAAGTCCAGACTGTAATTCAGCGCTTTATTGCCTGCAGAAGCATGAACACCCATGCTGACGAAACCTGCACAGATACAGATCACGGCGATCACATAAGTGATCTTCTTCATGCCGCAGAAGTTCTTAACCTTTGCTTCCTTCTGTTTACCATAGAATTTGGCATCTTTAAAACCGATACCATATAATGCCATCAGCACGAATCGTGTAATAGCAAGGGCTGTAAACATGGAAAGCACAATACCAAGGGCCAGTGTAATGGCAAAACCTTTGATTGTACCTGTACCTTTGAGATACAGAACTGCTGCTGCAATTAATGTTGTGATATTACCATCGATAACGGCTGAAAGTGCCTTGCCGAAACCAATCTTGATGGCTTCACGCACATTCTTGCCTGCTGCGATTTCTTCTCTAATTCGCGTAAAGATAATGACATTGGCATCCACCGCCATACCGACGGAAAGGATGATACCGGCAATACCAGGCAGTGTCAGTGTCACATCCAGACCATTCAGGAAGCAGAGCATTGCTGCCACATAAAGAAGCAGTGCAAGGGCTGCTGCCACACCAGGAATCCAATACACAACGATCATAAACAGCATAACGACCACAAGACCGATGGCACCTGCCATCAAACTTGTCTTAACCGCTTCATCACCTAACTTGGCGCTGACAACTTTGGAACTGATCTCATTCAGCTGGAGCTTCAGAACACCGGCACGAATAGTGGTGGCCAGAGAATTCACATCATCATAAGTAAAATTGCCTTCGATGACACACTGACCATTTGTGATTGCCTGATTAACAGTCGGATAGCTGATGATCTTGCCGTCATAAATGATGTAGATCGGTTTGCCGATATTTCTTGCTGTTGCTTCTGCAAAAGCTTTGGCACCTTCGTCTGTAAACATCAGAGAAACCACGTACTGTGTGTTGCCATAGCTATCTTTCTGGGATGTAGCCTGAGCACTCTTGATGCCTTCGCCGCCCACAACTTCACAGTAACCATCTAATACTTCCTTGCCTGTTGCCGCATCGGACTTTGCTTCACAGAAACTGATAGAACCGGGATTGCCCAGTTCAGAGAGAATCTTCTCTGCATCATAAACACCAGGAATATCAACGTTGACACGGTTTGTGCCTTCCTGATAAACTTCTGCTTCTGTACTCCATGCCTCTACTCTCTGCTGAAGCTTGTAAACGGTATCGTTCATATCTTCAGAGGATGGATTGTCTTCGTCTGCTTCGTAGGTGATATTGACACCACCTGCCAGGTCAAGACCAAGCTTAATGTTTTTGGCTGTACCGATATGATCCTTGCCATATCCGTATGCAGATACATAACCGCAGGCTGCGATCATCAGAACAACCACGATCAGCACAAGCCAGCTTTTCTTCTTACTCTTCATGCCTTTATTCTCCTTTTTCATCTGCCGCAGCAGCTTTAATCATAATTGCACATTCCACTCTCTTACGCATCAGTTCACATCCCACATCATACGCATCTGTGATCGAATGATGGAAATTCCATGAGTTGGCAGCACAACCGCCGCTACAGTAGAATTTTGCGAAACAATTCGTGCATTTATCCTTGGCATAAATATTGCAAAGCTTGAATTCGTCGCGAATATCTGTCTTGACAACACCATCCCAGACATTACCCATCAGGAATTCATCCTGACCGACAAACTGGTGACATGGATATAAATCCCCCCATGGTGTCACAGCAAGATATTCTGTACCCGAACCACATCCTGATAAACGTTTGGCAACGCATGGACCGCCTTCCAGATCAATCATAAAATGGAAGAAATTGAAATGTTTGCCTGCACGGTCTCTCTTCACGATTTCCTTCGCCAGCAGATCATACTGCTCGCAAAGTTCCGGAAGATCTTCCTCCTGAATTGCATATGGCTCAGATGCAGGTGCAACAACAGGCTCAACAGAAATCTGCTTAAATCCTTTATCCGCAAGGCTCAGCACGTCTGCCGCAAAATCTTTATTGAAATGCGTAAATGTACCTCTGACATAATAATTCGTCTGATGTCTGCTCTCGGCAAACTTCTCGAACTTCGGCATGATCAGATCATAGCTGCCGCTGCCGTTGCGGAACGGACGCATATTGTCATGGACTTCCTTACGTCCATCCACACTCAGAACAACATTCGCCATTTCTTTATTGCAGAATTCCATGATCTCATCATTCAGCAGGACACCATTCGTCGTCAGCGTGAATCTAAAATTCTTGTCATGAATCTTCTCCTGCTCACGGCCATACTCAACGAGACGTTTAACCACATCCCAGTTCATCAAAGGCTCGCCGCCGAAGAAATCCACTTCCAGATTCCGCCTGTTGCCTGAATTGGCGATCAGGAAATCCAGTGCCTGCTTGCCAACTTCATAGCTCATGATAGCACGTCGGCCGTGATACTCGCCTTCTTCTGCAAAACAATAGCGACAGGCAAGATTACAGTCATGGGCGATATGCAGACATAACGCTTTGACAACTGTCTTTCTCTTCTTAAAATCAATAATATAATCTTTATAAATATCTTCTGTAAAAAGACTTTCTTCTTTAATTAAAGTCTCAATCTCTTCAAATGCTTCTTCCATATCTTCCTTTGGATACTTGGACGCAAGCATATCCATGATCTCGGACTTCTCATGGCCTTCATATAACTCAATAATATCATAAACAACATCGTCAACCACATGAATGGCACCGCTGTTGATATCCATGACTATATTGTAACCATTACTCTTATACTGGTGAATCACTTACATTCTCCTAACTCTCTTATTCTACTTTATAACTTTGCAGCTGCCCGGAATCAGCTGTCATAAATTTCTGACCCCGAATAGTCAAAACACTCCTTCAACATGAACAAGCAGCGATTTAGAAAACCCTAAACCGCTGCTCATAATATTGGCTGAATCAATCAGCAATCAGGTCTGATTATTTGTTGTTCTCGCAGCTCTGATTACCTACTGTACAGGAAGTCTTGCATGCAGACTGACATGAAGTCTGGCACTCGCCGCATCCGCCTTTGACCATGCTCTGTTTCATAGATCTGGTGTTCAATGATTTGATACGTTTCATTATGTACTCCTCCTTCAATTATGAACTTGAAATATTATAACATACTCATTTGCATTTTTAAAGCTCTTTTTAAAAAGATACGTGCATTATATGAAATAATTTCTATTTTTTACTAAATCCAACCCATTCTCTGTGTAAAACAACGATTTTTCTTTCTGCATTCCAACTAAAAAACTGCCGGACCTTTTTCAAAAGCCGCTTATCCAAGCATTCCTCCCAACATCCCGCTGCCAAGGCAAAGCAACACAAAAGGCAGACAGAACTGCCACCCGGCGGCAGCCATACATCCGGATACCACTGAAATCAGGCAGAGTGTGACATAATATATAGCTCCCAGCGCCAGCCCCCACAGAAAGCGTCTGTATCCGATCCGATGACCGGCATAAATACCGCCGATCAAAACCGCCAATACAACCACCACGTACACCGAAACACGGATTCTGTTCTGACCCTCACCCACTGCATAGAAAATCAATGACGCCAGCACCATGCCCACGGCCGAAATCATCACACTGATCAGCCATGCAGCTGCCATCACACGCACAATCCCCAGCCCACCGGACACCGCACCCAACTTCTTATCCATCCCAAAATCATTCCTCAGTACAACATGATCCATAAAATATATGCCCCATATCCACCAAAAAGACATCTGGCTTTTTATCCATAAATGTCTTACAATAGAACAGACATCATAAATATATCTCTATATCAACTTGAAAGGAGAACTTATGGATAGAATCGATTTGCACACTCACTCTACGGCTTCTGACGGCAGTATGACGCCTTCAGAGCTTGTTCACCATGCCGCGTCATGCGGTCTGCGTGCAGTTGCTTTAACGGACCACGATACCACTGTGGGGCTTACCGAGGCTCAACAGGCAGCCAATGAAATCGGCATTGAACTTGTT
Source organism: Pseudocoprococcus catus (assembly GCF_902381825.1). GTDB lineage: Bacteria > Bacillota > Clostridia > Lachnospirales > Lachnospiraceae > Coprococcus_A > Coprococcus_A intestinihominis. The sequence goes on from NZ_LR698973.1 coordinate 2,515,618, forward strand.
CACGGCGTTGAACTGGCTACCTGGCTGGACAAGACCGAATTTCACATTGTCGGCCTTGATATTAATGAAAATAATCCGCATTTCCAAACCGCCATGGCACGCATGCAGCAGATCCGGGAAGACCGCAACAATCAAATGGTTGCCCGTATGCAGGCTGCCGGTGTGGATATCACCCTTGAGAAACTTCACGCCAAAGAAGGCATCGGTGTTTTGACCCGTGCCAACTTTGCCGGTTATCTATTGTCTGTTGGTTTTGTCAAAAGCATCAAAGAAGCCTTTGACCGATATCTTGGTGACGGGAAGCCATTTTATATTCCCCGCACCAAAACTTCTCCGAAAGAAGCCATCGAACTCATCAAACAGGCTGACGGAATCCCTGTTCTCGCCCATCCGATGCTCTATAAGCTCGGCAAAAACACCCTTGAGAAATATGTCAGGATGATGACCGACTGGGGACTGGAAGCCATGGAAGTCTACTACTCCACCAATACCCCTTCCGACGACCTTTATCTCAGCCATCTGGCTAACCATTATCACCTCAAGTATTCCGGCGGTTCAGATTTTCACGGTACTTATAAACCGCATATCCAGATTGGTACCGGCAAAGGCCGTCTCGTCGTTCCTTATGATATTCTTGAAAAGCTGAGAGCCTGACCCAATACATCTTCAGCTGTTTAGTCGCCTAAAGCAGCAATGTCGCCAATGCCGTTGCATACCAATCTCGGTCTATACGGAAATTCCTCGATCATCCCCGGTGCTGTTACCCCTGACAGTACCAACACCGTATCCAGACCGGATTCGATACCCGCAACAATATCTGTATCCATACGGTCTCCGATGATGGCTGCATCCTCTGAATGCACTCCAAGGATCCTGAGTCCCGTACGCATCATCAGGGCATTCGGTTTACCCACATAATAAGCCTGTTTGCCTGTTGCCAGTTCAATCGGTGCCATTAATGCTCTGCAGGCCGGAACAATGCCGTCTTCCACAGGACCGGTCAAATCATAATTTGTACCAATCAGACGGGCACCGTCATTGACAAATTTCGTTGCTTTAACAATATGATCATAGCAATAATTATCCGCTTCACCGATGATCACATAATCCGGATGAATCTCATTAACTGTAATGCCGGCATCATACAGGGCATTCTGAAGCCCATGTTCCCCCACCGCATAGGCGGTTGCCTCCGGCGTCTGCGTTGATATAAATGCAGCGGTTGCCAGCGCACTTGTATAAAAATGGCTTTGATCCACATCAAGTCCCATCCACTCCAGCTTCTTCTGAAGTTCCTTTGGTGTATAACGGCTGGAATTTGTCAGAAAAAGAAATTCCTTTTCCTCACGATACAGCCATTCTACAAACTCCTTCGCTCCCGGGAGCAGACGATTGCCATGATAGATCACACCATCCATATCAATAATAAAACCTTTTTTTGCTCTTAACTGTTCCATTTGAACATCCTTCTCACCGGCCCATTCTCTGCCGGCCGCTCAATTTTTTATCAATTATCTCCGTTCTTATTATAAACTATATAAGGTACCTTACTATCAGTTTTTAATAAATTTTATGTAAAATATAACTAAAAAAGGTGTGAAAACCGATTTATGATCTCCACACCTTTGTACAATCCTTTGTAATGATTCAACTATTCTTCGTCATTAGCCTTCTCAACGCTGACAATCGCTTCTTTCTGCATTGGGATACGGCAATGTCTGTCACTGCCGAACTCAACGATAACAACATCTTCCGCGATGTCGATAACAACACCATAGAAACCGCTTGTTGTCAGAATACTGTCACCAACTGCAAGATTTGCGATCATTGCATCCATTGTCTTCTGACGTTTCTTCTGAGGACGTACAGAAAGGAAATACATTAAAACTGCAAAAACTGCAATATAAGCGATCAAAACAAAAATACCGCTTTTGCCTGCGCCTGTTAAAACTACTGGTGAAAAATTCATTAGATGTTCCTCCTTAATCTTCTTTACTTAAAAAGCCTTCCAATTTAGACTTCTTAAATTCGCTGTATCTGTGTTCCCTGATAGCAAGACGAATCTCCTCCATCAGATGATTATAAAAATACAGATTATGCAATACACACAAACGCATACCCAACATTTCCTTTGCCTTAAGCAGATGGCGGATATAAGCTCTTGTGTAATTGCGACAAGCCGGACACTGACATCCCTCTTCAATCGGTCTGTCATCCAGTTCGAACTTCGCATTAAAAAGATTCAGCTTGCCATGGTTGGTATAAACATGTCCATGACGTCCGTTTCTTGACGGATAAACACAGTCAAAGAAATCAATACCTCTGTCCACACCTTCCAGAATGTTGGCCGGTGTTCCTACCCCCATCAGGTAGGTCGGCTTATTCTGAGGCAGTTCAGGAACAACCTCATCCAGAATGCGATACATTTCTTCATGTGTCTCGCCAACTGCAAGGCCGCCGATTGCATAACCGTCCAGATCCATATCACGGATCGTGCGAGCATGGTTCACACGGATATCTGCATAAGTTCCGCCCTGATTAATACCAAAAAGCAGCTGATGCGGATTCACTGTTCCCTCTGCATCATTCAGCTCCTGCATCTTCTTCTTGCATCGCTCCAACCATCGGGTTGTACGGTTAACTGAGTTGATCATATACTCTCTTGTAGCTGGATACGGCGCACACTCATCAAACGCCATGGCTATGGTTGAACCAAGGTTCGACTGAATCTGCATACTCTCCTCCGGCCCCATAAAAATCTTATGACCATCAATATGTGACTGGAAATAAACGCCCTCTTCCTTGATCTTGCGGAGTCCTTTCAGAGAGAATACCTGAAAGCCGCCGGAATCCGTAAGAATCGGTCTGTCCCAGTTCATAAACTTGTGCAGGCCGCCAAGCTGTTTCACAATCTGGTCTCCCGGACGAACATGAAGATGATAGGTATTGGATAATTCCACCTGTGTACCGATCTCCTTCAGATCCGTTGTCGCTACCGCGCCTTTGATAGCTGCGATCGTACCGACATTCATAAAAACAGGTGTCTCAATGACACCATGTACGGTTTCCATATGTGCGCTCTTTGCTCTGCCGTCTGTTGCAACGATTTGATACATACACTCACCTGTTATCTTAATTATAATAGAACAATCAACATACATTCGCATATTGATAAAAAAGCGTTATATCTAGTATAACTGTAAATGATTTATTTATCAACAAAAAAATGCATAAAACAGAAAAAAACTGCCGCCCCAGGCAGCAGTTTCTTTTCAAACATCCACGCTTCGACAAATTATGCCGCATATTTTGCCAGAACTGTATTGAATCCGGCGTTTTCTCCGCTGTAGCAGACTCTGAGCTTGCTTCTCAGATCCAGGCTGAGAATACCAAGCAGGGATTTGGCATCCAATGCAATTCTGTTAAAATAGACATCAATATCAAAATCACATTCAGAAGCAGCTTTCACAAATTCTTTTGCTGCTTCCACATTATTTAATACAATATTCTTCTCGTTCATTTAAGCGACCTCCTTGGATTGGAATATTTTTATCATACATCAACCTGAATGTCAAATTTCCAATTCACATTTCACTCGAAAGCTTTTGTCTATTATGTATTATTAATGTCTGATTTTAACGATAATTCATAGCATAATTTCCATTACTTTGTGAACATTTTGTGGAAACGTTTCCAGTCATTTCGCATGCTAGTCAAAATCATCCATAACTTCTCGTTTAATTTTCATAAAATTTCGGTCAACTTTTTTGCTTTACCTTGCGAATTCCAATGTTTTCTATTATAATGAATGCCATACGACTTCAGTATCCATGCGTTTTCTTTCATTATGTATGCAATCAGGAGGTTTAAATATACATGGCTGGATCAACATTTGGTAATCAATTCAAAATCACAACATGGGGCGAATCTCACGGCAAAGCTGTGGGTGTTGTTATTGACGGCTGCCCCGCCGGGCTTGCACTCACTGAGTCCGATATTCAATATTACCTGAATCTGCGCAAACCCGGACAGTCCCGTTATACAACACCACGAAAGGAAGAGGATGCCGTTGAGATCATGTCAGGAATTTTTGAAGGCAGAACAACAGGCACGCCTATCTCTCTCATTGTTTACAACAAAAATGCACGTTCTTCCGACTATTCGGATATTGCCCGATACTATCGTCCCGGACATGCAGACTACACCTTTGATGCCAAGTACGGTTTCAGAGATTACCGCGGTGGTGGACGTTCATCGGCCCGTGAGACCATCGGCCGTGTCGCAGCCGGTGCTGTTGCCATGAAGCTGCTTGAAGCATGCGGTGTCAAAATCTGTGCTTACTCAAAGGCCATCGGACCTGTCTCCATCAATCCGGCACATTTCAATGCAGAAGATATTTTCAATAATCCTGTTTATATGCCGGATATGCAGGCTGCCGCAGAGGCTGAAGCATTTATCGCAGCACAGATGGAGAAACAGGACTCCTGCGGCGGTATCATCGAATGCCGCATTCAGGGAATGCCTGCCGGTATCGGCGATCCTGTTTTTGAGAAGCTAAATGCGAACCTGGCCAAAGCCATCTGTTCCATCGGTGCTGTCAAAGGCTTTGAAATCGGAGACGGATTTTCAGCTGCCAGGTCTCAGGGTTCTGTCAACAATGATGCATTTACTACCGATGCAGCCGGTCATATCACCAAGGCCACCAATCACGCCGGCGGCATTCTGGGCGGCATGAGCGATAGTTCCGACATCATTTTCCGGGCTGCCATCAAACCGACGCCTTCCATTTCCCGGACACAACATACCGTTACCCGTGAGGGGGAACCGATCGATATACAGATCAAAGGCCGTCACGACCCGATCATTGTTCCAAGGGCTGTTGTTGTTGTCCAGTCCATGGCCGCTCTGGTTCTTATCGACGCACTGATGCAGAATATGACTGCCCGGGTTGACTATCTGAGGGATTTCTATAAGAATTGATTTTTTTAGTTAGATTTTCCCGACTGCATCTTGATGAATAACACAATACCTGCATTGCGAAACTTCAAAGTCTAAAAAAAGATGAACCAATTAGCAGCTTCAAAAACAGGTGCTAATTGGTTCATCTCGTTTTAACCTGGAAAGTTTCGCCCATTATTCTGAATCAATAATATCATCATCCTCAGGAATAATCACCGCTGCAATGATGTACAGAATAACGCCAGAGCCGCCGGCCAGTGACAGTGCCGCCCATATCAGACGGATGATCGTCGGGTCAATACCGATCAGTTCACCAATACCGCCGCAAACACCTGTCAGCAGCTTATTTGTTCTGGACTTTACTAATCTAACCTTTTTCATATCTTTCATTGTATTCACCTCACTCAATACCAACATCAAAGGGATTCATTTTATCTGGAGGCTGCTAAATAAGGAATCACATCCGTCAGTGTCTCCGCCTTACCATACAATATCCTGGAGAGCTTTTCATCCGGCTGTGACAGATCCGGCACCATGATCGGCAGACATCCGGCCCGATAAGCCGCCATCAGCCCATTCGGTGAATCTTCCAGTGCAATGCAGGCCTCCGGCTTCTCACCGATACACTTGCAGGCATACTGATACACATCCGGCATCGGCTTGCCATGAGGTACCATCGCCGTGCTGATGATCTGATCAAAATAATCCAACAGCCCTACCTCATCCAGATAAGTCATCGCCTTCATCTCACCACTGGCTGTCGCCACTGCTGTTTTGAAGTAATGACTCTTCAGATAAGTCAGCAATTCATCAGCACCCGGCTTTTTCTCTACCGGATGCGTTTCCATATAAACAGCCATCAACTCCTTGCGCCTGTTCCGCACAGCATGATAATCAAAATCCTGTCCAAAGACTTCTTTCATCATCGGCTCTGCAAATTCCGGCGCCATGCTTCTAAGCATCAGACTGTGTTCCATCTTCCAATCATAACCGGCCTCACGCCCGGCTTCCATCCAAAAATGGCAATATATCTTCTCTGTATCAAGAAGGATGCCATCCATATCAAAAATGACGGCTCTTATCATTCATTACCATCCTTAAACCGATCAAATAATCCTGTATAATCAAAGGTTGCAAAGTAATCCATCGGTGTCTCGGCTCTTCTGATCAATTCTGTGGAACCGTCTTCCTTCAGCAGCACTTCTGCGGAACGGAGCTTGCCGTTGTAGTTATAACCCATTGAAAAGCCATGAGCACCTGTATCATGGATAATAATATAATCACCCATATCAATCTTCGGCAGCATTCTGTTGACCGCAAACTTATCACTATTCTCACAGAGACCGCCGGTAACATCATACATATGGTCACAAGGCTCGTTCTCCTTGCCTGCCACTGTAATATGATGGTATGCACCGTAGATAGCCGGACGCATCAGGTTCGCTGCACATGCATCCAGACCGATATACTCTTTAAAAATATGTTTCTCATGGATGGCTGTTGCGATCAGATGTCCATAAGGTGCCAGCATAAAACGTCCCATCTCTGTAAAGATAGCCACATCACCCATACCTGCAGGAACAAGAATTTCATCGTAAACCTTGTGAACACCCTCACCAATGACTTCGATATCATTTGGCGTTTCATCCGGTGAATACGCAACGCCTACACCACCTGATAAGTTAATGAACTTGATATCTGCACCTGTCTCTTCATGCAGCTCAACAGCGGTCTTGAAAAGGATCTTGGCCAATGCCGGATAATAATCATTGGTCTTGGTATTGCTGGCCAGGAATGCATGAATGCCAAAATGCTTCACGCCTTTGGATTTCAGGTACTTGAAGCCCTCTGTCAGCTGTTCACGGGTAAAGCCGTATTTTGCCTCCCCTGGTACATCCATGATAGCTGTGCTGATCTTGAAATCACCGCCTGTATTGAAACGACAGCATACTGTCTCAGGAAATTCGCCCACATTCTCTTCGAAATATTTCAAATGGGTGATATCATCAAAATTAATAATGACACCCATATCCTTGGCATAGGCATATTCATTGGCCGGTGTTACATTAGATGAGAACATGACGTCATGTCCGGTAAAACCGCAGGCCTTCGCCATCATCAGTTCAACCTTAGTTGCACAGTCAAGACCGCAGCCCTCTTCCTTCATGATCTGCAGAATCGCTGGGTTTGGTGTCGCCTTAACAGCAAAATATTCCTTGAAGCCTTTATTCCATGAAAACGCTTTATATACCTTTCTTGCATTCTCTCTGATTCCCTTCTCATCATAAAGATGAAAAGGTGTAGGATATTTCTTCACAATTTCGTCTAACTGTTCTTTTGTCACAAAAGGTACTTTCTTCATTGTCTATTACTTCCTTTCTTCTGCTGCCCCCAGCTCAATGAGCTGAATCTGGCGGCTTAATGACTGTTTAAACAAATCAATCAGATTCTTCTTGCCTGAATACAGGCAGGAACAACTATCACTTTCTGACAGATCTCCCGTCAAAACATGGGTCGAATCAGATATCAGTCCAATCTGCCCGGCCTCTATATGACTGCTGTGATAAATAATGGCCTCATCCAGTTCAAATCCCGGCTCAGTGATCAATACAACCTTGATCTGCCGTCCGACAAGATCTTCCAGCTTCTCTCTGAACAATTCAAGCATCGCCGCAGTCCCTGTCATATAGATTCTGTACTGTGCCTGGTCAAGCATACGGGCTGCCCGCTGACAGATATTCTGGAAACCGCTGATAGTGATATAAGCATCATCTTCTCTCTGTCTTCTCGGCTGTTCTTCCACAAGCCGCACAGACAAAAGTTTCAAATAGTCCAGCTTACTGCCGCAAAATTCCTCCGGATCCACCGGTACATAATGTGTCGGCGTTCCCTCGGCCACATGAGCAGCCCCCTTATCAACCAGTGCCGCCAATGCCGTGTATGCATTTGATCTGGATACGCCAGATACCTTGGCTGCCTCATAGCCGGTCATCATGCCTTCTGACAGCAGTGCATAATAAATGGCAGATTCCTGCCTTGTGAGGCCAAACTGCATCAGATCTTCAATATAAGACATCTTACTATCACCTGGTATTCCTTTCTAGGAACACTATAATACACCTGTACCCAAAAGTCAATAGCCGGGGGTTTTTCTCCATGGCAAATTTTATCAATTAAAAAGAAAAAGACTGCCGTATGCCACCGAAATGAAATACAGCAATCTTTTATCTTATGCGTTCAATGAATTACATAATCTCGTGGATCCAGCCTTCAGGTGCTTCGATCTTACCATACTGAATACCTGTTAATGTATCATATAACTTCTGGGTAATAGGTCCCATCTTCTCCATACCGCTTGGGAAGCAGATCTCCTTACCATGGTCGACAACCTTGCCGACAGGAGAAATAACAGCTGCAGTACCGCAAAGACCGCATTCTGCAAAATCCTTTAACTCGTCCAGTCTGACTTTTCTTGTTGTAACTTTAAGGCCAAGATAATGTTCTGCAACATAAACAAGTGAACGTCTTGTGATTGAAGGAAGAATGGAATCAGAAAGAGGTGTTACGACTTCATTATCCTTTGTAACAAACAGGAAGTTGGCACCGCCTGTTTCCTCTACATATGTTCTTGTACCCGGATCAAGGAAAAGATTCTCGTCAAATCCATTAGCATGAGCGGTTACATTGGCATGCAGGCTCATTGCATAATTCAGGCCGGCTTTGATATGGCCTGTACCCTTAGGAGCAGCACGGTCGAAATCACTGACACAGATTGTAATTGGCTTAGCGCCTTCATGGAAGTAAGGACCTACAGGTGTCGCAAACAATCTGAACTGGTATTCCTCAGCCGGCTTAACACCGATAACAGGGCTTGATGCATACATGTATGGTCTTAAGTAAAGTGTTGCACCGCTGCCATAAGGTGGTACCCATGCTTCATTAGCCTTGACAACCTTCTCAACAGCCTCAATAAATCTTTCCTTCGGGAAAGGCGGCATCTCCATACGCTCTGCGGAATGATACATACGATCAGCATTCAGATCAGAACGGAATGTAACGATTCTTCCGTCTGCTGTCTCATATGCCTTCAGACCTTCGAATACTTCCTGACAATACTGCATAATACCCGCGCATTCATTCAGAACAATATTCGGAGAATCTGACATATATCCTTCCTGCCATTTACCATCTTTATAATCAGCTACATATCTATAATCTGTTGTATGATATGCAAAACCGATATGCTTCCAGTCAAGGTTTTTCTTTTCCATTAGAAATTCCTCCATTCGTAAATAAAATATCCCTCAACGAACCAATTATAGACTTATTATTTCAATAAATCAACAATTTCTTTTAATTTTGTCTTGCGAACGTACATTTTGAAGCAATATTCCAGGTCAAAGTACGTTCTTTCCTCGCTGTCGGCCGCTACAACCCAGTCTTTGTCCTCATCCAGATTCGGAAACCAGGTGTCCGCCTGATACGTGTAATCCATGCATGTCACATGGGCCACATCGCAATACGGCAGCAGCTGACGGTAAATACTCTCCCCACCAATGACATAAATATCGTTGCTGTCATATTTCTTCAATTCTTCCAATGCTTCCTCAATACTGTGCACAATAATGGCATCTTTGGCCTTGTAAGTATGATCTCCTGTTATAACAATATTCGTTCTGTTCTTCAAAGGCAGCCCATTCGGAAAACTCTCCAGTGTCTTGCGTCCCATCACAACAACCTTGCCCGTCGTTGTCTCTCTGAAATACTTCATATCTTCCGGAATACTGTTCAAAAGCTTATTCTTATAGCCAATGCCCCAGTTCTTATCTACTGCAACAATCAAATTCATTCTATTTCCTCCTAAACCGCGATCGGAATATTCTTAATCTGCGGACCGGTCACATAATTCTCAATCGTGATGTCCTTTGTTGTAAAATCATAGAAGTTCTTAATATCTGGGTTTAATTTGAATATTGGTGCCGGATGGGTCTCTCTGCTGATCAGTTCCTCAATCAGTGGAATGTGTCTGTCATAAATATGGGCATCCGCAATCACATGCACCAGTTCACCCACCTGCATATCACACACCTGTGCCAGCATATGCATCAGCACGGAATACTGTACCACATTCCAGTTGTTGGCTGCCAACACATCCTGGGAGCGCTGATTCAGAATGGCATTCAGCACCAGTTTGTCATCCCCCGGCTTCTTTGTCACATTAAAAGTCATGCTGTAAGCACACGGATAAAGATTCATTTCATGAAGATCCTGATGCACATAAATATTCGTCATGATACGGCGGCTGTAAGGATTGTTCTTCAGATCATAGATCACTCTGTCCACCTGATCCATCATGCCCTCTTTGTACTGATGCTTTACACCCATCTGATAACCATAAGCCTTGCCGATGGAACCGTTCTCATCCGCCCATTCATCCCAGACCGTACTGTTCAGATCATGGATATTGTTGGATTTGCGCTGCCAGATCCACAGCATCTCATCCGTGGCGCTCTTGATGGCCGTCTTGCGGAGGGTCAGCGCCGGAAATTCCTTGGATAAATCATAACGGTTCACCACACCAAACTTCTTCATTGTATAAGCATAACTGCCGTCTTCCCACTTCGGCCGCACCTTTTCACCTTCTGTACTGCAGCCGTTATCAAGGATATCCCGGCACATATTAATAAATACCTGATCTGCGTAACTCATAAAACACCTCATTTATTTTGACGTTTCGAAACATATTTATTGCTCAATAAATATATAGAATTAGTAATTGACAGTAGGCACGTTCGCACTGCCATTATTCTCTATTCTTTCAATTTTCCTTTTTATTATAAAGCAGATAACTGCCAAATTCAACAATTATTCTCATCCGGTAATCAAATGTCAGCCCTCTGCCCATCAGGCAAATTATAAATGTCATCAATGATTAAAAAGTATACTCTTTTAAGTAATTGTGCAATCTGCCATTTTATCATAGATTTTTATCTCATTTTATGTTAAAATATATTGGATTATTTATAACTGTTCAGAGCCAAACAAAATTTCAAAAAACAGGTATAAAATGCTTGCATTTTTAAGACTGTTTTTGAAATTTTATTTGGCGGATACGCCACACCGACGAAATGCGTAGCATCTTGGAGGTTAGCTCTGAACAGTTACGATTATTTAATCTATACCAAATTATATTTAAATATATGGAGAATTAAACGATGATTCATACTTTAGATACCATTATGAGTGAATATTATCAACACGTTGATGTCTATAAAAAAATGCAGCATGATGTGGAAGATATTATCAATACATTGATCGAAGCCAACCACATCAAGATTTCTACTATGTCCCTCAGAATAAAGTCTGAGCAAGCCCTTCGCAACAAAGTTATCTCCAAGGACAAATATCAGCATCTTGAAGATATCACGGATATTCTCGGATGTCGTATTCTGACTCTTTTTGAATCGGATGTAGAACGCATTCTTGAGCTGCTGGAAGACACTTTTGAAGTCTGTGAGATTGTCGATAAACGTAAGAAAAGCAAGCACAACCGCATTGAATTCGGTTATAACTCTGTCCATATGGTTGTGAAATTCACAGACGAACGCTGCAAGCTTGTAGAATACCAGAAGTACCAGGATATCCGATTTGAGATTCAGCTGAGAACCGTCCTGCAGCATGCATGGGCTGAGGTTGAACATGGTCTCGGTTACAAGTCCTACTACGAACCGCCGATGGATATCAAGCGCAAACTGAACCGTCTGGCCGGTACACTTGAAATTCTGGATGAAGAATTTGAGGCCATCCGCTATGAGATTACCCTCTACAACCAGAGCATGAACAAAGTCGAGAAGATTCTCAAGACAGATATCAACAAAGAATCTCTCACTGCTTTCGCCAACAAAAGCGAACTCATTCAGGAAATGGTTGCACAGGTCGCTGACAAATACCACTTTACCGTCATTCAGGATCCTGCCATCTTCAGCCAACAGCGTCTTGTTGCCAAACTGAACTTTTACGGCTACCAGTATATCCATGAATTGAACGATGATATGCACCAGTATCAAAAATCCATTCTGGCCATCGGAGAAGAGCTTTCCCAGAAGATCAACTATGATATCACATCTATCAACTACTACAGCCCGATACTCTGGTTCTCCTTTATCCCGGTCATCAAGAACCTGTTGGCTGAGCGGGATGCCTCATCTGAAAACATCGTCGATGACGTTATCCTGGAAGCATTTAAGATGAACAACGGATCCATCTTCAACTTCTTCATGGAACACCATTTGCAATAAAAATGCCGCACCCGTATTATTTTGGGTGCGGCTATTTTTAATCGCGGCTTTCTATAAGGAATGCCAGTCCTTCTTCAATGCTGATATAGCCCTCTTCTGCTTCCAGCTCATTGCTGACGCAAAGGCTTTCTCCCCAATACGTGGTATGCCCATCCAGGGGGTATTTGAAACCGCGCAGCGTAACGCCTTTTAATGCCTGTGTGACCGGAATAAGGGATACAAATTCGCCAAACTGCGTTTCCCTCTTCAGTGTATAACTGCCTTCCAGCAGACGGATTTTGTTATTTTTATCCACAATCACTCCGTCCACACCTGCTGCCCTTGTCTGAGCCAGCAGCTGCATATTGGCCAGCATATGATCTGCCCTTGTACCGGTAGCCCCCAGAAGCCAGATTTCGGACTTTGCATCTGCTTTGCCGGTTTCACTTTTTGTCAGATGGATTGCCAGTTTTAATGCAATATCTGTATCCGTATAATCTTTTTCCGGATTAAAACGATGGACTTCAATATCCTCTCTGTCCAGATAATTTTTGAGAATTTCCGGAGATATCGTATCGAAGTCTCCCACCAGATGATCAAAATGGCATGTTATATCAGGATTCTTCTCCACTTTGTCCCAAAAAGCAAGGGCTCCATCCACCACGATCATATGCTCAAATTTTTCTTTTTCTAATAATGAGAGGGCAAAATCCTCATCAATTCTGCCCCCTGTAATAATCAAGATTCGCATGCTCTATCCTGCCTATTTCGTATACTCTGCCATGATAGCTTTAAACTGATGAACATTTTCAGCGATATCTCCGCCAAAAATCTTCGAACCGGATACAAGCACATTGGCACCGGCCTCAATCACCATACGCAGATTCTTTGTATCCACACCGCCATCAATTTCAATATCAGTCTGAAGACCTTTCTCCTCCAGAATATGACGCAGTGTACGGATCTTCTCTGTCATCGCAGGAATATAGCTCTGTCCGCCAAATCCCGGATTCACTGTCATCAGCAGAATCATGTCCAGATCTTCAAGTACATAATCAAGTACCGACAAAGGTGTTGCCGGATTCAAAGCGACACCGGCTTTTACCCCAAGACTGTGGATCAACTGAATGGTTCTGTGAAGATGCTTGCAGGCTTCCGCATGAACAACAATAATATCTGCACCGGCCTTGGCAAATTCCGGGATCAGCTGGTCCGGATGCTCGATCATCAGGTGCACATCAAACACCTTATCGCTGCACTTACGGATGCTCTTGATAACAGGAATACCAAAAGAAATATTCGGTACAAAGGCACCATCCATGACATCAATGTGGATGTAATCCGCGCCAGCCTGATCGGCTGTTTTGATATCTTCTCCTAATCTGCCAAAATCCGCTGATAAAATCGACGGTGATAACTTTAATTCGTACATAATCAGTACCTCCTCTGACTCGCCAGTTCTTCATAAAATAACTTATAATTCTCATAGCGTTCGCTGCTGATCTCACCAGCTGCAACCGCTTCTTTGACCGCACAATCCGGCTCACTTAAATGATTGCATCCATTAAAACGGCAATGTTCAAAATAAGCTTCAAATTCCGGATAATAATACTTCAGATCTTCCTTCTCCCATCCTTCCAGATAGAGCGTACTGAAGCCCGGTGTATCCATGAGATACGTATCGTTCCCTATGGAAAATAATTCCGAATGTCTTGTCGTATGCCGTCCGCGCTTAATCTTCTCGCTGACAGCCCCGGTTGCCATCTCTGCATCCGGATACATAGCATTAGTCATAGAGGACTTGCCAACACCGGAAGGTCCTGCCATGACCGTTGTTCTGCCATCCAGTATCTCCCTGATCTGATCCAATCCTTCCTGTTGTTTCACACTGACCGTCAGCACTTTGCATCCGCTGCCGCGATAAATGCTGCATAACCTGTCCAGTTCTTCTCCGCTGATCAGTTCCTGCTTATTAAAGCAAATAATGGTCGGTAGCTCCTGCCTCTCCATCATGAGCAAAAAGCGGTCCAGCAGCCCCAGATTCGGGGCCGGCTGTGCCGCTGCAAAAATGATCATCGCCTGATCCACATTCGCCGATGCCGGTCGGATCAGTGCATTTCTCCGGGGAAGAATCTCTGTTATATTGCCTTTCATATCGTTCTCGTCCAGACTGTCAAGGAAAACATCATCGCCTACAAGGGGTTTGATCTTCCTGTTCCGAAAGATTCCCTTGGCCTTGCATTCATAGATGCCCTTTCCATTGACATGAACGTAATAAAATCCGGCAATACCCTTAATAATCTTGCCCTTCATATCATCCTCTTAAAATTAAAGACTTGTCATTACTCAAAATCCACACTATAGCTGCTCACCTGAACACCGTTCAGATAAACATAGACTGTACCGCTGCCGGATGCTGTACTTGTTGTACTCACTGAGCCAGGCAGACTGCCTTCTGATGTATTCTGATCGTAGACGGTTTCACTTGAACCATCCGGCTTGTATACAACAACTGTCACCTGTCCGCTGTCATAAACATCCGTATTGCCGTCACCGTCTGTAATATCACGTCCAAACGGGCTCTCGATCGGAATACTTGCAGAATAAGAAGTCACCCGACTTCCGAGACTGACTGTCAGACTGATGGTAGTACCCTCCTCAACTGTTTTTCCTGCACTGATGCTCTGATTCATAACCTGGTTCTCACTATAGCTGTCGCTGTAATCACTGGACTTGCCGTTGTAAGTCAATCCGGCATCCTTGATCATCTGAATAGCATCATCAATATTCTGACCAAGCAGATTCGGCACAATTGTCGTTTTCGTTTCTTTGCCTTTGCTTGCAGTGATGGTAATCGTATCACCTTTGGCCACCTGACTGCCGGCCTTTGGCGATGTACTGATAACCTTGTCGGAACCAACAGAATCACTGTAATCAAATTCAAGGCTGACGACCAGACCATCATTCTCAAGCTGTGCCTGTGCCTGCTGATACTGCATGCCCGTCACATCATCCAGAGAGAATTTTTCCTTACCGCTGCTGATATTAATCGTCACCTGTGTATGCACATCTACCTTTGTACCTGCTGCCGGAGACTGATCATAGACCTGTCCCTCCGGAACATCATCCGAAGTACCCGTCTGAACATTCACGCCCAGTCTCAGCTCTTTCAGTGCGGCTTTTGCCGCATCCTCTGTCATCTTGGACAAATTCGGAACTTTCACACGCTCACCGGCTGTACTTGTGTCAGAAGATGTATCAGAAACCGATTCTGTTGAAATAGATTCCGTTGATGTATCTTTGTTCTTGTGACCAAAAAGACTGCCGCTGCCGCCAAAGAAGCCTGCCGCATGACCGATAATAAAGAAAATAATCACAGCCAGTATAATGAAACCGCCGATACCCAAGGCCATCATCACTTTACTGAGTGCCGGATTCACCTCTTCGTCATCATCATCCTCTTCATCTTTATCAAAATCATCATTATCCTCTTCGATGTCTTTCTTCTTCACAGGGCGTTTCTTCTGTACCGGCTTCTGCACCGGCTTTTCTTCTTCTCCCTCTTCCGGTTCCTCCACATAGGTCTCTTCCGGTTTCGTACCGAAGTTTTTACGCAGTGAAGCCGCTTTTAGAGAATCAATATCATTGTCGTTCATCACAATGGTTCTGCCCTGAGGAATAGCCCCCGGAATTACAACATACTCGCCGTCCGGATGAGTCAGTACCTTTCTCAGATCAGCAATCAATTCTCTGGCTGACGCATATCTTCTCTCCGGCTTCTTCTGGGTACACTTCAGAATGATCTTCTCAAAGCTGACCGGAATGGATGGTTCCAACTGTCTCGGTGGTGTAATTTCGCTCTGAATATGCATCAATGCCACCGCCACATTGGTCTCCCCTTCAAAAGGCACACGTCCGGTCACCATTTCGTACATAGTAATACCAAGGGAATAAATATCACTTCGTTCATCGCTGTAACCGCCTCTGGCCTGTTCCGGTGAAATATAATGAACGGTACCTGCTGCCGTTGTCGTCACAGTTGTCGAATCCGCCACCTTCGCAATACCGAAGTCTGTCACCTTCACCTTGCCGTCACGGGACATGATAATATTCTGGGGCTTGATATCTCTGTGAATAATTCTATTCTCATGGGCCGCACTGAGGCCGGAAGCGATCTGAACAGAAATATTCAATGCTTCTCTGATATCCAGCTTGCCCTTCATATCAATATAATTCTTCAGTGTAATTCCCTGAACCAATTCCATAACAATGAAATAAACGCCGTCATCTTCCCCAACATCATATACATTCACAATGTTCGGATGAGATAAACCTGCTGCGGACTGGGCTTCCACCCTGAATTTCTTAACGAATGTTGCATCGGTACTGTATTCCTGTTTCAAAACCTTAATCGCAACCAGCCTATTCAGGACATGGTCCTTCGCCTTGTAGACATCAGCCATACCGCCGGAGCCAATTTTCATAATAATCTCATATCTGTTGATCAGATAACTGCCTGGAATTAACATTCGTTCACCTCCTCAATCCGGGGCTCAATAACAATAACAGTAATATTGTCATAGCCGCCATTTTCCTTTGCTTCATCTATAAGTATCCTGACTGAATCTTCTACACTATTCGAAGAAATAACATCATATAAACGCTGATCCTCAATCATATTGGACAATCCGTCCGAGCACATCATCACCTTGTCCCCGGGCTTTAAATCCACTTCAAAAAAATCTGCCTTTACTTCCCAGGCCACACCGATGGCTCTGGTAATCACATTCTTTTCCGGATGATTCCTTGCCTGCTCTTCTGTCAATTCACCGGCTCGCATCATCGCTGCCACATAGGAATGATCTTCTGTCACTTGATTAATCTCATGACCGATCAAATACAGTCTGCTGTCACCTACATTGGCCACATAGAGCTGTCCGTCCTCTGCGAAGGCAACAACCATCGTCGTTCCCATTCCCGCAAGCTCTTCGTTCTCAAAAGACTTCTCCAGAACCTTGCGGTTTGCCTCAGCGATGCCCTCATCCATCACACGGATCAGATTGCGGTTCTCCGTGTGTCCGATATACTCAAGGAATGTCTCAATGGCATATCTGGAGGCATAATCACCGGCCTGATGCCCTCCCATTCCATCTGCAACAATAAACAAATTCGGAAATGGCCCTATAGGAGTTGTTGAACAGAAATATCCATCCTGATTCATCGTCCTCACGCAGCCAATATCTGTTCCGGCATATGCCTGCATATTATCCCTCCTTCTCTCCTGACTGTTCCATATATTTCTTTCTTAATTGTCCACAGGCAGCCTGTATATCTCTGCCCATTTCCCTTCTTATAGTAACATTTCTTCCATATTTTTCAAGCATATTTTTAAATTTGAGGACAGCATCTGCCTCTGTCTGTCTGTAGCTTCTTTCTTCAATCGGGTTCACCGGTATGAGATTAATATGGCAGTTGATGCCCTCCAGCAGCGCAGCCAGCGCTTTAGCATCTTCCCTGCTGTCATTCACACCTTTGACAAGACTGTACTCAAACGTAATCCTTCTGTTGGTCTGACTGTAATAATAACGGCATGCTTTTAAAATTTCTTCTATACTATATGTATTGGCAATCGGCATCAGTTCACGACGTTTCTCATCATTCACTGCATGCAGTGAAATCGCCAGCGTGATCTGCAGTTTCAAATCCGCCAGTTCATAAATCTTCGGCACAAGTCCGCATGTAGAAACAGTGACATTTCTCTGGCTGATATCCAGTCCCGGTGCATGGGTCAGAATATCGATCATCCGCACAAGGGCATCGTAATTGTCCAGCGGTTCCCCTGTTCCCATAACAACCACATTAGATACACGTTCACCGGAATCCTTCTGAATCTGATAAATTTCATCCAGCATTTCCGATGCCAGCATCTGCCGTTCAAGGCCACCCAGTGTCGATGCGCAGAAACGGCACCCCATCCGACATCCAACCTGTGAAGAAATACATACTGAATTGCCGTGTTTATAATGCATGAGAACACTCTCGATAATTCTGTCATCAGACAGCTTAAAAAGATATTTCGCCGTACCATCTATGGCCGAAACGTACTTTTCAACCATTTCAAGATGTGTCAACACACACTGTTCTGAAAGCTTCTGACGCAAATCCTTGGACAAATTGGTCATTTCATCGAAGGAATCCGCCAGACGCACATGCATCCATTCATAAATCTGTTTGGCACGGAACTTCTTTTCACCCAGTACTTCTGTCGTAAAAACTTCCAGCTCCGGAAGTGTCATTGATTTGATATCTGTTTTGTCACTCATCACTCTGCTCCTTCATCCAGGTTGCGCCTGAATCTTGCAATAAAAAAGCCATCCGACTGATACTGTCCCGGAAGGATCTGAATCCAGCCTGCTTTCGTCTGTTCATTGCGGACCTTTTCAGGTATATATGCATCCAGGCTCTCCAGACCGAAGGGAAAATGTTCCTCAAACCACTGCATATTCTCTTCATTCTCTGCTTTTGATACCGTGCATGTACTGTAAACCAGTATACCGCCCGGTTTGACATAGTGCTGTACAACCGACAGAATCTCTCTCTGAAGCGCCGCCAGAGCGGTTATCTTCTCAGGTGTCACCGAACGCTTGATATCCGCTTTTCTTCCCATGACACCCAGCCCCGAGCATGGCAGGTCTGCCATAACAATATCTGCTTTCTGTGCATCTTCCGGATAAAACACAAGGGCATCCTTCACTTCTGCCGAAACATTCTTTAATCCGGTACGCTTAAGATTTTCCTGAATCTTTAAAACTTTTGCCTCTGTCAGATCTCTTGCAGATACCTGTCCGCTGCCCTTTAAAATATCCGCCATATGCATGCTTTTACCGCCCGGGGCCGCGCAGACATCAATAATCGATTCCCCGCCGGCAATTCCGGCAGCCACAGCCGCCAGCATCGCACTCTCATCCTGGGCAGTTATACGTCCATCTGCAAAAGGACCAACATTGCCAAGATAATCATATCCCGATAGATGAAGGGCTTCCGGAAGCATGCATCCTTCTTCTATATGCAGTCCCTCTGACCGCAATGCTTCTTTCACCGCTGCCATATTCTGACTGTCACGCACGCGTACCGTCGTTTTCTGGTCATCCAGCATCGCCTGCCCCATCTCTGCCGTCATCTCAAAGCCATAATCACGAAGCCACATTTCTGCCAGCCATTCCGGCACGGAATATCGCATGGAAAGGTAGGCCGCCGGTGTTTTTTCGGGATCAGGATAATGAATAACCTCTTTATTTCGGGAAATATTTCTCAAAACACCATTCACAAAACCCGACAGATTCTTAAGTCCTCTTTTCCTCGTCAGCTTCACAGCCTCGTCGCAGGCCGCCGCATCCGGAATATGATCCATCTTCAGTATCTGATAAACAGACATTCTGAGGATGGCTTTAATCGGCGTCTTTATCTTATTCAGACGTACACTGGAAAACTGCCGGATAACACCGTCAAGAAAAATCTCATATTCCAATGTTCCTCTGAAAAGTCTGCTGATAAACGCTCTGTCCCTCTTGTCCAGATACTGATACTTCATCAATGTCTGGGATAAAAGAAGATGTGAAGGCGTATTCTCCTTCTCTACGCTCATCAGCATATCATAAACAATGGCGCGTGTATTGATATTATCTGCCATATAAAACTCCTTTACCGTTCATCATCGTTTCCTCTGAAAGCCCCTGTCAGAATCAGCAGACGCAAAAGCTGCAGAATCATAGACGCTGCACCTGCCACATAAGTCAATGCCGCTGCTCCCAGTACTTCTTTGGCATAGCGATTCTCATCCCCATGCAGAATACCTGAAGATTCCATAATCTTCAATGCTCTGGAAGATGCATTGAATTCCACCGGAAGTGTCACCAGATGAAATGCAACCACCGCTACAAACATCCAGATACCGATATTGATCAGAAGGCTGCTTCCGCCCATCAGAATACCGATGACAATCAAAGGCCAGCTGATACCGGCACCAAAGTTGGCAATAGGCACCAGAGCACCGCGAATCTTAAGCGGGACATAATTATTCTGATGCTGGATCGCATGCCCGCACTCATGGGCTGCCACGCTGACCGCAGCCACACTGGTGGAGCCATATACAGAATCCGACAGACGCAGCGTCTTTGAAGAGGGATCATAATGATCGGTCAGATCTCCGGAAATCCTTGCAATACCTACATCATAGATTCCTGCCTGACGCAGGATGCGCTCGGCTGTCTGAGCGCCTGTCAATCCGCTCAAAGAACGTACCTGGGAATATCTTCCAAAAGTAGATTTCACCTTTGTGGAAGCTGCCAGAGACAGCAGCACTCCGATAATAATCAAAATATATGTCGGGTCAACATACATTGGATAATACATTCTGTCACTTCCCTTCTGTCTTATTCATTTTTATTGTGAGACTTATTATTCATTTGTTTCATTCTCAAAATCCATACGGGTGCCTTTTTTAATGGTATAGCCATTCAGGAAAGCTGAAATATCCATACGTTTCTTTCCTTCCAGCTGTACACTCTTCACGGAGAGTGCACCGACACCGGTCTGGATGATCAGACTGCTTCTTGTCACTTCCGCCACTTCACCGTATTCACAGCCATAGTTTCTGTCCAACACTTCTGCTTCCCAGATCTTTAATGTCTTACCGTCAATATAAGTATAAGCACTCGGCCAGGGATTCAGACCGCGGATCAGTCGTTCAATCACAACGGCCGGCTGATTAAAATCAATATGCCCCAATTCCTTGTCAAGCATACGTGCGTATTCACCGGCCTGACTGTCATCCTGCTTCTCAGGTACGATCGTTCCGGCTTCCAGGCCGATCAATGTTCTCTCAAGCAGTTCACCGCCTGCTGCCGCCAGCTTATCATGCAGGCTGCCTCCGGTTTCTTTGGCATCCACAGATACTTCTGTCTTCAGCAGCATATCACCTGTATCCAGACCAACATCCATCAGCATGGTTGTCACACCTGTCACTCCCTCGCCGTCAATGATCGCCCACTGGATCGGTGCCGCACCGCGGAACTTCGGAAGCAGGGATGCATGGACATTCACACAGCCCAGTCTCGGAATATCCAGGACTTCTTTCGGCAGGATCTGCCCAAATGCAACAACAACAATCACATCCGGCGCCATATCACGCAGTGTCTGAATAAATTCAGGATCCTTCTTGATGCGGACCGGCTGATAAACCGGCAAATCATGGGCCAGCGCACACTCCTTGACCGGTGAATAAATGACTTTCTTGCCGCGGCCTTTTGCCTTATCCGGCTGGGTCACAACTGCTGTTATTTCAATTCCCATATCAACCATCTTCTGCAGTGTCGGCACTGCAAAATCAGGTGTTCCCATAAATACCGCTTTCATCATTCTGCCTCCTAATTCTCGTCTTCGTCTGCATAGCTCACTTCATTAAGCGGGCCCTCTACCTTTTCAAGGTACAAATGACCGTCCAGATGATCAAATTCATGACACATCGCTCTTGCGAAAAGACCATGTCCCTCCACCTCAATCGGATTCATATCCGCATCAAAGGCCACTGTCTTCACATATTCCGGTCTGCGAACAGTACCGCTCTTGCCCGGGACACTCAGACATCCTTCATCACCAATCTGCTCACCGGCTGTCTCAACAATCTTCGGATTCACAAAAACATATGGGCCTTCACCCACATCAATCACTGCAACACGGCGAAGGACGCCTACCTGAGGTGCAGCCAGGCCGACACCTTCTGCTGCGTACATTGTCTCAAGCATATCCTGCACCAATTCTTTCAGATGCGGTGTCATCTCCTTGACTTCCTTGCAAACCTTACCAAGAACAGGGTCACCTTCATAACGTAATTTTCTAATTGCCATTTTAAACACTCCTTCTTAACTGCTTCATTTGTCATTCTTTGTGCTGTCACAAACCGCCGCCTATGACTCACGTATATCAAAGGTAAAATATATATTTGAGAACTGCTGTGACCATTTCAGATATCCTTCCAGGAAATCCCTGAGCCGCATCAGTTCTTTGATGTCCTGATGTTTCATGTACATTGTGTATCTGTACAGATCTTTCGCCTTTGCAATACCGGCTCTGGAAGGGCCGATAAACTCTACCGCTTCAAAATCTGCCTCTCCGGCGATTTCACGAAGCTTCTGAACTGCCTGTCCTGTCTGCTGATCATGCTCACCTTCGGCAAGCATCACCATCATCTGCCTGTCCGGCGGATAATGCAGCATCTGCCTGAATCGAATTTCCTGGCTATAAAAACTGTCATAATCCTGCGCCGCCGCTGTCTGTATACAATAATGCTCCGGCTGATAAGTCTGGATAATAACCTCTCCGGGCCTGTCTCCTCTTCCGGCTCTTCCCGCCGCCTGGGTCAGCAGCTGAAATGTTCGCTCCGAGGACTGATAATCCCCTGCAAACAGAGACAGATCCGCAGCCAGAATACCAACCAGTGTCACATTGGCAAAATCATGTCCTTTGACAATCATCTGGGTACCGATCAGAATATCCGCACCGCCCTCCGAAAAAGTCTGCAGGATCCTGCCCATGTCATCCTTGCCTGATGTAGTATCCCTGTCCATCCGAAGGATACGGGCTTCCGGAAATTCCTTCTGTACAAACTCCTCCACCTTCTGTGTTCCGACACCGAAACCGGCAATATAGGGTGAACCGCAGGAAGGACACACTCTGGGCATTGGCTGTTCACTGCCGCAGTAGTGGCATTTCAACAGGGTATGATGATGCACTGTCATAGACACATCACAATGTCTGCATTTCACCACATAACCGCAGCTTCTGCACGAAACAAAGCCTGCATACCCTCGTCGGTTTAAAAAAAGCATCATCTGATCGCCGCGCTTTAAACATGCATCCATGGCTTCATGCAGAGACTGACTGAGAATGCCTCTGTTCTTCATTCGGAATTCCTCTCTCAAATCCACCACCTTCACATCCGGAAGGCGGCTGCCCGTCCTGGCCCGCTGGGTCAGCCTGTGCAGACCGATCATTCCCTCCCGGGCCTTCTGATAGACCGCCACAGAGGGGGTCGCCGATCCAAGAACAACCAGGGCACCGGACATCTCAGCCCTTCTGGCCGCCACTTCCGCTGCCTGATATCTCGGCACTATCTCACTCTGATACGCAGATTCATGCTCCTCATCAATAATAATAAGCCCTAATCTGTCAAAAGGCGTAAACAGAGCTGAACGCGGGCCAATCATGATAGAGGCTTCCCCCCTTTTGGCCCGCATATACTGATCATACCGTTCTCCGGCTGAAAGTCTGGAATTCATCACGGCAATCTGACTGCCGAATCGGGCATAAAATCTCGAAACAGTCTGCAGCGTCAGTGAAATCTCTGGAATCAGTACAATAATCTGCCTGCCCTCATTCAGAACTTTCTCCATCAGGGCCATATAAACCTCTGTCTTACCGCTGCCTGTAATACCATATAAAAGATGCATTCCCTGCTCTCTGCTCCAGTGTTCACGGCAAATGGCCGCATTCTGCCAGATGGATGCCACAGCATTCATCTGTTCATCATTCAGGCACACTTCCTGCCAGCCGTCAAGTCTCTGTCTCACAGGATTCCTGTACACCTGCGAGGTCTCCTCTCTGATAACGCCGGTTTGAAGGATTGATTTCATCGTTGATGCTGAAATCTGCAGTACCCCGGTCACGGTTTCCTTCGACATACATCCTTCCTTCAGCATCGCCTCCAGAAGCCTGACCCTGGCCTTCTCGCGCCTACTCTTCCTGCTTTTCTCAAGGAGCTGCTGCGCACCCTCCCTGTCTGCAAGGAAGTAGGCTGTCCTTTTCACTTCCTTCACTGACTTCTTGACAGGCAGAACCGTCTTCAGCGCCTGTGCCATCGTACAGCCATATCGTTCGTGCATCCAGTCTGCCAGCGCAATCAGCTGTCCTGTTGCCGCCGGTGCTTTCGTCACTCCCAAAATATCCTTGATCTTCGACGCATCATAAGCCAACACGGTATCCACGCCAATGACATAGGCCTGCCGTCTCCGATTACCGCTTCCGAAAGGCACATTGACCTGACAGCCCACCGTCACCGCATCCAACAGTTTCTCCGGTACCCTGTATTGAAAAATACGATCCAGACTGTTCACGGATATATCCACAATCACATCTATATAAACTGCCATATTCACCGCCCTTACATTCAGACTGCTACGCAAATAGCATAATCCATTTCATTATAGCATAATTGACCTGCAGTAGGCAAACTTTTTAAAAGTATGGAAAAAAGAGCAGAAAAAAAGAGCTATTACAAAATACACCACTTTATTTTGCAATGGCTCTTTTTCAAAAAGAAAAACATCCTTATTCCGTTGCGTTTCGTTGAACCCGGCAAGATACAACTTGATTCAATCAATTAAGGAGATATGACGCATTCGCGTTTCCAACTGGTACTACCAGTTGATATAAATATTATATAATGTTCTCCCTCTTTTGTCTACCGTTTTGCTTGGCCTCTTGTTGACTCTTTGTTGACTTGCAGAATTCAACGTTTCCCGGACTTAAGTATCCATATTTTTACAAATATAAACAAAATGTTCATCTAATGCTCTTTTGCCAAGCTCCAGATCACGATTGCAGATGGCCTCCACAAGATGTCTGTGTATGCCCTGAAATGTCATCGATTTGCGTTCATTAGTCATGATCTTGGACCTTGTCTCACGGATAAAATTGTCCATAATCTTGGCCAATGCCAGATAATTAGCCATGACCAGACGATTGCCCGAAGCCTCCACAATCGTATAATGGATCATCTTATCACTTATCACCTGTTCTTCCTCATCCGCACTGTTCTCCAGCACCTCAAGATTCGCCTTCAGCTTTTCTATCTGTTCATGTGAAATATTGTCCATTGCCAGTACAACTGCCTGAAACTCCACCGCATAGCGGAATTCACGGATCTCATTGTATGTCATCTTCTCAAGGGCATACATCATGGTCATCACCTGAACAAGGGTCTTATCAAAATGATCTGCAATGTAATTGCCGATGCCGTGCTGACTGGAAATCACACCGATAACCTCAAGAATACGAATTCCCTCCCTGACGGAATTCCTGCTGACAGACAGCATCTGAGATAATTCCCGCTCAGAGGGAAGCTTATCTCCTACTTCAAAATGGCCGTCCAGAATATTGCTCTCAATATAATCAATGACTTTCTCATACGCCTTCTCATATACCTTATCCAAGGCCTTCCCCTGCCTTTCCCGAAAATATTCAGTCAGTCCCAAATACTCCGAACACTTTTCTAATGTGCCTTAAAGAAATCATACAATTCCTCAACTGTACAAACCGTATAATCAGCTCCGGCTTCCTCCAGTTCCCCTTCATGTGCATATCCGTAATATACGCCCAATTTGTCAACATGATTCTTTCCTGCACCGATCATATCATGCAGTCTGTCACCGATCATCAGAACTTCCTGCCTCTGTCCATCAGCGACCTGCAGCTGTCTGAGCGCTTCCGTAATAACTTCGCCTTTATCCGTTCGCCGCCCATCCATTTCGCTTCCCACCACCACATCAAAATACGGCATCAATTCGTATTTATCAAGGATACGTCGAGCATAAACCTCCGGCTTCGAAGTTGCCAGGGCAATGCTTCGCCCCTGCTTCTTCAAATCTGACAGCAGTGTATGAATGCCGGGATAAACGCCATTTTCAAAAATGCCGATATCTTTAAAACGCTCACGATACTTCTTAAGGGCCATATGTCCCTGGGCATCATCCAACTGATAATATTTCTGGAATGATTCCAGAAGCGGCGGACCGATGAAATCCACCAGATCCTCTGTGTCCGCCTCAATACCAAAATACTGCAGCGCATATTGTACGCATTTTGTAATGCCCTCCTTCGGGTCCGTCAATGTGCCATCCAGATCAAAAAGAATATAACGGTACATTACACGCCCTCCCGTACAAGTTCAGCAAATGCTTCGCCGCGGGCTTCAAAATTCTTAAAAATACCATAGCTTGCCGCTGCCGGTGACATCACACAGCAATGTCCCTGACGACAGATCTTCTTGGCTAAAGCAACCGCTCCATCCAGATGGTAAACCAGTTTGATTCGTTCTGTGCCATTAAACGCCGGATAATATTTGCCGATTTCCTCAAAAATACGTCTGCCGGTTGCTTCCATCAGAATGATATGCGGCACATCACAGACTGACAAAAACTGAATCAGTTCACTGTAATCAATGCCTCTGTCCATACCTCCGATCAGAACCGCATCCGTATCCGGCAGACTCTTCAGCGCCTGGATCGTTGTATCACAGATTGTCGAAATGGAATCATCGTAAAAGCGAATACCGCATGCTTCACCAATGTACTGCAGACGGTGCGGCAGCGGATGGTAGGTCATCAAAGCCTTTGAAAAGTCCTCATCACTGATATCATACATTGCGCAGACCGCATAAACAAAGGCAATGTCCACATAATTATGATGACCGATCAGTCTGATCTGCGCCGTTGGGATCTGATAAGTATGCTTCTTGGTTTTAATGACTGAACCGCTTACAGTTACATCCGCCGCAGTTGTCCCACGGCCCTCTTCATCCCGATCGCAGACTTTGATGAGTCTGCCTTTGTATGAACCCTCTTCCGGAAGATTATCTACATTGCAGATCAAAATATCTCCTGACTTCTGCGGTCTGTAAATATTCTCTTTGGCTGCCACATATTTCTCCATCGTACCGTAATGATCCAGATGTTCCTCATGGATATTCAGGAGCAATCCTACATGCGGCGCACAGGTGACATATTCCAGCTGATGACAGGAAAGCTCACACACGATCAGTGTCTGTTCATTGATCTGATCCAGCATATCAAACATCGGTATACCAATGTTGCCCACCAGCACACAGTCATGTCCGGTTTCCTTTAGTATATGGTAGATCATCGTTGTGGTCGTACTCTTTCCCTTTGTTCCTGTAATGCCAATGCACTGTCGGCCAAAACGTCTGAAAAACAATTCTGTCTGCGAAACAATCTCACAACGGTAATCATGAATATCCCGCTCAAGCACAATACCCGGGCTTTTAAACACCACATCAAAATCATCCAGGCACTTCTGATAATCCGGTCCGCAGATCAATTCTGCCGGATGGCCTTCCTCCAGCTGAACATGGTTCATATCAGCAATGGCAATCCGACTGTAGCTGCCGGCCTCTTTGATACGCTGCCAACTTGAACGACCCTCACGGCCATATCCCAGGATCAGTACGCTTTTATTCTCTATTAATTCTCTGATTGTATGAATCACACTAACACCTCTATATTTTTCTAATCATTATAATCATGCAGGGCTTTTTGTAAAGGGGCCCATCAGAATTCATTCTTCAGGCTGCGCGTAAAAAGCTGATGAAGTGTCATACGCGGGTCTGCATGCTCATATAAAATACCATAAACAGCTTTTGAAATCGGCAGCTCCACCTGATATCTCTCCGAAAGCTCTACAAGGGCCTTCACCGTATAATATCCCTCTGCCAGCTGTCCATAATCTTCACCCTTAATAAAAGACTCGC
This sequence comes from Pseudocoprococcus catus, assembly GCF_902381825.1. GTDB lineage: Bacteria > Bacillota > Clostridia > Lachnospirales > Lachnospiraceae > Coprococcus_A > Coprococcus_A intestinihominis. The sequence continues at coordinate 2,543,455 of NZ_LR698973.1, forward strand.
CAAACTGACGATTATGACTGAACTTTGAAAACACCGTAGCTTCATAGTCACCCAGGTGGCACAGTCCATAAGCGGACAGTTCATTGCCCCCCATTGCTGCAATAAGTCTGGCAATCTCTCTTGTTCCCCGGGACATTAATGCACCTTTCAGCGTTGTCAGGCCGAAGCCGTCCAGCATCCCTGCGGCAATGCCGATCACATTCTTGGCAGCAGCACCAATCTCATTGCCAATCATGTCCTGTCCATAATAAAACCGGATCAGATCACTGGAAAAAGCCTCCAAAAGCTGTTTCTTGACCGGTTCGTCCTCGCTGTCAATCACCATGCAGTTCGGAATACCGTTATAAAACTCCTGAACATGCCCCGGTCCGATCCATACAGCCACTTTGTTTGAAACATCCAGATGCGCTGAAGCAATCTGCGACAGTCTCCGTCCTGTACCAATCTCTATGCCTTTCATACAAAGGACAAAGATCTTATTCTGAAGCTTCATCGTCTGCAGCTGTGTCATCAGGCTGTCAAGGCTCTGAGCCGCAATCGAAATGACGATCACATCTGCCTCGTCAACTGCATCCAAATCTGATGTCAGCTGAATGGATTCCGGCAGCGTCAGCAGGCCATTGCTTCTTGTTTCTATAAACTGCTGTATATGGGAGGAGCTCTTTCTTCCATATAAAGTGACTGTATGTCCTGTTCTGTCCAGATACCAGGCAATAAAAGATCCCCATCGACCACAGCCGATTACTGTTATATTCATAAAAAAATCCTTTCTGTTCCACGGTATTTGCAAAATACTTCTTTTTTATCATTATATCATTTATGCGTGACGGTCGCAATGGCGGCAAAGTTTTGCATGTTACGTTCTTAACGATATGTTGTATACAATACTACAGTCGAATTTTGTATAAATTCACTAAAAATGTCTATTTAAAGATCTTGATTCAATTATTTATGGATAGTACATTGCCTACAAATCATTTTTTTGCGTTTTATGCGTCACATATTTAACAACAAACTTTATTCTTTCATAATACTTTTTAGAAAATTTGCATAATTTCCTTGCCTATATTTGGAGAGTATGCTAAAATAAAAAAGAAGTTGAAGTCATATCCTATCAATTTTGCCATCCCATATACGCAGAATTGAATCGGATACACTAATCAAAATTTAATAACGAGGTGGAACGTATGAAGACAGTTAATTTCCTTTATGGCAGAACAACGTTTGATTTGGAAGTGCCTGATGACACACCAGTCTTAACATCCAACGTTGATGCGCTCAAGAGTGACAAAGATGGCTATGAAATTGTGAAAGAAGCCATGGATCATCCTATTGACAGCCCACATCTGTATGAACTTGCAAAGGGCAAGCCAGACTGTACCATCATTATCAGCGACCACACACGTCCGGTTCCGAGCCAGGATATCCTGCCTCATATGATCAGAGAACTGAGATGCGGCAACCCTGATATCAAGATTACATTACTTGTTGCAACAGGTTTCCATCGTCCAACAACAGTTGAAGAATTAAAAGGCAAGCTCGGCGATGCACTTTATGAAGAATTCAAAGACAACATCGTTGTTCATGATGCACATGACCCATCAAAGAATATTAAGGTAGGTAATCTTCCTTCCGGTCCTGACTGTATCATTGATAAAGTTGCTTACAACGCTTCTCTTCTTGTAGCTGAAGGTTTCATTGAAGCACATTTCTTCGCTGGTTTCTCCGGCGGTCGTAAGAGTGTCCTTCCTGGTATCTGTGATGCTGTTACTGTTATGGGTAACCATTGCGGTGAATTTATCGCCAGCCCATATGCTCGTACAGGTATCCTTGACAAGAACCCAATCCATGAAGATATGGTTGCAGCTGCAGAGATGGCTAAACTGGCATTTATCTGCAATGTTGTTATTGATGAAGACAAGAAGACAGTTGCTGCTTTCGCAGGCAACTTCAAGACAGCTCACAGAAAAGGTGTTGATTTCCTGTCCGGCTACTGTGCAGTTAAGCCTGCTCCGGCTGATATCGTTATTACAACAAATGGCGGTTATCCTCTGGATCAGAACGCTTATCAGTGTCCAAAGGGCATGAGTGCAGCTGAAGCTACTGTTAATGACGGCGGTGTTATCATTATGTTAGCTACATGTCAGGATGGTCATGGCGGTGAATCCTACTACCATTCTATCGCTGATGCAGAATCTGCTGACGCATTCTTCCAGCAGTGCTTACATACACCTCAGGTTGAGACACTTCCAGACCAGTGGTGTGCACAGATCTGGTGTCGTATCGTCCGCAAGTACAAAGTTCTCTTTGTTGCAGATAAAGCTCAGGAACAGCTGATCAGAGACCTGAAGGTAGAATATTTCGAAACACTTGATGAAGCTTATGCAAGAGCCCGTGAACTTAAAGGACCGGACGCTACGCTTACATGTATCCCTAATGGTGTTTCTGTTGTTGTCAAAGACTGATCGAATTAATAAAAATTAAATATGATTTGTTTATCATTGAATAAACATCCCGATTTGTTGAACCCGGCAAAGTGATACAAACAAGCTGCTGTCAGGCATAGCCGATTATCCTGACAGCAGCTCTGATGATTCAATGATATTGCAAATAAAAAATCTTAAGGAGGTATACGTTATGTATGCAATACTTGCTTTCATTCCAATCATTGTTACAGTCGTATTAATGGTTGCATTTAACTGGCCTGCTAAGAGAGCGCTGCCGTTAGCGTGGGTTTTAGCCGCCATCATCGGTGTTGCCGTATGGAAGATGAGCATTGGTGCTGTCGCATTACAGACAGTCATCGGTTTCCTTGAAGCTTTCGCCGTACTTGTTATTATCTTTGGTGCCATCCTGATTATGAACACTCTTTCAAGTTCAGGTGCTATGGCAGCCATCAACGGTATGTTTACAGGTATCTCTCCTGATGCCCGTATCCAGGCTGTTATCATTGGTTTCATTTTCGGTGCATTCATCGAAGGTGCTGCCGGTTTCGGTACACCTGCTGCCCTTGCTGCTCCACTGCTGATCAGTGTCGGTTTCCCACCTCTTGCAGCCGCAGTTGTTGCACTGATTTACAACTCCGTTCCTGTATGTTACGGTGCTGTAGGTACACCTACAAACTCAGCCATGGCTACACTTGGTGAATCCGTTACATCTCTGGGTGGCAACGTTGATTCTTTCAAAGCTAACCTGACATTCTTCTCAGCAGTCAACATGGCAGTTGGTGCTTTCTTCATCGTTACAATCGGTATCATCCTTCTTGTAACAATGTTCGGTAAAGATGCTGAACACAAGAAAGTTGCCAAGGCATTTGAAATTTTACCATTTATCATTTTTGTTTGCGTAGTTTTCGATGTTATTTACCTCTTAATTGCTAAATTCATCGGTCCTGAGCTTGTATCTCTTGTAGCAGCTGTTATCACTCTGTTCGTAGTCCTCTTCACATCCAAGAAGGGCTTCCTGATGCCAAAGAACATCTGGACATTCGGCGAAAAAGAAACATGGGATCACTCATGGCTCAACACAACAGAAGTTCCTGAACCAAAACAGTCCAATATGTCTCTTGTTAAAGCATGGATTCCTTACCTGTTAATCGGTCTTGCACTTGTTATCACTCGTGTATGGTCCACATTACAGCCAGACAGCTGGGCAGGCGCTATGAAGGCCTTTAAGGTAACACTTCCGTTATTTGGCGGTGCATCATGGAGCTGGGCTGTTCTCTGGAACCCAGGTATCATCTTCATTATCGTTGGTCTGATTACCATTCCGCTCCACGGTATGAATGGTGACACTGTTAAGGAAGCATGGAAGAACTCCTTCACCCAGGTAAAAGGTGCTGCTATTGCCCTTCTCTTCGGTGTTGCGATGGTTTACATCTTCCGTAACTCTGCAAATGACGGTATTCAGGTTTCTTACATGATCGATGGCAGAACAGCCGGACTTGGCTCAATGCTTACTATGATGGCTGATGGTCTTGGTTCTATCTTCAGAGGCGCTTACATTGTTATCGCTCCTCTGATCGGTGTTCTCGGTTCCTTCATGTCAGGTTCCAACACAGTATCAAATACACTGTTCTCAAGCCTTCAGTTTGAGACAGCAACACTTGTTGGTCTTCCACAGGTTATCATCGTTGCTCTTCAGAACAATGGTGGTGCCATTGGTAATATGGTATGTGTTAACAACGTTGTATCCGCTTGTGCCACAACAGGTACAAACGGCAACGAAGGTAAGATTATCCGCACAAACTTCTTACCATGTATCGTTTACTGTGTCATCGTTATCGTTGTATCTCTGATCGTTATCAGCCTTGGCGGTGCAACTGTACTTGGAGCTTAATGTTTCACAAGATTTCATAGTTGATTTATTCGATTGATTCAAACGTAAATAGCTGCTGCAAAATTGAAAAAAGATACTCAATTTTGCAGCAGTTTCTTTTTATTTTATTATTTTACATTTTTAAAGGGGTGTCTGACATGTTATTTATTGCTTACATAGTGATCGCCATTGCTGCTCTCGTCATGGTTTATTTTGGTCATTTGCAGGGAACCAGCCAATTCTATACATCTATTCTGGGTGCTACTATCGTTCTCTACTGTGTTTACCTCGATTTCAAAAAGCGCCGCGAGAAGAAAGCCGAAGAAAACAAGAAGAACGGCAAGTCTGTCAAAAAGACACAGCATTCCGGCAAAAAATCCAATACGAACATCAGTCAGAATGCCCGTCGTTCAACGAAAAACATTAAATAGTCGGGAGCGAATCCTAATCTATCAAAGAGTTTCTAAATAAGTCATTCCATGCAGGCACGTTCGCACTGCCAACACCTGGCAGCAGTACATAAGGCAGCAAAGAATGCTGCCTAAGTACTGGCCGGCGTTGAAGCACCTGCATGGAATGACTTATTTAGAAACTCTTTTTGATGTTTTTTGATTCGCTCCTTTTATTTTGATCCGCAAGAAAGCAAAGGTCATTCCTACATATAATGTTTTCACAATTGACGTTCAAGTATTCATTTAATAATAGCGTGCGATCTAATACCCAAAGATAAAGGATATCAAAAAGAGCTGTTTAACACAGACGTTTCAGTAATCGCCGGTCCTTAGGCAGTGTTTTTTACTGCCTTATGTACCGCTGCGAATTGCTGTCAACGAAAGTGTGCCTGTGTTAAACAGCTCTTCTTGATATCCTTTTCTTAGCATGCAAACCGCACGCTTCATTAATTAAAGTGACTTCTGCCTTCTTTGAAGGCCATGATCATCTCATTGGTCAGGCTGCAGTCCTCATACGTCACCGGTATTTCTTCCCGCTCAAACCATTCCGCCATGGACAGTTCTGTCTGATCCAATGTAATGTTCTCTCCGCCTTCCAGTTCTGCATAAAAACCCATCAGCAGCGTGTCAGTAAAGGACCAGGGCTGACTCTTATAATAATGCAGCTTACCAACTTTAAGTCCTACTTCTTCCATGACTTCACGGTGAACGGTTTCTTCCACCGACTCTCCAATCTCAGAAAATCCTGCCAGAAGTGCATAATTCTTATAAGCCCGACCGGCATATTTCGACATCAAAATCTTATTCTCATGAATTAAACCAATGATGACAGCCGGTGAAATCTTCGGATACTCCATAAGGCCACATTCCGGGCACTGCATCATCCGCTCTTCTGTCGAGTGAACCATTGCAGCGCCACAGCGTCCACAAAATCTCCTGCTTCTGTACCATTCTGCCAGCTGAAGACCTGTAACGCCTGCAAAGGCCTGATATTTCGGCTGTGCTTTTCGCATCTTCTGAATACTTTCAAAATGATACAGATCCAGTAATGTCTCGTCTATTTCGCTGCAAAGGAAATAACGACAATCATCAATCCGAAACAGATAGCTATATTGTCTTGCTTCTTTCTTGCTTATTTCCTCGTATTTCGGATAAACAATCTGCTCATCATCATATGCCAGAAGGACTTCACGCTTTCTGTAAAACAGCACACAATCTCCCTTCTGGATTTCAAAATGATGATATTCATTATGATAGTGATGGGGTGCGATATCCTGAATCATAACTCACCAATTCCTCCTCTACGCGTCCATCATCTCTGCACGCATTTCCTGCAATAATTTATGATAGAACGCCTGGCCGCCTTTGACGATATCATAACGTCGTCCTTCCTGCTTCATCTGCTGACGTCCAAAGCTGCAATTAAGAATATCCTCCTCTTTGTATACAGTCCGCTGGCCGATAATATCCCCATTCGGAACAGAAACCGCTGATTTAAATACAAAAACAGTCGGTTCTTCCAGAGGAATATCCAATGATTCCAGAAGCTGATTGCCAATATCCATATTACATGTATAAATATGGGTATACCGCCCTGCCATCCTTGTAAAATCATACACCCTGAAATTCTCAAGCCAATCCTCATTGAGCCATCCATTGTCTCGTTCATAAGACACGACAAGACAGACCGGCATGGTTCTTCTGCGGCTGAGAATCAGATCATGAATCTTCTTAATCTGGTATTCCCGGATAATCTTTCTGGATGTTGACAGATATCTCACATCAAAAAGACCAACTTTATCCGCAATATTGGAGTAAAACTTCGGACAGCTGAAATAACGGTTTAAATAGCCTCTGCGCTCCTCTGACACCGCATAGGAATTGCGGACAGACAGCATCTGACGGCCATCCTCCTCCGGATAGCACTCTGCTTCCGTCACCCACACCTGTCCAGGTGCTTCCATATCAATATGCATACAGTTCATTTTCCAGTAATCATGCTCCGGTTCATACACAATCACCAGCCGATAGCCCAGAAGGTTCTTCTCAAAAGTCATAGGCTCCGTCGGCAGATCACCGTCCAAATGACCATACTTGTCATAAATCCATGAATAGGCCAACCGGGCAGCCTCTATACAGGCATCATGCTTGGAATATTTATACGTACTGAGATTCACAAGTGCCTTGAATACCGTCACTTTTCTCAGAGGTCTGAGCTTACCGAAAGTCATTTCCTCGCCGATATTCTCATTACCGTCATCAAAAACATCTCTGTCATGAAAAAGTTTCTCCAGACGTTCATCATGTATAACCGCTTCATTAACCAGGGCTGCAATGGTATTCACATTAATCGGCACACGTCTCGGCTGTTTCAGCAGTTCTTCGACGAGTACCTGACGGCTTGTTTTGAACAGGCGCTTACCAAGATTCTCCTCCGAACGGTCATTGTTCAGAAGTTCCTCAAGCTCCGGATACATCGGGCGTTCTTCCATCTTCAGGCGATAGTGCGCCTTCATCATACCGGCCCAATTGCGCTCCTTATAAAGCTCATGCCCCAGATTTTCAAAAAGAGTCACCAACGACTTATCGCACAACTCCAATGTTGCAAGAATGCTGTTAAAATATCTGGCAAAACTGTTCTTGCCGCTCCAGAGCTCGCCGCCTTTATATTTCATATCATGTTCAATTTCATGCCAACCCTCAAAAAATACGGTCTTCAACTGTATCTCGAAAGTATCATCAATGCACATCTCCCATGTTTCATCCGAAATCTGCTGTTTCAGATAATCCGGTAAACGGAAAACGCCATTGATCTTCACCGGCTTGAATTCCACTTCATTCTGCTCAGACTCAGACCATTCCACAAGGGAAAACATGCGCTCCATCATCTGTCTGCATATTCTTAAATCATCTTCAAAGTAAACATCTACACGGAGCCCCACCAGATCCTGAATTTTCTTATCCGCATTATAAGACTTTACCTGATACTTTCTGGCCAGAGATTCCGATGTCTTTATCCTCGAAAAAATTCTGTAATAGAGTCCGCTCTGCTTGAGCCGTTCCTCTATCAGATGTTTTAACTCCACCTCAACAATGGCAGGCACCTTAACTCTGGATTCGATTTCTTCTTTTGTAAAAGCGATTTTCTCCACCATGTGATGGTTCCACCCTCCCATTCTTCCTTCTTAATCGTGCGTGTCCAAAAACAACATTCGTCAAATGCCTCTCCTGTCAATCTCCTGTCATTGAAGATTGTCTTAAAGGCGCAACACACACTATCTTATACTATACCACACTAAAGCAGTCAGTGATAGGGATTATGCTGATATTTTTGAAAATTTTAATCCTGACACAATTGCAATCTCAATTTCCATACCTATTCATTTCTGAATAGTCTGGCACTTCAGCGCGTTGTCATCTGCACAAAAAAACTTCCGAAGACATCGCATGCACAGTCACGCCGTCCCCGAAAGTTTTTTGTTGTATTGATGATTATCTAATTCTTATGATTGTCTCAGACAATCCTTTCAGAATATTAGTCCTCGAAAGGAATAACAGCGCCATCATATGTATCGTTGATGTACTGTTTGATCGTGTCTGATTTCAGTGTATCAACAAGTGCTTTGATGGCCGGATTGTTTTCGTTGCCTTCTTTAACCGCGATAACATTTACATATGTCTTAGCAGCTTCAGAATCGGATTTCTCGTAAGCAAGGGCATCTTTGCCTACAGAATAACCAGCTTCAAGTGCATAGTTACCATTTAATACAACATAAGCAACCTCGCCTGTTACACGGGCAACCTGAGCTGCTTCAAGTTCCTGGATCTTGATGTTCTTTGGATTTTCAGCGATATCATTTACAGTTGCTTCAAGACCTGCACCGTCTTTCAGAGTGATGATACCGTTATCCTGAAGGAGCAGAAGTGCTCTTGCTTCATTTGTTGTATCGTTAGGAACTGCGATCGTATCACCTTCTGCCAAATCATCAAGGCTGCTCTTTGTACCCGGGTAGATGCCGAATGGTTCATAATGGATACCACCTGCATTCACAAGGTGTGTACCTTTTTCTTCATTAAAGGATTCCAGATAAGGAATATGCTGGAAGTAGTTGGCATCGAAATCACCGGATTCTACAACTTCGTTTGGCTGTACATAATCATTAAATACAGTTACCTGAAGATCATAACCCTGCTCTGCAAGGAGAGGTTTTGCCTGTTCAAGGATTTCTGCATGCGGTGTTGCACTTGCCGCAACCTTGATTGGTGTCAGTTCACCGTTGGCTGCTGTTGTCTCACCTGCAGCCTCTGTACCAGCTGCTTCTGTGCCTGCTTCTGTCTGAGCTGCTGTACTGCTCTGTGGGTTGGATGAACCGCATGCTGTTAATGCACCAACTGCAAGAACGCCTGCGAGAACACCTGCTAAAAGTCTCTTCTTCATTTTGAATTCCTCCATTCATACTAAATAAATAAAAATTTATAATAATTCAACGTCACTTTCAAAATGCTTTGCACAATGACCCTGAATAATTACATACTACTTTCTCTTGTCTAAACGAACCGACAGCTTCATGCCGATTGTCTGGAACAACTGAACTAATACCACCAGTAAAACAACCGTCACGATCATGATATCTGCCTGGTATCTGTAATAACCATAACGGATCGCAATATCACCAAGACCGCCGCCGCCGATGGTACCTGCCATCGCTGAGTAGCCCAAAACAGTACCCAGTGTGATCGTCACACCGACGATCAGTGAAGTTCTTGCTTCCACAAGCATAACCTTTGTAATAATCTGCATCGTTGATGCGCCCATGGACTTTGCTGCCTCGATAACACCTGAATCCACCTCATTCAGTGATGATTCAACCATTCGTGCAATAAATGGTGCTGCTGAAATAACAAGGGGTACAATCGTTGCTGTAGAGCCATAGCTCTTGCCCACAATGGCCTTTGTCAAAGGCATCAGCAAAATCAGCAAAATCAAGAACGGAATGCTTCGGCCAATATTGACAATCACATCCAGTACTTTGTACACGCCGGCATTCGGTCTGATGCCATCCTTGGAAGTTGTCACCATAATAATACCCATCGGAAGCCCCAGTACGTAACCAAAAATAGTTGCGCCAAGCGTCATATACAATGTCTCACCGATACCCTTGATCAGCATCTCCATTACTTCCTGACTAAACATACTGCGTCACCTCCTCAATTTCAAGGCCTTTCTCAACCATGTATGCCTTAATCTGCTCCTGCAGTTCATGGCCTTCCGGAAGACCAAGGATCATCTCGCCCTTGGCAATACCGCCCACATTCTTCGTATCTGCCTTCAGAATATTCACCGGCACGCCAAACTTCAGGATCATATTCGCGATCACAGGCTCAAAAGCCGAATTCTCAGTAAAGACAATACGCAGACACTTATCTTCAAGGACTCTCTCCTTCTGACGCGTCTCGCCATTCCACTGGTTCTCTGAAATATCCCCAAGGATCAGTTCACGAGCTGCCTCTGACTTCGGATGGTTGAAAATCTCTTCAACCTCCCCCTCTTCCACCAGAACGCCATGATTCAAAATCGCCACATGCTTGCAGATCTCACGGATAACTGCCATCTGATGGGTAATGATCACGATCGTAATTCCGAACTTCTCATTGATATCCTTTAAAAGTGCCAGAATTGAGGCTGTGGTCTGCGGATCCAGTGCGCTTGTGGCCTCATCACAAAGAAGGATCTTCGGATTGGATGCAAGGGCTCTTGCAATGGCCACACGTTGTTTCTGACCGCCTGATAACTGAGACGGATAAGCATTTGCCTTTTCCTCCAGATCAACCAGTTTCAGAAGTTCCATGGCCCGCTTGCGCGCATCTGCCTTCTTCTCGCCGCGCAATAATAACGGAAAACAAATATTGTCTATCACATTCTTCTGCATCAGCAGATTGAAATGCTGGAAAATCATTGCGATCTCCTGACGCTGCTTTCTCAGCTCCTTCTCTGTCAGTGTTGACAGATCCTTGCCGCCGACTAAAACTTCACCTTCTGTCGGTCTCTCAAGAAAATTCAGACATCGTACCAATGTACTCTTACCTGCTCCGGACATACCGATAATACCATAAATATCACCTGGTTTAATACTCAGGTTAATGTCTTTTAATGCATCCACTGTCTCACCTTTTAATTCAAAGGATTTCGACAGATGCCGAACTTCAATATCAGACATACAATCCCCTTTCCCGCATATATGCGTTTCATTGTCTCTTCGCCACTCTCTTTGGTGCTTTAGAAACAAAAGAAAGCAGGTACACGCATGTACCTGCTTATCATCTTATTCATCTCTCATAATTATACAGAGTTCCATAAGAATTACGAACCAGATATTAGTGCGCATCAAAAAATACTGTGTCTTCAATCATATGCATACCACACATGACGCCACAGCTGCACATCATCATATCTGTTGTTGTCCATGAATGCTGATGTCCTAATGCTCTCATACCTGCTCCTTCTTTCTGTTACTCGTCCATGCATCCGCAGGATACTTCTTCCTGCTTCTGCTACTGACATTTATTATTCCATGAACCCGCCAATTTGTCAAGACTCTTATGGAAATTTTCAATCGCTTTCCAACAATTCCCCATCATTTTCGGGTTGAATATCTGCATCATTCGTTTATTCAACCCGGACTTGCAGCCTGACCAGTCTAAAAAGGCAGCATATCCAGTTCTTCAGGAAGAATACAATGCGGCATGCTATTGTCCCGCACACGGCGTCTGCACTCATCCAACGGCATCCAGATCACCTCGGATACTTCTGAAACCTGCAGTTTCATCGTTTCCGGTTCCACATCTTTCCATATGTAAAATACTTTGCTCACCTGATCATCCTTAAAAGGTGCCCCATGAAAAAATGACTCCGACTGGATCCGTATCAATCCGCAGTCATTTAATTCAGAAGAATTCGCCGTAAGCCCCAGTTCTTCCCTGAGTTCCCGCAATGCTGAATCTTCAAAATCAACCCCCGCCGGAATATGCCCCGCGCTGGATGTATCATAGCATCCCGGAAAAGAATCCTTGTTGTCACTGCGCTTTTGCAGAAGTACCTCCACACCTTCCGACCTTCTTCTCAAAAGCCAGACATGGGATGTTCTGTGCCGGATTCCCTTCGCATGGGCAATACTCCGCTCAACAGTCTCCCCTGTGGGAATACCATTCTCATCCACAACATCCAAAAGCTCCATCAATATCCATCTCCCATCACTTTACAAAAACATCTCAAAAATCAACACCTATTCATATGCTTATATCATACCCAAAACTATTTTCTTTTTCAAGTCATCTTATTCTTTGATTAAAAACAGCAAGCATTTCAAAAACAGTAGACATTCCTACTTTCAAATGCTATAATAACATCGATTACAACTACATAATAATAAATACATTTTTTAAGGAGTGAGACTATGTTTATTACAGATGATATCCGTTATGTTGGTGTCAATGACCATGATATTGATTTATTTGAAGGACAGTATGTCGTAGAAAACGGCATGGCCTACAATTCATATGTGATCATGGACGAGCAGATTGCAGTCATGGATACTGTAGACGGCAATTTTACAGATGAATGGCTGAAGAATATTTCAGACGTCATCGGTGACAGAAAGCCATCTTATCTGATTGTTCAGCATATGGAACCTGACCACTCTGCCAACATTGCCAACTTTCTGGATCTTTACAAGGATGCCAAAGTTGTCGCTACAGCCAAGGCTTTTGTGATGATGAAGCAATTCTTTGGCACAGACTACCCGGAGAGACAGATTGTTGTCAAGGAAGGCGATACACTTTCTCTTGGTACACACACACTGACATTTGTTCTTGCACCAATGGTTCACTGGCCGGAAGTTATGGTGACCTACGACAGCAAGGATAAGGTTCTTTTCTCAGCAGATGCCTTCGGCAAGTTCGGTGCCCTTGATGTCGAAGAAGACTGGACATGCGAAGCCCGCCGTTACTATTTCGGTATCGTCGGCAAATATGGTGTTCAGGCTCAGGCGCTCCTGAAGAAAGCAGCCGGTCTTGATATCCAGACCATCTGTGCACTCCATGGCCCGATCCTCAAAGAGAATCTTGGCTATTATCTTGATCTCTACAATACATGGTCCAGCTACGGTGTTGAAAGCGAAGGCGTTGTCATCGCTTACACATCTGTTTACGGCAATACTAAGAAAGCCGTTGAGCTCCTTGCAGATAAACTGACTGCCCTTGGATGCCCGAAAGTCACAGTTACTGACCTTGCCCGTGATGACATGGCCGAAGCTGTCGAAGATGCTTTCCGCTACGGCAAGCTCGTTCTGGCTACAACCACTTACAATGGTGATATCTTCCCATTCATGAAGACATTCATCGAACACCTGACAGAACGCGGCTACAGAAACAGAACGATCGGTCTCATTGAGAACGGCTCATGGGCACCTACCGCAGCCAAAACCATGCTGAAAATGTTTGAAGGCAGCAAGAATCTGACATTTACAGACACAACAGTCACCATCAAATCCGCTGTCAACACTGAGAATGAAGCACAGATTGCGGCACTGGCTGAAGAACTCTGCAAATAAAACTCATAGATGCCATAGATATCCTGCATAGCAATTCCGGGATATCTATGGCATCCTCTATCTACCCATTATTTTTACTACAAAGGTGTAACTTTATGATTCAACTTAATCCACGCGTCAACAATCCGGCAGTTGGCACATTTTATGTGTTGCTTTCTGCCATTTTTTTCTAGCCTTGGCGGCTTTATGATCAAAATCGTTCCATGGCAGTCTCTGTCTGTCAGCGGCGTACGAAGCATCTTCGCCCTGATCACACTGCTGCTCTACATGAAGCTGATCCATCATCCTTTTCGGCTGAACCCATCCGTTATTTTCGGCGGCATCTGCTCAGCTTCCATGAGCATCACATTTGTCTGTGCCACCAAAATGACATCCGCCGCCAATGCCATCATCCTGCAATTCACACATCCGATTTTTCTGATTCTTATCCTCTGGATCTTCTATCATAAACGGCCGGATAAAAGGGCTGTCCTTACATGCATCATTGCATTAATCGGTATTGTATGCTTTTTCTTTGATAAGATCACCTCCGGCGGCATGCTCGGCAATCTTCTTGCCATTATCTCCGGCCTGTCCTATGCCATTATGTTTCAGATGAAGAAAATGAAAGGCGGCGATTTCGAATCTTCCCTTGTCATCAGCTATATTCTGGCCTTCATCATCGGCCTTCCGACTGCTGTGCACGAAACCCTCCATACACCATCCATATGGCTGGTGATTGTACTTCTTGGCGCTGTACAGACCGGTCTGGCCACCATCTGTCTGTCCCGGGGACTGGATGCCGTTTCTCCGGTAACAGCTGCATTGACCTCAGGCATTGAACCGATTCTCAACCCGGTATTGGCGGCCATTATCTGCGGCGAAACCATCGGACCTATGTCCATTGCAGGCGGCGTTCTTGTCATCGGTTCCGTGCTGGCCTACAGCCTCAGCCAGATTAAACGTCCTGTCTCTGCCGGTTAACATTCAAAAACCAGGCACCGATTTGGAGCAATTTTGAATTCACAGCTGATATATGTCGCATCGTGTACAATCAAACACAGTAAAAAAGAGTGAGCCTCAGCACACTCTTTTTTTGTAAATGTAACCAAAATAAATGATTTCTGCAATAGCTGTGATCCCCCATGAAAATATATAAAGGGAATACAGGGATAATATGGTATGAAAATACGCAAAAACTGTATAAATCCAGACAACTCTGAATACGCAGGAACCCATGATAACGATCACCATCGGTATCATACTCTTTCCCAAAGCTCTGGAAGCCATGATGGTACAATCCATAAAAGCGGAAAATCCATAGCAGACACCCATAATGGACAAGCGGATCATCCCCGCCTCAATGACATCTGCATCTGTCGAGAACAATGAGAGGAATTGATGGCCAAATAAAACAAGTCCCAATCCCATGATCATACCGATACCAAAGGAATATGCCAGGCTGATGAGATAGCTGTTCCTGACACGCTTCCTGTTGCCGGCACCGAAATTCTGTCCCATAAAACTACCGCAGGCCGTATAAAAGGCCGTCATCACATCATACACCAACGCATCGGCATTGGCCGCAGCCGCATTGCCGGCCACCATGGTAGCATCAAAGGAATTCACGCCCGCCTGTACAAACAGATTCGCGATCTGGAAGATCGCATTCTGAAGTCCTGCCGGAATACCGATTCTGATAATATTCACAGTCTTGTTTCTGTTCAGACGCAGCTCCGATCGGTGCAGTCCATAAATATCCCCGCTTCTGAAAAGTGCAACGCTGATCATCGCAGCCGACAAATACTGTGAAATAATACTGGACACAGCCACGCCGGCCACATCCATCTTACAGACGATCACAAAAAAGAGATTCAAAATAATATTCACAACGCCCGCCATGGAAAGATACTTCAGCGGTCGTTTCGTATCCCCCGCCGCACTGAAAACGGCATTACCAAAATTATAAACAGCCAGCGCCGGCATCCCCAGAAAATAAATCCGTATATACAGCACCGCCCCATCGATCAATTCCGGCTTCGTGTTCAAAAGTTCCAGAATACCTTTTGAAAATATTGCTCCAATAAGCAGCAGGGTCAATCCTGTCAGAATACTGAACAGGAAAGCCGAATGTACAGTTTCCCGAACTCCTTTCCTGTCTCCGGAGCCAAGATACAATGCAGTCAAAACATTAATGCCTCCCGAAACCCCGATCAGAAAACTCGTAAACATCGTCACAAGAATCGTTGTCGATCCAACTGATCCCAGGGCTGATGCCCCCGCAAAACGCCCGACAACGGCAATATCCGCCACATTAAAAAGCACCTGCAAAAGATTCGATACAATAAGTGGTGCACTGAAAAATAAAATCTTCCTGGCTAAAGGTCCCTTTGTCAGATCCTGATTATCTCGTGCCATTTTCTACCTCCCCCATAAACTTCAATCATTATACAGCCTTTTCAGACAAAAATCCACCAGATTTTCCCATAATTTTTTATGACTATTCATTTTGATAGTTTGTCGTTTTTTGTGCTAAAAGACTTGTGAAAAAATAACATAAATGTTATATTTATATTTGATGTTGTTATCAATACTATATAAGGAAGTGACAGAATGTTACAAATAGAACATTTATCCTTTGATGTCCGGGATGATGGCCGTCAGGCAGAGATTCTCTCCGACATCAGTTTTAATGTTGCCGATGGCGAAATGCTTGTCATCACAGGCCCAAACGGCGGCGGCAAATCCACACTTGCCAAGCTGCTCATGGGTATCAATGAAGCCACTTCAGGCAGAATTATTTTAAACGGAGAAGATATTACAGACCTCTCCATCAATGAACGTGCCCAGGCTGGCATCGGATTCGCTTTCCAGCAGCCGCCGCGTTTTAAAGGCATGACCGTCCGCCGCCTTCTGAATCTTGCAGCAGGAAGAATCCTCAGCGAGAGCGAATGCTGCGGTTTTCTCAGCAGTGTCGGTCTCTGTGCCCAGGAATATATTGACAGAGAAGCAGACGCTACCCTTTCCGGCGGTGAAATGAAACGTATCGAAATTGCAACGGTTCTTGCCAAACAGCATGCGCTTTGCATTTTTGATGAACCGGAAGCCGGCATTGACCTCTGGAGCTTTTCTATGCTGATCAAGAAGTTTGAACAGATTCACAAGGAGAAGAAAGAGAGTCTGATCCTTATCTCCCATCAGGAACGTATTATCCGTATGGCGGACAGGATCATGGTCATCTCCGACGGCAAGATTGACCGAATCGGGCCTGCCGAAGAGATTCTTCCGACACTCTTAGACACATCCTCCCAGGAGGCCTGCTGTTATGGTCAGCAGAAAGGAGGCGATTACTGTGAAGCTTAATCAGGTAACAGAAGATGTATTAAAGGTGATTGATTCCTATGGCTTCAAACAGGAAGGCGCCTACAATCTCCGATTAAACGGTATGGCTGTCTGTCATGGTGACAGCCGCCATATTGCTATTGTGAAGAAAACCGACCTTCCGGGCATCGATATCCGAATCAGCAGTGAAGCACAGAATGAACAGGTGCATATTCCTGTTGTTATGTCCGAACCCGGTCTTGATGTTGTTTACAACGATTTCTATGTAGAAGACGGCGCGGATGTCACCATCGTTGCCGGCTGCGGTATCCACGGTGAAGGATGCAGCGAAACCCGTCACGATGGTATTCATACTTTCCATGTCGGCAAAAATGCCAATGTGAAGTATGTCGAGAACCACTACGCTGAAGGAAACGGCACCGGCGGCAAGATTCTCAACCCGGTAACAAAGATTTATGTGGGTGAGAATTCTGTTTTCACCCTGGAGACCACCCAGATCAAAGGTGTTGACTCTACCAAGCGTGAAACCTTCGTTGAACTCGGACCAAATGCCAAACTTTATGTCACAGAGAAACTGATGACCCATGACGCTCAGCATGCTATTTCCAACATGGAGGTGAAGTTGAACGGTGAAGGCAGCTCTGCCCGTATTATTTCCCGTTCTGTTGCCAAAGGCACATCCAATCAGATCTTCCATCCGAAGGCCATCGGCAACAACGCCTGTCATGCACATGTCCAGTGTGACTCCATCATTATGGACAAGGCATCCATCAGCTCTATTCCTGAGATCAATGCCAACCATATTGATGCGCAGATCATCCATGAAGCAGCTATTGGCCGTATTAACGACGAACAGCTGATCAAACTCCGTACATTCGGTATGTCAGAAGAAGAAGCTGAAGCGGTGATCATTGAGAACTTCCTCAATTAATGACCTGCTGTTCATGCTGCATCTTTATATTTCAGTTTTTAGAATTGTAAATAACAAAGCTTTTAAATAGCAAAACCGGTATTCAGCTGATGGCTGAATACCGGTTTTGTTATTTTTAGTTATTTGCTAAATCACCGCGCTTTGCGCTGTATTATTTGATTGTCTTCTTCTCTGTTTTGACAGCCTTGTCAACAACCTGCTTGGCCGAATCCGCAATCTCTGCTGTCTCAACCGCTGTCTCTTTCTGCTGCTTCTGACTGTCTGTTTCCGCAATGGATTCTGCCGCTTCTGTTTCTTCAACAGCTGCGTTCTGTGCATCCTCCCCTGAAGTCTCTATATCCTTCTTCTCCAGAACAACCTTTGTACCGCTGACAATATCCTTCATCGGGTCCATACGCTGCAGTTCACTGCTTGTTCCGTTGCCCTCAAGATATAACAATGGATTGACAGCCACACCATTCTCCTCGACCTGGAAATGCAGATGATTACCTGTGGAACGACCTGTTGTACCGCTCAGACCAATCTGCTGTCCCTTCTCAACATGATCGCCGACTTTGACATAAATCTCAGAATGATGCATGTATTTCGTCACCAGACCATTACCATGGTCAATGGTGATCAGATTACCTGCAGACCCCGAATAACCTGCAAAGATAACGGTTCCGCTTTCTGCTGCATACGTCGGGATATTCTCGCTGCCTGTACCAAGATCAAGACCCTTATGGAATTTATTGTCAAACTCTCTGAATCCGAAGTTGCTTGTCACAACCGCACCCGGACAAGGATCTGCAAATCTGCCGATCATCGCTGAAAAATCCTTCAGTGTCATATCATCCAGACGATACAGATCATACAGTTCCATCAGCTTGATCAAGCTCTTGCCATAATTCAGATCTGTTGCCCAGCGCTGTCCAATACGCATCGCAAAGGTATTGGCATCATTGACACCGCTGATCAGATCACCGTAACCATTCTGAAGAACCTTGCATCTGTCCTCAATGGCTTCACTGTATGTATTGTACGCACGGAATGCAGATGTTGTAGAATAAATCTTTCCATCCTTCGTCATCTCAGATGTACGCATTGAGACACTCCCTGCAGTACCTGAACCTTTAATACCGAATAAGTTACAGTAACCGTAGGCCAGTCCTGAAAGTCCCTGTCCTTTATTGCCGCCCGGTCCGTATGTACCATAACCGGATTCCTGTATGATCTGGGCAATTGTAACAGAAGCCGGATAACCGTATTCATCCTGGCTCTTTAATGCTCCGACAATCATCTCCTGAGTAATAAATGACGGCAGACCCTTAATCGGAACATCTACATTATACTGTACTCTATCACCAATCTTCTTGAAAACACCGGATGCCTTGTAGGAAACATCCTGCTGAGTATTGCTGCCTGTCTCTGCAGTTGTCTGAGACTCCGTTGCTTTTGAATCTGTCGATGCCGAAGCATTATCTGATGAAGACCCAGGTGTCGTTGTCTCCGATGACGCAGTCTCCGACTGAGATTCTGATTCTGTTTCGGATCCTGTCTCTGTTGTTCCTGTCTCTGTTGTTCCGGTTTCAGTATCTGTTGCCCCTGTCTGGGATTCTGTCTCTGATTCCCCTGTTCCTGTCTGGGACTCTGTCTCAGTCTCAGAAGCTGATGGCTCTGAAGCCTTTGTCTCAGTCTCTGTTGTCTCCGGTGCCTTTGTCTCGGTATCCGGTGCCTTTGTCTCGGTCTCCGGTGCCTTTGTCTCAGTTTCTGTCGTATCAGGGATCTCAGCACCTGTCTCCGGGTCTACCTTGTTGCCGCTGGCATCATATAAATAACCGGATGTCTCACTGTAAGTCAGTTCACCATTCGCCAGCATACCTGCTACCTTGTCTGATACACGTTCATAAACACCATTTATGTCTTTCGCTTCTGTATCACTATATGCTGCCTGCGATGCCGTGGACGCTTCGTCCGCATATACTGCCATCGGCTGGGCTGCAAGCATAGCAGCAACTAGAACACTTGCTGTATACTTCTTCCATGTACATTTCTTCAATTCTATTCAGTCTCCTTTTCTAATCACTTTGTTGTCACGCATTGCATTCTGTTCCCACATTAGTTAGAAACGACCACTATTTATTATACTCTTTTTTGGCCGTTTCTGTCAAGCTCTTTGGTAAGTTGTGGCTAACTTTCTTCTTTCTGTAAAAAATCTCCTGCCATGATTTCCTTTCTTATACTACATCATGTCTATTATAACTCGTTTTTCCATCATATGCACCCAACAATTATCGCAATTTGTTTATTTGATATGTCGTTTATTGCGGGTATTCTGTATACAATTTAGTACAAAGAATCTTCTTGACAATTTTTCAAAAAGGTCTATAATCTGTAATTGTTTCAAGAACAAACAACAAAAGCAACGATCAGGACACGGTTTTCTTAGTCCGGTATTCTTTCAGAGAGCTGGCGGTTGGTGTGAGTCAGCAGATACTTAAGAAAATTATCCCCTGTGAGCTTTTCGGACGAAACAGATTCATTAGTCCGAAACGGATTCTCACCGTTACAGGAGAGCATGTTCACCGATGATAGAGAGAATCGGGGACGTGGCAGAGTGATCGATTGAAAAACCGATAATAGAAGTGGTAACGCGGAGTCATAGGCTTCGTCTTCTGAAAAACCCGAAAGGGTACAGAAGGCGGAGCTTTTTTTATGATTTATTCGTTCAAATTCAAAAGATTTTGTCAGGCATGCAGGCAATTTGATCTTTTGAACTTCAAAGCCGAATCACCTGCCAACTGGTATTCACGACCATTCATCACCGACGTGTCAGACACTCAGTTTTGAATCGTCACTACATTTTACTTAAGAGGAGGCACATTATTATGAATACTTTAGTTATTGTTCTGATAGCAGCCGTTTGTCTGGTTGCTGGTTATTGTTTATATGGCCGCTGGCTGGCCAACAAATGGGGCATCGACCCGAATGCAAAGACACCTGCTGTCCGCAAAAACGACGGACAGGATTATGTTCCGGCAGATGGTCTGACAGTCTTTGCCCATCAGTTCTCATCCATCGCCGGTGCAGGCCCTGTCACCGGTGCTATTCAGGCCGCTGTCTTCGGTTGGGTTCCTGTTCTTCTCTGGATCCTGATCGGCGGTATCTTCTTCGGTGCCGTTACAGACTTTGGTGCATTATATGCCAGTGTCAAAAATGACGGTAAGTCCATGGGACTTCTGATTGAAAAATACATCGGCAAAACCGGTAAGAAATTATTTCTTCTGTTCTGCTGGCTCTTTACACTGATTGTTATCGCAGCCTTTGCGGATATGGTAGATGGTACATTTAACGCTTATACTGTCACTGAAGCAGGTGTGACACAGTTATCCGACGCCGCCAATGTCAATGGTGCTGCCGGAAGCATTTCTCTTCTGTTTATCGTATTTTCCGCTGTATTCGGTCTCATCCAGAAGAAAGCAAACTTTAAAGGCTGGAAGGAAGTTGTTCTTGGTCTTGTATGTATGTTTGCAGCATTTGTTATCGGCATGAACTTCCCACTGATCGCATCCAAAACAACCTGGTCTTACATCGTTTTTGCTTACATCTTCCTGGCCGCTGTTCTGCCAATCTGGCTTCTGATGCAGCCTAGAGATTACATGACAACCTTTATGTTTGCAGGCATGATCATCGCCGCTGTTGTTGGTCTGTTTGCTGCACATCCTACAATGAACCTGCCAATGTTTACCGGTTTCCACAATGAAAAATCCGGTGACATGTTCCCAATCCTTTTTGTAACTGTTGCCTGCGGTGCTGTATCCGGTTTCCACAGCCTGGTATCTTCCGGTACATCCTCTAAGACAATCTCCAACGAAAAGGATATGCAGAAAGTCGGCTACGGCGCTATGGTACTTGAAAGTCTTCTGGCCGTTCTGGCTCTGTGTGTTGCAGGTGCCGCTGCTTCTGCTGATGGTACAGCTGCCACAGGCACGCCATTCGCCATCTTCTCATCAGGCGTTGCCGGTTTCCTTGAAATGTTCGGTATCCCTGTTTACGTTGCCCAGTGCTTCATGACAATGTGTGTATCAGCCCTTGCATTTACAACCCTTGACTCTGTTGCACGTATCGGACGTATGTCTTTCCAGGAACTGTTCACCGTTGATGATATGGAACACGCTGAAGGCTGGAGAAAACTTTTATGCAACAAATATTTCTCCACAATCCTGACACTGTTCCTTGGCTATGTGCTGACTCAGATTGGCTATGCTAACATCTGGCCACTGTTCGGAAGCGCCAACCAGCTGTTAAGTGCACTTGTTCTGATCACATTATGCGTCTTTTTAAAAGTCACAGGCCGTGAATTCAGAACACTGATTGCACCGCTTCTCATCATGCTTGCTGTAACATCAACTGCTCTTGTAGAACGCGTTATCGCACTGTTTCACGCTTACGGCGCCGGTACAGCTGTCTTCCTTGTAGAAGGTCTCCAGCTGATCATCGCCTTCCTGCTGATGGTTCTCGGTGTCATCATTGTTATCAGCTGCGGCAAAGAGCTCTTCCACAAAAAGGCAGGCTCCGAAGTCAGCCACAACTTAAAAGAACCTGTAACCCGTTAACTATATAATTAAAACATCAATATCCCTCAACAACAAAAACACAGTGCGGTACTTTTCTCAAAGCCATGCTTCATCCGGCAGCTGAGAATCTACAGCACTGTGTTTTTTATTTCTCATTTTCCATCTGACGATGTTTCCGAGATTTTATTTCTTTCTTTTTCTTTTTGCAGCGATGAATCCCCTGATACTATAGTGCTTTCCGGCACAGCTCTGAAACGATGCTGCCAATCCTCTTTCATCCGATCAATCATCGAAAATAGGCTCACCTTTTCATCTTCCGACAAACATGCCATCATCTCCCGATACCGTCCACGGCGTTGCTCAATCAGTTTCTCCGATACACTTCTGCCCTGTCGTGTCAGCACAATATCCGATGCTCGTCGATTCATTTCATTAGGTACCCTGATAATTAAACCGGCCTTTTCCATCTTCTTCAGAATCTCGCTGGCCGACCCCGGCTGAATATGTAAGATCTGTATTAACACCTTCTGAGTCACAGCTCCATGAAGCCTCAAAATCATTAAAATTCGACTCTGGCTCTCCTTTCCCTCAAAAAGCCTTCGAATATCTCTCCCCACATCCAAAATAGCATTCACCAATTGCTCATCCAGTGATTCTTCAAAACTTAAATCAAAAAAATCCATATCCATACGTTTCCTATCCCCTTTGCAATTTTCTTCTTGAAATTTTCTTCCTGAAATTTTCTCCCTGAAATTTCCTTCCTGGTTTTCCCCTCCAGTTTTCTCCTTCTTTTTGTTCGCTCCTTTTTCGAATTATATACTGCTTTTTTCATTAATAAGGTACCTCAATTATTTTTATGCCTCTATTAAATCCAAAGTACCCATTCTATTTATTTTATGCGGATTACACGCTGCTTATGACTGCATTTTATAAAAATTATTCTTATTATATAATTATGTGCCACGCTCATATATTTTATAAATTTCTGATTGTTAGGTACCTAAATACTCAAAATACTCAAGTTTAATTATTAAAACCAAACTACCCGTGTTTAAATATTTAATATCTAAATGTCCATACTCAATTATTAGGCACATAAGCATACCCATTCAATTTTTAAACACATAAATATCCCCATTCAATTGTTAGGCACATAAGTATCCCCATTCAATTGTTAGGCACATAAATATCCATACTCAATTGTTAGGTACCTAAATATCCATACTCAATTGTTAGGTACCTAAATATCCAAATTTACAAAATTATATTGCCAAATGATCAATGCCGTCTTCCATTTTGGGATAATTATTAAGGTACCTAACAATCCATTTTTTCTAATATTTTTACACAAACACAAAAAGGCATCCCGATCTGGGGATGCCCATTTTGCTTGTACGAGAAAAATATCATTATTATAAAAAAGCAGTTGTATTATGAAACAATATGAAGCAATATTATTCGGCAAATAATGGTGTTGACAGGTATCTGTCTCCTGAATCAGGAAGCAATGCAACAATTGTCTTGCCTTTGTTCTCTGGTCTTGCTGCCAGAATCTGTGCTGCCTTTAATGCAGCACCTGAAGAAATACCAACAAGGATACCTTCAGATACGGCAAATGTTTTGCCTTCTGCAAATGCATCTTCATTCTCAATAGGAAGAATCTCATCATAAACATCTGTATTCAGTACCTTTGGTACGAAACCTGCACCGATACCCTGAATCTTATGGGAACCGGATTTGCCTGTGGATAATACAGGGCTTGTAGCAGGTTCAACAGCGACAATCTTGACGTTTGGATTCTGTTCTTTCAGGTATTCACCAACACCTGTGATTGTACCGCCTGTACCAACACCTGCGATAAAGATATCTACCTTGCCGTCTGTCTGTTTCCAGATTTCAGGACCTGTTGTTGCTTTATGAATTGCAGGGTTTGCAGGATTATCGAACTGACCAAGGATCACTGCCCCATCAATTTCTTTCTCGAGTTCTTCAGCCTTGGCAATAGCTCCTTTCATACCCTTGGCACCTTCTGTCAGAACCAATTCTGCACCGTATGCTTTCAGAAGATTTCTTCTTTCAACACTCATTGTATCCGGCAGTGTCAGGATTGCCTTGTAACCTTTGGCAGTTGCAACAGCTGCAAGGCCGATGCCTGTGTTGCCTGATGTAGGCTCGATGATTGTCGCACCCGGTTTCAATTTACCTTTTTTCTCAGCATCCTCGATCATTGCCAGTGCGATACGATCCTTAACAGAACCAGCCGGATTCAGATACTCAAGCTTTGCAAGCAGTGTAACATCCTTGATGCCTGCCTTCTCACTGTAACGATTTAACTGTAAAATAGGTGTGTTGCCAATTAACTCTAATGCGCTCTGTTTAATATCTGCCATGATGATAATCCTCCATTCATTTCATCTAATTCTTTTATTCATTTTAAATAAATTTATAAATCTTTATTTCCCAAAAATAATATCATCTGATCGTCTATTACGACCTCTATCTGTTTATCTGCTATAAAGATGCATCTCGTCTGACGTCACTCATACAGCAACAACATCGCTCCATTCTTCCTTTATGATATATCGCCATCCGCATATGCATGCTCCTTTCCTTTATTAATTCCTATTTATTTAATGGGATTTGTATGTTTTCTTTATGGTTGACATTATAAGCCTCTTTTATCGTCTTGTCAATACCTTTTCATCAATTTATTGCGAGAAAGTAAAAAAGTAAAAAAAGGAGACTACCTGCATTATAAAAAACAAAAAGGGATTCAAGATGCGTCTGTTCAACACGGACACTCTTTAAATCCCTTA
>NZ_LR698973.1:2569478-2580098 GCF_902381825.1 Pseudocoprococcus catus
GATTATTTTTCACTTCCATGCAGTTCGTAATAAAAGATATATTGCTGCATAATGCCCCGAATGCCTTTGTAACGACGATTCGGGAATCCCCGTTTATAATGTTGTTCCATTACCTGACGGATATGGGTATCCACCGGAAATGCATCCAAATGATGCAGGGCAAAAAGGCAGATACAGTCTGCCACTTTTTCTCCAACGCCAAAGAGTTTTAAAAGTTCCGCCCTTGCTTTCTGGTAATTCAAACTACTGATCCATGCCAGGTCCACTTCACCGGAAGATACGGCTTTGGCGGCACGGACCACATATTTACTTCTATAACCCAGGTTGCAGGCCATCAAAGCATCTTCTTCAAGCCCGGCAAGCGCCTGGGCTGTCGGAAAAGCATAATAACAGACACCATTCGACGCTGTCTTTGCCGTTCCATAGGTCTCACAGATATTCTTAATACAGCGGCGAATTCTGACGATATTATTTTGCTGGGAAATAAGGAACGTAACAATCATCTCCCACAAATCCTGATTCAGGATTCTTACACCCCATGCCAACTGAGCAGCCGCTGTCAGATAGGTATCATTCGGGTTGATCTGCGCCATCACAGCACCATAATCTGTCTCAATATCAAAATAATGCCGCCAGAAATCCCGATATTCGACTTCAGTGCAGTCAAAGCGGACCCTATTTTCCTGCTGCTCCAATTCCAGATATCTGTCCCCGGCAATGACCTGATATCGGCCATCCTGTATTTCCTCCATACGAAAGCATTGCCCGGATTCACAGATCTGGGCAATGCTGAAATTCTCTAAAATTTTCTCTGTCATATTTTTATGCTTCAAATATCCACGGCACTAATCAAGAAAAGCGGCAAATTCGCTGGCTTCCCCGATATCACGGAGGAGATTCTCACGTTTCTCATCAAAGAGCAGCGATTTATTGTAGCGATCATATTTTGCAGAACCATTGTCCCTGATAAAACGTGCACAATACTTATTGGCATTCAGCTCTGTAATAAAGATGACCATTTCCTGGCTCTCTCCAAAAGCACTTTCCATAAAGGCAAAAGCATTCTCAAGGTAAGCAGCCGCTGTCTGAATGAGCTGTTTTCGCTCTTCTGTATCCTTGGCAAAAGATGCCTTAATAAAGGCAAAGGCTTCATCCGGATCCAGACGATTATCCTTGACCAGCTGCTGACGATACTGCTCCAGTGTCTTCAAAATCAGTTTCATACTGAGCAATTTGGATGCATCATAGAGCCCACGCTCCTTATTCAGCTTCAGCTCTTCCTCCACCTGCTCTGCCTTTTCCGACAAAATCGCTGCTGTTCTGGAACCATCCTTCGGTGCACGGCCAAGAACAAACTTCAGCTCCTTCAAAATCTCATAGAGATCCCGGACATACTGATCTTTGTCAAAAACTTCCGTAAATGCCGCAGTAAGCTTGCTGATCAACAGATTAATAACACTGAGTTTCTCATCAAAGGATGCTTTCTGAATACGATCAATGGAAGACGGCTTCACATTGCCCTGTACAACGGCATCCACATCATAGTCCGTCTGATACTTCTTATATAAATCCAGATAATTGGCAAAATCCTTGGCGATCCGACGATTCTGGATGTACTGCAGGATCACAGACTCATCCACAGGAATATCCAGCTGCTCATAAACCTGCATCAGCCTGGACAAATCCTCCCAACCACGGGCCGTAACAATCTCTTTGCCATCCACCGTTGTCTCAATCTGATAAAAATTCTCTTTCTTGATATCCAGATAAGACAAAATCGCACTGTGGATATGGTTCTCATAAGCATAGGTCTTCCATACCGGATAATTTTCTTCCACATTGATCCGTTTGACACGGTCAAGGGTGACAATGTCGAATTCTCTGACAGACTGGTTGTATTCCGGCGGATTACCAGCTGTCGCAATCACCCATCCCTCAGGAATCTGGTGATTGCCGAAAGTTTTGCCCTGCAAAAACTGCAGCATAGTCGGTGCCAGTGTCTCGGATACACAGTTGATCTCATCGATAAACAAAATACCTTCTTTGAGCCCGGTTGCTTCCATCTTCTCATAAATAGACGCTACGATCTCACTCATTGTGTATTCTGTGATTGAATACTCTTTGCCGCCGAAATTCTTTTTCTCGATGAATGGCAGACCGATGGCGCTCTGTCTCGTATGATGGGTAATCGTATAAGAAACCAGTGCCACACCACACTCCCTTGCCACCTGTGACATAATAGCTGTCTTGCCGATACCCGGCGGTCCGATCAGAAGAATCGGTCTCTGTCTGACCACAGGAATCGCATAATCTCCCAGTGCATCCTTTGTCAGGTAGGCCTGGACGGTATGCCTGATCTCATCCTTTGCCTGTTTAATGTTCATTGTCTAATCCTCCCATTTGTATATCCTCCGGTCCAAGAATCAGCTTGATGGCCCAAGGAGGCACATGTCTGTCATTATAACTTTCCTCAAGAAAAACAAAGGCCACATCGTAATCCGGACGTCTGGCCGGGTAAGTGCCGTAGCCATCCGTAAAATACAGAAGTCCCTTCAGATGTCTGAACACCTTCTTGCGGCACAGCTCATTGACATACTCAAAAGCCGGTCTGAAATCCGTACCGCCGAAACCGATAAGCTTAAAATTCTCCATATAACGCTTCATGTCTTCCTCAGAGGTGATCACATCATCCTGTTGAGCCTTGGCATCACATTGGATAATGTGTACATTCATCTTCCTGAAAAAATTGTCCTTATTTGTCAGAATGGCAAATGTCTCCTCCAGGAAACGACGCACATACTCACCGGAACAGGACTCTGACGTATCAATAACAATGGCCAGTTCCTCTATCTTGCGGACTTCCTTGTATTCAAGGGCCTCGATCAGGGGCATATTGCCATAATGATTCAGACCGTATGTATAATAAATATAATCATAACTGTCCAGATCCAGTCGTATTTCTTCTCGAAGCGTTGTAAATTTCTGAAGAAAACGTTTGTAATCATAACGTTCTCTTGTAGCTATTTTAATATAGTCATAAAGGTCTCCAGCCATCTCAGCCGCGTCTTTAGAACAGGTCTCCATATTCGTGCGCATTTTCTCACTGATCTCCTGCCACTGTTTCTCCTGCTCCTTACGTTCCTGCTCTTTCTGTTCCTTCTGTCTGTCATTGTTCTGATTGTTCTGATCATTGTTCTCATCATCCTGATTGTCCTCGTTGTTCTGATTCTGATCATTCCGTCCGTCGCCATCCTTCTGATCTTCCTGCTCCGAATCCCAGAAAACATGATCGTCCACCACAAACTGCTTCTTAGCCGCTTCCATCTCAAGCCAGGTCAGAGGCCGTTTTGTCAGTGACTTATAAATGCCCTCTGCTGTCAGCACCTTCATCTCTGACTTCAGTCGGTCATACACGGCCTGTCGTTCATCCGGTACAACAAGCCGAATACATCGGTAATTCATCTGATCAATGATGGCTGTAACTGCAATATCGCAGCTGAGATTCCAGACATCTTCATCCTTGTCACGGTTATGAAACATATGTCTGAATACACAATGCAACAGCATATGCAGATAAGCCCGATTCACCAGCACACTGTCATTCTGATAATTCTCTATCAGATATCTCGGATTAAAGCGAATCTTCTGACTATCCGTACCGATCGTCTTCATGGACAGATCCATTTCATAACCCAGACTATTCAGTGCAATATCCAAAAAACGCATAGAGACATACAATTCTGTCTTGGAAGCATTCAAAATGTCGGTTCCGGCCTTGATCAGCTTCTCTTTCATCTCATGCATGTCAAAACCTCCTATAAATCAAAGGACTCATCTGCCATACTGAAATTCCGGTGTTTATAATCCATCAGAAAAGCAGTAAATTCTGTCTTGTCAAGGGACAGCGCCAGATCAATGGCCTGGTCTGTCTCATCACTGTCAAGCACACCCAGATCGACCAAAAAAGTCAGCTTGTCCTTGTCATCCTCCTGAATAAACTTCTTCGCCGCTTCCAAAGCATGTTCTGCAATATAATCCTTGTACGTATGCTCGCCTTCCAACGTCAATGCATAAGGATACATCAGGCGCTCCATAGCCACCGTGATGATCGTATCAAAGGAATCCCCCCTTAAAAGGACATAGAACATCCCATCGTATTTGTTATAATCCACATCCTGGATGCCGATACAGTAGCGGATATACTTGCCGGAACCAATCTCCGTAGACTCAAACTGCTTACACATGGAAGCCACATTGGCGACCACTTCGTAATCATGCTCCGTAAAAATAACTCTGGCCTCCTCCACAGGCTTATCCGGGTATAAATGCCGTACAATCACGTGAATCTGCTGGTTCAAATCATCCAGGATACTACCGATACTAATATCCAGCCCTTCAATCTTGTCCTGAACAATCTCTGAAAGCTTCTCGCAGTTCTTGAAAGCACCAAAACCAATAGAGCGGATATGGGCTGTCAGATGCACCTGTTCCAATGCCCAGCAATTATAAAAAGCATAATTGCCAATGGATTTCAGTGAATCCGGAAAATCCAGATTCAACAGTTCCCTGCATTCACTGAAACCGTGATGGTCGATCACCTCCAACGTATCCGGAAACTGAATATACTTCATAGACTTCTCCGAGAAAGCATAGGGCTCGATCTTCGTCACTTTGAAACCATCAATAGACGCCGGAATCACAACACGCATCTCATCGCCTTCATACTTCACAATGGTTGCCGTGCCGTCCACAACGCCATAGCGTATCGATTCCTTCTCAGAAAAACGTGTGTCAAAAATCATACTGTTCACCTCTGAATCTATTCGCCAAAGTCCTGTGCAAACAGGAGCTTTAGCTCATTACTCGCGTAGACTCGCAAAAAAAATGCTGCATTGTCGGCTCCATATCTGGAAACGCCTACATATGCAGCATTCTATATAGATCTCATCATTATAAACTGCCTTCCGGCAGTCCTCTCATCCGCAGCAGAGAAGCAATCCTGTTACTCCTGAAGGAAATCCTTCAGCTTGCGGCTTCTGGACGGATGTCTCAGCTTGCGCAGCGCTTTCGCCTCAATCTGACGAATACGTTCACGCGTAACCTTAAATTCCTTGCCAACCTCTTCCAGTGTTCTGGCCTGTCCATCGATCAGGCCAAAACGAAGCTCAATAACCTTGCGTTCACGGTCTGTCAACGTATCCAGTGCGTTCACCAGTTCCTTCTTCAGCATCTGATAGTCAGCCGAATCAGATGGTGAAAGCATATTCTCATCTTCGATAAAATCTCCGAGACTGGAATCTTCTTCCTCACCAATCGGGCTGTCCATAGAAACAGGATCACGTGAAATCTCAAGAGCCTCTTCTACCTTCTGTTTGGTTGTTCCAAGACGCTCTGCAATCTCTTCGCTGGTAGGTTCTCTTCCCAGCTCCTGTAAAAGATTCCTGGACATACGCAATGTCTTGTTGATTGTCTCTACCATGTGCACAGGCACACGAATTGTCTTACCTTTATCAGCAATACCTCGGGTAATAGACTGGCGGATCCACCAGGTTGCATATGTACTGAACTTGAATCCCTTGGCATAATCAAACTTCTCGACAGCTTTGATCAGACCCATGTTGCCTTCCTGGATCAAATCAAGGAACGGAATGCCGCGGCCCACATACTTCTTCGCAATACTGACTACCAGACGAAGATTGGCTTCAATAATTCTATCCTTGGCCTTCTGGTCACCCGCTTCTGCTCTCTTGGAAAGCTCAACTTCCTCCTCAGGGGATAAAAGCTTCACACTTCCTATTTCCTTCAGATACATTCTGACAGGATCTTCCAGGCTGACACCTTCCAGTGCATCAACATCATCCAGCAGTTCAACTTCTTCTTCCTGGTGATCGAGAAACTCATCATCGTCATCCTGTGCTTCCGGAATATTGATAATATCAATATTCTTCGCTTCCAGGAATTCGTAAACTTCTTCCATCTTCTCCTCGTCAAACTCGAAGCCCTTGAACGCATCATTGATGTCGCCATAATCAAGCTCATTTTTTTTCTTCTTTGCCTTCTCCAGCAAACTATTCAAGATCTGCAAAAATACAGCTTCATCCATTGAATGTACCTCTTTCATATTCTATCATCGTCAATAAAAACACTTTTTTAATAAAGCATAACGCTAATACGGTCATTATCCTATATTAAACAAGTGTACCTACTATTATAATGATATTTTTGAAAAAATCAATGGCATTCTGCAAAATTTTATGGTTTTTTTACAGATTAGCAAAATATTCCTCAATTTGCTCTCTTGCAGCCTTCAAACTGCCCTGGAACATCTCCTTCGAACCGCCGCCACGGCCATCAAGAGCCTCATTCATCGCCTTACCTGCTGCAATAACATCCACATCTCTGCCGCCCATCACATAACGATAACCGTTTTCATCATCCCCGTCAAAGCATCCACAAAGGCCGCTGCACTTCTCAACCAGAAGATTAAAAGCATACCGCATGTTGCTCTTGTCCATATGCTTATCAAAAAAGCATATATTCTGTTCATTCTCCGGCAGCGCTGTGATC
Organism: Pseudocoprococcus catus; assembly: GCF_902381825.1. GTDB lineage: Bacteria > Bacillota > Clostridia > Lachnospirales > Lachnospiraceae > Coprococcus_A > Coprococcus_A intestinihominis. Next base: position 2,576,046 of record NZ_LR698973.1, read on the forward strand.
TTCTCCTGCAGGATATCCATCTTCATCCCAGTCATCTCCTGCTTCAGCGCCAGATTCTCATTCTTCAGCTTCTCTACCGCAGCAGCCACTTCATAAGGCTTCGCAGACAACTGCGCGGAAATATCATAAACATTACGTTCCTTCTCAAGGGCATCTGCCAGTGCTCTGAAACCGCAGAGCATCTGAATGCGCACGCCGCCTTTATACTTCTCCATCCCCGTCAGTCGAATCATGCCGATCTCGCCGGTAAAATGAACATGGGGTGCACAGCAGGCACAGATATCATAGCCCGGGATCTCCACAATACGAATCGGTCCGTCTATCTCCTTCTTGCTGCGGTAAGGAATCTCCATCAGTTCCTCCCTTGAAGGCCATGTAATCTTCACCGGAAGATTCTTCGCAACTGCCTCATTCGCTTTATACTCGATCATACGGAGCTGTTCCCTGGTGATCACACCATCAAAATCCATGGTCACGGCTTCGCTTCCCAAATGAAAACCTACATTATTCAGCTTAAAGTATTCATGAATAAGTCCGGATACAATATGCTCCCCCGTATGCTGCTGCATATCTGAGAAACGCTTCTCCCAATCGACACAACCTGTAACCGTATCGCCTTCCCACAGCGGTTCCTTCACCCAATGGTAGATCACTCTGTCCTTCTCCAGTACCTTCTCCACCGGAATATCATTGAGTGTGCCTCTGTCGCAGCTCTGACCGCCCTCTTCCGGGAAAAACATTGTCTGGTTCAATGTGATCTTATATAAATCACCATCCTGCTCACAAGATAATACGCACCCCTCAAACAATGTCTGGTGGCTATCTTCATCAAAAAGTCTGATTGTCTCTATCATTCTCTTCAAGTCCTTTCCTGAAATGTCCTGTTGAAATTTATCGTCTGCCAAACAGCCGCTCAAAATCCCTTTTAACTTCTCTATAGATAATACTATGGAATACATAATCACCAAAATAGCGCTGCAAAATGGATGTCCCTTCTCTTAATACATCCGACTCACACTTGCCGAGCCTCTGCAATTGACCGGTACCATGTAAATCAGCTGCAGAAGCTAAATCTCCGAAAGTGCCGATTCTGTCAGCATCCTCCCGGAATTCTAAAATCGGTGAGATATCCTCTCCCTCATCTGTCTTCACTTCTATGTAACGGATGCCGGAAAATCCATCACCGCGACAGACCCAGCCGATCTTCCTGGCGGGCTGTCTGACTGCTGACAAAGCCGGTACAATCTCTGTCGTAATTCTTCGTATGGCATCATCCGACAACGTCCATATTCTCTGTATCTTCTTCAATAACTGCCGATCCGAATAAGCCGCCTCCGACCTATCAGAATGCCTTCCCTGCTTCAGCATTAAATCTGTCTGCGGCAGATCCGGCCGGATATCCAGCAATTCTGTCACATCATCGACTCTTGACCTTATCAGTGCAGTCAGGCTGGCACAAACATTAATCTCGATGTTCGTCACACTCAGCTGTTCCAGTCTATGTATAATCCGGTCATAATCACCTGTATACAATGTCAGAATAGATTCACTGTTCCCTGTCCACCGCTTACTGCGCAGTCTCCTCAGCTTACTCTCCGTATATTCCGCCAACAGCACATCGACATGCCCGTCAAATATATTCTTCCTGTCCATGGCACGCATCGTCTGATCTCTGATCATATCCACAGCAATCTCTCTTGCCGTATCCGGCCCCAAGGTCAGCAAATCCAGGTCATAGCAATACGCTCTCCTGTTCCTGATCATATGTTCTTCAAAATCAAAAGATACCCCTGTCTTATCTTCGATCCTGTAGATGCCTCTACCTCCGGATACAACAGCCTCCAGCGTCTTCGCCTCCGCTGAACCATTGTACATGCACACCGACAATGTTCTCTGCCGGAGATTCATATTCCCGCGAATACATACCTTCCCAGTATCATCAATACTATAACCATCAAACAGACGATAAATATTGTCAAAATGTGTCTGAATGATCGACTCATACGTTCTCAAAACACGCGCAAAGAAATGACAGGCATATTCAAAATTGATATTTACTTCCGACGCTGCATAATTTCTTCCGTACGCAAGAGCCTTCACATAAAGCCTCAGATTGTTCTGCTCCAGATAATCCAGAATCCAATTCTGACTGCAGTGATTGGCCAAAATGCCCGCCAGATAACAAATACTCTCATCATACCGCTTGTCCGATTTATGGGCATCCATCCATATATTCAACTGTTCCGCGCTGAGTCCCGATAAATAACAGGCCATAAAGAACTGATGAAATACGCTGTATCTGAAATGAACAGTCTGTGAACGCCGTGTAATAAAACCAGCGGCCTCTATCTGAGTACAAATCTCTGACCGCTCCCAGTTCAAAAAACGTTCTTCACTATCCCCATTGACATAACTATCCGCTGCATATTCGCACAAAACAGCAAAAATCCTGTCCCGATTCTCCGGTGAACAGCTCATAGACTTCATTCTCATATCTATATAGGCTTCCAGAAGCGCCGTGTGATTCGATAAAATCCTCCAGTCATCGGAATGCACTGCTGAATGTACTGCTGTCATCGCATACATACGAATAAACAAGGGCGTTCGAAGTACCTCCAGAAGCCGTCCCGGCATCCGTCGGATCTCACAGCTCCTATTCCTCTCGTCTCCACCAATCATCCTTAAAGCCGCATCACGCTCAAGCCACCGGATAATCTGCTCATCGCTGACAGGATCAATCGTATAATACACAAAATCCGAATGGAAATCTCGTCTGTCACACTGCATTCTGGAAGCAATAATCACCGTATTGTCTGTGTCATGGCCCAGACAATACAGCTCAGAAAGTAAAAAACTGCCGGTCTCGGACTGCGCATCAACTGCATCCACCAGCAGGACAAACCCGCCTGCACGCAATCGCTCCCTGACTAATTCTTCAGTGACTAGGGAAAAATGCCTGCTGAGTGCTCTCACAATCCCCTTCTCAATCGAATCCCAGACAATACCGCAATCCCTTCCATCAAGAAACACCGGCAGACGATCTGAATCATCCCTGCAGTCCTCCAGATAATCCCTCAGCAGCAGCCACATCAAATAGGACTTCCCGCCTCCGGGTTCTGAAGTAATCACCATGCATTGGCCGCCCAGAAGATGCTCATAGGCTCTCGCATCCCCATTTCTGCTGATATCCAGATCATAGCACAACTCTGAAAGCGCCTCATCCGAACAGACATGTAATGCATTCATACAACATATACGCATCGCATGCCTGTAATTCTTCAGGGCCTCTCTATCCATCCATTTGTTCCTTGCAGCAGAATTGTCCATATGGTCTGTATCCTTTCGTGCCAATCTGTATTTCTAATCTTTAGTATGCTATTAGTATAACATCTGAAGTCTGAAAAGTACAGTGCTTTTTTCGAATGTTTGTTCTTGCATTCACTTTAAAAACTTGACAAAATTTATTTTCGCCCCTTACATATATGGTGCTATGGTGTTGTACTATAAGCGGGTGATTTTATGGCGTATTTTCTTAAAAAACTAATAACAAAAAAGGAACTTATACCGTATCAAGGAATGTGTAGATGAGTTTGAATATAAATTCAAAGACACTGAAACAGAAAAAATTAAAAAATTTAAGATAACAGAAAAAAGAATTGTTACTTTTAATCCCAAACTGGCCAAGAAGCAGATATATGAGATTAATAAAGAAGTTGGAAAAGCAAAACTGCTGAAAGCTTCACAGGCAAAGCGCTCAGAATACGGTGACTCTGCAAAATATGTAATTTTTACCACTACAGACAAAAAAGGAAACGATACGAATGGAAAAATTAAAGTCACTATGAATGAGGATCTCATAAAAAAATACCTGGAACTTGCTGGATATCCCTTTGCAACCTGCCACTGATGTCCTATTTTCTGAGCGATGGAGAAATCAAAAAATGCTAAGCCATAGGCTTTAATCCTTGGCTTAGCACCATATTTTACTATTCAACTCCAAAAGTCAGGTATTGTACCACAAATTTATAATCTTTCAGCCAGCACTTTGCACCT
>NZ_LR698973.1:2580775-2584065 GCF_902381825.1 Pseudocoprococcus catus
CCTGATCTGAAGCACAAAGACTTCCCGCACTTCTTTATTCGGGATGATCAACCTGTAGATACCATCCATCTCACGGCCTTCCCGGGTCAGATAACCAGTTGTAAACAAAACACTCCACACATTGTCAATCGTATTATCAACCTCATCATAGGTCAGATCCATTCGAATCCGCTTCTTGACTGCATGGCCGGCAATTAACTCTTCGATCTCATCTCTGGTGGTCATATCTGCCTTGTCAATAAATCGCTTAACCAGATCATTCCCGCTGCTGTTGATCCAGTAAGCCTTTGGCCTGGCCTTCGGATCAAACACAAGATCATCTACATAGTTGATCACATCCCACGGGCAATAGATATCTGCATTACCAAAATGATAACCGTCATACCATTCCTTGACTTCTGCAAAATGTTTCTCTAAGTAATAATCAGCCAGAAGCTGCTTGACCTCTTCATTGGTAAAACCAAATGCTTCATCATATCGGAGATCATTTGCCGCATAAACTTTGAAATTATTAAGCCCTGTAAAAATACTCTCCTTCGAAATCCGAAGACAACCTGTCATCACCGCGAACTGGAGAAAACTGTTGGTCTTTAGCGCATTACCAAACAATCCACGGATTAATGTCACCATTTCTCTGTAATAGCCATGCTGAAATGCCTTATCAAGAGGTACATCATATTCATCAATCAGAATGATGGTATTCTGCCCATAATGCTTATATAAAAGCTGCGACAATATTTGCAAACTGGATACGAGCATCTCCTCATCTGCCGAGTACTTACCACTCTCCAAATGAATCATCATCTGATATTTACTCCGCTCATTCTCTGTCAGATGCGTACTCTCTGCTAAAAAAGCGAATCGCTCTGCCTCAGCACCAATCAATTCCGCCAGGCGATACTTTGCAGCTTCAAACGTTAATCCGTCAACACCTTTGAGTGTCAGAAAAATTACAGGATATTTCCCCATATAACGTTCACACAACGCTTGATTCTTTGAAATATAAAGGTCATCAAAGAGTGTCGTATCTATTCCGATTTCAAAAAAAGCCTTCAACATGCTCATATTCAGCGTCTTGCCAAATCGTCGTGGCCTGGTAAAAAGATTTACTTCTCCCCAATTTTCAAGCAGTTGCTCAATTAACATCGTCTTATCTATATAGTAAAACTTATTTTCTCGGATCTTTTTAAAATCATCCAGCCCAACTGGTAATCTTTTCAAGTCTGTCATATACTACACACTCCCGTCTGATCAGATACTTACCGCCACCTTTAATCTATCTTTATCATATCATAAGAACATTTGTTCGTCAATACATTTTCCCTTTTCACATTGAAGTACCATTGCTTTAGAAATCTGATTCATTTTTTCCGCTATATCATACACTTTCTGAATGGAACAGTCAGTCGGCAATGGTTCCATGATTTTGAATGATTTGGAAGATGTATCCCAATTAACATATGCCCTATCATCTTCCAATCGTTCCATATACGCCTGTGGTAATTGATTCACATCAAAAGTAAGACAATAATAGAGTGCATCTGCATTGGCATTCATCACCGCTTGATTCATTGCAGAACAGTCCACATCTGATCCGTGGCGATTTTCAATCTCAACCTTTCTTTTTTTCTGATACTGATTCATTTTTTCAGCACATTCGGCATCATACTGATAATGAATGCTATCGCCGCTGATATAACCAAGATTCTCCAACAACATTTTCAAAAGCTCAGGCTTCGCTTTCATATTTTTGGACATCTCAATAATATTCCAATGATCCTGTTGACGAATGTAGTGCATCAAAAAGTGTACGTCTGGTTTATGTGCATCCTGCCGTGAGAAAGATTGTCTGAGCAACCGCATTTTTGAGGCAACAAATTCAGCCCTTGATATCCAATCAACAACATCTATTGCCGACTCAATCTGCATCTGCTCCGCAATGTATGCCGCACTGTCCATAATCATATGCCATCCATGCATAATGAGATGCCCCAAAGGACCCCCACCTGCCACATTATTCACTTGCGCACAAATACCTGTTTGCCTTATATTCGGAAAAGTCCGGATAAAATCCGCAATTGTTACATCACTGTATGGTACATTCCACTGTATGCCATCTTCAAACTGAATATATGGGAACATTTCATGTACTGTGTGCATGTCCATGCTACCATAATGCTTTTCAAAAGAAATGTGATGTACGTTCTGGCCGTGTTCTCTGCAATATTCCACCAGATTATTCGAAAGCACTGAATCATCCACAAAAAGCATCTCCGGCGCCCTATTTTCCAGACAATAATCCATCGTCAAAATCAACAGATTCCCATTGGAAGCTTTATAAGCCTCATACTTTTCTTCTGCCAGCCTCTTGATGCCATCCAATGCCCCCAGGAAATCCGCATTCAAATCAAAACCATGCGTTAAACCAGCCGCATCACAATACACCGGAACAAATGCATGTTGATCAAATGTCTGCCTATATTCCGGATGCTCTGCCACAATTGCACGAACCTCTTCGTCCATATGCCCTAAAGTCCAGTCCGCATATCGCCAAAAATCAAGATATAACTTATGTACCAGAAGAAAATACTGATACAACGGAAAAACACACGCTAACCTTGTCTCCACAGCGCCCTGTTCCATCAACTGAGCATAAACGTCTGTATATTGCTGCCTTAACGCTTTGTTGATCCTCATATGATGGACATCCAATATTTCAGTCAGATTCAAAAAAATCTTATTTCCATCATAACTAATCGGAACATGTCCATGCTGCATATAATTTCTCAGAAAATCCACCATCCGATATGCCATCCATTTGTCATAGGCCTTTGAAATATAATACGTCTTAAATGTTCCATCCGAATCTATATAAGCCTTGTCAAAAACTTCAACCGACTCAATTAATGTACGCGCCGAACTGATGGCATTCCCTATCAAAGCATTGAGCTGAAGCACATCCACTTCCTGCCCGTTATAAGTATATACCCTGTCATCAAATAATAAATCATAATCCCGAAAAATTTTTTCAAGATTATATAACATCATCCGATACAGCTGATCCAGTTCCTGCACATGATATGTCATATCCAAATACCTTTGAAAAATCACCTGATGCTCATTCACAGGCAGTGTAAATTTCTTCTCACCTTCAGAAGGCATAATTTCAAAATATCTCCTCGAATTCATATGACAATTACCTCACTCTAAAACGCATCCCATCAAGTCACAACGACCTGACGGGATTTTCTTACAGGATTCTATATCTTATCAACCACCACTTTGCACCG
>NZ_LR698973.1:2584551-2680391 GCF_902381825.1 Pseudocoprococcus catus
ACTGATCTGAAGTACAAAGACTTCCCTCACTTCTTTATTCGGGATGATCAGCCTGTAGATACCATCCATCTCACGGCCTTCCTGGGTCAGATAACCAGTCGTAAACAAAACGCTCCACACATTGTCAATCGTATTATCAATCTCATCATAGGTCAGATCCATTCGAATCCGCTTCTCGACTGCATACCCGGCAATTAACTCTTCGATCTCATCTCTGGTGGTCGTATCTGCCTTATCAATAAATCGCTTAACCAGCTCATTCCCGCTGCTGTTGATCCAGTAAGACTTTGGCCTGGCCTGCGGATCAAACACAAGATCATCTACATAGTTGATCACATCCCACGGGCAATAGATATCTGCGTTGCCAAAATGATAACCGTCATACCATTCCTTGACCTCTGCAAAATGTTCCTCTAAGTGATAATCCGCCAGAAGCCGCTTGACCTCTTCATTCGTAAAGCCGAATGCTTCATCATACCGGAGATCATTTGCCGCATAAACTTTGAAATTATTAAGCCCTGTAAAAATACTCTCTTTCGAAATCCGAAGACAACCTGCCAAAACCGCGAACTGGAGAAAATCATTTGTCTTAAAGGCTTCACCAAACAATCCACGAATTAATGTCACCATTTCTCTGTAATAACCATGCTGGAATGCCTTGTCCAACGGCACATCATATTCATCGATCAGAATGATCGCTTTCTGTCCATAATGCTTATATAATAATTCTGATATCTTTTTCAATGAAAATTTTAACTTGGTTCCAAGTATAGTCTCTTTTAAATTCTGAATAAAAATCAAATCATGATAGGCATTCTTTTCATCATCATCCAACCTGTCGCTCTTCTCTAAAAATTTAAATCTTCTCACTTCGCCGGCAATCAATTCGCACAAAGAAGCTCTGGCCTCCTCAAATGTAAGCCCTTCTACACTTTTCAGAGATAAAAGCACAACCGGATACTTGCCCATGTATTCTTCACACAACTCTTGATTCTTTGAAATATAAAGACCATCAAAGAATGTCGTGTCGGTTCCGATTTCAAAGAACCATTTCAACATGCTCATGTTCAGCGTCTTGCCAAATCGTCGTGGCCTGGTAAAAAGATTTACCTTGCTCCAATTTTCAAGGACCTGCTCAATTAGCTTCGTCTTATCTATATAGTAAAATTCTGACTTACGAATTTCCTTAAAATCATCCATTCCAACTGGTAATCTTTTCAAGTCTGCCATATACTACACACTCCCGTCTGATCAGATACTTACCGCCACCTTTTATCTGTCTTTATCATACCATAAGAACATTTGTTCGTCAACGCATTATTATTCCAGGCATCTGCTTTAAAATAGCTTGTTGCATTGTCTTCTCTAAATACACAGGATTTATTTTTCGTTTCGCGTATGCCATATAACTGTCTTTTGTCTCTTCAATCAAAATCGCTGTAAAAAATCTTTCCCAACTGAAATATTCTTTGCTTTCTATATATTCTGATGGATTGCGTAATATTTCATACGATAATTTTATGTTTTCCTTTCATCACACACCACTCCCGTCGATCAGACAAACTCCCCTGCTATTGACACCAATTCTTCCATTGAATGAACAATTTGATTCGTATTCAGAACACGAATCGTAAACGGTTCTGTTCCAAACCGCATCAAATGATGAAGATTAATTGTCCTGTCCTCTTTTTCTGCAATTTTCAATAACCATTTTGCACAATTGTCTCCGCAAGTTGATGCATTAAATATTTTATCCTTATCAAATTTCACAAGAATTAATGTCTTTACCCCACCGGATAAGCCTGTTGGCGGAATTTTTCCCAGAACCGGACTGTCTATCACACCACTATCCAGAACAATAGACTGATCTACATCTTGAATCATCTCTTTTGCAAACGGATCTGTTATCCAGTCATCTTCATAATCATACTTAAAATAAGAAGCTGTATTGTAAACTGCTTCCTTCATATCGCCATAAAATATATGCATACCTTTGATGGCCTAGTGGCTCAGTTGGTTAGAGCGCCGCCCTGTCACGGCGGAGGTCACGGGTTCGAGTCCCGTCTGGGTCGTTCATATGGAATCTTAGCTCAGCTGGGAGAGCATCTGCCTTACAAGCAGAGGGTCATAGGTTCGAGCCCTATAGGTTCCATTGATGCCGATGTGGCTCAATTGGCAGAGCAGCTGATTTGTAATCAGCAGGTTATCGGTTCGAGTCCGATCATCGGCTTTTCTCGATATAAAAACTATATAGAGATATGGGCGGATTCCCGAGTGGCCAAAGGGGACAGACTGTAAATCTGTTGCGACACGCTTCGGTGGTTCGAATCCACCTCCGCCCAGTTGAAGTACTTGATAAATGGAATAGTTTGTCAGGTACTTATGTGTCTAAATAGACAATTAGATTATATCGCGGGGTAGAGCAACCCGGTAGCTCGTCGGGCTCATAACCCGAAGGTTGTTGGTTCAAATCCGGCCCCCGCAACTCCGCCCAGATAGCTCAGTCGGTAGAGCAGAGGACTGAAAATCCTCGTGTCACTGGTTCGATTCCGGTTCTGGGCACGATGGGATATTAGCTCAGTTGGTAGAGCACTAGACTTTTAATCTAGGTGTCCCGGGTTCGAACCCCGGATGTCTCATTGTTTTTAAGACTCTGAAATAATTTCAGAGTCTTTTTTTTCGCTAATGATCTGCTGTACAGAAAAAACTTTTTAAAATTCGTGAAAAGTGACGATATTTATTCTTCGAGATATTTCCTATGGTATTTTAATGACAAGCGTGCTATAATAGTCCACGGAGCGTTTGAGAAATAGAACGAATGTTCTTACTATATTTTGTGGTTAATTTGTTGTTTATGTTTGTAGACAACATGATATTGTTTCTTATAGATGAGAGGAAGGTCATAATGATTGTTATCAAAAGGGATGGACAGGAAGTCAATTATAACCGCAGTAAGATTATAGTTGCTATCGGGAAAGCCAATGAGGAGGTTCCGGAAGAAGAGAGAATCTCGAATCAGGAGATTGAAGAGATTGTTTCTTATGTGGAGACTAGAAAGAGAAAGAGAATTCTTGTTGAAGACATTCAGGATATCATCGAGCAGAAATTGATGGCCTTAGGGAAGTTTGATTTGGCGAAGCGATATATTGTGTATCGTTATACACGTGAGTTGGTGCGCCGCGCCAATACAACAGATGATTCGATTTTGAGCTTGATTAAGAACAGCAATAAAGAGGTTATGGAAGAGAATTCCAACAAGAATGCGACAGCAGCTTCCACTCAAAGAGATTTGATCGCAGGCGAAGTTTCCAAGGATCTCACGAAACGACTGCTTTTGCCTGAGAAGATTGCAAAGGCCCATGAAGAGGGAATTCTGCATTTCCATGATGCGGATTATTTTGTACAGCCGATTTTCAACTGCTGTCTGATCAATATTCAGGATATGTTGGACAATGGTACCGTTATGAACGGCAAGCTCATTGAGAGTCCTAAGAGTTTCCAGGTAGCCTGTACGGTGATGACTCAGATCATTTCAGCAGTAGCCAGCAGTCAGTATGGTGGACAGTCTGTTGATCTGAAGCACCTTGGCAAGTATCTGCGCAAGAGCCATGATAAGTATGAAAAGGCCTATAGAGCACATTTTGGCGATGAATTTGATGATGATACCATTGAGAAACTTGTCCAGGATCGTCTGAAGGATGAGCTGAAGTCCGGTGTTCAGACGATTCAGTATCAGATTAATACATTGATGACTACCAATGGTCAGTCACCTTTTGTTACACTCTTTCTGAATCTGGATGAGAATAACGAATACATTGAAGAGAATGCAATGATTGTTGAGGAAATCCTCAGACAGCGTCTTGAAGGTATTAAGAATGAGAAGGGTGTTTATGTAACACCTGCATTTCCAAAGTTGATTTATGTTCTGGATGAGAACAACTGCTTAAAGGGTGGCAAATATGATTACATTACGAAGCTGGCTGTGAAATGTTCTGCAAAGCGTATGTATCCGGATTATATTTCTGCGAAGAAGATGCGTGAGAATTATGAAGGCAATGTTTTCAGCTGTATGGGATGCCGAAGTTTCCTGTCACCTTGGAAGGATGAGAACGGCAACTATAAGTTTGAAGGTCGATTTAATCAGGGTGTTGTCAGCATTAATCTGCCGCAGATCGGTATTCTGGCGAAAGGGAATGAAGAAGTATTCTGGAAACTGATGGACGAACGTCTTCAGTTATGTTTTGAGGCGCTTATGTGCCGTCACAATGCGTTGAAGGGTACATTATCGGATGTCAGTCCTATTCACTGGCAGTACGGTGCGATTGCCCGTCTGAATAAGGGTGAGAAGATTGATCCGCTTCTGTATGGCGGTTATTCTACCATGTCTCTTGGCTATATCGGACTCTATGAAGTAACCAAGCTGATGAAGGGTGTCAGTCATACGGATCCTGTGGGCGAGGAGTTTGCACTTCGTGTCATGAATCATATGAAGGAAGCAGCAGACAGATGGCGTGATGAGACGAACATCGGTTTCAGTCTATATGGTACACCGGCAGAATCTCTTTGCTATCGTTTTGCAAGAATCGATCTTGAGAAGTTCGGTGAGATTAAAGATATCACTGATAAGGGATATTATACGAATTCTTATCATGTGGATGTCAGAGAGAAGATTGATGCATTCAGCAAGTTCTCATTTGAGAGCCAGTTCCAGAAGATTTCATCCGGCGGATCTATTTCTTATGTGGAGATTCCGAACATGAGACATAATCTTGAGGCATTAGAGGAAGTTGTCAAGTTTATCTATGACAATATTCAGTATGCAGAATTTAATACAAAGTCTGATTATTGTCATGTCTGTGGTTATGATGGCGAGATCAAGATCAACGATGATCTTGAGTGGGAATGTCCGCAATGCGGCAATAAGGATCACTCTAAGATGAATGTTACAAGACGTACATGCGGTTATCTTGGCGAGAATTTCTGGAATGTGGGTAAGACGAAAGAGATTAATGCCAGAGTGATGCATTTGTAATTCAAACCAAAAACCAAAAAAAGACGATTTTTACAGCATTTAATAATGTAAAAATCGTCTTTTTAATTTCAAAAGCCAGGTACTTCTGCTTCAAAAAAAAAGAAGATGTATGGTATAATAGTTTTATGTCGTGTGAGGACGAATTTATTGACAACCAATGTTGTTGACAGCACTGGCAAAATAATTGCGCTAGAGATTTTAAGCAGCGCAATAGGATGTCAGAAAAAAGATGATGGAGGAGTAATAATGCGAGTAATAGTTTGCGTGGATGACAATGGAGGTATGTTGTTTAATCATCGCAGACAGAGCAGGGACAGAGTGCTTTGTGAGCGCGTGCTGCAGATGGCTGATGAGCGTGATTGCAGCGTGTATATGAATACGTATTCAGCTAAGATATTTCCGGAAGATAACAGAATTGCAGTGTCTGAGAATTATCTGGAGGAAGCAGGAGTACAGGATTTGTGTTTTGTCGAGAAAGAGCCGCTGGCGACTTATTTTGACAAAATAGATGAATGCATCGTTTTTAAATGGAATCGTGTTTATCCGGCAGATCAGCATCTGGATATTGACATTTCCAAAATGACTAAGGTTCAGGAAGAGGAGTTCGTGGGATTTTCTCATGAGAAGATAACGATGGAGGTTTATGAACGATGAGAAGCAATAAGCGGAACAATAAGTTAAGTTATTTTTTGACGCTGTTGTTGTGTCTGTGCATGCTGGTTGGCTGCGGATCCGGTGCAGCAACCCAGGTTATGCTGAAAGCAGAAGATTCAGAAACAGAATCTTATGTTGAGACGGTTCAGACGGAATCTGCGGAGAATGATCCTGGGGATGAAACAGAGATACAGGCTGCTGCACAAGTCCAGTCGGATGACTCAAAGCAAAAAGTGGTTCATACCGGTACCGCATCAGCGTTTAATGCAGCAGATGTTCCGGCATATTCCGGGGAACCATATACAACTGTCAACAATAATGAACCCTATTTTACATCGGATAATCTGACAACAGAAGCTTTTGAAAATTACAGTGAATTGGATGCGCTTGGACGCTGCGGGGTGGCTTATGCCAATGTTTGCCTTGAGACAATGCCTACAGAGAAGCGCGGTAGTATCAGCGAAGTGAAGCCCACAGGATGGCATTCAGTTAAATATGACAATGTGGACGGCAAGTCGCTGTACAATCGCTGTCATCTGATTGGCTATCAGCTGACTGCTGAGAATGCCAATCAGCAGAATCTTATTACCGGTACACGTTATCTGAATGTGGACGGGATGCTGCCTTTTGAGAATATGGTGGCCGATTACGTGAAAGAAACAGATAACCATGTGCTTTATAGAGTGACGCCTATATTTACGGGCGATAATCTTGTAGCGGATGGCGTACTGATGGAGGGATATTCTGTCGAAGATGAAGGCGACGGTATTTGCTTCTGCGTTTATGCGTACAATGTTCAGCCGGGAATTACAATAGACTATGTAACCGGTGACAGCTGGCTGTCTTCAGAAAAGGGAAATTCCGACAGCAGTTCCGGCGGCAATTCTGCAGTCAGCCAGTCAGCCGCAGACAAAAGCGGTACACAGCAGGCTGCGGTTCAGACAGAATCCGTCAAGGAGACAAGCGCACCGGTCAGCACAGGGACAGAGTACATATTGAATACGAATACCAAGAAGTTTCATTATCCGTCCTGTTCTAGTGTGAAGCAGATGAAAGCGTCCAATAAAAAGGAATACACAGGTTCCAGGGATGATCTGATCGCTCAGGGATATGATCCGTGCAAGAAATGCAATCCATAAATTAACGCAGGATAAATTAACGCAGAGGTATTATTCATAAATTTGCTGCTTGCGGTTCATGTTGTTTTCTCATATAATGATAAGGATGCATGTCTGTACAGCTGGCACAGAATGTGAATCGGGTCGGGGCGATGTGATCACGACCGAAACAAATATATTTACTGAATAGAAGGTTGATGAATTTGAATTACGCAGATATTAAATACTGCGATGTGGCAAATGGCAAGGGCGTTCGTGTGTCGCTTTTTGTCAGCGGATGTACGCATCACTGCAAAGGATGTTTTAACGAGGAGACATGGAATTTTCATTACGGAAAGCCATTTACAGAAGAAACGGAGAAACAGGTACTGGATTATCTGGACAAATCTTATATTGCGGGTCTGAGTCTGCTTGGCGGGGAGCCCTTTGAGCATGTAAACCAGCAGGGACTGCTTCCACTCTTGAGAAAAGTAAAGGCAAGATTCCCGGAGAAGAATATCTGGTGTTATACAGGCTATGATTTTGAAAAGGATATTCTCGGAAGAATGGCAGAGCAGTGGGAAGAGACAAAAGAGATGCTGTCTTATATTGATGTGCTGGTGGACGGCGAGTTTAAAGAGGCACTCAAGAGCCCGAGCCTGCAGTTTAAGGGCTCATCGAACCAGAGAATTATAGAAGTACAGCCCTCATTGAAAGAGGGTCATATTGTCCTCTGGGAGCCGAAGGAATATGTTCATGTTGAGGTCAGAGAGAATTAGGAGGAGATGAAGATGAAACAGCAGGTGAATATAAAGAAACTGGATGACAGAGCAATCATTCCAACATACGGAACAGCGTTTTCAGCAGGTGCGGATCTGTATGCATGTATGGATCATGCAGTGACGATCGCACCGGGTGAGACCTATCTGGTACATACAGGCATCAGTGCAGCAATCCCTGAAGGTTATGCAGGGCTTATTTATGCGCGAAGCGGGCTGGCAACCAAGAAAGGTCTGGCACCAGCCAACAAGGTAGGGGTTATTGATGCGGATTACAGAGGCGAGATTATGGTTGCTCTGCATAATCATTCCAATCAGCCGGCAGAGATTGAGAACGGTGAACGTATTGCACAGATGGTGATAACACCGTTTTTGACAGCAGAATTTGTCGAGACAGCGGAACTGGATGAGACAGAGCGCGGTGCAGGCGGTTTTGGATCTACAGGCAGAATCTAATAGATATCCTTTAGAATCCGGACAATTTCACTGACCAGCGGATATCCGGATCCGGCATCGGCACAGATGGCGGACAACTGTTCAAAACTGCGCAGAGCCAGGTCCTCTATGCGCTGAAGATAGTCTTTTTCTCGGATATGGCAGCTCTTAATATTGGTCGGGAGATGGGCATCATCAAGAAGTGTGTCAATTTTTTCGGCCAGTATATCGGCTGCCCGTCGGTTTCCGTCGAAGGATGGATTGATGGCAGCCAGCATTTTTAAATAGTTATCAGCAGAGCAGGCGGAGGAAGAAACCGTCCAGGCTTTTCCGGAGAGATGTGTGGAATCACTGCCATAATACAGGAGCAGACGGGGTATCAGGAGTGCCTGCAAGGCAGACATCGATATCCGAAATTCACAGCATAATTGTTGTGAGAGGATATGAGAAAGGCCGAGGCCGGTATGAGAACAGGCCAGTCCGGATAAAATACATGCATTTTGCAAATGTTCCAAACAGGCGTCAGGCCTGTTTTTTTGATGCCCTCTTTCGGAGGGGGCGGACAAAAAAAGCGGAAGCCAGACAAGAAACAGCTGAATGGAACGGAAAGCCATAGCATCGGAAATATCATCTCCGCCGACGAATAAGAGAGAATCAAAAGCATCGGCCATAGCAGCCATGCTGGCACTGATCAGATGTTTGTGGCTTCGAAAAAAGGAAAAATGGCTGTCAGCAATCAATGTAAAATAGGAAAGCCGGCAGGACATATCTGTCAATCGGTTGCTGCAGCTGTCATAGTGTGGATAAAAAGGCAGAAGCGCCGCATGGCATCCGGCATCCGAAGTCATGATGATCAGGCGTGGGAGGGAAGAACTTGCGGATTGCTGATAACGGGTCATGAGCATTTTGGCAATATGGACAGCGGTGCTGTCACCGATGACAATGAGACAATCCGGTGCAGCAGGCAGTTCAGGAAAAAGCGAGTGCTGGCAGAGAAAGTCGGTGATCTGTGAATCATCGGGCGCAAGCTTTAGGCATTCATACTGAATAAAGGGGTATTTTTGCTGTATCCTTTTTATGACAGTCTGAACGGCAGATTCTGAAAATGCGGGACACTGCAGAAAGAGAAGATGGTCTTCATGTTCATAAAGTTTCAGTTGTTCAAGGGGATTTTGCCCATAATAAATTTCTGCAGGAAAAGAAAAGCAGCGGGCGGTTTCGATCATTGTCGAATGGCAGCGGCGGATGGAAAAAAGCTGAGGAATGGCTGAAGAAGGAAGAAGATGGCCATAGATATCCATATATTGCTGGATCATGGATACAGAAGCAGCCGGAGCATTTTCAATTATGGAAAAATCCGGAAGTGCATAGGATAAAAATGAAATCGGTGCATTGTCGGCGGCATAAAGCGCAAGATAATGATGTGTCGGCAGGGGGCGGGTGTCGGAAAAAGGGAAGTCAGTGGAAAAAGATGCACTTTTTGTGGATAAAAGACGAATTTTGTCGGCTGCCTGTTCATAATCATTCACCGATATCAGTACAAGAACCGGGCACAAAAAGGGCAGAAGAAGTGGGTGGGAAGCATTATCCGGTTCGATTTCAAGAATAATGAGGCGGGTGGATTCAGGAATGACAATACCGGCCAGATCAGCCAGTGCCTGCGCAGATTGTCCGATAACAGAAGGATTAACTGTATTGTCCGAAAGGTTGGCAAGAATCGCAGTGAGGCGGACAATTTCTTCCGGGGATGCAAAATAACCGCCGGTGCGGCGCAGGGCATCTTTCAGCGGCGGCAGGATCACAGCATCGGCACAGATTATCTGCTCACCGTTCAAGCACATTCCGTTGTCAAAGGTTTTGGATAAAACAATCTGCCTTGCAGCAAGTGTCGGATCAGCACTGTAGTGGATATAGCAGAAAGCAGGCTGTGGAAAGGAAAGGATACATTCCGCTGAAAAAGCAGAAAATACTTTGCGGATATTGGCGGAAAGTCCGGAAAGAATAAGGCCGCTGATGTCGGGACAGTGATTGCATTTTTCAAGCAGGTTGTCATCAGCAATTTCCAGCCATTGAATGCAGTTGTCAGGTGCACCGGCAGCAATTGCAGCATCACGGATCAGGGAGGCTGTTCGGGCTGATATCTGAAATGCACTGTCAGAAAAGAAAAAAATGAGCGGATTTCCTGTTTGAATGGCAATAGCAGCGGCAAAGAGGGTTTCAGTGACCGGATGTATGGATGATGGTATACCAAGCAAAGTGCCGGAGGGCTGGCTTTGGGTGTGTGTGTCCGTGCAGGAAAGACGTTCTGAAAAGGGAGATTCTGTTTGAAGGCAGCAGGAACGGAGGTCACGAAGCAGGCGTGTGATCATGAGCATCCTGTCCTCAAAAATACCGTAGCCCGTCTCTTGGACGCTGTCACGGGCAAGGGATGCGCAGATGGGCTGAAGGGTATCCAGAACTTGCAGAAAAATCCGGCTTCGTTCGGCAACATTGGTCCAAAGCCATGCGGCACGTGCCTGTCTGGCATAGGTCAGTTGTTCATTCAAAATATCAGGATATAAAAAATCAGTCATGGTTATATTTCCTTTCAAAAGCAGAATTTGAAATAACGCGGAGTAAAATGCCATGTTTATAGTATATGCGTTCATGAAAAAGAGTATGCTGATAAAGAAAGGGCAGGCAGAAGTATTGAAAAAGTATTTTTACAATGGTATAATTAATGCTCGATAAGAATGAATGGATCCGCCCCTGGGCGGGCAGTGATGATGAGGTGACAAAGATGCTTGATATTAAATTAATCAGAGAGAATCCGGATAAGATCAAAGCCGGTTTGAAGGCAAAAGAGGTAGATTGTGACGAATTGATCGACCGTATTCTCGAGTTAGATGAACAGAGAAGAACACTCCTTCAGCAGACAGAAGCGCTGAAGGCTGAACAGAATAAAGTAAGCAAACAGATTCCTGCATTGAAGAAGGCTGGTGAAGATACAACAGCAATCTTCAAGGAAATGGGTGAGATCAAAGGCAAGATTTCCGCGCTGGACGGACAGTTAAGAGATGTTGTGAACGAGTATCAGCAGGATTTATATTGTCTGCCGAATATGCCGGATGATGATCTTTTACCGGGCGGCAAGGAGAATAATGAACCGCTGCGTTATTTTGGCGAACCGAAGAAGTTTGACTTTGAGCCAAAGAACCATGTGGATCTCTGTACAAACCTTGGCCTGATTGATTATGAGCGCGGTGTTAAGCTGGCCGGCAACGGTTTCTGGATTTACAAAGGCATGGGCGCACGTCTTGAATGGGCATTACTGAACTACTTTATTGATACACATCTGGCTGATGGCTATGAGATGATCATGCCGCCATACATGCTTGAATATCAGTGTGGTCTGACAGCAGGTCAGTTCCCTAAGTTTGCAGATGAAGTTTATAAGATTGCTAATCCGACAGATGAAGGCAGAATTCATTACATGCTGCCTACAGCAGAAGCTGCGCTGGCATCTGTTTACAGAGATGAGATCCTGACAGAGGCTGATCTGCCGAAGAAATTCTTCTCTTACACACCATGTTTCAGAAGAGAAGCAGGTTCTTACAGAGCGGACGAAAGAGGTATGGTCAGAGGCCATCAGTTCAACAAGGTAGAGATGTTCCAGTACACACTGCCTGAGAAGTCAGATGAAGCGTTTGAAGAACTCGTAACAAAGGCTGAGAACCTTGTTAAAGGCCTTGGTTTCCACTTCAGAACTGTGAAACTGGCAGCAGGTGATTGTTCTGCATCTATGGCAAGAACATACGATATCGAGATTTCTATTCCATCTATGAATGGTTACAAAGAAGTTTCTTCTGTATCCAATGCAAGAGATTATCAGGCAAGACGAGGCAATATGCGTGTCAGAAGAGCAGATCGTGCTATCCAGTTCATGCACACATTGAATGGCTCCGGTCTTGCTACATCCCGTGTACTTCCTGCACTGGTTGAGCAGAATCAGCTGAAAGACGGTTCTATCGTTGTTCCTGAAGTTCTGAGAAAATATCTTGGCGGTATTGAAGTTATTTCCAAGTAGAAATCATTTGCAGGTGGTTATATGCATGATTATTTGAGAGCGGTAGGTTTTAGTAAGGTTCAACATAAAAGAGATTTGCAGCGGCTGCTTGATATGGTCATGGGAAGCCCTGACAGTGAATTTGCTTCAGATTGCGGCGGCACGGTCTATGCAGAGAAGTGTCGAGATTTTGTGTCCAATGCAGGCATCACGGTGCGTGGTGAAGTAGATGAGCATGGTATGTTCAGTTATGAATATTATTTTCCGCATTATACAGGTCATCAGATTTCGCTCACAGATGATGTCAGTGTTGAGAAGATTTCTGAAAGAGAAGAATATGATGGCATGTGTGATGTGGTGAATCTTGGGGTATCTCTTATTTTCCATATGAATCATCTGATGGATTATGCAGATATGAACCCGAAGAGTCGTCAGATTTCTTCTGTATCCGTAAGGTTGTCGGCATTGTCGATTTCCGGCAAGGTGATCCTGCCTGTTGTGAGAAATGATTCTGAGCGTTTGAAGCGGCTTCGGGAGAATGAATCACGCAATGGTATGATTGCAGCGGCCAGACAGGGCGATCAGGATGCACTGGAGAATCTCACATTAGAGGATATTGACATGTATACCTCTATTTCAAAGCGTATCAAGTCAGAGGATGTCTTGACGATTGTAGAGTCTTATTTTATGCCGTATGGTATTGCCTGTGATCAGTATTCGGTGATGGGGGATATTCTCAGTGTAGAAGAAGTCTACAATCAGCTGACAGGAGAGAAGCTGTATCAGATACAGGTCGAATGCAATGATGTGTTGATCGATTTGTGTATGAATGCAGAAGATCTATTGGGTGAGCCTGCAGTGGGACGCCGTTTCCGCGGCAATATCTGGCTTCAGGGGCATCTGGACTATGTATAAACAGATGGAAGCAGTGTCTGTGAATCGGACCTGAATTCCGTGTAGGGACTCTCAGGTGAGTCCAAGAGTGTATAAAAAAGCTGGCGTACTGTTGTTATTCGCAGTACGTCAGCTTTTTCTTTTAAAAGATTCTAAAAGTCATCATCGTCGTCGTCATCATCATCATCAGCTTCAGCTTCAGGGTTCTCATCTTCCGAAGCAGGTGTAATAGATTCGCCGTATATTACTGCCAGGTGGGAAAGCAGAGCTAGTTCATCTTTGTTGTACGGTTTCTCAAGAGATGGGTCGATAAGATTCTTCAGAGACAATTTGTCCGGTTTTCGGTTCTTGACATATTCTTCAAAATCGCAATACATTTGTATACCTCCCTATCCTGAATCAGTATTATAATGCAATAATAGATGTATTATAGTTGATTATAATATTAAAAGACAAAATATACAATGGATATCTTACACAAAAATTTCTGCTATGCAGATTTACTAATACTTTGCATTGCCTTTTTGAAGACAATACGGAAAGTAATGATGGATGCTGTAATGGAAATGGTGTCTGATACCGGTTCCGCAAGAAATACAGCAAACACTTTGTTGTCAAAGAAATGCGGCAGTATAAAAATCAGCGGAATCAGCAGAATAATCTTCCTGAGGCAGGCGATAAAAAGGGATGCCTTTGCTTTTCCAAGGGCTGTAAATGTCTGCTGGACAGACATCTGGATGCTGAACATGCAGAAAACGGCCATGTAAACCCGAAGTGTCCAACCAGCTGTCGCAATAATTTCTTCAGAATTGCTGAATATGCGGATGAAGGTTGTTGGCGACAGTTGGACAAACAGCCAGAAAACGGTCAGTGCTGTCATAGAAACAGCAAGCATGCATTTAAACGTCTGTCGAATTCTTTTGGCGTTGCCGGCACCGTAATTGTAGCTGATGATGGGCTGAGCCCCCTGACCAATGCCCTGTACGGGAATCCATACCATCTGCTGGATCGTGCTGGAAATGGTCATGCAACCAACGGCAATATCACCGCCATAATGCTGCAGTGAGGAATTAAAGGCAATATTCAAAAGTGCATCCGTAGCCTGCATAACAAAAGGACCGAGTCCGAGTCCGAGACATGGAATGACAATGCGCTTCTCAAGGTGCATATCGGATTTCTTCAATCTCAGCCGGGTCTTTTTGCCGGTGAGGAACCTCAGAATCCAGATGCAGGACAAACCCTGTGAAATGATTGTTGCAAGGGCGGCACCACGGACTCCCATATGCAGACCGTAGATAAAAATCGGATCCAGGATAATATTGGCACCGGCACCGATCAGGACGGAGGTCATGCTGAAACGTGTGAATCCCTGTGTCGTAATAAAAAGATTCAGGCCCAGAGCCAGCATGACAAAAATCGATCCGGAAACATAAATCTGCATATAAGGCAGCGCATAGACAATTGTCTGTTCACTGCAGCCGAAGAGCCACAGCAGCGGTTCACCAAAAATCCAGAAAAATACACTCAGGACAACGGCTTCAATGATCAGGACAACGAAACAGTTATTCAGGATCCTGTTGGCTTCGGTTGTCTTATTCTGCCCCATGCAGATGGCGGCTCTTGGGGCACCGCCCTGACCGATCAATGCTGAAAAAGCAGAAATAAGATAAATAATCGGAAAACACAGTCCGATGCCGGTCAGCGCAGAACTGCCGGTTCCGGGCATATGGCCGATATAAATTCTGTCTACGATGTTGTAGAGCAGATTGACCAGCTGGGCAATGACCGTGGGAACGGCCAGTTTAAAAAGGAGCTTTCCCACCGGTGCGGCGGCAAGCTCGTTGGAGACATTCGTCTGATTCAAAATGATCACAATCCTTTAATGTTTTCTAAGGAGTTACTTTTTGTTTAAAATAAAGTACTATATAAATTAGTATAGCGGGTGAATGGACAAAAGTAAAGCAACTTCATAAAATCAGATATTTCATTCTGTGGGTATCTCTGTTATACTGAGCTTGTAAATGATATGGAAGAAATTTAACTTCAGGAGGTTTTATTATGGCAATTATAGATTTAACAAAAGAAAATTTTCAGGCGGAGATTACAAAATCTGACAAGCCGGTACTGGTAGATTTCTGGGCTGTATGGTGCGGTCCGTGTCAGATGATGGCACCGATTCTTCATGAACTTGAAGCGGAAATGCCGGATGTTCAGATTGGCAAAGTCAATGTGGATGAGCAGATGGATCTGGCACGTCAGTTCCGTGTTGTCAGCATTCCGACACTGATTATTTTTAAAAACGGACAGGAAGTTCAGCGTATGGTTGGTGTGACATCCAAGGAAGAGCTGAAGGACGCGCTGAAATAAAAAGATAAAAAAATTTATAAAATTTTCTTGACAGATATTTTCATAGCAGGTATAGTAATAGTCAGAGAACAATTTAGCTAATTAAACTGATGATGTGGAGATAACGTTTATTGTGCACGCACAGAGAGTCCGGGAGGATGAGAGCCGGGCCGAACGCAGATAGGCAAATGGACCACTGAGGGCATAGTGAAAGGCAGCAGAGCTGGTCAAGTATTCTATGACGCGGGGCAGGCGTTAATTGCCGGGAGTATGTTAGTACTTCTTTAACAAGCGCGCAGGATTTTTCTATCCTGTGAAGCAGGGTGGCACCGCGATATAAGTGAATTCCAATCGTCCCTGGCAATGTATTAATTTACATTGCCGGGGATTTTTTAGTTTCGGGATCCGGGACGGAGAATACAGCAGCCGAAAAGTATTTCAACAAGGAGGACAGGCATAGCAAGCAGTGCGGATGCAGTAATTCTGGATAACGGTTATGGAACAGGCGAGACCTTCGACTGGTCGATTCTTGAGGATGTGGGAGTAATGATGCAGGAGAAAAAAGTTTTTCTTGCAGGCGGTTTGACGCCGGACAATATAGAAGCGGCTATTCAGCGAATGGATGTGTGGGGCATCGACATTTCCAGCGGTGTGGAAACAGATAAAAAGAAAGATGGAAGTAAGATTCTGGCGGCGGTGCAGGCGGTCAGAAGAGCAGGAGGAAATAAGCAATGACAAAAGGTAGATTTGGCATTCACGGCGGACAGTATATTCCGGAAACATTGATGAATGCGGTTCTGGAATTGGAAAAAGCCTATGATTTTTATAAAAATGACCCTAAATTTAATCAGGAATTGACAGCACTTTTAAACGATTATGCGGGCAGACCATCACGTCTTTATTACGCAAAGCGTATGACCGAAGACCTGGGCGGCGCCAAAATTTACCTGAAGCGAGAAGATTTGAATCATACAGGTGCACACAAGGTCAATAATGCACTGGGGCAGTGTCTGCTGGCAAAGAAAATGGGCAAAACCCGTGTAATCGCTGAGACAGGCGCCGGACAGCATGGTGTGGCTACAGCCACCGCAGCAGCTTTGATGGGGTTGGAATGCGAGATTTATATGGGAAAGGAAGACACGATAAGGCAGGCATTAAATGTTTACAAAATGCGCCTTCTCGGTGCAAAAGTTCATGCGGTTGAGAGTGGTACGGCTACATTGAAAGATGCTGTTTCAGAGACATTCCGCGAATGGGTCAGCAGAATTGACGATACGCATTATGTGTTGGGCTCTGTCATGGGGCCGCATCCGTTTCCGACGATTGTCAGAGATTTTCAGGCAGTGATTTCCAAAGAGATCAAAGAGCAGATTCTTGAAGCGGAAGGCAAACTGCCGGATGCGGTTCTGGCCTGCGTGGGCGGCGGTTCCAATGCCATCGGTGCCTTTTATCATTTTATTGAAGATAAGGATGTGAGACTGATTGGATGTGAAGCGGCAGGCCGGGGCGTGAATACAGCGGAAACGGCAGCAACGATCGCAACAGGGCGGCTTGGCATTTTCCACGGTATGAAATCTTATTTCTGTCAGGATGAATTTGGTCAGATTGCACCGGTTTATTCTATTTCCGCCGGTCTGGATTATCCGGGAATCGGACCGGAACATGCTATGCTTTATGACAGCGGACGTGCGGAATATGTTGCTGTTACTGATGATGAAGCGGTGGAGGCTTTTGAATATATGAGCCGTACAGAAGGTATTATTCCGGCCATTGAATCGGCCCATGCCGTCAGCTATGCCATGAAACTGGCACCGACCATGACAAAAGATCAGATTATTGTGATCAATATTTCCGGCCGTGGTGACAAAGACTGCGCAGCCATTGCAAGATACAGAGGGGAGGATATCCATGAGTAAGATTAAAGAAGCATTTGCAAAAGAAAAAGCATTTATTCCGTTTATCACCTGCGGTGATCCGGATTTAGAAACAACAGAAAAAATTATAGAGGCCATGGCAGCGGCCGGTGCGGATCTGATCGAGCTGGGTATTCCTTTTTCAGATCCGACAGCAGAGGGATCTGTGATCCAGGAAGGCAATCTGCGTGCTTTATCCGGCGGTGTGACGACGGATAAAGTATTTGACATGGTTCGTAGGGTGCGTCAGAAGGTAAAGATTCCGATGGTATTTATGACTTATGCCAATGTTGTATTTTCTTATGGTACAGAGCGATTTCTGACAAAAGCGGCGGAAGTCGGCATTGATGGTCTGATTCTTCCAGATGTACCATATGAAGAAAAGTCGGAATTTGCCCCGCAGTGCGAAGCAGCAGGACTTGATTTGATTTCTATGATCGCACCGACGTCCCATGACCGCATCAAAATGATCGCTGCAGAGGCAAAAGGATTTGTTTACTGTGTTTCATCCTTGGGAGTGACAGGTGTCAGAAGTGAGATTACCACAGATATTGGTGCCATGGTTCGATTGGTGAAAGAAGCCAATCCGGAGGTTTCATGTGCTGTTGGTTTTGGTATTTCAACACCTGAACAGGCGGCAAAGATGGCGGCTGTATCGGATGGTGCTATTGTGGGCAGTGCTATTGTTCGTCTGTGTGAGAAGTACGGACGGGAGGCAGCAGGGCCGATCGGAGAGTATGTACGCAGCATGAAAGTGGCTGTGCTGAAAAAAGACTAAAGGCGGTCACAGAGTGCCATCGGCCGACTCTAAGACAGCTTTCAATAAACAGACAGTTTTCAATAGCAGGTCAAGACTTGACTTTTCAGGTTGTAAATAGTATGATATTTAAACAGGCGTCTAAGTGTGAAACACGGGGATGTACTGGTTCGTCCGCTTAGTTTAACGGGTAAAACAAGTGCTTCCTAAGAGAAAGCCGAGGCATTCCCCAAAGGGAAAAAATGAAAAACAACTTTCAGTTCGAATCTATTCTGAAAAATGCCAAAGGTGACAACAAAGCATTCCCCAATTTTGGGAATGTTCTAATGTTACCAAAGCAAAAAAATCTGTAGATTGACAACTCAAAAAAGAGTTGATAATCTTATATATGGCCGAAGGGAAAAATCCCAGAAACCCAGTAAAATCAAGGGTTTGCGGCATATGTCGTCATAGCTCAGCTGGATAGAGCACTCGCCTCCTAAGCGGTGACCAGAGTTATCGCCTCGGAGTATAACAGAAAAATGAATTTGAGTTCGATTCTGTTATGTGATGTCACAATTAAGGGGACATGCGTTTTTGGAAAAGGCGATAGCTTCATACCAAAAAATTTCATCATATAAGATTGATTCAGCTGACGTAAGTCAGTTTTAAATCATAAAATCCAATGCCGTTGAAATGGCTGAAAACCTTGATTTTAAGCCAAAAATCCGGTATTAGTCCTGTTAGTTTAATGGATAGAACAAGTGCCTCCTAAGAGAAAGCCGAGGCATTCCCCAAAGGGAAAAAATGAAAAACAACTTTCAGTTCGAATCTATTCTGAAAAATGCTAAGGGTGACAACAAAGCATTCCCCAAATTGGGGAACGTTCTAATGTTACCAAATCAAAAAAATCTGTAGATTGACAACTCGAAAAAGAGTTGATAATCTTATATATGGCCGAAGGGAAAAATCCCAGAAACCCAGTAAAATCAAGGGTTTGCGGCATGTGTCGTCATAGCTCAGCTGGATAGAGCACTCGCCTCCTAAGCGAGGGGTCGGAGGTTCAAATCCTCTTGGCGACGGGCTTCAAAGCGTTCGAAAATGTTAGCTGGATTAGCTGACAACGAACGCTTTTGTTATTTTCAAATCACGTTCGTGACACAAAATTCCATTCAAAATGATCAATTTCCAGCTAACGCAATCCGATTTTTGTTAGCTGACAGCTAATCAAAATTACCGGTTTGCAAACATGGGTTTTAAGAAGTCCAGCTAACATTTGGGTTCCGCTCCGTTGTCACCCCTTATTCGGGGATGTAAATCAGAGAAAAGGCGGGAAAAGAAACAATCTCTCCCAAACCTGCAAACATGAATTAGCTGAAACAGTATTTAATTCTATTAGCTACAGCTAATGGTCAAACAGCAATGTCTGTTTGGAACTTTACTATCTATAAAAGTTCCAGGCAGGCATTTTTTATTTCCTGAATCCTGGAGGAAAGGAGTCAAGATGACTGAGCCAAACAGACAATCAGGAGAAAACGAAGAAAGAATCATAGAAATTGAAATTGAGCGTCTTCGTCCGTTCAAAGAGCACCCGTTTCAGGTAAAAGATGATAAGGAAATGTTTCTTCTGCAGGAAAGCATTGAGAAGTATGGAATTTTAAATCCGCTAATCGTCAGACCAGTACCGGATGGATACTATGAGATCATATCCGGTCACAGAAGAAAACATGCTGCGGAGAAACTGGGATACCGTAAAGTACCAGTAATCATCCGGGTATTAAGTGAAGATGATTCCATTTTAAGCATGGTAGATTCTAATCTTCACAGAGAACGGATCAGCTACAGTGAAAAAGCTTTTGCTTACAAACTGAAGAATGACGTATTAAAAAGAAAAAGTGGTCGAAAAAAGAGCCAAGTTGACCACAAAACACCAAGAAAGCGGGCAATAGAAATCATCAGTGAAGATTGTGGTGATAGCCCAAAACAAGTGCAGCGTTATATCTCACTGACAAAACTGATACCGGAAATGCTGCAGAAACTGGATGATGAGATCATTTCTTTTTGTCCGGCTGTAGAGATAGCTGCATTAAGTGAAAAAGAGCAAAAGGAACTGCTTGTAGCAATGGAGTATGCACAGGCAATCCCATCACTCTCACAGGCCCAGAGGATCCGGCAAATGAGTAAAGAAAAGCAGTTGTCACTGGAAAAGATGGAAGAAATCATGTGTGAGGTTAAAAAGGGTGAAATCACAAGAGTGGCTTTCACAAACGAACAGCTACATAAGTATTTTCCGAATTCCTATACACCGGCAATGATGAAGCGGGAAATACTGGCACTGTTGAAATTATGGAAAAAAGAATCATGGGAAAGTTAAAGGAGGAAGAAATCATGTGTAAAGTTATATCCGTAGTAAACCAGAAAGGCGGCGTTGGAAAGACCACCACAACCGTAAATGTAGGCATTGGACTGGCAAGAGAAGGTAAGAAAGTGTTGCTGATTGACGCGGATCCACAGGGAAGTTTAACAGCAAGTCTTGGATATGAGGAACCGGATGATCTTCGCATCACACTGGCAACGATCATGATGGATGTCATCAACGAAGAAGAAATCTCTCTGGAAGATGGTATCTTACATCACCAGGAAAATGTAGATCTACTTCCGGCAAATATTGAGCTTTCTGCCCTGGAAGTAACGATGGGAAATGTTATGAGCAGAGAAATGATCATGAAGGAATATATCGATGCGATAAGATGCCGATACGATTATATCCTGATCGACTGTATGCCAAGCCTTGGTATGATGACAATCAATGCACTGGTCTCCTCTGATTCTGTGCTGATACCTGTACAGGCCGCATATCTGCCTGTTAAAGGACTTCAGCAGCTGATCAAGACCATTCTTACAGTAAAGAAAAGACTGAACCGGAAACTGGCGATTGAGGGCATTCTCCTGACTATGGTAGATTTCAGAACCAATTACGCAAGAGACATTGCATCGAGAGTACATACAACCTACGGAAGCCAGATTGAAGTATTTGAAAATGTGATCCCGATGTCTGTAAAAGCAGCTGAGACCAGTGCAGAGGGAAAAAGTATTTACATGCACTGTCCGAAAGGAAAAGTTGCCGAGGCATATATGAAATTGACACAGGAGGTTTTGAGTAATGAAAAATAGAAGTGGCGAAAAGATTAAACTGGCAAGTATTGATGAACTGCTTGGTGTGGTAAATGAAGAGTCAGCAATGGAGATAGAAATTAGTAAGATCCATCCGTTTAAGAATCATCCGTTCAAGGTGCTGGATGATGAAAAGATGCAGGATCTGGTTGAAAGTGTAAAGATCAATGGAGTACTGACTCCGGTACTGCTTCGCATGGATGAAAATGAAGAATATGAAATGGTATCCGGTCACAGAAGAATGCATGCAGCACAGCTTGCAGGACTTACGACTATTCCGGCAATCGTAAGAGAATTATCGGATGATGATGCCATTGTGGCGATGGTGGACGCTAACATTCAGCGAGAGGAACTGTTGCCGAGTGAGAAAGCTTTTGCTTATAAGATGAAATTAGCAGCTATGAAAAGACAAGCAGGAAGACCAAAAAGTAATTCTGGCCAAAATGACCAGAATTTAATAGGAACTGTATCTAGGGATGTATTAGCAGAGCAAGTTGGAGAAAGTTCTAAACAGATTCAGCGTTACATTCGCCTGACAGAATTGATTCCTGAACTTCTTGATCTGGTAGATAACAAAAAGCTTCAATTCACGGTTGCTGTAGATATCTCTTACATCGATAAGGAAGTACAGGGATGGATTTACGAATATATCTGCGACACAGGATTTATCAAACCAAAACAGATTGCAGCACTCAGAAATCAGCTGAATGATGGACCAATCAATCAGATCCAGATGTTATCAATTTTCAATAACTGTGTGATGGCAAAGAAAGTATCCCGATCTCTTACTTTCTCAGAAAAGAAACTGACAAAGTACTTTCCGGATGATTATACAGCCAAAGATATGGAGCAGGTGATTGAATCATTATTAGAAAAATGGATGCAGGAACAGTCCTGTTAAGGATAGAAAATGCTAAGAAAACAAAGTCAAAGAAGTTTAAAAAGAGGACTTCTTAGCAAAAAATGAAAGGAGGAAACTATGGAGAAAAAAATGACATTTAATTATTTTTACGGTACCGAAGCTGATCAGTTCAGCTTCTACCGCATACCAAAAGCATTATTTACAGACAGTTATTTTAAAGATTTATCGAGCGATGCTAAAATTTTATATGGACTGATGTTGGATCGAATGTCTCTTTCCATCAAGAATCAGTGGTTTGATGACAAAAACAGAGCATATATCTATTTTTCCATCGAAGATATCATGGAATTACTGAACTGTGGCAGAAATAAAGCCATCAAATCCATGAGAGAACTGGATGACGAAACAGGAATTGGTTTGATTGAAAAACGCAGACAGGGATTTGGAAAGGTGAACGTTATCTACGTGAAAACCTTTATGCCCGAGAAAACAGATGAGAAAAAATTTGAAGAGGAATTAAAGAAGTTTAAAAAACAAACTTCTTTGGAAAATGAGGAACCTACAGAAGTTTACAATTCAAACTTCATGAAGTCCCAAAATCAAACTTCTAGAAGTCCCGAAAACAAACTTCAAGAAGTTTACATTTCAAACCCTAATAATACTAATCTTAGTGATACTGAAATGAATGATAATAAATCTAATCATATCATATCTGTGGATGAGAAAAGATTTGATAGCGATAACCGCTCTGAGGATTATCAGGCTTATGAAAACCTTGTCAAAGAGACCATTGATTATGAATCACTGGAAGTAACCCATCATGACGATATGCGGCAGGTAGATGAAATCGTGAACCTGATCGTAGAGACTGTGATGTGTAAAAATGACAAGATCTTGATTGCCAGCAACTGGTATCCGGCATCACTGGTGAAGAAAAAATTTCTGATGCTGACCTATTCACATATCGAGTATGTCTTACACTGTATGAGTGGTAACACCACAAAGGTGAAGAACATCAAGAAATATTTATTAGCAGCCCTGTTTAATGCACCGTCAACGATGAACGGGTATTATCAGGCAGAGGTGAACCATGATATGCCAGGACTGGCAAGATAGGAGGTGCACATGTTTATTTTAAAACTTGCTGGGAAGATATTATTACTGCCGGTATGGCTGATACTTTTTGTGATCGGCCTGGCAGTGAAGATGACAGTACAGACTTATGCGGTTGTCAGAGGAATCCTTGGATTTATATTCACTTTGTTGATTATAGCGACTGCATACTGTTACCATGATTGGGTACAGGTTGCATTCCTGTTTTCGCTGAGTGTAATTCTGTATCTGATCCTGTTTGCAGGAGTGTTTGTAGACACTGTACTGGATATGACAAGAGAAAGTATTATTGATTTTATTTTATCGTGAGGAGGATATGAAAATGAGCGAAAACAATGATTTTATTCAGTTACCACCGATCAAAAAAGACACACCTTCCGAAGTGGTCTCAATGATCTGGCAATATTTGAAATTACCCGAGGAATCCAGAAAAAGGGTGAAAGCAGAGCTGATTAATGTACATGAGAACTGTGGGAAAGAAGATTTTCAGATTCCTAATCTCTATGACATCGTTCCAAAAGAGGAAATCGCAGAATTTGAGGACATCATGCGTAAGATCATAACAGGAATTATTTCTGAGGCTAGTGGTATAGCCACCTGGGTGTATGTGCAGAAATATGAGAAACACAAAACTCTGGATGAAATGCTGCAAGAATGGCAGGGTGCAGGCCAGTTTATTATTGTCATGGATACCTGGTTCGAAAAATTGATGGCGGAATAACATGATTCTGTGATAGAATGAAGAAAATGATTTGATGTGAAAATCGGAATTTGAAGGAGTGCACATGATGAAAAGAAACAAAATAACAGCATTATTATATTTTATAACGTCTTTGCTTTTCTACGTTAGTGCTATATTAAATTTTACTAGTGATGTTGGGATGGGTGTTATATATCTATGTCTAGGTTCAACCTCTTTGTGTTTTGGTGCTACATGGTTGAATAAAAATAAAAAAGATGATGATAACAAATAAATCGTTAAGGAAAGAATCGAAGGTGGTGCAAACGAAAAAGCAGTATGGAGACTTTTCATTAACTGCCCTTTCGTTTGCATCAATTTCGATTTTTTCTGGTTGAACAAAGTGCGTCAACTCTATATGGACTTTTAATTATGACACTCTATTTATAATAGGATAGCGTGTACACATAGAAACACATAGAATTTATAATTCAGTCCTGTATTATGACACCAGAAATAAGCCTCCCTAAAGAAGCTAAAAAAATATACAGTTATGATACGTTAACAGAGCATATGTGGTTTTGGTTTTATAAAATGTTGTTCTGTAGACAGAGGAATAATCTTACCACCACAGGAAGAACACTTGCATATATCTTTATTATAAAGAAGACGGATAATGGCAGGTGCATCCATATCTTTCAGCTTGGAAATATATTTTTTGCAACCAAGGATGTTTCTACATAGGGTAATCTTTTTCTTCTTATTTCTGGATGAAAGAAGACCATAGTGCCTGATACGTACAAAACGTTTTGGAGGAACATGCATTAAAAATCGACGGATAAATTCCTCGCCGGATATGGTGATCTCTTTCCAAAGCCCTTGGTTTTTGTAATCTTTAGCGGAAAAAGTAACTGTAGATTCTGTCATGTCTTTGATACGGTAGTTGCTGATAGCAATCCGGTGGGTGTATTTTCCAAGGTATCTGATGACAGATTCGGCACTGTCAAATGGTTTCTTGCAATAAGGAATCCATTCCTTTGTATAGCAGGTATTTAACAATTCCTTGAAAGTATAGTAGTTTTTGTAAGGTGCAGCCGATCCATGAAATTCAAGCCTGTCATTTTCCCAGAGCTGCTTAAGTTCAGCTATATATTTTCCACGAAATATTTTGGAGATCACCTTAATCGGAAGAAAAAACTCTTTCCCGTTGTCTTTCCAATGATTTTTCACATCCAGCCCTCCACCAAGAACAATCGCATGGATATGAGGATGAAAATTCATGGTGCTTCCCCATGTATGGAGGATACAAATATAGCCGATATCAGTCCCAAGATATTTACTATCAGCAGCAAGTTCACTGAGAGTATCTGAAGCCGCATGATAAAGAGCAGTGTATAAGAATTTCTGGTTGCTGTAGATAATGGGATTAAGTTCTTCTGGAACTGTAAAAACTACATGGAAATAAGGAGCATCTAAGATATCCTCACGCCGTGCATCTACCCATTTTTCTTTTGGAAACTCCTGACACATAGGACAGCATCTGTCACGGCAGGAGTTATAGTGGACTGACACGCAGCCGCAGTCCTCGCATACACTTACATTCACACCAAAGGCACCGGTTTTGCAATTCATGATGTGATAAGCGGCCTTTCGCTGAGCGGGAGAAATACTATGTGTGGATTCAAAAGATGGATAAAAACGATGAAAAACATCCTGAATCGTACAATCCTTACTCATGATTCACCACCTTCCGAGTTGTCGAACGGGCTGCGGATCCCAAGAAGTGTCTTGTTGCTCACATGAAGGTAAACATCTGTAGAGCGAGGATCAACATGTCCCAGAAGTGACTGGATATATTTTATATCTGTGCCACTTTCGAATAAGTGGCTGGCAAAACTATGACGGCACGCATGAGAGGAAACATGACGGTTAATGCCGGCGAGTTTAGCACTTTTCTTAAAGAACTGGTTAACACTGGCTATATCAAGATATCCACCGGACCAGGAACTTGGGAAAAGGATATCTTTGGGGCGACCACATTTGTACCAATACTCTGTGAGAAGGTCTAAATTCTTTTGAGACAGAATTGTATACCTGTCAATTCTGCCTTTGGTTTCACGAACATGAATTGTCATGTTGGTACGGGAAATGTCATCATAATGGAGATGAACGACCTCCGATACACGTAATCCAGAAGAATACATAGTTGCAATAATCGCTTTATGTTTCAGATTCGGAGTGGCGTCAATGATTGCATTTATTTCATCGCGGGACAGAACAGCAGGAAGATTGCGCTCTCTTTTCATAGCTGGAACAGTGTCATCATCCCAGACAGTCTTCAGCACCTTTTTATATAAGAACTTTATTGCAGACCGATAGTGATTGTGAGTTTCAGGAGACCTTCCTTCCAGACGTTTGGCAGTAAGAAAACTTTCCGCATCTTCAAGTGTAAGATCAGAAACATTTTTTCCAATCCAACGAAGGAAGTAACTGACATCAGAGCAATACAGTTGAATAGTTCTTTCACGCAGGTTACGTTTTTCCGCTTCATTGCGGATGGATTCAAAAATATCTTTATACATAATAAAACCTCCAGAATAAGTAGTGTTAATAATTACATCTACCTATTCGGAGGTGCATTAGCGTCATAATTCCGATTGCGGAAGAGACTGAAAAATGTTATTCTTATCATAGGCAGTGGAGCTTTCTTAGTTCAGTTGTTTCGTGTGGTAACTTAACAATAACGGATTATGGAAAGTAATTCCACTGCTTTTTAATAAAAATAAAACTGCGCCACAGCCTTGGCAGGCCATCGCGCAGCGATTTTGTTCAATCGGTATTTATAAAGGAGAATATTGATGAAACTATTTTTATGTTCGCACTTTTCAAGTGTAGGAAGTCTGATAAAAGAAGAAATTGAAAATAAGAAAGTCGCATTTATTCCAACAGCTTCGTTGCGTGAAGGCTACACCGGTTATGTCGGCTCGGCTCGAAAATTATTCAAAAAGTTGGGAGCAATCGTAACTGAAATTGATATTTCAACGGAGGCTTATTCAACGATACAGTCTGTTTTTGAAGATGCAGATGTGATATATTTTACCGGCGGAAATTCTTTCTTTCTTATGGACCAACTCCGTAAAACAAGAACTGATGGGTTGCTGAAAAAGGAATTGGTAAATGGAAAATTGATGATCGGCGAGTCGGCAGGCGCAATTATATGCGCTCCAAGCATCCAATATATCGAGCAAATGGATGAAAAGCCGGAGGACTACTCACAAGAAGATGATGCAGGGCTTGATTTGATTGATTTCTATGTTCTTCCGCATTATCTTACAGCACCATTTAAGAAAGTTACCGAGAAAATAATGACTGAGTTTTCGGATTTGAATCTATGCCCTATTAACAACCATCAGGGAATTGTAATTGATGGTGAAGGTTCAAAGGTTATTTGCAAAGACTAATTTGAAAAATCCTTTTTTTGAAACTGGAAAATCGGAAGCTGAGGAGATAGACTATTGAGAACATATGAGAATAAAGACGAGCTTAAAAACGAGATAAATAAAAGCTTTGCAAAGTATATTTCAGAATTTAATGATATTCCGGAGCATTTAAAAGATAAGAGAATTGATGAGGTCGATCGAACTCCGGCAGAAAATCTTGCTTATCAGGTTGGCTGGACAACTCTTGTTATTAAATGGGAATCAGACGAAAGAAAGGGTATTCCTGTCAAAACTCCTTCGGATAATTTTAAGTGGAATCAGCTTGGCGAATTATATCAATGGTTCACAGATACATATGCTCAGCTGTCACTGCAAGAATTGAAAGACAGATTGAATGAGAATATCAACTCTATTTATGCAATGATTGATTCTCTGAGTGATGAAGAATTATTTAAACCACATATGAGAAAATGGGCTGACGAAGCAACTAAAACAGCTGTCTGGGAAGTATACAAATTCATACATGTTAATACAGTTGCTCCGTTCGGAACCTTTAGAACCAAGATTAGAAAATGGAAAAAGATTGCACTATAACTTTCAGTTGAACAAAATCGCTGCGCGATGGCCTGCCAAGGCTATGGCGCAGTTTTTCTTTACACTTTAATAAAAAGCAGTGGAAACCAAGTCCTACAAGTAGTATTGTTAAGTCACCACAACCAACAATCAAACAGGATCGACATCCCCACTGCCTATGATAAGAATACCATTGAGCTGCCTTTCTGGCAAGCAGTTTTATTATGCTAATGCTCCTCCATGTAAGCAGTGTTTATACATTTACGATTTACTTTACATGGAGGATTTTATTATGTACGAAGAAATTTTTAATCAGATTAGATCTGCTGCGAATAAACGGAATCTCAAGGATTCCACGATTCATGCATACTGTACCAGTGTTGCTCATTTTTTGAACCACACAGCCAAGGATATAGATGCATTAACAACTGACGATGTTGATACATTCCTAACTGAAAAGAAACTTTCCGGGATTTCACCAGAAACATACAATCACTACCATTCAGGAATCCGCTTCTTTTACAAAAAAGTATTGAAGATGAATTGGGATGATGATGACATACCTCGTATGAAAAGGGACAGAAAGTTACCAGCGGTGCTTACAAAAGCAGAAATATCAGCTATTCTTGATGCTACACCAAATCTGAAGCATAAAGCTATGATCGCTACTATGTATTCAGGTGGACTTCGTGTTTCAGAAGTCACACACCTTCATTATGATGATATTTCACGCACGAACAAAACCATACACATCCGCGATGGAAAAAGCCGATCTGACCGTTATACTTTGCTTGCAGACCGGACGCTTGAAATATTGACAGAATACTGGTTTCAATGTGGCAGGCCAAGAGGGATTCTGTTCCCAAGTTCATGGACAGGGGATTATCTTACAAAAGATAGTGTCATTCAGTTTTTTCGTGAAAGCGCCGAAAGAGCAGGCATTCAGAAACACGTCTCCACACATTGTTTGCGTCATAGTTTTGCAAGTCATCTGTTTGAGTCAGGCTGCGATATAAAATATATTCAGGCTCTTTTGGGACATCGTGATCCAAAATCAACAGAGATTTATCTGCATGTAAGCAATAAAACTCTGCTTGGTATTAAAAGCCCATTTGATGAGATGGGTGGTGAATGATTATGGATAAATCATGTACGATACAGGATGTATTTGAACGGTTCTATCCTTCCTATGAAAAGAGGAGTAACCCTCCTGCTCATCACAGAAAAACGGCTTATCACATCAGAAACTGTAAAACAGGAGTTTTTGGTGTAAACATCAGTGTTTGTGAGGACTGCGGATGTATCAGTGTTCACAACAACTCCTGCAGAAGCAGATGCTGTCCCATGTGCCAGGAGTTTCCGAAAGAGAAATGGATTGATGCACAAAAAGAGAACGTATTGGATGCACCCTATTATCATGTAGTATTCACAGTTCCTGAGGAATTGAATTCCATTATTTACAGCAACCAGAAGCTGTTATATGATGCACTGTATCATGCTGCTTCAGCCACATTGAATGAATTGTCAAAAGATGCAAAGTATCTGGGAGCTGATATAGGGTATATCTGCATTCTTCATACCTGGGGCTCTGCAATGAATTATCATCCTCATATTCATACCATTGTTCTTGGAGGTGGGCTTGATGATGAAAATAAATGGAAAGACACAGGTGGAAATTTTTTTCTCCCATATGGTGTCATCTCAAAAGTGTTCCGTGGAAAATATCTGGATGAGTTAAAAAGCCTGTGGAATGATTCTAAGCTTAAATTTCATGGTACAGCAGAGAAATATCAGAACAGCTATCGTTTTAAAGAACTTCTTGATAAGTGTTATGAAAAGAACTGGGTCACTTACTGTAAAGAAACTTTCAATGGTGCACAGTCGGTTATCAATTATCTTGGAAAATATACCCACAGGATAGCAATCAGTAATCATCGAATCAAATCCATGACGGATACGACAGTTACATATGCAGTAAAAGACTATAAAAACGAAGGCCACTGGAAAGAGAAAACAATTTCAGGAGAAGAATTCATCCGTCGATTCATGATGCATGTTCCACCCAAACGATTTGTCAGAATCCGGCACTATGGTCTGCTATCATGTAGAAACAAGAGAAAAAAGATAACTCTCTGCAGAAACCTGCTTGGATGCAAGAAATACATTTCTACATTAAAAAATCTAAATGCAGTAGAAATGATAAAGGTTTTGTATCACATTGATGTATGCAAATGTTCTTCTTGCGGAGGGAATATGGTATCACCCCGCAAAGATAAATACAGTTCTTCTTTTCATGCACATATGAGATGTTAAAATCTACAATTGCATAGAATAAATGGCTTCCGCATAGGAGGTTTGTTTGTCATGCCTGAAATTGATTTCTTGAATAAAAAAACTTTTACCAAAACACCCAGTATGATAAACTTAAGGAAAAGAGCAACGATTGAATCCCCATAGCTATCGGCTAAAGGGACGCGACTTTGTTCACCAAGGTAAAATCGAAATTGATGTAAACGAAAGGGCAGTTTTTATCAGAACTCAAGGCTGCTTTTTCGTTTACACCAACTCCGATTGTTTCCTTAACAGTTTGTATATATCTTTTAAAAGGTATATGATTAAGAAAAACGGCAGGAGGTATCTGAATGAAATCACATAAATATTGGTCTATCGGTGCACTGATTACAATGCTTGGAACTTTTTATACAGGTTATAAGGGATCAAAAGAAGGCCATAAGTACTTTGCAGCAAGTTCTTTGCTTTGCATGATTATGGCTATTTATACAGGACACAAGATGATTTCTGGTAAAAGTAGGAAGAAAAAAGAAGTTTCAGTAGAGAGTGTTGAAGATTAAAAAACAAAATATTTTAATAAATAACGCCGGTGCGGGATTTTTAATATCCAGTACTGGCGTTATTTATTCTACAGGGGCTTGGGGGTGTAGCCACCAAATATATTATTAATTTTCTTCTTCGGTAAGTTTGTTAAGGATCCACTCCCTATTGATAACAATATCCTCATCATCGCGGAGATCTTTGAAATCAGTGCAGTGTGAAGAAGCAAATTCATACATATTGTCAATGTCAACTGCACCAGTAATCTCACCCTTATTAATGATTACAAGAATATTTGTTCCGTCGTCGTCGACAGCAAAGCGCAGTTCATCAAATTCTATATCGGGATCATTTTTGAGAATAGAATCTGTCGCAAGTAATTTAACAAGTTCCATTACCCTGTCATCTTTACCTGCATCAAAGATCTGGATCTTTTCAACGAGCTGATTTGCTGATGTCACAATCCGGTATAAGTACTTTTCGGTACGATAATCAGCCAAAGCATTTTTTTCATAAAATATTTCATATGTCTTCTTTACTTCTGATTCAGGAACCAGATAAATCATGACAAGATCTTCCATCTGGTGATAGAGTGTGGAGTAGTTTAAACGAAAGGTCTCTCCACAGCTCGGGCAGGTATAAAGGAAAATAGATTGATTAAGTACCTTCTCTTTCATTTCAGGATCCAGTGCAGTATTAATACTGTCCCAGAGCTCAAAATCCCCCTCATGATGGCAGGAAGGACAAGTTACCTTTTCTATATGATGTCTTGACATAAATGTTCCTCCTTTCAGTGAGATAAATCTATAGTTTTCTTATTGTAGAATGCGCTTATCCTTTATTATTTTGCCAGGAAATTACTCTGAATCTCCATCGGCATATGATAAGCCTGGCCTCGTTTTGTCAGGCTGTATAGTTTAAAGCTCATGAGTTCCGGAGTTGCATTCAGAGAACTGCAGAGTCCGAAATAATCCAGGTCTTCGTTCTGAACCATATCTTCGATCTCCTCATCATCAATCAGAAGATCGGCAGCAAACAGATTGGCCTGGTATTCTGTATTATCCGTCATATTATAGAGTGTATCATCTTGCATCGGAGCCATTTTCAGCTGGGAACGATGCAGCATGATATGCCCTAATTCATGGGCGGCAACGATCATCTTTTCTTCTTCTGAAAGGAAACTGCTGATCATGACATAGATCGTCTTGCAGCTCATAAAACAATATCCTTTCAGTGTCTTATATCTGGAAGTTTCCCCGACAACAATGTTCATCTGATCCATGATCTCAAATGGATCTCGGGTTCCATATTTCTTGATTAATTTCTTTGTTTCTGTATATATGTAAGTGTTTCTCAAATAAATCACCTCAAAAGTAAAAAATAAAAGGGCAGAAATATCCTTGTAACTATAAGGTAACAGATTAGGTGTACAATAATCCCGCCTTCTATTATTTTTCCTCTTGGTTTTTCAGATATTTTTTCGGTGTAAATTTCTTTGCACGTCTTTTGGAATCCAGATAAAGGCTCTGGATCTCATCCATAAAAGCTATTTTATCTTCGTCTGTCAGTGATCCACCGGCAAACATAGCTGCAGCCTGTTCCAGAATCTGCTGAGCCTGTTTGGCACCGCGGTTACCAAACTGTTCGGATGCCTCTGTGATAAAAGCTTCATTCTCACTCATGAGATAAGAAACATCACACTGTAATGCATCTGCCAGTTTCTGATACAGAACATTTTGTTTTGGGAAACGTCCTTCTACTTCCCAGGATCGAATGGTCCTATATGAAACACCAACCATGCTGGCCAGTTCCTGCTGACTCATCTTTTTTTCTTTTCTTAATGATCTTACTTTTTCACCGAATGTCATAAACATACCTCTTTCTAAGCCTTGTCTTATAAGTTTCATTAGCCGCTTCAAGGCAAAACGGGAAATGTGTCTCCTAAAAAATAAAAATTAATCTTGACAAAGGGAAATATCTCTCCTATAATGTGAATCACAGATAAGGGAAACATCTTTCCTATAAGATACACAATATTTCCTCTTTTGTCAATGAATATGTGAAATGAATTTCCTATATTTTGAAGAAAACAGGAAAGATAGACAGTCATTGATAGTTAAAATGGGATACATGTTACAGAAAGAGGAAAGACGTATGGGAGGTGGCAATGTGAGTCAGGATCAGACTTCTATTATCTGTATTGATCTAAAGTCCTTTTATGCTTCTGTGGAATGCGTAGAACGTGGGCTGGATCCATTTAAAGCAAACCTGGTGGTTGCAGATCCGACCAGATCAAAGTCAACAATCTGCCTGGCAATCACTCCGGCTATGAAGGCTCTTGGCATCAAGAACCGGTGCCGGATCCATGAGATACCGGATTGTGTGAAGTACATCACAGCCATGCCAAGGATGCAGCTGTATATGGATTATTCCGCAAAGATCTATGGAATCTATCTGCGGTACGTCTCAAAAGAAGATATCCATGTGTACAGTGTCGATGAGTGTTTTATTGATGTGACAAACTATCTGCAGCTTTATCATCTCACTGCAAAAGAAATGGCGGTAAAGCTTATGCAGGAGGTTATGGAAGAAACAGGTATCACTGCAACCGCTGGTGTGGGAACCAATCTGTATCTTGCTAAGATCGCAATGGATATCGTAGCAAAGCATGTGGATGACCATATTGGAATCCTGGATGAATTCTCTTACAGAGAGCAGCTATGGGATCACAAACCATTAAGTGACTTCTGGAGGATTGGATCCCGGACTGAAAAAAAACTGGCCGGTTATGGAATCCATACGATGGGCGATATTGCAATGGCTTCTTTAAGATCCGAAGACTGGCTGTATAAGATGTTTGGGATTGATGCAGAGCTGTTGATCGATCATGCATGGGGATATGAAACATGCCGGATGAGTGACATCAAGAACTATCATTCGGAGGAACACAGCCTTTCAAATGGTCAGGTGCTGATGCGAAATTATTCTTTTGATGAAGCACTTGTGATCGTAAGGGAAATGACAGATAATCTGGTCCTGGATCTGTTTGAAAAAGGACTGGTAACAAGCTCTCTCACCTTATGGATCGCCTATGACCACAGGTATGAGCATGAGGCATCCAAAGGAACCGTAAAACTCGAAAGAGAAAGTAACAGTTCCAAAAAGATCATAGATGCAGTGGAAGATTTATATCTCAGGATTGCAGACAGATATACCGGAATCCGAAGAATCGAGGTGTGTGCGAACAGGGTTGTTCCTGAAAGTTATGTGCAGTACAGCCTGTTTGATGATCCCAAACAGACCGATAAGGAACGGCATTTACAGGAAGCAGTATTGAATGTAAAGCAGCGTTATGGGAAGAATGCGATCATGCGGGGATCCAACCTGCTAGAGTGTTCTACTTATAGAGAACGCAACGAGCAAATAGGTGGTCACCGTGCTTAGAGGAGGTGCAAAAAGTGCTGGCAAGTGCATATCAACCGTATTTATATTTACCAAGACCGGTTTCCAGGAGACATCCCATGGATGTAGGACGCAGGGCAAAACAGTTTGCTCCATTTGCGGCACTTCGTGGACTGGATGAAACAATCCGGCAACAGGAAATCATTTATGAACCAAAAAGAGATTTATCTGAGGAAAAGAAAAATGAGTTGGATATGAAATTAAGGATCCTGGCATATGGAATGAAGATACAGGCAACTTATTTTCAAAAGTCATGGAAGAATCCATTAATTGGTCAGTACCATACATTATCTGGAACCGTAGAATTTTTTGATCCATCAGTCCACTTACGGATTAATGATACCGAGATTCAGATCCAGGACATCTGTGATCTGACTGGTGATGTATTTGAAACTATTGAAATATCATGTTAATTAATCACAGCGGAATTTTTTATACCGGAAAGAGTGAGTGGTAGCTGGTGAAAGGATAAAAAAGGATGCACAGATCGACAAAGCAGATCTGATCAGAATAGAAATCGTGCTGTTCGTGTAGCTTTGGCACTTACGGAATGGATGGCATGATGCTCATAAGGCGGATTTGATTTCCCTTTGGTCCGTTGAGTAATAAATGGAGAAATATCTTATTGCTTAAAGGAGGAAGCCTATATGGGATCAGGTGCTATTAAATGGCATGTACATTGCTCTGTATGTGGAGCATTTATTGAAAAGAGCGCACAAAGCGATTCAGAAGTGGAGTGCAAAAAATGTCGCAGTACATTGGAGATATTTGTAAAGGATGATATGGTGTCGGTTCGTCCGATTCACATCCGAGATGAACAATTAAAGTCCAGGATGCGGACGTATTCCCGAAAGATGATGAATCAGGGATCATAACAGAATAGAATGAGCTGTCTGTAGTAAGCGTTGGATTTGGCAGGAACCATCAAGAACGCACCAGACAGCAAGAGTTTGTCAAGGAGCTGAACCTGACTGGAATCACTAAGAGCCCGGCAAAACATTTACGGATACACTGCAAGATCAGAAGTCTTTTCTGGTTTTGGAGATTGTTGAAGTATTTGTTTTGTCGGGCTTTTTTGACGTATTTCGAAAAATTTTTAAATTTTTTTGTCGTACCCCACTGTAAAACAGGCTCTCAGCGTTTCGTTATATAGAGGTTGAATTCTTTTTTGCAAAAATAATTGTAAATAGAGATTTTGATAATATGACACAAAGGAGGAAGCAAAGATGACTGAAATCGAATACCAGGAATTTGTAAGGCATTGTCCTTACGATGCTATGGGCGATTATTCCATGTTTCGCAAAGAGCAAACAGAGAATGAATCAGAAGATGCACATATCAACTGAATAAGCCAGGCAATCTGGCAAACTTAATCTAAACGCAGATACATGCGTTACAAAGGAGTCGCGGACTCCCGTTCAAAAAAAACGGGTGAGTTCGTGACCTCTTGTACTGCAGTTCTTTATGTCTGTGCAGAAATTTCATAAAAGATG
The DNA here is from genome assembly GCF_902381825.1 of Pseudocoprococcus catus. GTDB lineage: Bacteria > Bacillota > Clostridia > Lachnospirales > Lachnospiraceae > Coprococcus_A > Coprococcus_A intestinihominis. Next base: position 2,620,111 of record NZ_LR698973.1, read on the forward strand.
GAATGGACCACCCGGAGCCGAAAGGCAGAAAGGTGGTCTTTATGTTGACATTAAAAGAACTGAAAAAAATCGTGAAAGTTGCTGATGTGGAGAAGAGAATCCCAAGCGTGAAATCCTTGAAGGAACACAAAGTTGTAGTAAAGGAAATGATCAATGCAGATACAACAATCTCTGTTTATGATCACGGATATGTACTTTATACAGCAGGAAATCAATCAACCGTATTTCCGCTTCATAGTTGTGATGACTATGAATATGTGAGTGTAACTGGCGATAACAAGGAATTCAATAAAGAGTTCTTTGATAATGAAAACTGGTATATCCGTCTGCTGATGGAGGCTGAAGACCGTATGGCATACAGCCAGAGCAAAATCAGTACCAATCATGGTGTGTTTTCTAACAGCGATGTTACAGATGATGCGGAGATTATGAGAGGATCTTCAAAAGATTTTGTTGACGATGTTATCGACAGAGAAATTCTGCATGCGCTGATCAAGGAATTGACAGAGAGGCAAAAGATGGTACTCAATCTGGTTTATTTCGAAGAAATGCGTCAGCAGGATGTCGCAGATTATCTGGGAATCAAACAACAGAGTGTAAATGACCTCCTGAACAGAGCATTAAAAACGATGAAAAAAAAGGCGGAAAACGAAGAATTTTAAAAAAATTTCAAAAAAATTGAATTAGACCACTGTAAAACAGGCTCTGAGCGTTTCGTTATATGAAGGGTTTGCATAGAACACCTTCATGTACCTTGAAAAATGAATAGCCTGCCCGGAGTGATATTTGATTTGAACATGCATAGAGCGAAAAGCTGCGTGTCTGCCAGAAGAAAACGTATCAGAGATGGAAACTGATATAGGAACGGATCCGGGAAAGAAAACAGGAAAACGCTTAAATCTTAAATCAAAATAAAATGTCTGAATCTAAAAAGAGGATGACAGTAGAAATCATGTGGCGGTATTTGTGACAAACAGGTACCGCCATATATTTGTGCTGTTATCTCAGCTTGTGCTGACTGTCCCAAATAGCACAAATTTCAGGAAAGGAGGCGATCATCTTCGTATAAAAGATAATATGCAGAAACTAACAGATAACCATACACAAAAGAATCAGAAAGGAAGGATTTAAGAGAATGAACGTGAAAAAGAAAGCACGCAGGGTGATGTCCGGTTTACTGACTGCAGTAACGGTTCTATCGACGGTACTCTCTCCCGCTGTTGCCTATGCTTCTGATGATGCTGGATCTGTAAAAAAGATTCCGTATTATGAGGAGATCAAGGATCAGTTGGATGAAGATGAAGTGGTAACTGCAAAGGATTATGAGATCAAGGTTGGAGACAATTTCGATGTAAAGAGTGATTATACCGGTCTTACGATTCAGGATGACAGCAAAGTAAAAGTTACATTTCAGGAAGCAAAAGATACGGACGGGAATGATTTTTCTACCGATTATGCCAATTCCTATAAGGCAGTCTATTATGTAGAACCACAGACAACGGATCACCCAACCTACCAGATCAATCGAAAGATCGTGGTAAAAGAAGCGGATCAGCAGAAAGATTCGCAGTCAGAAAGTTCTTCTGATCAGGATGCAGGTTCTTCCGATAAGACAGAAACAGAGGATTCTGAGGCTGACTCGTCTACAGAGGAAACTGGTGCTGCTGACACGGAGAGCAAAACAGAGCTGACAGAAAAAGAATTTGATGCAGAGATCGAAGCAACGGAGAATCAGGAGACCGTTGATCCGGAAACAGGGATCACACTCTCAGAGGTTATGCAGGAAGCTGTTGACCAGGAAGTTGCTCTTGCAGATCTTGAAGCAGGCGAAAGTATTACTTTTGATATGCCAATGATGCTTGCTTCCGGTGAAACAGGAACAAAATCAGTCACAGTCACAGCCGGTTCCTGGTACTATTACGCAGATTATGGATTAGGTTCTTATCTGACTTGTCCATATTATGTGAAATGGGGAAGCATCAATGCGACAGCATACTGTGTTGAACCATCGAAAAAAGGACCGGGAAATGGAACTTATACAATCCAGAAACTTGCCGATGGAAAGACACTTGCAAAGGTCTGCTATTACGGAACAAAAGCAAGTGATGAGAATGGTTTCTTCGATGAGAAACATCCGGATTTTCCGGCAGGAAAGAGATTCATCATTACCCATCTTGCAGCAGCTTATGCAAATGGATCCAGTGACTGGGCATCCGGAACTAATGCAACAGGAAAGAACCTGGCAATGGAGCTTTACAATTATTGTGTAAATATGCCGGACATTCCGTCTGTAGATATGAGCTTTTCCGAATCTAATGTAAAGGCTTATGTGGAAGGAAACAGCCAGCGAACAAGCGTGATCACATTCAAAGCAGATAAACTGCAGACAATCACATTTAAGTTGCCAAGCGGTGTAAAGCTTGTAAATGTGACAACCGGTAAAACCAGTGCTGCAGGAGCAAGTGTAGAAATCAGTGGAGGTACACAGTTTTATCTGACAGCACCACTTGATCAGGCAGAGAGCGTCAGTGCTACATTTTCTTCTCGGATGAAGGGAAGCATTGATAAAGAATACTCTGCTTACAAGATTGTAACAGGATCTGGAACACAGGACCTGGCTCTTGTTTTCGGTGAAGGTGTCGGAAATGAGAAATATGTGGATTTTAAAGTAACCTGGACAAAAGAATGCAAGGTATCCATTGTAAAGAAAGACCAGGATACAGGCAACGCACTGGCTGGTGCAGTGTACGGGATTTATTCCGATGCTGCATGTACAAAGCTGATTGCAGAGATGCCTGCAACTGATCAGAATGGTGCTTCACAGCTCACAATGGAAAAGACACAGGAAGTTGTTTATCTGAAAGAAATCTCTGTTCCAACAGGGTATCAGATCGATACAAAGTCTTATAATGTGACTCTTGCTATCGGAAAGACAACGACCAAAAATGCAACGGATAAGCGAACAAATGCAAAGCTCAACATTGCAAAACAGGATGCTGAGACAGGCAATGAAGCCCAGGGAGACGCAACACTGGAAGGTGCGGTATATGGTCTTTATGCAAGAGAAGACATTGTTCATCCGGATGGAAGAACCGGAACAATCTATAAGAAAGACACCCTGATCACATCCCTGACAACGGATAAGAATGGCGAAGCTTCTGTATCAGATCTCTATCTTGGAAAGTATTATCTGAAAGAGCTTAGTGCTCCGGTGGGGTACGTACTGGATCCGACAGAACATGATGTGGACTGTACTTACGAAGGTGCTACTGTTCCGACAGTAGAAAGAACTTCTGTATGTAAAGAAACAGTCATTAAGCAGCCGTTCCAGATCATTAAAGCCGCAAACAATGGAAAGACCGATGCAGATCTTCTGCAGGGAGTCGGTTTTTCAGCATGGCTTGTCAGTGATCTGAAAGTAAAAGCAGATGGAAGTTATGATTTTGACTCAGCCAGACCAGTTGTACTGACTGCAGATGGTCAGACAGAAATGTTTACCGATGAAAAAGGATATGCAAGATCGATTCCGCTTCCATATGGAACTTATGTGGTAAGAGAAACCACAAGCAAACACAACTATGCACCGGTTGATGATTTTGTAGTGAAGATCACAGAGAATCATCCGGATACACCGCAGACATGGCGAGTGCTGCTGGATAAAGAATTCAAAGCAAAATTAAAGATCATCAAAAAGGATGCAGAAACACAGAAATCTGTACTCCTGGCTAATACTGAGTTCAAGGTATACGACCTGGATAATCAGAAATATGTGGAACAGACAACATCCTATCCGAAGCCAACGGTACACAAATCCTATTTCACAAATGAGGAAGGATACCTGGTACTGCCAAAGAATCTGAAACCTGGTAACTACCGGATTGAGGAAGTGACGGCACCCGATGGGTACACAATATCCAAAAACTATGTGACAGTTGCAGTTGATACAGATACTGCTTATCTGACCGATCCTGTCACAGGAGATGCAGTCATTGATGTGGAATATACCAATGCCCCGGTCAAAGGTCAGTTAAAGATCTATAAACAGGGGGAAGTGTTAAAGGGATTTGATAAGGACTTCCAGTATGAAATGGCTGGACTTGCAGGTGCTGAATTTGAAGTCTATGCGGCAGAGGATATTTATACTGCCGATCATCAGGTAGATGCAGATGGACAGAGAACTCTGTATTTTGCAAAGGATGCACTGGTAGCAACCGTCACAACGGATGCAGATGGTTATGCAACCGTAAAGAATTTGCCACTTGGCAGGTACTATGTTAAAGAGAAGAATGCACCGGACACTTATGTGTTAAATACTGTGCCGGAAAATGTCGAATTTGCTTATGCGGATCAGGATACTGCAGTGATCGAGAAAGAAATCTCTGTCACAGATGAACGACAGAAAGTGTCGATTACTGTCGAAAAACAGGATGCTGAGACAGGCAATACAGTAGCCGGAGCAGTGTTCGGTATTTACAATGCAAAAGACATTCAGACGAAAGATGGAAAAGTGATCGTCAAAGCAGATACTCTTTTACAGGAAATGACTTCTGATGAAAAAGGTCAGGCAGCATGTACACTGGATCTTCCACTTGGAAGCTATTATGTAAAAGAACTGAAAGCACCAGATGGATTCGTATCTTCGGATGAAGTACTGAGATTTGATGCTTCTTATCAGGGGCAGGATGTACAGACAGTAACATTAAAATCCCTAAAGAAGAACCAGCCGACAACTGTTGAGATCACAAAATCAGATGCAACAACCGGTGTAGAACTGGATGGAGCTTATCTGAAAGTAACGGATAAAGATGGAAATGTAGTAGATAGCTGGACATCTTCCAAAGATGCACCACATGTGATCAAATATCTGAAAGTGGGTGAGACTTATACCCTACATGAAGAGTTTGCACCGCATGGTTATCTGGTAGCCAATGATGTGACATTCACAGTCAAAGATACCGGAGAGGTTCAGAAAGTGGAAATGAAGGACGAGGTACCGGTTGGTGAACTCATCATCAACAAAAAGGGAGAATTCCTGGATTCTGTTACACTGGCCGATAAGGTCAAAGGTGTGGTGGAACACATTTTCAACTATGTAACCGGAAAGCTGACAGATGTTACGTTTGAAGTCTATGCTGAGGAAGACATTAAGGCTGCCGATGGCGTCAGTGACGATTACTATAAAAAGGATGAACTGATCGCAACGATCAAGACAGATGAAACCGGTATTGCAAAACTGGAAAATCTTCCACTTGGTAAATACTATGTGAAAGAAACAGGAACTGCTTACGGTCATGTACTGGATGGTGAGATCCGTCATGTAGATCTGACTTACGTGGATCAGAATACACCAGTTGTAGTCTATGACAAAGACTGGCAGAACAACCGCCAGAGAGTAGAAGTCAGTGTACTTAAGAAAGAAAAAGATTCTGACCGTACATTGGAAGGCGCTATCTTTGGATTATTTGCCAAGGAAGACATTAAGTCTGAGACAACAGATAAAGTCCTGATTGAAGCCGATGAGATCATTGAACTGAAATCTACGGATGAAGAAGGAAAGATCACATTTGTTGCAGATCTTCCAATAGGAGCAACTTACTATGTAAAAGAGCTCTATGCACCGGACGGATTCGTAACCAACGATGAAGTAAAGGAATTTACCTTTGAGTATGCAGGTGAGGATCAGCCGACAGTCACTTATGATTTTACCTTTGATAATCAGCCAACCGTCGTTGAATTTACCAAATCCAGTCTGACAACCGGAAAAGAACTTCCAGGATGTAAGCTGAAAGTGGTAGATGCTGATGGAAATATCGTGGATGAATGGACGTCCGGTAAAGAAGCACATGTGATCCGTGAGCTGACTGTCGGAAAAGAATACACACTGGTTGAAACAAAACCTGCTGATGGTTACGTGACAGCTGAAAGCGTGAAGTTCACGATCAAAGATACTGCCGATGTGCAGAAAGTTGAGATGAAGGATGATGTAACGAAGGTGAAAATCTCCAAACAGGATATCGCCGGAAAAGAACTTCCGGGAGCGAAACTCACAATCCTTGATCAGGAGGGAAAAGTTGTGGAAAGCTGGACCAGTACAGAGAAAGCACATTACATCGAAATGCTTCCGATTGGAAAATACACTCTCCGTGAAGAAACAGCACCGAATGGCTATCTGGTTGCAAAAGATGTGGAATTCGAAGTAAAGGATACCGATGAAGTACAGCATGTAACCATGGTGGATGAGGAAAAACCGGCAGAAAAGACACCGGAAGGTGGAAAACCTGTCAGTGATTCACCAAAGACTGGGGATAACACCAATCTGTGGCTGTGGTTTATGCTTCTCGGCATTGGTGCGACTGGTACAGGAGCCCTTGCATTTATGAGAAAAAAGAAACACTAATTAAATAAGAATGAGCGTTCATGGAAACCGAAAGGAATCTGTGGACGCTTTTTTAGATGGGAGAAACCATGAGAAATATCATTATTTTTGTTGCTCTTCTGGGAGCAGCGGCAATATTTACAGTTTTGTATTGTCTCATTGCTGCCGGAAGTCAGGCAGAGAAAAAACTGACAGAAATCATGAGAAAAGAGGAAGAACAGAATGAAGACTAATAAAGATCTGATCATAGAACCAAATGCAGCTATTGAGGGAAGAAAGTACAGCGAAGAAAAGCCATGGTCCTGCAAGTACTGTTACTGGTGGGGAGGCAAAAAGAAAGGCTGTAGCTTGAAACAGTGCCACTATCTGCTTACGGAAAAGAAAAAAGCAGTAAAAACAACACCATGTGGTGGCTGTCCGTATGGAAAACATGTTCCATGCATCGGATATTGTATTGCCCGTCTTCATTCTGAAATGAAAGGAAAGAAAGGACGTGGGTAATTGCAGGAAGAAGTAAATCAGAAAGTGATCAGCCTGAGCATCCAGGGAGTCAGGATCACTGCCAGTGTGCTAAAAGCAGCCCTTCGGAAGTTCCTGGAAATGGACAACCGGAGGAAACAGAAAGCAACGCAGGTGAAAATGGCTGAAAAGACCGGACGGGCTCAGGAGAAAGGAAGGGAAAAAGCCCGAAAAAAGATTGAAAAGAAAAAGCCACATGGAAAGCAGACCATCAAGCAGCTGAATGCACAGGGAGTACAGCTTTCCAACATAAAGATCACAGATGAAAATATCAAATCCTTTGACCGTGTGGCAAGAAAGTACGGGATTGATTACAGCCTGAAAAAAGAAGTCGGTGCGGATCCAGCGAAATATCTGGTCTTCTTTAAGGCTAAAGATGTGGATGTGATGACAGCGGCTTTCCGGGAATATGCCGGAGTAGAACTGAAAAAGAAACAGGTGAAGAAACCATCTGTCAGAAAGAAACTGCAGAAATCTGTAGAAAGAAAAGCAAAGCACCGCCAGCGTGTGAAGCAGAGACAAAAATCCAGAGGTCAGGAACGATGATGCGGGAGAAATTACAGAAGGTCCAGATCAAACGGCTGGTGATCTTAAATCTCCCATATTTCTTTATCTTCTATGTAGCAGATAAAGGATCCTGGCTGTACCGACATTGCCTGGGAGAAAGCATGGTCCAGAGACTTGGCGTGATGTTAGTCAATTTCCGACTGGCATTTTTAAGCTGGCTGCCAAGTATCGCTTTGCAGGATCTTACGGTAGGTGTTCTGGTTGCAGGTGCATTAAAACTGGTGGTCTACTATCGTTCTAAAAATGCAAAGAAGTTCCGGCAGGGTGTGGAGTATGGATCCGCAAGATGGGGAAATAGAAAAGATATCGAACCCTTCATGGATCCGGTCTTTGAAAACAATGTCATCCTCACAGAAACGGAACGTCTGACCATGAACAGCCGGCCAAAAGCCCCAAAGTATGCCAGAAATAAAAATGTGATCGTCATCGGTGGTTCCGGATCCGGTAAGACAAGATTCTATGTGAAGCCCAATCTTATGCAGATGACGGACCACGTATCCTATGTGGTCACTGATCCAAAGGGTACGATCATCGTTGAATGCGGGAAGATGCTGGTAAATGGAGGATACCGGATCAAGGTATTAAATACGATCAACTTTAAAAAGTCCATGCATTATAATCCGTTCCATTATATCCGGAGTGAAAAAGACATCTTAAAGCTGGTCAATACCATTATCGCAAATACCAAGGGTGAGGGCGAAAAATCAACGGAAGATTTCTGGGTCAAGGCCGAGCGTCTTTTGTATTCTGCACTGATCGGATACATCTGGTATGAGGCACCGGAGGAAGAACAGAACTTTTCTACTTTGCTGGAATTTATCAACGCCAGTGAGACCAGGGAGGATGATGAAGAATTTAAAAATGCAGTGGATGAATTGTTTGAAGAACTGGAAGCAGAAAATCCGGAACACTTTGCAGTAAGGCAATATCGCAAGTACAAGCTTGCTGCCGGCAAAACTGCGAAGTCGATTTTGATTTCCTGTGGTGCCAGACTTGCACCATTTGACATTCAGGAACTAAGAGAAATCATGTCATATGACGAAATGGAACTGGATATGATCGGTGATCAGAGAACAGCTATGTTTGTCATCATCAGCGATACAGATGACACATTCAACTTTGTGGTAGCAATCATGTACACCCAGCTCTTTAACCTGCTTTGTGATAAAGCGGATGATGAGCATGGAGGCCGACTTCCCTATCATGTACGGCTGCTTCTTGATGAGTTCAGCAATATCGGACAGATTCCAAAATTCGACAAGTTGATTGCTACGATCCGAAGCAGGGAAATCTCCGCTTCTATCATTCTGCAGTCACAATCTCAGCTGAAAACCATCTATAAGGATGCTGCAGAGACGATCACAGGTAACTGTGACACTGTTCTTTTCCTTGGTGGAAAGGAAAGTTCCACACTGAAAGAAATATCAGAAACTCTGGGAAAGGAAACCATTGATCTTTACAACACATCAGACACCAGAGGCAGCAACCGATCCTATGGACTGAACTATCAAAAGACAGGAAAAGAACTGATGAGTAGAGATGAGCTGGCGGTCATGGATGGAGAAAAATGTATCTTACAGCTTCGAGGAGTCCGGCCGTTTTTAAGCAACAAATATGACATCACAAAGCACAAACGGTACAAGGAACTTGCCGATTTCAATAAGAATAATGCGTTTGATGTCGAAAAATATCTGGCACACCGACTGGTGCTGTCGGAAGATACAGAATTTGAAATGTATGAAGTAACTGTAACACAAGAAGACGTATCAGCGATTGAAGCTGAGGAAGGTGAGGACTGATATGAAAGAAAGAATTCGAGCACCCTGCTACTACTGATAAGGGTACAAAAAGGTCTGAATAAAAGGGAAAGGAGTAGAGCCAAACGCTTACAGACCATAAGAAAAAGCGTTTGTTCATACATTTGATTATGGCTTTTTTTAGCAGTGCAATCAATATCCTTCAGACACTGGTCGTTGCAATCGGTGCCGGTCTTGGTGTCTGGGGTGTAATCAACCTGATGGAAGGTTATGGAAACGACAACCCGGGTGCAAAATCCCAGGGAATTAAGCAGCTCATGGCTAATTAGATGTAATAAAAGCGGAGAAAGGAAAAGCACAATCCAGACGGAACCGGCGGTGTAGTCAAGAAATATTGTGGAAACGCAAGATTTCTGCTATAATGGGTATAAAACACTTGACGATGGAAAGAAAGGCGGGAAGCCTATGCACATTAGTTATCAGCCACTATGGAACACACTGAAAGAGCGTGGCATGAGGAAAGAGGATTTGCGGCTTGCCGCCGGTCTTACCACAAATATGATTGCCAACATGGGCAAGGGAAAGAATATCAGCATGGAAACGCTGGTTCGCATTTGTGAAGCCTTGAATTGTGGTATTATGAATGTGATTAAATTAGAACAGGACAATATCTAAAGCGATATAATTTTATATTTGATTCGATTTGCACAAAAAATTAAATTTTAATGGTGTATATTTTCTATTGTACCCAATGTAAATAAGTGCTATCATAAAATAAAACAAGTACATTTGAAACATTTTATGATTTGAGAGTGTGCTTGCAGGTTAGTAGCATATTGCCAATAACTGAATACAAAAAATGTAGGTTCTGGTCATTTTAGAAAGGAGCATTGTTTATGAAAAAATTTAGTAAAAGATTGTTTACCTCGTTGGTAGCGTTTTGTATGCTTTTTTCTGTGAGTGCGGTTCCTGCTTTTGCAGCGGAAACAACAACGGAAATAACGGATACTCAACAGCCGGTAGTCATTGGAGAATATGACGGATACTTAACCGATGTTATGATTTCCGATGGTGTCACCAAAAGAGCAGTCGCTAATGTTCGTATTAACTCTTATGCAACTTATGATGAGGATGATGGGATTCAAGTTCATGTGAAGTTGTATGTACCGTGGTATGAATCTCCAAAACCGGAGTTCACTGGTATGACTGGTACAGTTAATGTGCTTATGAACAAAAAATCCACCAATACGGCATTTGCAGAATTAGCCGACGGTGAAGAAACAATCGAAACTGATGTGGATACTGGAAGAACAGGTAATAGCGGAGATAAGGGAACGGTTTCTGTTTCTGGTGTTGCTACCGCTAATAATGCCTTGGCAGGCGGTGGAGCTTTCGCTATTTCTTACCCTGTGACACTTCCCTAATTAAATGCAAAACAGTTGTGAATTAAGGTTGGTAATAGGTAAAATGAAACGGTTATTGGCAATATGCGTATGTTTTTTTATGTGTGTAGGCTTATGTTCGTGTGATTCTTCCCAAACTCGGTCGGTATCATCATATAACTGGTCTTTAGAATTTATTACTGATTTAGATGGTAATATGTTATTCTCAGGTTCAGTGCATGATGACATACCAGTATTGGATTTGACATTGAGTTTTGAAGAAAAAAGTTTTATCTTAACAGATAACACTCATAAACAAGAATGGACAGGTACATATTCGCTTGAAAAGATTGACAATTCTTCTTCGAAACTCGGATTAACTTTTGAAAATTTAGAGGAGCCTGTTACAGGCGTATATGGAACAAGAGTTTATTCTGATGATTCAGAAAGCGCAACAATTACATTACAAACTGATGAAAATATCCTGTCTTTTGTTGGAGAAGATTCATAAATAAAAACAGCCGCTGTAGGAACAAAATCCTACAACGGCTGTTTTTATTTCCACGGCCTGCGCCGGAAGTTCATACCAGACTGTTTTATCAGCGGGGATTTCTTGAACAGCTTTTTCAAAAGGCTTCGTTCCTCTTGTGAGAGCCGCTTGTATTTGAGCCGGAACGCCTTGCAGAATATCTCCGTGAATTGCTGAACCCTGTCCCCCGGAGATTGCATGGCCTTTTGTACTTCCCGTATAAGTTCATCGGCAGGCGTGGTATCCGGCGCACTTTCGCTGTCATTTTCGTGCGCCTTGCGTATATCATGGAGAATGACGTCCCATGTTTTGTGCGTCACATGGCAGAAAAAATCTTCTTCCTCTATCTGACAGGCTTCCAACACTTTGATTGCCCGGTCTGCCGCAGCTTCGGGGTGTTCTTCCAGTACCATAGCCCGTAAAGCAGCCAGTGAGCTGTTTGTGTCATGGAAGTGCATGGTTGCTATCCCGTCCACATAGATTTCTGCGTCTGCCAGCAATTCCTTAAATTTTTCATGGGAGATAATCTCACACAGCAGCCGGTTATTGAAGCGTTCACTTTTCAGCAGTTCCACGACTTCATCACTCAAATGTAATTCTTCTATCGGGGTGTTTTCATATCTCCGATTATTGGTAAGGCCGAGCAGATAGTCAACCGACACCTGATAGAAGTCTGCCAGCTTCAACAGGCTGCCGTGGTTAATTTCCTTGTATTCGTCGTTGTCGTTTTCATAACTGCCGAGGGCTGATTTTGAAATGCCGGTTTCCTGTGCCAGTTCTTCCAGATTCAAGCCCCGTTCCACCCGTAAATCTTTCAGGCGTTCCTGTACGGAAATGCGGGTTTTCATAAACACATCGCTCCTTCCTGCGGCTGGCTGCCGCTGTTATTCCTTATTATACCATATACCGTTCCGAAATCGTGGAATTTTTCGATTTTGGGGCGGTTTTCCTATTTTATGGACATACGGGAAAGGGTTCAAAAATGAGCTATGATTAAGTCAGTTCATCGATGGATTATTTCCAATCGAATGACCGGCCTGATGGGATATGCTCCCCGGCGATGTAGCGCAACGACCTGCGGCAAGGAAATGGAGGAACCTTGACCGCAGCGAGCGTACCAACGGGAACGAAACGCCGCTGTGAGATTCAGGGGCAGGAACGACAGCAGGACAACCCGGCAGAACTGATACCAAAACGCTACCCAAACACGACAAATCGGCGGGGTGTAGTCTGCCCCGTCCGTAATACTATGGGGCATTTCAAAGCGGCTCTATGGCCGTATTTTCCTTGAAAATCGCCCCGAAACATGACACCAAAAACCTTTATCCGCCTGTTCCCGTTGTTACGGCTGAAATGGGCGGATTTTCTATGATAGGAGGCACTATGCCGAGAATGAGCAAGAAACGGAAGTTGGAGCTTTCCTTCTTCCTCAATGACCGGGGGCGTGTGGCCTACAACGACCTGTGCCGGAAGTGCCAGCATAAGTGCAAGCAGAGTTTCCGGGCTGTCGTGATAGACTGCCCCCATTACCTGTCAAAACGAGCCAAGCGAAAGGAGAAAATCAGTTAAATGGAATTTGAATTTATGAGCGCAGACACGGTTCTGCCGCCTTGTATGCCGCTACCCGCCGCAATGCTTCGGCTGCCGATCAGCAGCACAGCAAAAGTCATGTATGCCCGTCTGCTGAACACCACCCTTACGGCAGGGATAGAGGATAGCAACGGCATTTTGTTTGTCCGTTTTCCTATCATGGAATTAGCGGCAGCCCTCTCCCGCAGCCCCGTCACTGTGAAGCGTTCCCTGAAAGAATTGGAGGACATCGGGCTTATCCTGCGGGTGCGCCGGGGTGTGGGAGAACCAAACCGCATTTACACGCTGCTTCCCAAAGGAGGGCTGCCATGATAAATGAGAAGCTGGAAAAGCTGAATCAGGAGATTGCCAAAGGCGAAGCCAGACTGCGGCGGGCGCAGCATGAAGAAAAAATACTGGAACACCAGGTGAAGCAGCTTACCCGGAAGGAACGGACGCACCGGCTCTGTACCAGAGGAGCTATGCTGGAAAGTTTCCTTTTAAGGCCGGAAGTGCTGACAGACGAGGATGTGATGGACATTCTGAAACAGGCATTTTCTCAAAGTGGCATGAAGGAAATAGTTGCAGAAAGCGTGAAAGGGCGGGTAGCCGGGGAATCCCTTACGGAGTAAGGGCGCAACTATACACCACCTGAAGGTAGTGTGTTGCGCCCTGCCGGGGCTTCCTGCGGAAAGCGGATGATTGCCCGCAGCGTTCCGGCTCCAGCCAATCATCACAGGGGAAGCTACACTTCCCCTGCGCTGGCTGCCGCCAGCTACCCCTTTGTGGACTTGCCGCCCGGAAACACCTTGCGCTGCAAGCTGTTCCCGTTCAGCAAGTTTATTCAAATCCAATCACAATTACATTTTTCAAGATTATTTTCAAACCGTCTCATTGCATGGAGTAGTCTACTCCACTATAATTAAGGCAGGAGGTGTTGAGAAATGGCGAATGAAGATAAAAAAGATTTTAATGCCATGCTACACGATAGCAAGGATATGCCTAAATTTCAGACCATTACCGACCAGAAAAGCATTGAGAAATATGGCGGAAGCAGAATGTATTTTGCCCCGCCAATCGATTATGACAAGGTAATGAAACTAATTCCTTATGGCAAAGTAATTACTGTCGGAAAAATCCGTGAATATTTTGCTGAACTGAATGGAGCGGATTTCACAGAGCCTATTACAGCAGGAATTTTTGTATCTATTGCAGCATGGGCGAGTTACCAGCGTTCCGAAGATGAAACCCCGTATTGGCGAACCTTAAAGGCAAACGGGGAATTGAACGCAAAATATCCCGGCGGTATAGAAGCACAAAAGGAAAAACTGGAAGCAGAAGGCCACACAATTATTCAGAAAGGACGCACAAATATAAAGTATTTCGTAAAGGACTATGAAAGCGTTCTTTTTGATTTGAGATAGGAATTTTGAGTTGTAAAATATCCCATCATCGGGCCAACCTGACCCGAACTTTCAAAACTGAATACCAGCCGCCCACCGGCGGCACCACCGAGCAGGAAATCTTGAAACAGGTTCCCTGCTCTTTTTTTGCCCGGACGCCGGGAGAAAGGAGGACACGACTTGCCATGCCCGCACTTTGATGTGAAAATCATCCAGCGCAGCAAGCGCCAGTCAGCCGTTGCGTCTGCCGCCTACCAGAGCGGGGAACGGCTGTTTTCCGAATACGACCAGAAACAGAAATACTATTCCCATAAAAGCGAAATCGTCCACACCGAAATCATGCTGCCGCCCCATGCCCCGCCGGAGTACGCAGACCGGAATACCTTGTGGAACGCCGCCGAAGCCATCGAAAAACAATGGAACTCCCAGCTTGCCCGGAGGTTCGTGCTTGCCATACCGAGGGAACTTCCCCGGTCACAGTACGCCGACCTTATCCGGGACTACTGCCGGGAGTTTTTCGTTTCCAAGGGCATGATTGCCGATTTTGCCATCCATGACAAGGGGGACGGAAATCCCCACGCCCACATCCTTCTTACCATGCGGGCGATGGACGAACAGGGCAAGTGGCTTCCCAAGAGCCGGAAGGTCTACGACCTTGACGAGAACGGCGAGCGTATCCGGCTTGCGTCCGGCAGATGGAAAAGCCACAAGGAGGATACCGTGGACTGGAACGACCAGAAGTACGCTGAGATATGGCGGCAGGGCTGGGCTGACACAGCGAACCGCTATCTGGAAGCCATCGGCAGCCCGGAGCGCCTTGACCTTCGCTCCTATGTGCGACAGGGGATTGATAAAATCCCCACTGTCCACATGGGGCCAGCGGTCAGCCAGTTGGAGAAAAAAGGCATACAGACCAACATCGGCAACCTGAACCGGGACATCAAAGCCGCCAATTCCCTCATGCAGTCTATCCGGCAGATGGTACGCAGCTTAAAGGGCTGGCTGTCCGGCCTGAAAGAGAAAAAGGCGGCGCTGCTGGAAGCGCTGGAACAGGCAAAGGAGCCGACCATCCCCGAACTGCTTTCCCGGTATCTGGATAAACGGAGCGAGGAACGTACCGGCTGGACTTCCAAGGGGAAGTTAAAAGGAACCGTTGGCGATTTCAACAAGGTTATGGAAGCCCTTGACTTCCTGCGGCAGAAAGAGATTTCCACCGTAGAGAGCCTTGACGCCTATCTGGATGAAGCCAGCGCACAGGCCGTTTCCATCCGTGAGGAAATCAGGCCGATGGAGAAACGTGTGAAAGAGATTGACCGGCTGCTTTTCCATATCGGGAACTTTGAAGCAAACAAGCCGGTTCATGCGAAATATGCCGCTATCCGCTGGAAGAAACCCAAGGAGAAATTTGCCGCCGACCATAAGGAGGAACTGGACGCCTACAACGCTGCCCTGCGGTATTTCAAGGTTCACCTTGATGGGGCGAAGTACAGCACAAAGAAGCTGGCCGGGGAACAGGCACAGCTTTCAGAGAATATCGCTTCCAAGACGGAAGCGCTGACTGCCGTACAGGAGGATGTAAAGATTTTGCGGGATGTGCGCCACTGGCTCAATCAGGTTTTACCATCCGAGCAGTACCGCCAGACCGCAGAGCCGGGAAAGAAACCGTCCATCCAGCAGGCGGTCAAAGGCCGGGAGCAGCGTATCCGGGAGGAACAGGCAGAGAAACACCAGCAGCCCCGCCGCCAGCAAAAACAGGATATGGAACTTTAACCAATCAGGCGCTTGCCATTTTCCCCGTGAGAATGACAGGCGCTTTTTCTATTTTCAGGAGGATTTGCCTATTGAATGTATTTGAAGCCGTGAAACAGTCTGTTACCACCCGGCAGGCTGCCGAGCATTACGGTATCCTGGTAGGGAGAAACGGGATGTGCGTCTGCCCCTTCCATGACGATAAAAACCCCAGCATGAAGGTTGACCGGCGCTTCCATTGCTTCGGCTGTCAGGCAGACGGGGATGTGATTGACTTTGTTTCCCGTCTGGAAAACGTCAGCCCCAGGGAAGCCGCCCTCATGCTGGCGCAGGACTTCTCCATCCCCTATGAGGATAAGGAGCCACCAAGCAGGAGCCGCCCGAAGCGAAATCCCCGGAAGGAAAGCCCGGAACAGCAATTTAAGCGCATGGAGCGATATTGCTTCCGGGTACTGTCCGACTATCACAATCTGCTGCGCCGCTGGAAGCGGGACTATGCCCCCAAGACGCCGGAGGAAGAATGGCACCCGCTTTTCGTGGAAGCCTTGCAGAAACAATCCCATGTGGAATATCTGCTGGATGTGCTGCTGTTCTCCGACATAGGGGAACGGGCTGCCCTGATTACCAGCTACGGAAAGGAAGTGAGGAACCTTGAGCGGAGAATGGCAGACCTTGCCGCCCGAACTGCGGCAGGCCGTGACGGACACCATCGAAGCCGCACCCCCGCCCCGGAGCGTTGAGGAAGTCAAGGCCATGCTGGAGGGCACCGAGAAAGGCGGCGTGCGGAACAGTATCCACAACTGCCTGACCGTGTTCCAGTATGACCCCATTCTTTCCGGGGCGGTTGCAAAAAATCTCCTGACCGAGCGTATTGACCTTCTAAAGCCCATCGGCAGGAAACGCAGAACCGGCAGCAAGGCCATGACCGACACGGACATGAAATATATCCGGCTGTATCTGGAAGATACCTACGGCCTGACAAGCGAGAAAAAGATAGCAGACGCCGCTGATCTGGCCGCAGACGCCAACAGCTACCATCCCATCCGGGACTACCTGAACGGCCTTGTCTGGGACGGGAAAGAGCGTATCCGCTACTGCCTGCGTCACTTTCTGGGAGCCGACACAGACAACTTCACTTACCATTCCCTGCGGCTGTTCCTGCTGGGAGCCATCCACCGGGCTTTCTGCCCCGGCTGTAAGTTTGAGGTCATGCTCTGTCTGGTTGGCGGTCAGGGAGCCGGGAAATCCACCTTCTTCCGGCTGCTGGCCGTAAAAGACGAGTGGTTTTCCGATGATTTGCGGAAGTTGGACGATGATAACGTGTACCGCAAGCTACAAGGCCACTGGATAATTGAAATGTCGGAGATGATTGCCACCGCAAACGCCAAGAGCATAGAGGAAATCAAGTCATTTTTAAGCCGCCAGAAGGAGGTCTATAAAATCCCCTACGAAACCCACCCGGAGGACAGGCTGCGGCAATGCGTGTTCGGCGGGACTTCCAATGCGCTGGACTTCCTGCCCCTTGACCGTTCCGGGAACCGGCGCTTCCTGCCGGTCATGGTCTACCCCGGACAGGCCGAGATACACATTTTGGACGATGAAGCCGCTTCCAGAGCCTATATTGAACAGGTATGGGCGGAAGCCATGACAACCTACAAAAGTGGCGATTTTAAGCTGTCTTTTACGCCCGAAATGATACAGTACCTCAAAGAACACCAGCGGGATTTCATGCCGGAGGACACCAAGGCCGGGATGATACAGGCATACCTTGACCGCTACACTGGCAGCGCCGTATGCTCCAAGCAGCTTTTCAAAGAAGCCCTGAACCACCCCTTTGACGAGCCGAAGCAATGGGAAATCCGGGAGGTCAATGACATCATGAACCACTGTATCACGGGATGGAAGTATTTCTCCAATCCCCGGATATTTGAAGGATACGGCAGGCAGAAGGGCTGGGAACAGGAAGCCCCGGCAACGGGCGCTGACAACGGACGTGAAAAAACGCCGGACGGATTTGTGGAAGTCACGGAGCAGATGGAACTTCCCTTCTGAAATATCCGGGAAAATCACAGCCGGTTGCCGACCCCGTTGCTATCCCGTTGCCGAGCCGGTTGCCGGGAAAAAGCCCGTAACTGCGGGCTTTTCTCCCCTCTGACAACCAAAGCAACAGAAAAATAAAAGAAAAAGTAAATAAACAATAACCCGCCAGACAGAGATTGTTTTCGAGGTTTTTTGAAGCCCGTTGCCGGACTTCGTTGCCGACCCTCTCCTGTCTGGCTTATTTCATTTATGGAGGTAACTGCCTATGGCAAAAAACAAAACTGAAATCCATGTCACAACGGTATTTGACGGCGAACTGGACGCTACGGACGTTTTCGTGAGCCTGATTGCACAGAAATACAGCCAGAGAAATGATAAAGAATATCTTGCGAAAAAGCAAGATTTAGAGTATAATAAAGACAAGGTTCAGCATGACCGTGTTCCGTCTGGATTGTGCGGGTAAACGGTTATGATGAACGGAATGGAATATACAGGCATGGACGCAATACTGGCGGGCAGCTTCCGGGCGGCTATTTATTGCAGGCTTTCCAAGGACGATGACCTTGACGGGGAGAGCGCCAGCATTGCAAACCAGCGGGATATGCTGGAAAACTACTGCGAGAAGCAGGGATGGGAGGTTGTTGCAGTCTATCAGGACGATGGCTACACGGGGCTGAACATGGAGCGCCCCGACCTGAAACGGATGTTGAAAGCCATCGAGCGCAGGCAGGCCAACCTTGTGATAACGAAAGATTTATCGAGGTTAGGCAGGAATTATTTGCAGACCGGCTTCCTGATTGAAGATTTCTTCCCCCGCCACGGCGTGCGCTATATCGCCATGAATGACGGTATCGACACCATGCGGGACAACAACGACATTGCGCCGTTCAAGAACATCCTCAACGAGATGTACAGCAAGGACATTTCCAAGAAGGTTCATTCCTCTTATCTGCTGAAAGCGCAGAAAGGCCAGTTTACCGGCTGCCTTGCCCCCTTCGGCTACCAGAAAGACCCGGAGGACAAAAACCACCTGCTGATTGACGAGGAAACGGCACCCATTGTCCGGCGTCTGTTTGCGTGGGCGCTGGAAGGACACGGCCCCAACTACATCCGGCGCAGGCTGGAAGAAGAAAAAATCCCCTGCCCGACCTACTGGAACCGGGTACGGGGGCTGCGGAACGTGTCAACCAAGTGGGAAAAGAAAGACCCGGTAAATGGGCGGTATATCTGGGACTTTACCGTGATTAAGGACATCCTGATGAATCCCGTCTATACCGGCGCTATCGCTTCCCAGAAGAAGGAATACCGCTTCAAAATCGGCACCATCGGGGAGAAGAAGCCGGAGGAATGGATTGTCGTGGAGAACCAGCATGAGCCGCTTGTTGACCGCAAGACCTTTGACATCGTGCAGCGCAAGCTGAAATCCCGGCAGCGCCCCCGCCAGACCGGGGAAATCAGCCTGTTTGCGGGGCTTATCAAATGCGGCGAGTGCGGGAAGTCGCTGACTATCCGCTACACCAACGAGAAGCACCCGAAGCAGATTTATTCCTGTAAGACCTACAATGCCTACGGGAAACAGCACTGTTCCCAGCACCGGGTTGAGTACGACACCCTGTACCGGCTTGTACTGAACAAAATCCGGGAGTGTGCCAGAGCCGCCCTGATGGACGGGGAAGCCGTTGCCGGGAAGCTGTCCGACACCTGCGAAGCCGAGCAGAAAGGCCAGCGGGAAGCGTTGGAACGCTCCCTTGCCAAAGACGAGGAACGGATTGACGTTCTGGAAAAGATGGTTCTGCGGCTGTATGAGGATATGGTTGCCGGACGTATCAGCGAAGCAAACTTCAATCTGCTGATGGAAAAGACGCAGAAGGAACAGGCCGAGTTGAAGGCGAGGGTTGAGGAAGGCCGGAAGAAGCTGGCCGATGAAATCCGGCTTGCGTATGACGCCCGCCAGTGGGTAGAAGCCATTCAGGAATACGCCGACATCACGGAACTGGACGCAGCTACCCTTAATCGCCTGATTAAAGAAATCGTTGTCCATGAGAGCATAGACAGCGATAAAACAAGACACATTTCTATCGAAATTCATTTTAATCTCAAACCCCTCCCGGAAGTGGAGCAGGTCACAGCCTGACCTGCCCCGCCGGGGCGGTTCTAAAAAAACTCCATAGATATTTCTTGACACGCCGCCGCCCGCCATCGAGCCGGTTTCCTACACCTATTTGGGTATGAAACAGCTGATGAGCGGTGGTGGTGTTATCCTGATTGGAACACAGCTGATCCCGCTTCTGAGTGGATTATTTGGTTAAGAGAAAGGAGTAGAGATCCATGTTCAGTCAGATTTTTGATGCGATTGAGGAATGGATGAGGGAACTCTTAACCGGGATGATCACTTCCAACTTGGACACGATGTTTACTGATGTCAATCAAAAGACCGGTGAGATCGCTACCCAGGTTGGACAGACCCCGCAAGGGTGGAACGGCAGCATATTCAGTATGATCCGGAACTTATCGGATTCCGTGATCATGCCGATCGCAGGTATTATTATCACACTCGTACTCTGCTACGAATTGATTTCTATGCTGACCGAGCGCAACAACATGCATGATATTGATACCTGGATGTTTTTCAAGTACTTCGTAAAAATGTGGATCGCTGTATATCTGGTGAGTAACACATTTACGATCACAATGGCGGTATTCGATGTGGGCCAGCACGTAGTTAATTCTGCGGCCGGTGTTATCACAGGAAGTACCGCCATTGATATTTCTTCGGCATTGACGGATCTTTCCGCAACACTGGAAAGTATGGAAATCGGAGAACTTGTTGTATTGGCGCTGGAAACCCTTATCGCCGGCTTCTGTATGAGAATCCTGTCTGTACTGATCACAGTGATCATGTATGGACGTATGATAGAGATTTACCTATATACCTCAGTTGCGCCGATTCCATTTGCAACTATGAGTAACAGAGAATGGGGACAGATCGGCACGAATTATTTCAGAGGACTCTTTGCCCTGGCTTTCCAGGCATTTCTGATGATGGTATGCGTTGCAATCTATGCAGTGCTTGTTGCAGGTATCCAGTATTCAGATAATCTGAGTTCTTCATTATTTGGCGTTATGGCTTACACAGTGATCTTATGTTACAGCCTCTTTAAGACGGCATCCTTAAGTAAGTCGATATTTAACGCGCACTAAATTACAGGAAGGAGTGAAAATCATGGCATATGTCAGCGTACCGAAAGATTTAACGAAGGTAAAAAATAAAGTAGCATTTAACCTGACCAAAAGACAGCTGATCTGTATCGGTATAGGTGCTGCAATGGGAATTCCAAGCTATTTCCTCTTGCGAAATGTGATGGGAAACAGTAATGCAGCAACGGTCATGGTGCTTTTAATGTTACCGGCATTTTTATTTGCCATGTACGAAAAAGACGGGATGCATCTGGAAGATGTTCTGATGCATATGATCCGGGTGAAGTTTCTTCGTCCACCCGTCAGAAAATATGAAACTGAAAACTATTATGAGACAGATCCGGAACAGATTAGACAGTTTCCGGATGCAGGAAAAACGAAAGGAGGAAAAACGGTTGCGAAAAAAGAAAAATAAGAAAACTGTCGCAGATACCGGATACAAAAAAGTAGACAGAAAAGAGAAAAAGAAAAAGGAAAAGCAGGAAGAGAAACGCAGGCAGAAAAAACTGTCCGTCCAGCAGTCGATCGCTTATAAGGAAATGGGAAGAGATGGAATCTGCAGGGTACAGGGAAAAACTTATTCTAAGTGTATCCGCTTTTATGACATCAACTACCAGCTGGCTCAGAATGAAGATAAAAATGCAATCTTTGAAAACTGGTGTGATTTCCTCAATTACTTTGATGCCAGTATCCATTTTCAGCTGAGCTTTATCAATCATAAAAGCAGCATGAAAGAATTTGAACAGGTCGTCCGGATCCGTCCTCAGGATGATGCTTTTGACGATGTTCGTATGGAATATGCCAAGATGCTGAAACAGCAGCTGGCAAAAGGAAACAACGGTCTGGTGAAGTCAAAATATATCACCTTTTCCATCGAAGCGGATAATATCCGGGAAGCAAAGCCAAAGCTGGAACGTATTGAATCAGATATCCTGAACAACTTCAAGATCCTTGGAGTTCCAGCCTATCCATTGAATGGGGTGGAAAGACTGCAGATTTTATATGAGACTTTCAATCCAGATAACATGACAGACTTCCAGTTTGATTATGGTTCCATGATCCGTACAGGACTCAATACCAAAGATTATGTGGCACCGACCAGTTTTGTATTCCGAGACAGAAATACGTTCCAGATGGGAAATACTATCGGGGCTGTCTCTTATCTGCAGATCCTGGCACCGGAGCTTACGGATAAGATGCTGGCAGAATTTCTGGATATCGATAAGAACCTGATTGTCAACCTGCATGTCCAGTCTGTGGATCAGATGAAGGCAATCAAGCTGGTAAAAAGCAAAGTGACGGATATCAACCGTATGAAAATCGAAGAACAGAAAAAAGCAGTCCGGGCCGGATACGACATGGATATCATCCCATCGGATCTGAATACTTATGGAGGAGAAGCCAAACGTCTTTTGGAAGATCTGCAGTCACGAAATGAGCGTATGTTCCTTGTAACAGCGCTCTTTTTAAATACTGCAAAGACAAAACAGGCACTGGATAATGCCATCTTCCAGACGGCCGGTATTGCACAGAAATATAACTGTGTGCTGAAACGTCTGGATTATCAGCAGGAAGAAGGATTGATGAGCAGTGTTCCGTTGGGAGTAAATCATATCCCGATCAAGCGGGCTCTTACGACTACCAGTACAGCAATCTTTGTTCCGTTTACGACACAGGAACTTTTTATGGCAGGAGAATCCTTATATTACGGATTGAATGCACTCAGTAACAACATGATCATGGTGGATCGTAAAAAGCTGAAAAACCCGAATGGATTGATCCTTGGTACGCCTGGATCCGGTAAATCCTTTGCAGCAAAAAGAGAGATTACCAATGCGTTCTTTGTTACGAAGGATGACATTATCATCGGAGATCCGGAGGGCGAGTATTATCCACTGGTCCATGCACTTGGCGGACAGGTCGTACACATTTCACCGACCAGTAAGGATTATATCAATCCAATGGATATCAATATGGATTATTCCGATGATGACAATCCACTTGGTGTAAAATCCGATTTCGTCCTGTCCTTATGTGAGCTGATCATGGGAAGCAGGGATGGCATTGAAGCGGAAGAAAAATCCGTGATCGATCGTTGTCTTCCACTGGTGTATCAGAAGTACTTTGCAGATCCAAAACCGGAAAATATGCCGGTCCTCGGTGATCTGTATGACTGCCTTAGAAAACAGAAAGAACCACAGGCCCAGAGGATTGCAACAGCACTGGAAATCTATGTAAATGGATCACTGAAAGTGTTCAATCATAGAACCAACGTGGAACTGAATAACCGTATTGTCTGCTTTGACATTAAGGAACTTGGAAAGCAGCTGAAGAAAATCGGAATGCTCATCGTCCAGGATCAGGTATGGAACAGAGTTACGATCAACCGTGGCATCAAATCTACCAGGTACTATATCGATGAATTCCACCTTCTGCTCAAAGAAGAACAGACAGCAGCTTATTCTGTAGAAATCTGGAAGAGATTCAGAAAATGGGGTGGTATTCCAAGTGGTATCACCCAGAATATCAAAGATCTTCTTGCCAGCAGGGAAATTGAAAATATCTTTGAGAACAGTGATTTTATCCTGATGCTGAACCAGGCGGCAGGTGACAGACAGATCCTCGCAAAACAGCTGAATATTTCCCCATATCAGTTGTCCTATGTGACGAATTCCGGGGAAGGAGAAGGACTTCTTTTCTATGGAACAACAATTATTCCATTTAAGGACAAGTTCGATAAGAACTTGAAGCTGTACAGTTTGATGACTACAAAACCGGAAGAAGTTGAAAAACGAGAGAAAGAAATGGAGGCGGAAAAGCATGAAGGAAATCGATAAGATCCGAATCAGGCAGTGGAACCAGGATAATCCTTACATTCAGATGAAAAATCTGGAAAATGCGCAGCCTGGATACCGTGTTCATACAGTTAATGACGATCATCATCTGTATGAACTTCCGCTGGAAACACAGAATATTATCCTTGACTGGGTATTCTGGAATTTCTATCCGGCACAAAAGATCTACCCACATCTTACCAGTGATGATCTGAAAGAAGTTTTGTATAAACGAACCCAGATCCATCTGTACAATAACCAGTTCAAGGAAGCCATGCTGATCAATAGATTCTGGCCAAGAGATCCGAGTGAGCTGAACTGGGTATTTCATATTCAGGCAAGCTCTCCGGCAATCAGGACACAGGCAGATGGTTATCCTGGTATCCCGATTATAGGACGCCAGGAACTGAATGAGTACAGAAAGAAAAGTTGTGCCAGGAGGTGATGACCTATAGCTGGAAAAGAATTTAAAGGCAAAGATAAAAAGGTCGCAAAGATGACCAGGGATGGTCTGACAGAAGAAAATCTTCGTGATGGTAGTGTAAAAGATATCAGTCACAGGAGTCGAGGACGACCGGAAAATAAGGAAGAATTTGTTCCTGAACGGGAACGGAAAAAGGCTGAGAATGAAGATTCAAAATCAGGAAAAGGAAAACGACTGCAGATGGAAAAGATCCGGAAATCTTCTGTCCGGCAGGAAGCTGTTGAGGATACAGTTGAAGTTACACCGGAAGAAAAAGTATCCGGATATCAAAAGAAACTGCATCGTTATGAAAAAATCCCGGATGATGATAATAATCTGAACAGCCAAAAGAAATCCATTCGGAAGAAGCAGCTGCAAAAACAGATGACCAAAGAACAGGCAAAAGCCGGAAGATTATCTTTTGATGATGAAGGAAATCAAATGGTGAAAGGTGCTGGCATGAAACCGGGAGGGACAGCCGGGAAATACATTGCTACACAAGCTGTTATATCTGGCATGAAAGCAGTCACTTCCGAAGAGGAAGAAACAGATGAAAATGCAGGTGTGGAAAGTGCCAGACTTGCAGAGCGTGAAACAGAAGCTGCGTTACGTGGCCTACGTCATGCTCAGATCCGCAGCAAACGAACGGATGTGAAAACCCATCGCAGAGGTTATCGTGAGGCTACTGTAGAAAAGAAACTGAAATTTGGTTCTGCAGAAAGTATGGAAGGAGTCAAACATGCAGAATCGGTAAAGAACGCTGAGCAAAAGAGACATTTCTATAACCGCTTCTTTCAGAAAAAACGATATAAGGATGCATACCGGGCAGCCAGAGCCGGAAAATCCGCTGGCAGTCTAGGTGGAGCGACAACCATTACCGGTGTCGAGAACATGACGGTGAAAGCAAAGATTGCCTTGAAAGAGATTATAAAGCGTAATCGTGCCATGTTCGCAGGCATCGGTATTTTTGCGCTTCTTTTTCTTGTCATAGCAGTATCTCTGGGGAGCTGCAGTGCCTCTATTGAGGGTGCTGGATCTGTGATCGGTATTACAACGTATCCAAGTTCAGACGAGGATATCTATGCTGCCGAAAACAGATATGCCGCTTTGGAAAGTGCCTTGAATCAGCAGATCAATGAGATGGAACGAAGACATCCAAATTATGACGAGTATCAGTACAACATTGCTGAGATTGGTCATAATCCATACCATCTTATCTCGTATCTTACCGCAAAATACGGGGACTGGACGTACTCAGATGTTGAAAACGAGCTGCAATCTCTTTTTGAAGCACAATATCATCTGAATACAGAAGGTCGAACAGAAACGGTGACAGAAACCAGAAATGTTCGAGTCGGAGAATCATTAGGACAGGTAGTGACCAGCGGATATTGTAACTGTCGAATCTGTTGTGGTGTATGGTCCGGAGGTCCAACTGCTAGTGGTGCATATCCAACTGCAAACCATACCATTGCTGTAGATGCTTCCAATCCATTTGTGCCGATTGGCACTAAGGTAGTAATGAATGGTGTGGAATACACAGTTGAGGATACCGGAGCCTTTGCACGATATGGTGTCCAGTTTGACGTTTACTATGATAACCATGCTGCAGCCTCTGCTCATGGACACCAGACCTGGGAAGCTTATATCGCAGATGACAATGGCAGTCAGGAAGTAACCGTTACCAGTACAAGCACCAAGAAGATTCTGTATGTGACACTGACAAATGGAAGTTTTGATGCTGTTGCAAGAGCCAATCTGAATGCAGAACAGCTGATTATTTACAATGCGTTAAATACGACCTATGGAAACAGAAATTATCTGTGGGATGTAAACAATGTGACCAGTGGATCAGGCGGTAATGGAATGAGCTATGAGATTCCACCGGAAGCACTGCAGGATGAAGAATTTGCCCGGATGATCCGAGAAGCGGAAAAATATCTGGGAGTACCTTATGTATGGGGTGGTTACTCTCCGTCCGGATTTGACTGCTCAGGATTCGTATCTTATGTCATTAACCACTGTGGTAATGGCTGGAACTATGGACGATTGACCGCAGATGGATTAAGAGGCGTATGTACTTATGTATCACCGCAAGAAGCAAAACCAGGAGATCTGATCTTCTTCCAGGGAACGTATAACACATCCGGTGCAAGCCATGTGGGTATCTATGTCGGTAACAATATGATGATCCATTGCGGGGATCCGATCCATTACTCAAATATCAGCACATCCTACTGGCAGCAACATTTCATGTGCTTTGGAAGACTGCCATAAAGGGGTGAACGAAGGGAGGTGAAAGTTTGAATAAAAAGATTAAAAAATATCTGGATGAGATTGCCAAGACAGAGAAAAAGATCGCGGATCTGCAGCAATATCTTAGGGGTGTCCAGGCTGCATTAAAGCAGGAAGAGGACAATGAGATGATCAGGTGCATCCGTGGTATGAAGATGGAGAATGATCAGTTATATGATCTTTTGGATGGTATCCAGAGTGGAAAAGTTAAATTTCAGGTAAGCAGGGAGTCTGACGATGAAGGTTCAGGCTCCTTTGTATTCACAGAAGAAAATAAGGAGGAATATCAGAATGGTGAAATGGAAGAAAATGAATAAGAAAATGGCAGGACTGCTGTTGGGAGTCATGATGCTTTTTACAGCATCAACCACAGCATTTGCCTATGTGGATGAATCGGCAGAGGCATCCAAAGTAGAGACAACTCAGACGGAACAGTCAACAGACAAAGAAGAGAAAAAGGACGAGGCGACAAACACAAACGAGGTGCTGCCGGAAGATGGAACAGACAAGGGAACTGCATTTACGACACCTGGCAATGGTGAAGTCAAGGATGACATTACCGATGATTCCACAAAGGAATTTCTTACGGTTACAACGAAGAATAACAACACTTTCTATATCGTGATCGACCGTAGTGCCACATCACAGAATGTCTATATGTTATCCCAGATTGATGAGAATGATCTGTCCGAATTTCTGGATAAAGACAGCACTGCTACTGTCGTAACACCACAGCCAGATAAATCAAAGGTAGTGCTGGATGAAACAAATAATGAGGATGTAGACAAGGAAGCTACCATTGATCCGGAGAAAACAGCATCTGCAAAAACCAATATGGGTGCAATGGCAACAATCCTGATTTTGGCTCTCGGCGGTGTGGCAGCTTACTACTACTTCAAGATCTATAAACCTAAAAAAGAGGAAGATGAGGATGATCAGCCGGAAGGTTTGGAAACAGGTGGACTGGAAGAAGTTCCGGATGAGGAAGAGTCTGAAGACGAAGATTTTGAAGAAAATGAAAAATAAATAAACTTTTTTAGCGGAGGGGGCTGTAAAACATGCTCTCTCCGTTTCGTTATATGAAGGAGGTAATACATCATGTATTTAGTAATTGCAGAAAAACCAAGTGTATCAAAAGCAATCGCAGAAGTGATTGGAGCACAGGAACGAGAAGACGGATATTTACAAGGAACCGACTGTATGGTCAGCTGGTGCTTCGGACATCTGGCCGAATATGTTTCACCGGATGCTTACGATGAGAAATTTAACCAGTGGAGATATGAAGATCTCCCGATCATCCCGAAAGACTGGAAAGTTACAGTCTCAGAAGATAAGAAAGATCAGTTCTATATCTTAAAAAGACTGCTCAACAGTCCGGAAATTGAATACGTCGTAAATGCCTGTGATGCCGGACGTGAAGGAGAATTAATCTTCAAACATGTCTATGACTTATCCGGAAGTAAAAAGCCGGTGAAACGATTATGGATCAGTTCTTTGGAAGATTCAGCAATCCTTGATGGAATGCAGCATCTGAGATCCGCAGAGGAATACCGACATCTGGCCGAAGCTGCTGTATGCCGTTCTCAGGCTGACTGGCTGGTAGGAATGAATGCAACCAGAGCTTACACCACAAAGTACTTCAAAAAGCTGACCGTTGGAAGGGTTCAGACACCGACACTTGCCATGTTGGTGGAACGTGCCGGACAGATCAGCAATTTCCAGAAAGAAAAGTATTTCAATGTGGAACTCGATTGTGATGGAATTCCGGCTGTAAAGCCAAAAATCTTTGATCCGGATGAGGCGGAACAGTTAAGAAGTAGATGCCAGGGAAGTGAAGCTATTGTCACAGCAGTAAAAGAAACGGAAAAGAAAGTAAAAGCACCAAAGCTTTATGATCTGACCACACTGCAGAGAGAAGCAAACCGTATCTACGGAATGACAGCCAAACAGACACTGGATACCGCTCAGAGCCTGTATGAAAAGAAACTGATCACTTATCCAAGAACGGACAGCCAGTATCTGACCGAAGATATGGAGCAGACCGCAAGAAATGTGGTTCGTCAGATTTATGAGAAATATCAACTAACAGGTCCGTTTGATCAGCCGGAGCAGCCAGATGTGAAGAAAGTCATGAATAACAGCAAGGTGACAGATCACCATGCAATCATTCCAACGATGGAACTTGCATCCTGCCATCTGGATGAATTGAAATCCTGGGAAGAAAAGATTCTTTTCCTGATTGCAGTCCATACGGTCATGGCAATGAGTAAGGATCACATTTACCAGGAGACAGAGATTGAAGTGGAATGCCAGGAAGAAATCTTCAAAGCAAAAGGAAAGATTGTCCTGCAGGATGGATGGAAACTCTTTGAAAACTGCTTCAAAAATAAGGATCGCATGGCAATCGTAGATCCGGATCAGGAAATGAAAGAGAGGATGCCGAAAGTAACCCAGGGACAGACTTTCTATGCTGTGGATGCAGAAAAGACAGAGCATTTTACATCTCCACCGAAACCATACAGCGAAGATACTCTCCTTGCGGCAATGGAAACTGCTGGAAATAAGGAATTCGATGAAGACACAGAAAAGAAAGGATTAGGAACTCCGGCAACAAGAGCCGGTATCATCGAGAAACTGGTCTATTCCCAATATGCCACCCGAAAAGGAAAACAGATTATTCCAACAGATGATGGAAAAGTCCTTGTGGAGATCCTGCCAGACTTTCTGAAATCTGCAAGTATGACTGCAGAATGGGAAAATCAGCTGCTTTTGATGGAGCATGGAGAGATTGCACCGGAACAGTTTATGACCGGGATCAAAAACATGCTGACCATGATGCTGAATGGATGCGATGCGATTTCCGAAGAAGAAACAAGAAGATTTCAGACCAGAGAAAGCATTGGAACATGTCCGGTATGTGGAAGCCTGGTATATGAAAGCAAAACCAACTTCTATTGTAGCAACCATGATTGTCACTTTGCTCTCTGGAAAGATAACCGCTATCTGCAGAGCATGGAAAAAAACATGGATAAAAAGATGGCTGCAGAACTTCTGAAAAGTGGATGTGTGCATGTAAAAGATCTGTATTCCAGAAAGAAAAATATGTACTTTGAGGCAGATCTTCATATGGATGCAGATGAAACCGGAAGGGTGAAATTTTCTTTATCCTTTCCAAAAAAGAAACCAAAAAACAAAAGCAAAAAGAAATAAAAAAACAGATTAGAGGAGGAAACGAAGAATGAATTTTAATGAATTTGTAAATGAAGTAAAGGACAATATCAAACTCTTTTTACCAAAGGATTATGAGAATGCAGAAGTATCAACGATGGAGTGTCAGAAACTGAACCGTGCCTATACGGGATTGATGGTGAGAAAAGAAGGTGAGATGCTTACCCCGACGATCAATCTTAATCAGCTGTATGAAGCATATAAAGCACAGCCTGGCGTAACAATGGAAACTGTATGCAGAAAGATTGCAGATATAGTTATTGAGGCACCGATACAGGTTGATCTGAAAGCTATTTTAAATTATGAAGATGTGAAGGACAAGCTGTTTATCCGTGTATCATCAGCCGAAGCAAATAAGGAAGTCCTCGAAAATGCGCCACACCAGCTGAAGGAAGATCTCGCAATCACCTATCATGTGGCAGTAGGCAAGGATCAGGATGGATTAAGTTCCATGTTTATCAAGAATGATCTGCTTGAACAGTATGGAATCTCTGCAGAACAGCTTCATGAAGATGCGATGAAAAGTTCACCGCGTGTCATGGCTCCGGAGGTATCAAGTATAGGTGCATTGATAGATGAAATGTACCAGAAAAATATTCTCATGCTGACACCGGATGAACGTGAAATGCTGCAGGAAACATTGCAGGAATCAAGCGAGATGCCGACATTCTTTGTTGTTACGAATACAGACAGAATTGATGGAGCCGGTGTGATCTTTTATCCGGAATTCATGGATAGCATGGGGGAACTTCTTGGAAATGATTTCTTCATTTTGCCATCATCCATCCATGAAATGCTGGTCTTGCCAGATGACGGGCAAGTGGATGCAGAAATGTTAAGAGATATGGTAAAAGAAGTCAATGCGACTCAGGTAGCACCAGCAGAACGCCTTACCAATGATGTATATCACTTTGACACAAAGGAGCACGTCTTTGAAAAAGCCGACAGATTTACAGAACGTCAGAAAGAAAAAGAAGCGCAGGCTGCAAAAACAGAGAAAGCAGGAAAAGAACAGCCGGATCAGAAACCGAAAACAAAGAAGCACGATATGGAACTCTAATATCAAGCATGAAACCCGTTAAATGAGCAAACGCCCTGCGGCATAAGGAAATGTCGTGGGGCATTTTGAAAAGGAGAAGATTATGACGAAAGAGAACATTAAAACAAATACAAGCTTAAGATACAGCCAGTATCGAAAAAGATTATCACACACATTTTCGTTTAAAAAATTGAAGAAGCAAATTGAGACGTTACATGATCAGGAATTTATTATAAATGTGCCGATTGGAGGTGTTGCTGATGGCAGATAAATTAGAACAGGTAGCAATTCGTATGGTGGAACAGCCACCACTTTATAGTAATGAACCTATGAATAATCCAGATGTAGCAATTCGTGTTATGAATGAATTTCTTTCCCAGATGGATCGGGAACTCTTTTGTATTGTTAATTTACAGGCAGATTTAACACCGATCAATATGAATATCGTATCTGTAGGATCGCTGAATGAAGCATTAATTAATCCAAGAGAAATATTTAAGAGTGCAATTCTTTCGAATGCTCATTCAATGATGCTCATTCATAATCATCCGTCCGGAAATCTGACACCATCTACATCGGATATCCAGACTACAGCAAGAATGCAGGAATTAGGGGAATTGATGGGGATTTCATTGGTTGATCACATCATTACAGGACGGAATGGGAATTACTATTCCTTTCGAGATAAAGGAGAATTTCCAGATAGCAGGGTTCGTTTTTCTACTCGTGTTGAAGATATTGATCTGACTAAAGGAATGGTGACTGAAGCCACCGCACCCTATGAAGAAGTAACAGATACAAAAGAAAAGGGTGACGTAAGAGATATTCCAACAGTGCAGACAGCAACAATTCCATTACCGGTTCAGGGAAAAGATATGGACAGCATTATGCAGTCACTGGAATCCGGTGTGGAAGAACTTTTTACAAGTAACCGCTATCAGGAATTTCTTAAAACCATGGCAAAGTTTCACAATTATTCCTTTAATAATACAATGCTGATCGCCATGCAGCGACCGGATGCCACACTTGTTACCAGCTACAAAAACTGGCAGTCCATGGGTAGACAGGTCATGAAAGGCGAAAAAGGAATTACAATCATTGCACCGGCACCATATAAGAAAATGAAGGAAAAAGAGGTTCTGGATGAAAATCAGCGACCGATCATGGGAACCGATGGAAAACCTAAGACTGAACAGGTGGAAGTTACAGTTCCGCATTTTAAAGCAGTTACCGTCTTTGATATTGCTCAGACATCCGGGGAACCAATCCAGACACTGGCACCGGAATTACTGACTGCAGCTGTACAGGATTTTGATTCTTTCATGCAGGCTATTCAGAAAATATCCCCAGTGCCGATACGATTCGATGAGATCGATGGCAATGCCAATGGATATTATCACAATGCAGATAAGGAAATCGTGATCAAAAAAGGACTCAGTGAAAGCCAGACCTTAAAGACTGCTATTCATGAAACCGTCCATGCTAAACTGCATGACAAGGAAATCATGGAAAGCCTGGGTGTAGAAAAAGACCGTCTGACAAAAGAGGTTGAAGCAGAATCTGTTGCTTACTGTGTGTGTTCTTCCTTTGGTTTGGATACATCGGATTACAGTTTTCCTTATATTGCAGGGTGGAGCAGCAGCCGGGAAATGAAGGAAATGAAAGCATCTATGGATGTGATCCGCAAGACAGCCGGTGAAATGATCGATCAGCTTACAGAAGAACTGGAAATCATTCTTGAAGAAAAACAGAAAACAGAATTACATGAAAAATACGGCATTCTGGTAGATGCACTGGAAGCAGCCGGATACCGCTATGATTATCGGGAAAGCGAACCGGGACATATTGTACTGGCACCGGATGGGACACATGAAATTGCCGGGTATTTGCAGTTTGAATCATGGGGAGATATCAAAGATTGGCTGGAAGATACGATTGCAGAAGGAACGGATATTTCGGAAAGAGTTGATCGGGCTTTGTATCCATTTAAGTTTGATTATACCCTAGAGGAAGAAATGTTCAGAGGTAATGGTGACCGCTATGCGATTTACCATGTGGATGAAGGCACACCGGGAAAACAACATTTATTTATGAATATGGCAATGGTCAAAGAAGATGGCATTACAATCGATGCAGCAAATTATAAATGTGTCTATTCTGGCAGATTACATGAAAATGAAAAGATGGATGATTTGTATGCCGTATTCAACGATAATCCACCAGCAGATTATAAAGCACATTCTATGTCGGTCAGTGATGTTATCATTACAAACCGTGGTGGGGATATGCAGGCATATTACGTGGATCGATTTGGATTTGCAGAACTTCCAGAGTTTGCAGCACAAAGAGAAAAAATACTCGATATTGTCCCAGAAATAGAAAATGTGGATTATGAAAATGATCTTACATGTATCAGCTTTTATGCGGCTGAATGTGCTGAATTTCCTGTAATGGGTGAAGTACATTATGACCTGACATTACCAGAAGCCTTGGAAGCTTATGAGAAAATCCCATCAGAACGTATGCATGGACTGAAATGTGTTGGCTTTGATCTGAAAGACGGAAGTGATTATGAAGGAATGCAGAGTCTGATGATTGAAGGAAAAATACAGAAAGAATTTTTGAATTCGATTCCTGGATTTAGAGAAAATTCTTATGTGCAAAATGCAATCAGTCGTGTGGAAAAGTACTTGGAAGAAAGACATCCAAATGTGGAAAATCCTTTGGAATCTAATAAAAAGGTGGATAACGAAAAAAATATAAGCGAAGAAAAAAACGAGAAGGAGCTGAATATACAAATGAAACCAATACCGAAAAAGAAAAGGGGGGAAATGAGCCTATGAGAAACGTAAACCTGGAAGAAAACGAACTGACTATTACTGCTATCTTCCAGCAGCACACAAAGGAAGAAACAATCCAAACACTGAAGGAAGCTTTGGAAGTCCTGGAACAGGAAGAAAGTGATCCTGAGAATGATGAAATGATTGAGATTATCAATTCTACAGTTGGAAAATTACAGCAGATCGAAGACAAATACTACTATTCTCTGGATCTGAATTATTATCTGAATAACTTGGAGGACGATGCCTATGAAGCTTAATCAATTTGCAGTCTACCGAGTAGATCAGCAGACAGCAGGAAAAGCACTGTGGCATCTGCCATATCAAGAGGCAAGACAGCAGAATGTGTCGATTACTGTCGAAAATTACCGATTAGTCGCGATTCATGAAATGCAGGAAAATGAAAAAGTCGCTGACATCTGGAAACGGACGAAAAATCAATGCGAAGTCAGTGACGTGCTCGTATTGAACAAGGGTGGAGAAATCAGCTGCTACTATGTAGATGAGAACTATCCACAGTATCTGGCCGGATTTATTCGTATCAACACATCCGGTGCACTAATCACTATAGAAACTGAGAATTATCAGATTGATGGGAAAAAGGGGAACTGGATTGCAACAGACACCATCATTATTGATGGAAAACAGTTTTATTTGATGGAACATCAGGTATACCGAGATCAGGCCCAGGGTGTTATCCTGGATGCCTATGGAAAAATGGTTGTCGAAGAATGTAAGAAATTCGATGAAAAGACAAAACAAAAGATTCATGATTACATCCAACAGCAGGTACCGCTAAATCCGGTCGAACAGCTAAAACAAGATGGTAAAATCCGTCTGGAACATTACCAGAAATTCTACCAGAACGGCACTTATGAACGAAGCAGAGAATCTGGTACCGAAGCCAATTATGATATGGTGGACGGTCTGGTGAATAATCAGAAGAAGAATCAGGAAAAGACCTCTGATGCTAGCAGCAACAATCAGACCTCCCGAAATCAACAGGATGGAAAATCTAAGAAACGAAGATCTGTAATCAAACGACTGCATCAGAAACAGATTGCCATTGCTCGCCGGTCCGGAAAGCCGATACCAAAGTACCTGGATCAGGAAATGGAAAGAAAGCGTGGATAGAATATGCGAAGGTTAAAGTGTGAAAAAGAAACGATTATTCTGACTAATGAAGATGATGGATTCTATGATGTGTATACCTTCAATCAGAACTTGCCGAAACGGTTACGAGGCTTTGCAGCGAAGTATCCGGATGATTGCTGGTTGAAAGGATCTTCGGAGGATGGTAGTGAAACGTATATGATTAAAAAAGTGCGGTTATCATTGAATTTAAGACCACCCTATTCCAAGGATAGAATATCTGAAAAATCCCCAGAACTGTCTTATTTATATAAAAGCAATGATACTCGAAAGAACATCGGCCGGTCTTTGTAGTAGCCTGATTTTAAGCGAAAAGCTGTACCCGCACCTGTTGGAGATTGACCGGGCGGAGCAGGAACGGATGGACGCCATGCTGCCCCGGATGATGGAGGCAGCGGGCGTCACCGAGGAACTGAAAGCCCATGACCCCATACGCTGGGTGGGGCTGATGAACACGCTGAAAGCACAGGTGGAGGAAATGATTTGTCAAGAGTTTATTTATATTTAGAACTTTTTCTTTTTGTCAGAAAACCATTTGACACTGCCATTATTCGCGCCTATACTTAGAGTGATTAGTTATAACGAACCGAAAGGAGGAATGGGTAGTGCTGACCTATGAAAAACAAGCACTCTCTGGTACGATTGAAGTATTATTGCGGTCTGAATTGCCAGACGAATTTGAAGGGACAAAGTTATACGGCTCTCTCGAAGAAGATGAACTACGGCAGGACTGTAAAATTTTTCGGCTGTCAAATGAAACAGGGCATGGACGCATTACAGTCTATCAGGTTTTTTCTGGTATTGAGCTTTACTATAACGATATGCACATGGGATATTGCAATCAAAATCAAGCCACAGTTAAAAACATGATAGAGATTAACCATTGTCTGATAGGACGTTTTGAGTGTAGCTTTGGTGAAAATAGTTGCTGCTATATGGCGGAAGGCGATTTGTCGATCAGCTCCATGATGAAGAAAAAGTCAAATTCGTGTTTTCCGCTGAACCACTATCACGGTATTTCTATCGTCATCAATCTGGATGAATTGCTGCCGGAAATACGGCAAATCATGGAGCTATTGAATATTGATTTGCACTACATACAAAAATATATTTGCGAAGGAAACCGTTGCTGCATCATGCGGGCCAATCCGTCTATTGAACATATTTTTTCGGAACTCTATCATGTCCGGGAAAAAAGAAAACCAGGATACATGAAAGTCAAAATGCTGGAACTGCTTCTGTTCTTAAGTGATCTCAATACGGCAGAAGAAGTTTTACAGACGGATTATTTCAATCAAAATCAGGTCGCATTGATTAAAGCAGTAGCGTCCTATATTACGGAGGACTTGACAGCACATCATACGATTGAACAGCTTTCCCAGAAATTCGCGATTTCTACAACAGCATTGAAAAAGTGCTTTCGAGGCGTCTATGGAACCTCTGTCTATTCTTATCTTCGTACCTATCGGCTTCAAGTCGCCAAAAAATTGTTGCTGGAAACCGAGTCGTCAGTAACGGAGATTGCAAGTAAAATCGGATATGAAAATCCGAATAAATTCACTTCTGCCTTCAAAGAAACGTATGGCAGCTCTCCAACGGAATTCAGAAAGAGTGTCCGTTTGGATAGAAGCGGGTCCGTATGGAGTGGCGAAGAAATCTGAGCTGTATTAGAATATCCTTTGTCAGATAAAAGCAGAAAGACCGCTTGAAGCTGGCCTATTTTTTGAATAGTGGGTTAGACGTTGCTAACTTTCTGCAAGACAAAGGAGGATTTCCAAATGGAAAATGAAAAATCGACAGGTAACAAGTACACTGTCAAAGACGCGGCAATCATCGGTATCTTCTGTGCGGTCATGTTCGTTGTATTTATGGTCTATTCGATCCTGACCGGCGCTTCACTGTTCTATTCCATGATTTTTAACGCCGCTGGTGCGGCACTTATCCTCGCACCGTTCTATGTTTATATGTGCATGAAAGTCGGCAAGCATGGCCCCGCTCTTGTCTACAATATCATGTGGGCGATTATCGCCGGATTGATGATGGGGCCATTTATGATTCCGTGGTTTTTGGGCGGCGGTATCATCGCAGAGCTTTCCATGTGCGGAAAGGATGCCTACCATGACATTAAGCGTGTGTCTATTTCGTGGGTAATCACGGCACTGGTTCGCGCTGCACATGGTATGTCAGAAATTTGGTTTTTCAAAGACGCATTTCTTGCCACCGGCGTCAGCGAGCAGCAGGTTCAGGTTCAGACCCAGTATTACACCGATCCGAAGTACGTCCTTTTGAGTCTGGCTGTCACCGCTATCCTGGCCGTCCTTGGCTGCATGATTAGTAACAAACTGATTGTGAAGCACTTCAGAAAGAGTGGTGCGATTAAATAAACTATGAGCATGAAATTTGATTTTCGAACCAAATTGCTTGTCATAGTTCTCACTATGTCGCTTGTGGCGGTGCTCACAAGCGATATTTTGATATACACACTTTTTGGCGTTTTGAGCGTGTATCTGATTATTCAGGGCTTTGGCAGGCAGACAATAAAATATTTGATCGTCTGCGGTATTTTTATCGTGTTGAGGTTGCTTTCAGGAGGACAGGGCATTACCATTCTTATGCCGGAAATGTTCCTGTTCATGGTGCTGCGTATTTTGATGATGGTTATGGCTGCGCAGCCCGTGATTGGTATGCCGCCGGGAGAAGTTGTAGCAGTTTTTAAGAAAATCCACGCGCCTAATGGAATTGCCCTGCCCGTAACCTTCATGCTGCGTTTCTTCCCTACTGTGCGCAGTGAATTTTCTGATGTGTTTTCCTCCCTTCGACTGCGAAAGCTGTTGTCATGGAAACACCCTCTGGACGCAATGGAGTATATTGTTACGCCTGTTATTTTCCGTTCATCCAGAATAGCCGAAGAACTTGCCGCTTCTGCTGAAAGCAGGGGGATTTCCAATCCTGGGAAACATACCTGCCGCAGAAAAATAGAATTTCAAAAAAGAGATTGGATTATGTGCGTGATTGCTGTTTGTGTAACTGCATTCTATTTTGTGCTGGAAAGGATGGTAGCGTAATGGTAAATGATAAAGCAAGGCGATCCGTTATCCAGTTTGAAGATGTATCTTTTGAATATCCGGGAGCCGAAACAGATAGTATCCATCATATCAGCCTCGATGTAAAAGAGGGCGAGTTTCTTGTTCTGACTGGAGGGAGCGGCTGCGGAAAGACAACTTTAACACGATTGGTAAACGGGTTAGGCGAACAATTTTACGAAGGGACACTGAAAGGGCGCATCACACTGTTGGGACGCAACATATCGGAATATCCTCTGTATGAAATCGGGAAAAAAGTAGGTTCAATCTTTCAAGATCCAAAGAGCCAGTTTTTTGCCAGTATTACAGAGGATGAGATTTCGTTTGGGTGTGAAAATTATGGCGTTCCGTATGAAGAATTGGATAGGCGGGTTTCAAGTGCAATCAAGCGTATTAACGGAGATATGCTGCGAGGGAAAGAAATTTATCCGATGTCCAGCGGGGAAAAACAGAAAATAGCGGTGGCCTCCGTCAATGCTGTTGATCCGGAAATTTATGTGTTTGATGAACCTTCGGCCAATTTGGATATGTATTCCGTTGAGGCACTTAAAAATTTGATGGGTGGACTTAAAGCGGAAGGCCACACAATCATTGTTGCTGAACACCGGCTTTATTATCTTACTGACCTTGCAGACCGTTTTCTCTATATGGAAAACGGGAGCATAAAAGAAGAATGGACGGCGGGAGAACTGCGCTCTATTCCAGAAGAAAAAAGACGAGCCATAGGAATACGAGCGGCAGATTTGCACCATATTGAAGTAGATATTTCCCCTGTAAAAGAAAAAGATATGACGATGGAGGTAAAGGATTTGGCGTTTTCCTATCGCAAACATCCGGTTTTCCATGATGTATCTTTTCAGGCGTATGCTGGTGATCTGATTGCGATTGTAGGTCATAACGGAATAGGCAAAACTACTTTGTCGAATATTCTTTGTGGTATGCAAAAGGAAAAAGAGGGTCAGGTCATATATAACGGGACAAAGGTATCTAAAGGCAAACGGAAGAATTTTGCCTACTTTGTTATGCAAAATACAGATTGCCAGTTGTTTGGGGACAGCGTAGAAGAAGAACTGCTATTAAACGGAAAAGGCAGTACCCAGGAGCAACGCGATGATCTGCTAAAACTATATGGCTTGTTTGAATGGAAAGAACGGCATCCCGCTACTCTTTCCGGCGGGCAGAAACAACGACTCACTCTCGCAGTATCGGATTGGATAGATACCCCCGTTTTGATTTTGGATGAGCCTACCAGCGGTCTTGATTTCAAAAATATGATGAGAATATCGGAGCATTTGAAAGATCTGGCGCAAAAAGGAAAGACCATTTTAATCATTACCCACGATTATGAATTTGCCGCTATGACTTGCAATCGGGTTCTGCATTTCGTTGATGAAGGTCATGTAGAAACATTTCCGTTACAGGAAAATTTGTCCCGCTTATACTCCTGCCTTATGTGTCAATGAATTATGTGTCCGATTGGATAGATACGCTCTGTATGGAGTGGCAGAAACAACCGAATGATTTTATGATAATAGATGGGTTATAAAATGCTAACCCGTCTATTATTGCGAAAGGAGACTTGCTTATGGAGAAACAAAAAAATGGAGAACTGTCCAGAATGTTCGGATATGCAGGGAAATTCCATGTTTTGACTGTTTTGGGATGTGTTCTCTCCGGAATCAGTACCATTTTATCTATGCTGCCTTTTGTTTGCATTTGGCTCGTCATCCGCGATTTAATCCAGGCTTTTGCTGCCGGGGATATATCTCTTGCAACGGGGAGCGCCCATTATGCGTGGATGGCGGTTGTGTTTGCAGCGGCAAGCATTTTAATTTATTTTATCGCCCTGAACTGTAC
Organism: Pseudocoprococcus catus; assembly: GCF_902381825.1. Taxonomy (GTDB): domain Bacteria; phylum Bacillota; class Clostridia; order Lachnospirales; family Lachnospiraceae; genus Coprococcus_A; species Coprococcus_A intestinihominis. Next base: position 2,659,991 of record NZ_LR698973.1, read on the forward strand.
TCATCTGGCGGCGTTTCGTACAGCCACCAATATGAGAAAATCTGCAATTCATCATATCGTGACGCTGCCGTTGGGGTATTTCAGCCAAAATGCAAGCGGACGGCTCAGAAACATCATTGATGATAATGCAGGGCTTACAGAAGGATTTCTGGCCCATCAGCTTCCCGATCTGACCGGAGCCGCAGTTATGCCGGTTGCCGTTATTATTTTGATTTTCCTTTTTGACTGGCGGCTGGGAATTTGCTGCCTGATACCTATGGGAATCAGTGTCATCTTTCTCAAACAGATGATGGGCGGAGATAATGCGCAGTTTATGGGCAAGTATATGACTGCACTGGAAACAATGAATAAAGAAGCTGTGGAATATATTCGCGGTATTCCTGTTGTAAAAGTATTTCAGCAAACTATTTATTCCTTCAAAAATTTTCACGCTGCAATAGAAGAATACGAAAAATTTGCTTCCGGGTATGCCTTAAAATGCCGTATTCCTCTTACAGGATTTACAGTAACACTGAACGGCACATTTGTTTTACTTATTCCAGTCGCCATGTTTATTTTGTCCGGGGTCAGCGGCCAGGCGGCTTATGAAAATGTTGTGCTGGATTTTCTGTTTTACAGTTTGTTTACTCCGGTCTGTGCAACTATGATGAACCGTATCATGTTTGCCAGCGAGCAGCTTATGGCGGCTAAAAGTGCAGTCAGCCGGGTGGATGAAATTTTGCAGGAAAAGCCCTTGAAGGAGCCGGAACATCCCCTGATCCCGGCAGATGCTTCGATTGTGTTTTCGGATGTTTCCTTCGCCTATCCAGGGACCAAAGAGAAGGCCTTAGACCATATCAGCTTTGAGGTTCCGACAGGAAAAACAGTGGCGCTTGTTGGTGCCTCCGGCAGCGGTAAAAGTACAGCGGCAAGCCTCATTCCCCGATTTTATGATGTTCAGTCAGGCTCCGTTACGATTGGCGGCGTGGATGTACGCAATATTGAGAAGCAGGAACTGATGAAAAGAGTTGCTTTTGTGTTTCAGAATACCTGTCTGTTCAAGGACACCTTGCTGAATAATATTAAGGCGGCCCGCCCGGACGCTACCAGGGAAGAAGTCCTGAAAGCGGCTGATGAAGCACAATGCAAAGATATTATTGACCGCCTCCCGGATGGGCTTGATACGCTCGTTGGAACAGGAGGCACATATCTCTCAGGAGGTGAAAATCAAAGAATTGCTCTTGCAAGGGCAATTTTAAAAGACGCCCCTATTATTGTACTGGATGAAGCCACAGCATTTGCAGATGCCGAAAACGAACATCAGATACAGCTCGCTTTTGAGCGGCTGACCCAAAACAAAACGGTTATGATGATTGCCCACCGGCTCTCTACGATACAAGACGCAGACCTTATCCTAGTGTTCAAGGAGGGGCAGATTGCAGAAAGAGGTACGCATGAAGAATTGGTAGCCTTAAATGGTATTTATTCTTCTATGTGGAAGGATTACCAGACCTCGATTGCCTGGAAGGTCGGAAAGGAGGATGAGCAGCATGATTAAGGCGTTAAAAAAGAAGTATGCGTTAAGCAATCAGGGTGCAAAAGACCTGTTAAAAGGGATCGTTTATTCGGTGCTGGCCAATATCAGCCTTATGTTTCCTGTTATTCTTCTGGCTATCGTCCTCAATCAGCTTCTTGCGCCTGTTTTGGGAGCGAGTGCGCCAGAGATCAGTGCCGCCGTTTACACTGTGATTGGAATTGTGATTTTAGCTGTTGTTTTTATTTTTCATTATTGCCAGTACACCGCGACATATCTCGGAACGTATGATGAAAGCGCAAGGCGGCGTATCGGGCTTGCGGAAAAATTGCGTACCCTTCCGCTGACCTTTTTCCACCAGCGTGATCTTGCTGACCTGACAAGCACAATTATGGGCGACTGTGCAAACTTTGAACACGCATTTTCTCATACGGTTCCACAATTCTTTGGAGCAGTTATCTCTACGGGGATTGTTTGTATCGGCCTGCTGATTTTCAACTGGCAAATGGGTTTGGCTCTTCTTTGGGTAGCTCCGATTTCATTTGCAATCGTTATTCTGTCACGGAAATGGCAGGAAAAACTCAGCAAAAAGCACATGAACGCAAGACTGGAGCTTGCAGAAGGCATTCAGGAATGTTTGGAAACCGTACAGGATATAAAGGCTTGCAATCAGGAAGAAGATTATCTTCGCAAATTGGACGCAAAGATGGATGCTGCGGAAAAAGCACAGATTTCATCCGAAATGACAACGGCAAGTCTGCTGACAACCGGCCAGATGTTTTTACGGCTCGGTTTGGCAACGGTGATTGTAGTAGGTAATAGTCTTGTGGTAAGTGGAGATACCTCTCTGTTTACCTATATTCTGTTTTTGATTGCTGCCTCCCGCCTGTACGATCCGCTTTCCGGGGCGATGTCAAATATGGCAGAGCTGTTTTCTGTACAGCTTCAGGTGAACCGCTTGAAAGAAATAGAGGAATACCCGGAAGAAACCGGCGAGAAGAATATCCATACAAACGGGTACGATATTACATTCGATCATGTCCAGTTTTCTTACGAAAAGGGCAAACCGGTACTGAGGGATGTTTCGTTTACTGCAAAACAGGGACAGGTCACTGCATTGGTTGGCCCGTCCGGCGGCGGCAAAAGTACAGTCGCAAAACTGGCAGCCAAATTTTATCCTCTGGACGGAGGAAGAATACTGTTGGGCGGAACCGATATTGCTCCGCTAAATTCAACCATGTTGATGAAAAACTTCTCTATCGTTTTTCAAGATGTTGTGCTGTTTAATAACACCATCATGGAAAATATTCGTGTCGGTAAAAAGGACGCAACGGATGAAGAAGTGATTGCCGCAGCTAAAGCAGCGCAGTGTGATGAATTTATTTCAAAATTGTCGGACGGCTATCAGACGGTGATCGGAGAAAATGGTTCAACACTATCTGGCGGTGAGGCACAGCGCCTTTCTATCGCACGTGCTCTTTTGAAAGACGCTCCTGTTATTCTTCTGGATGAAGCTACTGCTTCTCTTGATGTAGATAACGAAACTGAAATTCAAAACGCAATATCCAGGCTGGTAAAAGGCAAGACAGTTCTTATAATCGCTCACAGAATGAGGACGGTGGAAGCTGCCGATAACATCGTTGTATTGTCAGATGGTATTGTAGCCGAAAACGGAACTCACGAAGAACTTATGAAAGAAAATGGCCTCTATCATAGGCTGGTCGATTTGCAGACAGCTTCTGCAAATTGGAAGTTAAGCGTTTAATTCATAAAAGGTACTGATGAAACTTCATGCGTCCGGGGAGGACTATCTGGAAACCATTCTTGTTCTTCAAAAGAAACTCGGTATGGTACGCTCCGTAGATGTGGCCCGGCACATGGAGGTGTCAAAGCCCAGTGTGTGCCATGCAGTAGCAACCCTGCGGGACGGTGGCTTTCTCACGATGGACAGCGACTATTTCCTGCACCTGACCGATGTAGGCCGGGCAGTTGCCGAAAAAATCTACGAGCGCCATTGCTTTTTCACTGAGCAGCTTATCGCAGCGGGCGTTGACCCTGAAACTGCGGAGGCCGACGCCTGCCGGATTGAACACATTATCAGCGATGAGAGCTTTTCACGGCTGAAAGAGGCAGCCGTCATGAAAGAACTTGTCCGCCGACAAATTCAGACTGTATTTGCACTGCTGTCAAAAAAAGCCCAGCCACCGAACAGCCCCCGTCTGGCAGCCGGTGCGAAAATTGTCACAATGTAACTGAATACCGTATTTTTTGCGCTCGAGTAGCTTTCTGCTGTCTGGGCGCTTTTTTATATTTACCCATTCGGACAAGAGGGAGACTGGTCGGCATTAACCTATACTGGAAAAGGGAGGTTTTCAATGGTTCAAGCTGTTACATACCAAAGCGACAAGCAATCTGTTTATTTTCAAGGCAAGCTCATTGTGCTGGAAAACCTGACGCCGGTACTCTCCCCGGAGGAAAAGAAGAAACGAAAAAGAGAAATCGAAAATAACCCGTACGATATATTCAGCAAATACGGGGACAGGTTTCGCTAATCAATCGCAACATTGTTGTCCGGGGCTGCTAATGGTATAATATAGTTGTAAGGTTGGTAGCTCAATTCCATACGGAAAGGAGCCCAATATGGACATTATCAGAGAAGATTGTATTTACGCAAGGCAGTCAGTAGACCGAAAGGACAGTATCAGCATTGAAAGCCAGATTGACTTTTGCAAGTACGAACTGAAAGGCGGGAGCTGTAAGGTATTCAAGGATAAAGAGGATTGCTCAACACAGGAGGATATTTTTAATTACCCTCAAAATGATAAAAGCGAGGCAGCGGAAAATCCGTTGCCTCATTTCAGTATTATGACAATTAATCTAGTTCCGCCCCTAACTCATACCTCCAATACTCCGCCGCCTCATATTCCCTAGGTTCTGAGAGTACCGGTACAGTAAAGAGTTCAACCGGAACACCGAGTGTTGATGCGAAGAGTTTCATAAGATCCTCTTTTGGCGTTCGGACATCGCTTTCATACTGAGCAATCCGGACATCAGCACAGCTGTCGGGAAATCCAACAGCCATCCCAAGTTCTTTCTGGGTGAGATGATTTTTTTGTCTTAAGTGTTTTAATTTTCTTCCAAATGTAATCATATTATTATTCTCCTGTGCTTCCAAATGCCCCGGTTCCTCGTTCTTCACCGAGGTTCAGGACAAAGTCTGCGATCACGACCGGTGTGATCACCAGCTGACCGACACGTGTGTCTTTATGAATGGTCTGAGAAGATGTGCTTACGTTGCTGATAATGGCATGGATCTCACCACGGTAACCGGAGTCGATCGGTGGAAGTTCGCATACCAGTCCTTTTGCTGCCATGCTGCTTCGTGGAAAGACATATCCGGCAAATCCATCCGGTATGATGAGACCGAATCCAAGTGGAATTCTTGCAACCTCACCTGGTTTTAATACGCAATTATAAGGCATGAATACATCAGCACCGGCATCATTTTCATGTGGCCGGAAGGGATGATGATTTGCTTTCAGACCAAAGTCAATCAGTTTAATCTTTATGGCTGCTCACCTCCTTCCTGATGAGCAATGGATAATCTTCTTTTAAGATATCAGCAGGAGTCCAAAGTTTTGAAATAGGATTCTGGCAGGACATCTGTTTTTCCATGCAGCTTCCTCTCTGACAGAATGGACCGGTCAGATCCGGTGCAAAAAGGATCGGGCTTAATTTGTACAATCTTTGCCAGATCTGTAGCATCACAATCCTTGTTTCATCCGTATTTCTTCGGCAGGTTCTCTGGCCAATCATATGCTTCCACTGGTAAGGTGTCGCGCTGATGATCAATACGTTTCGAAGTCCCTGAGGTGTAGCATATCCGGCTGAATCATGATCAATACCTAATTCACAAAGCTCTGCATAATGATCCAGATCTGACTGACAGCTTTTCTTGTAAATATCCTGGATTTCTTTATCTGCTTTCATGATTCCATATGGAATAGCAAATGCAGCATGACCGGAATAATTGCTGTACTGCAAAGATGCACTCATGTACTTTACTTCGTTCTGATGTCTTGTGATCTGTGTCAGGAAGCGTCTGCTTGCACCAACAACAGCTACGGTAATGACCATGAATTTCTGCACGGTTGGATGCGGAAGCCCTGCAATGTTTTCTACAGTCTTCTGACTGTAGGATTGACGGTAAAGATCCATCAGATCTGCCATGTTCTGGATCGTATGACCGTGTTGTGTGAGCCTGGCAGCAAAGACCATATTCTGTTCTGCTTCCCGGATCCCATAGCAGTTTAAGATAGCTGTTTCAATGTGATCCATAGGCCTGTTCCTCCTTTACCAGAGCTTTTAAAAGGATCAGATAATTGATGCAGTCTGTGAGTTTTTCATCCCACTGTTCCATGTCAAAATGTAACAGAGTGGAATAACACATATCGTAAAGGGATACGACATGTTTCGACATCATGCCGGCCAGTGCTGCTTTTGGATCACAGTTCTGTAAAGCGGCAGCAATCTTGAATGCACTGAGGCGGTCAATATTATCACCGGTATATTCTTTCTTTTTATGTGCCAGAATATCGGCACACTTTCTCATCTGAAGTTCAAATACAACATTAAATTCTTCTTGTGTCATGTGATAGTTCCTCCTTTGTTTTGTAATAGTTATCGTTCGAGATCTTTGGTTTTTGATTTCACTGGTTCTGGAATCTGCATCTGAAGAATGGCATCAACATTCTGATCGGCAGTGTCCAGATCTTTTAATTTTTCTGTCAAGCTGCTTATTGCTTCTTCTTCGGAAGATATCTGCTGTTGCAGTTTTTCTTTTTGTAAAGTCAGGTTTTTTAGGCTTGTCATCTTTCCATCCTGATAAAAGGATCTCAGCCAATCTCTGGCTTCTTCATATTTCTGAATTTCCTTCGCATGTTCTTTCCGGTACTTTCCTTTGTACTTTGCTTTTGAAAACTGGGAATAAACTTCCTTATTTGCATAGTACTGTCCGGTATAACGAATTTGCTCGTTGAGGATTCTTAGATTGGACCGATGCTGAGTAAACTGTGTCTGCAGTTCAGCCAGTTCCTGTTTTGATGCAAGCAATGTGTTTTTCAGATCTGACTGTGTATCAAATCTATGTTCCTGCACATAGATAATGGTATTTGCCATTTGCTGCAGGTTAGAAAGTTTTACCCGATGAGCATAAGCCGGGCTCTGCATTGCTTTCACATTTGTCTGAAGATTTACAACCAGGCGCAGGTGAGATCTGACGTAGAGAATGGCCAATGGATCCTTGCATAAGAAGGTCTGTTCTAGGTGTTCTTTTCCATATCGTGTTCCCAGTGCACGTTCAGTAATCCGCTTCTGTCGATCAGGATGAAGATAGCTGTATCTGCCCCGATGCTCAATCACAGAGATCTGAAATTGTTCCAGAAGTTTAGATTGGAATTCATCAAAACTATTGGATGTGGCAACACATTCATCAATCGCATTTCGCAAATATTCTTTCTGTGTAAGGAACACGGTGGATGTTGGTTTGAGACCATCTTCAATAATTTTTTGATTGATCTCATCCAGTTTTTGCTGGCCGTGTTTCTGTGCCATATACTCTTTCTGAGTGATTTTTCTTTCAGCCGGAGCAAGAAGATCTATCTGGTGAAGTCCTTCCTGTTGGCATCGATCCATGACAGTTTTCTTAAAAGTGCTCATGAATTTATCAGTGGAACGATGCTTGTAACCGGCGGCTTCCTCATGTGGTTTATCCATATAAGGCTGCCTTTCCACTGCAGTCTTTCGCACACTGTTGATAACGATGTGAGTATGGATATTTCCGGATTCATTGTGGCCATCGGTATGAGTAACCACCAGAGCCTGATATCCGGGAAACATCTGCTTTGCAAGATCCAAACTAATTGCCTGTGCTCTTTCACCGGTAAGTCTGTTTTCTGTAACATCGGCTGGATCGTAGCTGATAATGTAGTGGTGACTTTTGATATCTTCACGTTTCTTATTTTTGTGAAAATGAGCATTTGTCAGTTCGCATTCTTTGTCAAAAGACATCGGATCACAGTTCAGTCCATCCATATAAAACTCTTTTCGCAGGATGCATCGTCCGGATTCATCTACAATCTTTTTCCCGGTTTTTTCATCATGTTCAAACAGAAGATAATTGATAGCAGCCGAGTAATTTGCATTTCTGCTTTTAATGTGTTTTACGATTGCCATTCATACCACCTGCCAGTTTCAGTACTTCTTTTCTCAATAGGAATAAGTCCGTGATGCACTGATGGATTTCATTTTCTATAGCACGAGACTGACTGCCACCGCTGTTAAAATGCTTGGCGATCTGATTTAGATTCGATCCGATCTTTCCATATTCACTGACCAGTTTTCTGAGGTCGTTCATGTCTGCAACAACTTCAATCTGATGATGGATTTGCTTTTCCAATAGAAGTTTCCTCAGATATTCTGATCGGCTAACAGATAAACAAGCAGCGCCTTGGTCTAATAAATCCAGTTCGACATCTGTAAGACGTAATCCTATAAAATGTCTGTGATTCAGTTCTTTATCTTTGTTTTTTGTTCTCATACTCCTCCTTTCGCTGAGACTATTCCTCCCGCCGGGAATCCACGTATTTCAATATCGGCTGTCCCTTCCGATATTAGAAATAGTGCTGTGAACACCTTTAGGTGGAACCAACAGACAAGTGAAACGTCTGTTATTGAGAGGGTATGGGGAGATCCCCATCAAGATAAATCCCATAGGAGAACAGGATGCCAAATGGCAATACTGTTAAACATGGGTGGATCTTGCTCTTATTTGTACTCCTCTATATAACGAAACGCTCAGAGGCTGTTTTACAGTGGGGAAAAAGAAAAAATATCAAAAAATTGATGATTAATGGTGAGCTTGTGATAGAATGAAAAAAAGAGAAAAGCATAAAGGATGTAGTTGTGGAGAAAATTTGTTATGATTAGAAAGTTGCTGAACGGAGATATCGATAGAGTTGCTGACATATGGTTAAAGACAAATCTGAAAGCACATTATTTTATTTCCAATCAATACTGGAAAAGTAATTATGAACTAATAAAAGAAATGATGTCACAATCCGAAGTCTATGTGTTTGAAACAGATAAAATGATACAAGGATTTGTAGGACTAAATGATGAATATATCGAAGGTATTTTTGTCTCTGATGAAATGCAGTCATGTGGCATAGGTAAGTTTTTATTGGATTATATTAAGGATAAAAAAGTTAGATTACAATTAAATGTATATCAGAAGAATGCCAGAGCAATTTCTTTTTACCAAAGAGAAGGGTTCATTATTCAATGTGAAGGCTTGGATGAAGCTACTGGTGAAAAAGAGTACACCATGCTATGGAAACGAAAATAGGAATTGGGAATTTATGGAGAAGATTGAGTAATGGAAGAGTTTGATACAAGTAATTTGGCGTGGATATTTTATAAATTATTTTATGGCATCGATAAGGATGTTGCAGAAAATAAAATTCGAAATTATGTGGAGATTGATTTTGGGAACAGAACCATTGATATGAGTGGCGATACGGATTATAATTTTGGAATGGGGTGGTCACATTCTATTAGAGAAAAATACGAAAACTATCTGGAAAAAGTGCCGTCAGAATATGAAAAACTTTATAATACACGATTAGGGAGATGTGTGAAGCTATATAAATCAGTTTTAAATATTTCACTTATGCCACAGACTGGAAATTTACAAAGTATCAAAAAGGGAATTGGCAATGATAGGCTAGACACATTTATATGGGCGCTGGATAGCTACTATATGGATGAAACTTCTTTGTTATTTAATAATTCATCTTTTAATAACACCTCGTATTTGAAGGAATATTTGGATTTATTTAGAACGGAAAACAGGGAAGAAACTATATATAACTATTGTTATAAGATTTATGGAATAGAAAGCCATGAATTAGTAGATGAGCTAATTATGCATGGCAAAGAAGCAATAGATTCACCGGAAAAGGTTATTGCTTATATGAATTATGCCTATAGGTTCTGGTGTCAAAAATTAGCTTATATAAAAAAAAGGATGGAATATAATATAGACATCCTTACTGACAAGGAGCAAACAATAATTAAGCAATCGGTAAAAGAAGCAGAAGATGAATTGGATAAATGGTTTGAAACCTAGCATATATAGTTATATGTATTATTTATAAGAAACAAAGAAATTCCTGTTTGTGGAATTAACAGAAACGGAACAAGAATATGTTGTTAATGTGATTATGGACTGGATCAGTCGGAAAATGAAAGAATAAGAAGTGGGTGATAAAATGAATCTTTTGTTAGATAATCAGCCTAGTGAGTCAGAACTCCTAGAATTATTAAATAAACTCATTCAGAATTGGGAAACTGAGGTGGCTGAATTTAAAGAGGCTGGAAAAGACTATGACAAAAACAAAATAGGTCAATATTTTTCAGCAATAAGCAACGAGGCAAATCTTAAAGGATTACAGCATGGATGGCTTGTGTTTGGTGTTAGAAATAAAAATAAAGAGATTGTTGGGTCTGATTATAGGAACACAAAAGGGTTGGATACCTTGAAACAGGAGATATCAGTAGGGACAACTGGAGGAATTTCCTTTATCGAAATATATGAGGTGTATCCAGAAGTTAGAGGCGAAAAGAAGAGGGTGATACTTTTCCAAATTCCAGCTGCGACAACTGCAACACCAACTGGTTGGAATGATCATTTTTATGGCCGAAATGGAGAATCACTTGGAGCCTTATCTGTAGAAGAATTGGATCGTATTCGCGGGCAGGAGAAAAAAGACTGGTCAAAGCAGATTATTCCAGAAGCAAAGATTGAGTATTTGGATAAAGAAGCGGTTGCTCTTGCCAGAGAGAATTATAAAAAGAAAATGAATAAGCCCTATATCAGTGATGAAGTGAATCAGATGACGGATGAACAATTTTTGACAAAATTAAAACTGATAATAAATGGGAAGATTACAAATGCAGCTATGCTGTTATTGGGAAGAGAGGATTATGATTATCTTTTCAACACAGTGCCAGAGGCATCATGGAGAGTATTTGATTCAAGAAATGAAATCAGCGATTATGAGATATTTAAAATACCATATATCACGTTGAGTGAGAGGCTTTTTGGAAAAATACGAAATTTGACCTATCGGTATATGCCTAATCAGTTAACGCTTTTTCCAACGGAAACCAAACAATATGATATGTGGCTACTAAGAGAGTTACTTAACAATTGTATTGCTCATTCTGAATATACCTTGGGTGGAAGAATTTATTTGAATGAATTTGAAGATAAAATCATTCTTACAAATCCAGGCTCTTTTTTGCCAGGAAAAATAGAAAAGGTGCTGGATCCAGGATATAATCCGCCTTTTTATAGAAATCAGCTTCTAGCAGAGACAATGGTAAAACTCAATATGATTGATTCGCAATCCATTGGAATTAGAAGAGTATTCCGGATTCAAAGAGATCGATATTTTCCTCTGCCAGATTATGATTTATCCAACAGACAGCAGGTTAAAGTTTGCGTGTATGGAAAGGTGTTGGATGAGAACTATTCTCAGATACTGTTTGCTAATCCTGATTTTGATCTGGAGACCGTGTTCTTGATTGACTGTGTTCAGAAGCGCATAACAATTGATAAAGAAGCGATTAAACATTTGAGAAAATTAAAAGTAATAGAAGGAAAATCGCCAAATATATTCTTATCTGCATCTGTATCAGAGACCATCGGTGAACAGAGTCAATATGTAAAAAATAAGGCATTTAATGACCAGTATTATAGGGATCTTATTGTAAAGTATCTGGAGCAATACGGTTCTGCCAAAAAAAGAGATGTTAGAGAACTGCTGTGGGATAAACTGCCAGAAGTAATGGATGATAAGCAGAAAGAGAGTAAAGTAAAGAATCTTTTAGCTCAAATGAGAAGAACGGGAATAATCACAACAGATTCTGAGAATCAACAGAAGTCATCTTGGATACTTGTCAAGGATTTAAACAAGTAAGAAGCAAATTTTATCCAAGATTTATCCAAGCTGATGCGAAAAAACCTTTAAAAACAAGGTTTTTCTTGGATAAATTGAAATGACCAAAGTTAAAAAAACAAGGTTTAACCAAGAAAGTTGACTTTGTAGCATATTGATATTTCGTCAAAAATCCTGAAGTATACAAACAAAAAGAAGAAAAAAGAATTGCTAATACACAGGACATTTTCAATTAATAAAAGAGAGGTAGTGGAAATCTATTGCTTCATTTCAGTATACGACAATTAATTCAGTTTTCATCCAAGCGCATACTTCCAATATGAAGCCGCCTCATACTGCCTGGATTCTGAGAATATCGGTATGGGCTTGTTGTTGAGTTAAAAATGAATTTCAAGAGTGTATGGATTCATAATTCCATATGCTCTTTTCTTTACTGAATTTCAGAGAAAAATGCAAAATTTAAAAAAGATTGCTTTTTGCAACCAGATACCATTTTCTATTCTACAATCTTCGTCATAATAAAAATATCTCCATCATTTCAAAGGAGAATGACGGAGATATTTCGCCCTGCTTATTCTTGTAGTAACCAATCGGCTATATCGTGAATTTCGATACCTTCATAGCTATATAGGGGGATGTTTGGTTGCTCTCGTGATTGTTTTCATATAGTCACCTACTTTCAAAAATACAATTTTTTTTATTTTTTGAAAGTGGAAACTATGTAAAGGCAACCCGATTTTTTACTTAATTTCAGAAAAAATGCAAAAATTTCAAAAAATTTGCTTTTGACCACTGTAAAACATGCTCTGAGCGTTTCGTTATATGAAGGGATAATTTTTCTTTCATATTTCAAAGAAAAGAGGATAAAGAAATGTCAGAGAAAAGATGTTATACAGTTCAGGAGTTACAGGAAATCTTAGGAGTCAGCAGACCTACTATTTATAACCTTTTAAAGAAAAAGGAATTCCGGTGGATCCAGTTGGATGGCGGAAAGTATCGCATCTCTAAGAAGAGTTTCGACGACTGGCTCGATAACTTGGAACAGTAAAAAAACAGGGTGTTGATCAGGCAGATTTTGTCTGCAATCGACATCCTAAATTTTTTTCTGGATTTGAGATATGATATAAGAAAAAAACACTAACACTAAAAAGACAGGAAGTGAAGAATAAATGGCAACAGCAATTATGAAACAAAAAGAAGTTCCAGAAATGGACGATGTTGAAGAAATCATTTCGAAGATTTCAGAAGAAAGTCCTTACAAACGGCGTCCAACACAAAAGAGAACCTGGATGACAGTGCCGGAAATGGGAAAGCTGCTGGGATTAAAAAAGACAGATCGATACTGGCTGGTGCACAAAAATGTTTTTGAATCAAAAGAGATTGCAGGAAAGATACGAATCAATATTGCCAGCTTTGAAAAATGGTACGCCAATCAGATTAAATATCATAAAGTTACCGGAGAAGAACCAGGGAAAGAATTGAAATCCTGGTCCTATTCTGTTAAGGAAGTCGCGGATCTGTTGGACGTTGATGATTATCTTGTTTATGAATTACTCAAGAAAAATCAAATGGAAGCTGTTATTGTCGATTACTGGAAACGAATACCAAAAGAATCTTTTCAGAACTGGTATAAAAGCCAGACCCGGTATCGAACAAAGGAAGACAGAGAAAAAGACGCTCTTCTGGAAGAGGCAACTATTACGATGCCTGAGATGGCGCAGCTGCTTGGAACAACCAGAAGCACAGTATATACAATTCTTGATAATCCAAAGTATAGTCATTTTTTTGAATTCATTGTGATTGCAGAAAAGAAAAGGATCACAAAAGAGAGTTTTCAAAAATTCCTGGAAGGTCAGGATCGGTATAAACTGGATCCATCGAATGATTATGAAGAACTTGCACAGGAACAGAATATTGCGCTAGCTAATTTCCGGCGGAAGAAATTATCACAAACCGGAATAAGAGGAAGCAATGGAAATATAAAGTATCTTACTTTTGATGAAGCTTCCTATCTGGCAAAGGTCAGCAGAAGCATGATCAACAAGTGGGCGGATAAAGGAAAGTTCACAGTAATAAAAGTTGGCAGTCGAGTTAGGATCCGTCGGGATGAATTTGAAGACTGGATGGAACAAAGAGATTTGGAAAGGAGCATGCAATAATATGGCATCAATAAGAGAACGAAACGGAAAATTCAATGTAATCTATTCTTATACGAATGAAAAAGGTGAGAGGAAACAGAAATGGGAAACCTATGAAACAAAAGCCGAAGCAAAGAGAAGAAAAAAAGAAATTGAATATAAAAAAGAGATGGGATCATTTGTCGTCCGTAAATGCAAAACACTGGATGAGCTTATTACAGAATATGTTGCATTGTATGGAAAAGAAAACTGGGCACTTTCTACATATGAAGGAAATGTCTCTCTTATCAATAACTATATCCTTCCGGTCATTGGTGATGCAAAGCTGTCAGAGATCAATACCCGATTCATCGAAAGATATTATCAGAGTCTTTTGAAGAGGCGTGCTGTTATCAATCCATTAAATAAAACAAGTAGAAATGAATTTGTATCGTCCAGTACAGTCAGGGATGTTAATAAGCTGCTTAGGAACTGTTTTGAGCAGGCAGTGAAATGGGAATTGATGGAGAAGAATCCCTGCACTCATGCGACTGTGCCAAAACATAAATCACAAAAAAGAGACATCTGGACAGCGGATACATTGATGTATGCGCTTAGTGTCTGTGAAGATGAACGATTAAAGCTCGCAATTAATCTATCGTTTTCATGCTCCTTACGACTTGGAGAGCTGCTTGGTCTTACCTGGGATTGTGTAGATATCTCTCCTGAGGCAATTGAAGAAAATCGTGCATATGTCTTTATTAATAAAGAATCACAGCGTATAAGAAAAGAATCTTTGAATGCACTGGATGGAAAAGATGTGTTGTTGGTATTCCCGACAAATCATAAGAAGAATTCTACGGTACGTATTCTGAAAACACCGAAGACAGAAAGCAGTGTACGTAAAATTTTCTTACCGAAAAGTGTTGCTAATATGCTTGTAGAATGGAAAGCGGAACAGGATGAAATGAAAGAAATCCTTGGTGATGAATATATGGACTATAACCTGGTTATGGCAAGTACCTTTGGGCTTCCTCTTGGTGATGGAGCAATCCGTGGTCCTTTAAAGAAACTAATTGAAGACTATAATCTCCCACCGGTTGTATTTCACAGTTTTCGTCATAGCAGTGTTACTTATAAGCTGAAACTGAATGGTGGAGACATCAAAGCGGTACAGGGTGATTCCGGCCATGCTCAGGTCAATATGGTTACGGATGTGTACTCTCATATTCTGGATGATGACCGAAGGAAAAATGCAGAGCTTTTTGAAGAAGCGTTTTATGAGAAAAAGAATCTGGATCCACAGATGCATGTACAGCAGGAAAATAATAATGCAACTGTTGCTGATGAAGTCAATCCGGAACTTTTGGCAAAAGTGTTGGCAAATCCAGAGATGCGGGCATTGCTCAATTCACTGGCGAAGACGATGAAGTAATTAGTCTATCTCCATCATATCTATTGGAATCTCCATCATTTGATGATGGAATGATGGAGATTCAGTTACAAAAAAGGTTACAGATATTTTTACTGAATAAAATTTGCCAGTCAAAAACGCATGGACAAACCGTCTCGTATGCGTTATATTATTTATAGACAAGAAAATATCTTGTGCTTTCGATAGGAAGTTTAATTGAATACTGTTTACCATGATCGAACGTACGAAGCATGGTGGTCATATAACAGATGTCGATGGTAATATCAAGGCATTCCCCAATTATTAGCTGGAGCAAACAATCAGCTAACTTTCAGAGCTTTACAGAGCTTGACAGAGGGGGTATTCAGAATAACTCAAATTGAATCGGAAACAGTTTTTAATAGTGTCCCATATGGGTTTACCTTACCTCAGATTGACAGAGAGTGACAATAGGTTGGAGCCCTCCTAAGCGAGGGGTCGGAGGTTCAAATCCTCTTGGCGACGGTTTTCAAAGCGTTCGAAAATGTTAGCTGAATTAGCTGACAGCGAACGCTTTTCTTATTTTCTAAACACGTTCGTGACACAAAATTCCTTTCAAAATGATCCATTTCCAGCTAACACAATTCGATTTTTGTTAGCTGACAGCTAATCAAAATCACCGGTTTGCAAACATGGTTTTGCAAGAGTCCAGCTAACAATTGGGTTCCGCTCTGTTGTCACCTCTTATTCGGGGATGTAAATCAGAGAAAAGACGGGAAAAGAAAAAATATCAAAAAATTGATGATTAATGGTGAGCTTGTGATAGAATGGAAAAAAGAGAAAAGCATAAAGGATGTAGTTGTGGAGAATATTTGTTATGATTAGAAAGTTGCTGAACGGAGATATCGATAGAATTGCCGACATATGGTTAAAGACAAATCTGAAAGCACATTATTTTATTACCAATCAATACTGGAAAAGTAATTATGAATTAGTGAAAGAAATGATGTTACAATCCGAAGTCTATGTGTTTGAAGCAGATAAAATGATACAAGGATTTGTAGGACTAAATGATGAATATATCGAAGGTATTTTTGTCTCTGATGAAATGCAGTCATGTGGCATAGGTAAACTTTTATTGGATTATATTAAGGATAAAAAAGAAAGATTACAATTAAATGTATACCAGAAGAATGCCAGAGCAATTTCTTTTTACCAAAGAGAAGGGTTCATTATTCAATGTGAAGGTTTGGATGAAGCTACTGGTGAAAAAGAATACACCATGCTATGGAAATGAAAATAGAAATCGGAATTTGAAGCGGAGGTATGTATTATGAATATAGGATTTTGGTCGTGTATAATTTTGGTAATACCATTTCTGATTATAGGTGTGTTATTTGCGATTTTTAAGGAAAAAGCAGCAAAATTTGTTTCAGGATTTAATTCATTTTCTAAAGAAGAACAGGCATTGTATGATAAAGCTCATATCTCTCGTGATATAAGAAATCAGTGCTTTATGTGGGCTATTATAATGTTGGCAGGAGCATTATTATCCTGCTTTATAACCCCATATATAGCTATACCAACCTATATTATTTGGTTAGTTCTGTTTTTTAGAGAAGTCCACTTTGATAATTATAAAACGTTTGAAAAATATTTATTAAAGTAAATTCTCGTTTATCCAATAGAAAAATAAGAATAGATTGGAGAAAGATATGGCTTCAAGTAAAGAATATTTAACCTTTATATTGGAACAGTTATCCGATTTAGAGGGAATTTCATACTGTGCGATGATGGGAGAGTATATCATCTATTATCGTGAGAAAATTGTTGGCGGTATATATGACGATAGGTTGCTTGTAAAACCTGTAAAATCTGCTGTTTCACTTATGCCTAATGCAATTTATGAGTTGCCCTATGATGGAGCAAAAGAGATGTTGTTGGTTGATAATGTTGATAACAAAGATTTCCTGACAAGATTGTTTGTCGCTATGTATGATGAACTTCCTGCACAAAAAAAGAAGAAGTCATAAAATCGGTATTTACGGAGGGAATATCATGAAAGTATCAGATGTCATATGTAAATGGTACATATGGGCTGTGGTTGGATATGTTATTGGAATAAAATTGAATGATACATTAGGGGGAGTTGCCGGTTTGGTAATTGCTGGGGGTATAGGATGGTATATACAAAAAAATCATAGTAAAAAGGATGATTGATAACTTCCTGTTTGTTGAACTGAATCCGAAAAGCATTAGGGCGCAGAGGAGATAGAATCCTTTGCGTAAAAGACTAACGAACATATTTAATGAAATATCGGAACCATCTTCTTTTTGTTGTTTACCTATAATAACGATTGGAGTAGTCCATTATAGACACTGCAATCAAAAAAATATGAAAATATATTTATCAACATTACATAAAAGTGTGTAGATGCACATAAAATGGGAATACATATTGAAATTCAGGTCGTTCTGTGATAGAATCTCATTACTAAAAAGTGTGCAGATGCACGGAAATGGGGAGTGTAACGATGGAGATTAAAAGAGACGCTTACCTACAGCAGCTGATCGAGCGAAAAGATAATGGAATGATAAAGGTGATTACCGGCATTCGTAGATGTGGCAAATCCTTTTTGCTGTTTACCATCTTTAAGAGATACTTACTGGAGAACGGCGTTGATGTTGATCATATTATTGAAATTGCATTGGATGGTATTGAGAACGAGGAATTAAGAGATCCCAAGGTATGCTTCAAGTACATCAAGGATGCCATGAAAGACGACGGGAAGTATTATCTCCTTTTGGATGAAGTGCAGTTCATGCCACGATTTGAGGAAGTGCTGAACAGCCTGCTCCGCATGAGCAATATTGATGTGTATGTCACCGGAAGTAATTCCAAGTTCCTGTCCAGCGACATTGTGACCGAGTTCCGTGGCAGAGGTGATGAGATTAGAATCTATCCTCTCTCCTTTGCAGAGTTTTATTCTGTCTATGACGGCGATTATGATGATGCCTGGGATGACTACATGATCTACGGAGGATTGCCGCAGATCGTAAGTTTCCAGAGCGAACGACAGAAAGCGGACTATCTGAAGAACATCTTTGCAAATGTCTATCTGAAGGATGTTATTGAAAGAAATAAGATTCAGAACGAGGATGAGATTGGGATTCTGGTTGATGTGCTTGCATCTGCAATCGGCGTACCGACCAACCCTTCAAAGATTGCCAATACCTTTGCCAGTGAGCGCCAGATGACTTATGCTAATAAAACCATCTCCAAGCATATCGACCATTTGACAGATGCCTTTTTGATTTCCAAGGCAAGCCGATACGATATTAAGGGCAGAAAGTATATCGGTGCAAATCTGAAATACTACTTTACTGATCTGGGACTGAGAAATGCACGTCTGAATTTCAGACAGCAGGAGCCTACTCATATCATGGAGAACATTGTTTATAACGAGCTGCTGATTCGTGGCTACAATGTTGATGTGGGTGTCGTGGATATCTTCGATAAGGATAAAGAGGGCAAACGTGTTCGCAAGCAGTTGGAGGTTGACTTTGTGGTGAATCAAGGAAACCAGAGGTACTATATCCAGGTTGCATATGACATGACTTCGGAAGAAAAACAGACGCAGGAGTTCAATTCTCTGCGTAATATCCCGGACTCTTTCAAGAAGATCGTCATTGTAAATGGCAGCAAAAAGCCTTGGAGAAATGATGAAGGTTTTGTCATCATGGGAATGAAGTATTTCTTGCTGAATGCGAATAGTCTGGAATTTTAAGTCGATTTGAGTTGTTGCTGTGGTGTTGCTCTATTTCAAAAAAGAGAGAAATGATATAAATAAGGCCACGGCTGATTTCGTGTTGGAACAGCCGTGGCTCAGTTTATTTTTTTATCCGTACAAACGAGACTGTTCCGCAGATTATGCAGAACAGACAGAGTACGATTCCGATAGTGAGAACATACGAGAATAAAGATGAACTTAAGAACGAGATAAATCGTTGTTTATCAAGCTGTTTAATTTTGAAAATTTCTTTGAAAAACTATTGACTCCTACGTAACGTAATAGTTTAGAGTATGCTTATCGAGAGGAGGAAATGACAATGATGACAGTGAATGAAGTAAGTAAATTAACAGGAGTGAGTATACGCACTCTGCAGTATTACGACACCATTGGACTCTTAAAACCTATTGAATATACAGAGTCAGGTTATAGGTTGTATGACGATACATCCTTGGAAAGGCTGCAACAAATTTTACTGTTTAAAGAATTGGAATTTCCGCTTAAGGAGATTAAAAAGATAATCGATGCTCCTAACTTTGACAGGAACAAAGCATTAGAGCAGCAGATTGAATTACTTACGATGAAAAAGGAGCATCTTGAAAATCTTATTAGTTTCGCTCGAGAAATAAAAGGAATAGGAGTGAAATATATGGATTTTAAAGTATTTGATACAAAAAAGATTGATGAGTATTCTAAACGAGCAAAAGAACAATGGGGACAAACCTCTGAGTTCAAGGAGTTTGAAGAGAAAACAAAGAACTGGACGAAAGATGACGAAGCTATTGCCGCCAATGAGTTTATGCAATTATTTGTTGAATTTGGACAAATGAAGGAAATGAACCCGGCAGATGAGCAGGTGCAGTTGCAGGTAAGGAAACTTCAGGATTACATTACGAATCATTTTTATACATGTTCTGATAAGATTTTATGTGGTCTTGGAAGAATGTATGCTGGTGGAGGAGAATTTACGGAAAATATTGACAATGTTGGTGGTACAGGCACAGCGGAGTTTGCAAGTAAAGCCATTGATATATTTTATATGAGCAAAAAATAACTTCAAGTTTGACGGAGTAATAGATATGAAAATCCGAGAAGTGAATGAGAATAAAAAGCAATTTATAGCATTATTGTTATTAGCTGATGAGCAGGAAAATATGATTGATCACTATCTTGAAAAAGGTACTATGTATGTACTTGAAGATGGTAATGTAAAAGCTGAATGTGTCGTTACTGATGAAGATAATGGAATACTTGAAATTAAAAATATTGCAGTTGATCCTCAGAATCAAGGACAGGGCTATGGGAAAGCATTGATTGACTTCCTTGCAAGTAAATATGCAGATGAATATTCTATTTTGCAGGTTGGAACAGGTGACAGCCCGTTGACCGTACCGTTTTATGAAAAATGCGGATTTGTCCGATCTCACAATATTCCGAATTTTTTTACGGACAATTATGACCACCCAATTTATGAGTGTGGTGTACAGTTAATAGATATGGTATATTTGCAAAGATGTTTATAACTTGAAGAAAAAAGAAATGCACAGTTCTTAGCTTATCGGGAA
>NZ_LR698973.1:2681174-2707346 GCF_902381825.1 Pseudocoprococcus catus
CTGAACAGAATTAAGTACGTTAGTATTTGAAAAGCTCGAACAATCGATTATTAATCGATGTGCAAAGCTGGTAAATAATGGTTTGTTAATTCCAATCATTGTAAAGACACGAGTCCGATCTTATCGGTTAAGTGATTTTTCAAAGACAAATGAGAAAAAGATTTTGAAAAAAATATCGTAATAAAATTCAAGTTTGCAGGGACGACAAGCGGTTCAGTATGATATTTAATTAAATATTGCAATGATAAGATGGATTAATTCTTCGATTTACATATTTTTTAAGGTGTTCCGGCATGGTATTATGGTACTTATAAAGAACCCATTATATCTGTTGGAGAGAGCGGTGAAAAGTTATGAAGCTATTATTTAAACAAAGGTTGTTTTCATGGTTTGACAGCTATGATATCTATGATGAAGCAGGAAACACTGTTTATGTAGTAAAAGGTCAGTTGTCCTGGGGACATAAACTTGTAATTTATGATGCCTATGGAAATGAAGTAGGAATGGTTGTTCAGAAAGTACTTACTTTTCTTCCTAAATTCGAAATTTATAAAAACGGCAGTTATATCGGATGCCTGAGCAAAGAATTCTCATTTCTGACGCCACATTATAATATTGATTACAATGGATGGCATATTGATGGAACCATTATGGAATGGGACTATAGCATTCTTGATCGAAGCGGTTATTCAATTGCACGGGTTAGTAAAGAACTATTTCATATGACGGATACATATGTTATTGATGTGCAGGATCCAGGAAATGCATTGGATGCGCTGATGTTTGTACTGGCAATCGATGCAGAAAAATGTTCCAGAAATTAAATAGTTGATCTTGTTACTTTAATTATTCGGAGGATGAAGCATGGGATTATTCAAAAAGAAAATCGTGAAAAAAACATATGACCGAGAACATATGAAACCAGTTATTCGTGCAAGCATTTGTACCGGGGAAGAAGTTGAAAAAGAATATTAGACATCTTCTGGGTCGTGGATGAACGCCAGGTATTCGTCTGTAAGCTTATAGGGAAAAAGGAGTTATTTTATAAAGGTGATGAAAATTACTTACATTAACCACAGTGGATTTTTAATTGAAACTAAAGATTGCTACTATATTTTTGACTATTATAAGGGTGAATTACCACTTCTTGACAAGAAAAAAGAAGTAATTGTTTTTTGCAGTCATTTTCATAAGGATCATTTTAATCCTGTGATTTTTGAGATCCTTGATGATATGAGCATGACATATCAGGCAATTTTGGCGAAAGATATACGCAAAAGAAAACATTTGTCAGATATGAAGATCACATATGTTTATCATGATCAGACTTATAATCTGGATAATGGCACCCAAGTCGATACATTGCTATCTAACGATAGTGGTGTAGCATTTATTGTCAAAACAAAGGAAGGCACCATTTATCATGCCGGTGACTTAAATGACTGGTATTGGGATGGTGAGCCAAAAGCTGATAACCAGAGACTTACTTCAGCATATCGTGCGGAGATCAGGAAAATCAAGGGCATGCATTTTGACGCTGCATTTGTTCCCTTAGATCCGAGACAGGGAGATCACTATGCCGATGGGATCCTGTATTTCCTTAAAAATGTAGATTGCAATGTCATTTTTTCAATGCATTACTGGAATGATGCCAATGTAATTAAGCGGTTTATTACGGAATATCCGCAATATAAATCACGTATTAAAAACACAGAATGTGCAAAAGGAGAAGAATTATGAAGTTTAAGATGATTCACGAAAACTACAATGTATCAGACCTGGACCGATCTATTAAATTTTACAACGAGGCCCTTGATCTGCACGAAGTGAGAAGAAAGACTACCGATGATTTTATCATTGTGTATTTGAGCAATGATGTAAGTGATTTTGAGTTGGAACTTACCTGGCTTAAAGATCATCCACAGCCATATAATCTGGGTGAATGCGAATTCCACCTGGCATTCCAGGCAGAGGATTACGAGACAGCGCATAAGAAGCATGAAGAGATGGGATGCATTTGTTTCGAAAATGAAGCAATGGGAATCTATTTCATTGTAGATCCAGATGGATACTGGCTTGAGATACTGCCGTAAAGCTAGAGTATATTGGGAATTTTAAATGTTTAGATGTATGTGAAATACATATAGGCGATAATGTGATGATTGGTCCAAATGTTACATTGGCAACTCCTATGCATCCATTATTACCTGAAGAACGCAATATCAGGATGAGAGAAGATGGCAGTTTTTATAATCTTGAATATGCGAAACCAATAACTATAAAAGATAATTGCTGGCTGGCATCTAATGTGGTTGTTTGTGGTGGTGTCACCATAGGAGAAGGGTGTGTAATTGGTGCAGGGAGTGTTGTAACAAAAGATATTACGCCGTATAGTTTGGCAGTTGGAAATCCATGCCGGGTCATTCGAAAAATAACTGAGAAAGATCATATGCCAGATGGAATTGAAAAGAATTGAAAAATTTGCAGAGATGACAAGAGGTTCATTTTAGTAAAAAAAATAAAATAATCACAATTAATAACGCCGATGCAGGATTTTTATAATCCTATACCGGCGTTTGTTGTTTACGTGAGAATGTACTGCTCATCATCGCTGAGATAAAATTGCACTGGATTGGTGCGGTTTCTGTTTGCCATTGAGTCACGTCCTTCCTAAAAAATGGAAATTTAACCATACAGACGATAGGAAAGTGTGTGGGATTTCGCCTGTGTCATGACACAGGCAGTGCTTGCTATTCTTGATTAGTTAAAGGTTTTTAACTTTCCCGATTTTAAAATAATACCGATCAATAATATCCTGCAATGTAATGGATTTCATTTTTTCATCTATCATATTTTGAATTTCATGATAGAAGTCCCCAATAGCGAATTGAATGTTGATACCGATTCCACAATTCGGATTGGTATCTGTGTCCAGGTGAAGCAGTGGCTTATCGCCCTCTACGGCTCGGTAGATGTCATACATATTGATTTTATCTGCCGATTTTGCAAGAGCGGCATTCGCATGACCTTGTGTGTTGACAACAATGCCTGCATTTTTCAGGGTTGCCATAAGCTGTCTGACATAAGCCGGGTTTGTCTTGATACTTTCTGCAATTTTTGTGCTGGAGAGTTGTTCGTCATCTCCAAGAGCAATAAATATAAGAATATGAATGGTGTCACTAAGCTTTGTGGAATATTTCATTTGTCACCTCGAATTTTTCTTCTTGCAATTTTTAAACTTACATGATAATATGTTTTTAACGCTTGATGTAAATTTAATTTTAACAAGTAAAAAAATAAAAGTCAAGCGAAATAAAAAGTGTGGAATCTGATATAAAAAAGCTTCTGCCAAGATGTAATGAGTGCGGGAGAATTATGGTTCCCTGGGTAAGGGATGATACATTTTTGGAGGGGAAAGACTGGAGGGAAGGTGTAAGGCGATATGAGGATTTCCTAAAAAAATATCTCATGAATGGAACAGATAAGAATGTTGTACTGCTGGAGCTGGGGGTTGGTGAGATGACACCCAGTATTATTAAACTTCCTTTTTGGGAAATGACATACAAAAATGAAAAGGTGTTTTATGCCTGTCTGAATCAGAAGAAATCCTCAGCTCCAGAGCATATAAAAGACAAAGGCATTTATATAGCAGGAGATTTGGCAGAAACCCTGCGGGATTTAAAAGAAAACATAGCGGGAAAGGAAATGTGATGAAGATGAATGTATATCAAGAGATAAGTCAAATCATCAAAGAAGCAGATGGTATTTTGATTGGAGCCAGTAATGGTTTGTCTATCGCAGAGGGATATAATATTTTTGCAGATGACGCATGGTTTCAGGAAAATATGGGAGATTTCAGAGAAAAATACGGACTGCGTTGTGTTTTACACGGATTTTCAGTGCCAATGAATGTAGAAGAAAAGTGGGCGTTTGTAAGCAGACTTGTTAAGGCAAAAGCTATGCAGGATGAGCCGAGTGAGATTATGAAAAACATCTATGCACTAGTAAAGGATAAAGAATATTTCGTAGTAACTTCCAATGCGGAGGATCATTTTGTGCCGGCAGGTTTTGAGGCAGACCGTGTTTTTGAAATGGAAGGGAAATTAACCCAGATGCGGTGCAAGAACAGATGTCATGACGAGGTCTATCCTAATCAAAAAGCAGTTCTCGCCATGACAGAAGAGGAGGTAAACGGAAGAGTACCCAAAGAGTTACTGCCGAAATGTCCAAAATGCGGTGGAGATATGGAAGTAAATTGGGGTGAGATGTCCTCGTTTACAGAAACGAAAAATTGGAAGGAAAAGGCTGCCCGCTATCAAGAATTCATTCAGAATTTACATGGAAAGAAGCTGGTAGTTCTGGAATTTGGCATTGGTTGGAGAAATCAGATGATTAAAGCTCCTTTGATGCAGCTTGCAGCAGTAGAACCACAGGCAAGATATATCACATTTAACAAGGGCGAAATTTACATTCCAGAGGAAATCAAAGAAAAATCCATCGGTGTGGATGGTGATCTTACGGTAGCGTTAAAGGAAATCAGAAAGGAAATCTAAGGAGAATGACAAGAGAAGAAAAAGCAGTATATTACAAACATAATGGATTTAATTGCTGTCAGTCGGTTATCAAGGCAATGCTTGATTTATCAGATTCTGATAAGGAAATACTGACGAATGCTGCATCCGGATTTGCGGTAGGTATGGGAGGTATGGAAGCAACTTGTGGTGCATTGATTGGAGCAACCATGATGGCGGGAATTGTAAAGCCGGGGAAGAAAAGTGCGATAACGGCACGGGAGATATTAAACAAATTTCAGGAATATTCAGGTGCAACCATATGTAAAGACCTAAAGGGAAAGGATACAGGTGTTGTACTCTGTGAATGTGATGATTGCATTCGCAATGCAATACGGGCTTTTGACGAGGTGTTGCCAATGGAATCAGAAAAGGAAGGATAGATTAAGTAAGGAGGTTAAAGATATTACAGTTGTGAGATAGGAGAATGAAAAAAATGAGCTGTTATGAAAATTTGGTAATGAAAACACAAATGAACTATTCCAGGCACTATAGTACCTATGCATCCGGCGGTACTGCTGTAGTGTTGAGCAAACAAAAACCACTTCCTTATGAGGAACAGATTCAGGAATTTGTTCGCAGAGTGCAGGAGGCAGAGTGTATCATAGTAGGCGGAGCATCCGGTTTATCAGCGGCTGGAGGTGGTGACTTTTATTATGGTGATACCCCTTCTTTTCGTGAGCATTTTGGAAAATTTGCAGATAAGTATGGATTCAAAGGTGCTTTTAGCGGAATGATGCATCGGTTTTCTACAAGAAATGAACACTGGGGATATGTGGCAACCTTTTTAGATACTACACAAAATGCCCCTATCAGAGAGCCATATCTGGATTTGGATAGAATCTTGCAGGGAAAGGATTTTCATATCTTAACGACTAATCAGGACACACAGTTTGTAAAGATTTATCCGGAAGAAAAGGTCAGTGAGATTCAGGGAGATCATCGTTTCTTCCAGTGTTCCCAGTGTTGTCAGGATGAAACATGGGATGCCGTACAACCTGTGGCAGATATGATTGCGGCTATGGGAGAGGGAACAATGGTGCCGGATGAACTGATTCCTCGTTGCCCTCATTGTGGTGCGGAAATGTTTCCGTGGGTAAGAGGATATGGGAATTTTCTGCAAGGGAAAAAATACGAAGAAGAATATGAGAAAATCTCAAAATACATTCAAAAGAACAAAGATAGAAAAATTCTCTTGATAGAACTTGGAGTAGGGCGCATGACACCGATGTTTATACAGGAACCGTTTTGGGAACTGACAAACAGTTTGAAAGATGCATATTATATCTCCGTAAATTCAGAATATCAGTTTTTGCCGGAATTCATTGAAGATAAGGGAATTGCTATTTTGGGAGATATAGGAACAGTGTTAAAAGATTTGCAGAAAGCAAAAGAGGAAAGTGCATTTGTATAGGATACTTGTTCTTGATATTCCACTTGATGGAGAAACATTAGAATATTGATTGATACAAAACTGCACTCAGGGATATTGTGGGTGCAGTTTTGCATTAAAATTATTGATTACGATACAGTTTCTGATATGCAGTAGGTAATATCTGAAATATATCTTGGAAAGCCGATGTAAATTTACTTTGGCTTTTTTTGGAACAGTAGGAATGAAAATATAAAGAGAAAGAAGGGTAAGCTGTCTGTGTATCAGGCAGCTTATATATCAATGTCGATCTATTCACCGCTCTATATAACGAAACGCTCAGAGGCTGTTTTACAGTGGGGGAAAAGAAAAAATAAAAATTTTTTTACATTAACGTGAAAAATATAGACGTGAAAAAATAAAATGCTATAATTAAAAGAATTGAGACAAAGTTAACTACAATCAGAGAAGAAAATGATGCACAGTTGGCTCTGACACCATATTATTATTATACTGCTTCTATTTACAAAGGAGAATGCACCAGCAGCCGGGTCGGTCTGATGACAGCGAAGAATTCAGACACCCCATGTTTGCCATAATTTTCATTCTTTCAAGTTTTGTTTTTGTAAAGCTTCTGTTGAATAGGATGAATACATATATTTGCTGGATTATTCTACAGTATTTCCAGATTCAGTATTGCAAATCAAAAAGTTAAATTTGAAAAAAGAAACAATGAGCTTCAGGCAATGGTTATAAGCGAAATGGAAGAAGCTAATAAAAATCTGAAAAAGGCTAAGAACATTGCTATTGAGGCTCTACAGACCGCTGAAAATGCAAATAAGGCAAAAACAGATTTTTTATCCAATATGTCGCATGATATTCGCACACCTATGAACGCAATCATTGGTATTATATCATTAATCAGACATAATGCCGGCGACAAAGAAAAAGTTATAGAGTATGCAGATAAAATAGCTATTTCTTCTCAGCATCTATGAAGAATGCCAGAGCAATTTCTTTTTACCAAAGAGAAGGGTTCATTATTCAATGTGAAGGTTTGGATGAAACAATCTCCCCATCTTTATTCAATCTTAATACGTCGTAAATGTCTCTTATACGTTCTTAAAATCTACGGCTGTATAATTATAATATTAATGCTGATAAGGAGTTGCCTTTATGCCAGGAGAGAACATTCGCCGAAAGCGCCGTCTTTCGTCTTTTCAAATTATCATATTGGGTTTTGCCGGAGTCATTCTGCTAGGTGCGCTATTGCTGATGCTGCCGATTTCCACAACAGCCGGGGGCGTAACGCCGTTTAATGAAACACTGTTTACCGCGACCTCTGCCGTATGTGTGACGGGGCTTGTGGTGCAGGATACAGGCAGTTATTGGTCAGCCTTTGGGCAAGCGGTCATTCTGACGCTGATTCAGATTGGAGGACTTGGCGTTGTGACCGTCGCAGCGTCGTTAGCGCTTTTGTCCGGGCGAAAAATATCGTTGATGCAGCGCAGCACCATGCAGGACGCAATTTCAGCACCTCAGGTCGGCGGAATCGTTCGTCTGACACGCTTCATCCTGCGAGGGACGTTTCTGATTGAGCTGCTGGGGGCGCTTGCCATGCTGCCGGTGTTCTGCCGGGACTATGGATGGCGGGGCATCTGGATGGCATTGTTTCATTCCATATCTGCTTTTTGCAACGCCGGGTTTGATATTCTTGGGACAGAGGATAATCTCTATCCATCCCTTACCGGTTATGCTGGCAGTCCGGTAATCAATATCACGATTATGCTGCTGATCGTAATTGGCGGCATTGGATTTCTGACGTGGAATGACATCTGCGAAAACAAGTGGCGGTTTCATCGCTACCGGATGCAGAGCAAGGTGATTCTCGTCACGACAGGTCTTTTAATTCTTCTGCCTGCTGTGTTTTTCTTCTTCTCAGACTTTTCTGCGCTTCCCGCCGGAAACCGGTTGCTGGCATCCTTTTTTCAGTCCGTCACGCCGAGAACAGCGGGCTTCAACACGGTAAATCTATCCGCGATGTCCAGCGCATCGCAGGGCGTGATGATCCTTTTGATGCTCATTGGCGGTTCTCCGGGTTCTACGGCGGGCGGTATGAAAACAACAACGCTGGCGGTTCTGCTTGCCAATGCTGTTGCGACTTTCCGTCAGCGCGATAGTGCCCAATTTTTTGGACGCAGAGTCGATTGCAGCGCCGTTAAAACCGCCGCGACCATTCTGATGATGTACCTTGTGCTGTTTTTTGGCGGCGCTGTTTTTATCAGCGCTTATGAAAACTTGTCGCTTTCCACATGCCTGTATGAAACAGCTTCGGCGGTTGGAACGGTGGGATTGACACTTGGCATTACACCGCAGCTGCATATTACGTCGCAAATGGTGCTGATCACGCTCATGTATCTGGGCAGAGTCGGCGGTCTTACACTTATTTATGCGGCATTTTCCGGAAAAAAAGCAACCGGTGCAAAGATGCCGAAGGAAAAAATTATGATTGGATAAGGAGTCTTTTCTCATGAAAAACATTCTATTAATTGGCGCAGGCCGTTTTGGACGGCATATCGCAGTACAGCTTTCTCAGCTGGGTCATCAGGTCATGGCGGTTGATACAAACGAGGAACGAATCAATGATGTGCTGCCTTACGTCACAAACGCGCAAATTGGTGATAGTACAAACGCGGAGTTTCTTCACTCTCTTGGCATTGGAAATTTTGATGTCTGCCTCGTGACCATTGGCGGCAGTTTTCAGAACTCGTTGGAAACGACGTCGCTGTTGAAGGAGCTAGGCGCGAAGTGCGTGGTGTCGCGTGCCGAACGGGATGTGCAGGCGAAGTTTCTGCTTCGCAACGGTGCTGACCATGTAGTCTACCCGGAAAAGCAAGTGGCAAAGTGGGCTGCGATTCGATACAGCTCCAATCATATCTTTGACTACGTAGAAATTGACGACCAGCACGCCATTTTTGAAGTAGAAATTCCGGAAAGGTGGATTGGCAAAAGCGTTGGAGAGCTGGATATTCGCAGAAAGTATGGTATTAACATTCTCGGCATTAAGCGTTCGGGAAAAACAGACGTTTCGATTACACCGGATACGGTGCTGTCTGGGGAAACAACGATTTTAGCGTTGGGCGAATATAAGACGCTGCAAAAGTGTTTCCGGATATGAACGGGCAGTAAATCCGATTGGACGCGGTAGAAACCGTCACATATTGGTGCTATAATATTATTTTAAGAGGGGTGGTGAAAGTGTGCAGAACAAAGGAAGTGAAATGTCAAAAGAGCATATTCTGGTGTGCCTGTCCTCGTCTCCATCCAATGAACGCATTGTACGAATGGCAGAAAAAATGGCGCAGGCATTTTGCGGAAGCCTTACCGCACTCTATGTGCAAACACCCGGAGACGCTGATATGAACGCGGAAGATACCGTTCGATTGCAGGCGAATATGCGTCTGGCGCAGCAACTTGGTGCAGAAATCGTCACAACACACGGAGAAGATGTACCGACGCAGATTGCGGAATATGCGCGGCTCTCCGACGTGACCAAAATCGTAATCGGGCGAAGCGGTTTGAAGCGGCGGCATTTCTGGAGCGAACCGACGCTGACAGAACGGCTCATCGCACTGGCTCCGGAGGTAGACATTCACATTATTCCAGATGCGGAAGTCTACAAAAGCTATCGCAGGAACCGGCTGATCGCTATCTGCCCGGCGCTTCCGACCGCCTGGGAACTGCTTCTGACTGTCGGGATTCTGGCGGCTGCAACGATCATTGGATGGGTCTTTCTGCGGCTCGGCTTTGCAGATGCCAATATCATTATGGTTTACCTACTGGGTGTGCTTCTGACCTCCGCCTTTACCAGCGGGTATATCTGCGGTGTGCTGTCCGCTTTTTTGAGCGTCATCCTGTTCAATTATTTTCTGACGGAACCCAGACTGTCCTTGGTTGCCTATGGCAGCAAATATCCCATAACCTTTGCAGTCATGTTTGCAGCGGCGCTTTTGACCGGCACACTTGCCGCAAAGCTTAAAGTCCATGCACAGCTATCCGCACGGGATGCTTATCGCACGAAGCTCCTTTTTGATATGAACAGGCAGCTTCAAAAGGCAGAAACGCCGGAGGAAGTCTATCGGATGACCGCAATGCAGATACAAAAGCTCATGCAGCGGGACGTTTTAATTTGCCCAGCGCAGGGCGGTGCTTTGTTGGATGAAATTATTTACCCGGTTGACGGGCGTAGCCCATACAGCATCTCAGATGCGGATGGGGAGCAAAACGTGATTCAATGGGTCTGGCAAAACCGCAAGTGTGCCGGCGCAACGACGCATAACTTTCCAAAGGCAAAATGGCTGTATCTTGCCATTCGTACCGAGCAGCAGGTTTTCGGCGTTGTCGGGATTCTGATGGATAAGCAAACGCAGCCTGACGCATTTACAACCAGCGTTCTGTTCTCCATTCTCGGAGAGTGCGCTCTGGCGCTGGAAAGCCTGCACAATGCCGCAGAAAAGGAAAAAGCTGCTGTTTTTGCAAAGAACGAACAGCTTCGTGCCAATCTTCTTCGTTCGATTTCTCATGACCTCAGAACCCCGTTGACCTCCATTTCCGGTAATGCAGATACGCTGCTGCACAGCTATAATGCGCTGGATGAGCAAACACGGAAACAGATTTTTACGGATATCTATGATGATGCGCAATGGCTGACTGGTCTGGTTGAGAATTTACTTTCTATTACGAAAATCTCGGACGGCAGCGTAAAGCTGCGCCTTTCTGATCAGGTCGTGGATGACATCGTATCGGAAGCATTCCGGCATATCGACCGAAGATCGACAGAACATCACATCGAGGTAGATTGCGGAGACGTACCGTTGCTGGTGCGGGTGGACGCAGGACTCATCGTGCAGGTACTTATCAATCTGGTGAACAACGCAGTCAAATATACTCCGACTGGATCGAACATCCGGATTACGGCAATCCCGCGAGAAAATATGGCTGAGATATGCGTCAGCGATAACGGTCCCGGTATCTCAGATGAACTAAAAGAACGTGTTTTTGAAATGTTCTTTACCGGGAGTAATCCAATTGGCGACAGCCGCCGAAGTCTTGGGCTTGGACTTACTCTCTGTCAAACCATTATTCATGCACATAATGGCGAAATGACGCTGAAAGACAATTCGCCGCATGGATGCATCTTTTCCTTTACGGTACCACTTAGTGAGGTGAACTTAAATGAATAAGCCGCTTGTTCTTGTTGTAGAAGATGATACCCCGGTGCGCAATTTAATCACGACGACGCTGAAAACTCACGAATACAGATATCTCTCGGCTCAAAACGGCGCAAGCGCCGTGCTGGAGGCACTGTCGCATAATCCGGATATTGTGCTGCTCGATCTGGGACTCCCGGATATGGACGGTGTGGAGATCATCCGAAAAATCCGTTCGTGGTCGAATATGCCGATTATTGTGATCAGCGCCAGAACGGAGGATTCTGATAAAATCGGGGCACTGGATGCCGGGGCAGACGATTACCTGACGAAACCTTTTTCTGTGGATGAGCTACTGGCGCGGCTACGGGTGACGCAGCGAAGATTAGCGTTGATGAAAGCGGATACGGCGCAGGAAACTCCGATTTTTACGAATGGTGCGCTGAAAATCGACTATGCGGCAGGCTGCGCATATATTGATGGTGCAGAACTGCACTTGACGCCCATCGAATACAAGCTGCTGTGCCTGCTCTCAAAAAATGTGGGTAAGGTTCTGACACACACCTACATTACGCAGCAGATTTGGGGCAGCAGTTGGGAAAATGATATTGCTTCTCTGCGAGTATTCATGGCAACCCTGCGCAAAAAGCTGGAAAACGGGAAAGATGGGCAGCAATACATACAAACGCACATCGGCATCGGTTATCGGATGCTTCGGGTTGAGTGAACAATTCCTGAGCTCAAAATTCAGTACTGAATTTTGAACTCAGGAATTGTTGATTTGGCACCACCTTTCATTTGCATGGAATGACCACACCATGCAAATGAGCTGACCATCGTGATATCAAAGGAAGCGAGCCGGGCTTTGATATCACGATGGTCAGCTCTGTTTTTTGCGATTTTTATTATCTTGAGAATTTATCTCTGTAACGAATATGCATATCTTCCCAATCCATGAACAATACATAAAATACCTTTCCGTATTGCGGGCTCTCTACAATTCTTCCATGATCAAGCACAGAAAGGTAGGAGCCGTCAGCTTTTCGAAGATGGAAGTGAATATAGTCATTTTCATTACCATTGTCAATCTGTTCCCAGATACTTGATTCTATCTGTTGCTGTTCATCTTCCCGAATCAAGTTTCGAAAACTTTTCTTAGTAAATTTGAATAGTTCATCTATATCTTTATATCCAGCCATATGAAAAAATTCATCATTTGCATAAAATAGTTCATCATCTTCTTTGTCAGCTCTGTATATGATAAATGCACCTGGAAGATGTTCCGAGATATCCTTGAATGCGAATCCAAGCTGTTTGCGAACACCTGACCGAAGACCTTCTCTGTAGGCCATACATCCGTTTTTACCATGAAGCTTTATTTCATAAAGAGCTGCGTCTGCGCAGCGCATGAGCTGTGAACGGTCGGATGCAAATGTTGGATATTCTGCATATCCAAGAGAAATATAAAATGCATGTTCCTTACCCTGATATGAGAATGTTTTGGAAAGTTTAGTGAATTGCTGTAGCTGTACATCTGCTTCTGCAAAGGTACAATTTGGTAAAAGAATGCAGAATTCATCACCACCGTTTCTTCCCAGTAATGCATCGGATGGAAAAAAAGCCTTCATGCTGTCTGCAAGACTCTTTAATGCCCTGTCTCCATAACTATGTCCATAGATATCATTAATAAACTTGAAATCATCGATATCAAGGAGGGCAGCCACAAAATGTGTTTGAGGATTTTGAGAAATCATTTTTTCTGCTAACTCATCAAATCCATAGCGGTTATAAATTCCTGTAAGAGAATCTGTATGAGCCATTATTTGATATTTGTTCCTATGTTCTTTTGCTACTAGCCATACTCTGGTAAGAATTGACAGAAGAAGGCTTATTGTAAGAAACAGTCCGATGATGATTATCAGTAGTGAGTTATTTCTCCATCCACTTTTAGGAGTTACTTCAAATTTCCATTTTTCATCTCCTATTGTAAATGTATAAGAAACAGGATGATTTGTTTCACCATCTGATTGATAAACCACTTTATAAGTATCACTCCATGGAGCGTCCGTTTTTAAAATTTTATAGTCGTATCCAAAATTTGAAAGTGCAAGGAATGAGTCTGAAAAAATGTCCGGAACACGCAGGATAACGATAGTAAATCCCCAGAAATACTCTTGCTCGTTTTTATCTTTCAGGTAGACTGGATTGCGTACCGCAATTCCATAGCTACCCTGTTTCAATTCGAAAGGACCTTGCGTAATGATTGTATGGTTGTCTCTGGCGTAACAGGAAATCTTTCCGCGGTCTTTATCATGGATTAAATCAATCTTACCTGCCTCATTTCCATCAGCCGGATAAATATCTGTTACAACACCATTAGGAGCAAGCTGTATGCATTCAATAGAATCAGACATAAGATTCCCGGCAATCGTTTCAAACTGATGAATCTCACCATTTTCACTGATTAGAATCTGTTCCAAGGTATCCGTGATCTCAATTCCATTTGTAATTTCATTCTTTATGCGTTCGCCATAGGTGGCTACGTTTAATTGTGCTGTTATGTGTCTCTGCTCTTTTTCGTGGGTGTCTGTTATGTATACAATTAAACCAACAAGGCATACGCCCAGTAAAAAAATGATAAGAGGCACAAGTGTTTTCTTTTTCACTTAGTTCACCTCGTTTTATCCATGGAAATTTTTATAATAAAGCATTATATCACAGAAGTTGAAAAACAGAATAAGTTTTCTGAAAAAAGACAATATGTTTTTTTATGTTAAAGCGATAATGTTTTTGCTTTGTTACATCAGACAACTGTTGCCGATGAAGTAATGAAAAATGGTGAAAAAATAGTGAAAAAATAGTGTAATTTTACTGTTTTTCTCCGGCAATCACCAGATATTCATAGGTTGGACGGAAGTCGGTGTTGTTGCATTGTTGGTGATATTGCATGAAGATACGATCCATAATATGTGGTATTTCTGTCTCAGTCGGTTCAAACAGGATAATCAGATACTGCATGGAACTGTAACGGGTACAGATGTCCACACGGCGAATCTTCTGGCGGATAGCCTTTTCTACACATTCCAGAGCCTGTTCAATGGCTTCTATATTCGGGATCGTGTCGACAGCTGTTTCCATGGTGACCATCACAAGATAACAATGACATTGGCTGCGAATACTGAGCTGACTCATATACTCATATTGACGGGCAAAGTCACGGTAATTCAGATCCATGGCACCGATGTAGGTGCCGCTTTCCCTCAGGGATTTGGCTACGAGCTGAAGATCTTTGCCAGTACTGGAGGTAAGAAGTTCTTTACGGTCAATCTGCTGATAGAAGAAGAACTGATTTTTACCGTTCTGTTTGATATAATATAAAGCTTTATCCGCTTTCTGGTAACAGTTTTCAAAGTTATCACCGGCTGTGCACATACAGATTCCGGCGGAAAGCGTAGCACTTCTGATTTCGACATCTTTGGAAATGGCCAAACGGAACTGATCGAAGAGTTCCTGCATTTGTGTTGTGACAGAATCATGAGTTGCTTCCGGCAAAAACAGCAGAAATTCGTCGCCGCCCAATCGACAGGCGACGCCATCATCGGAGTAGCGTGACAACAGATTGCCCAATAGTTTCAGTGCCCGGTCTCCGGCTTTGTGTCCGTGGATATCATTGATCTTTTTCAGATTATCCATATCAAGGAAAATGAGGTATCCGTCGGATTGCTGCATCAGCTCCGCCGTCAGGCGCTCACCGAGATTTCGCATCGGCAGTGTGGTGAGCAGGTCGTAGTTCTTGGCATATTCCTGTGCCTTAATTGTGATCACTACATCCGAGATGAATTTGCTGATGGTTTGATGGTCATCCGCAAGATTAGAAGTACTGCTGCTTTCTGAAAAGTCATCCAGATCCGGAATCTGATTTTCGGTGAGCAATGTCAGGAATATATCTGCAATTTCAGGGTCAAATTGTGTGCCCTTGTTTTTGAGGATCTCTTCATAGATTTCATCCTGAGACAGAGCATTACGGTAAATGCGGCGGGAATTCATGGCATCGTAACAATCAGCAACAGCGATAATACGGGCATAAATCGGAATTTCAGTGCCTGCAAGGCCGTCAGGATAACCGCTTCCGTCATAGTGTTCATGATGATTTCTTGTTACTTCGGCAACATGTGGGATCAGCGTGACATCTTTGAGGATTTCGGCACCAATAATTGTATGTTTTTTCAGAAGATTATCTTCATCCTCTGTCAGTTGGGTCGGTTTGTTTAAAACATAATCCGGTATACCGATTTTGCCGATGTCATGCAGATGTGCGGCATGTTTCAGGTTGATGATTTCATCCTGTGACCAGCCGAGTTCTTTGGCAATTAATGCGGCATATTCTGCCACACGGTAAGAATGACCGCGGGTGTATTCGTCTTTGGCCTCAATTGTTGTTGCAAGGGTCTGCATCATCTGCAGAGATATGCGTTCTGTTTGTTGTTTACTTTTTTCAACTTCAATTTTCTGACGGTGCAATTCCATATCCTGAAGGTTTCTGAGGGTTCGGATGATATTGACAAAAAGCAGGATGATCATGCCGATGCCGATGAACAATCCGGATATGCTGGTAACAAAATAAACAGACATCGCTTCTATAGAGACACATATGATGGCTGCCAACAGCCCCAGAAGAAGAAGTCGGTCTGATTTGCGGCGGCTGCTGCGCATATAAATAAACAAATGGATCAATACAACGATAAGTATCGAACAAAGGATGATTTGTCCGATTGGAAGCGTTTCAATATAGTCTGCAATGCCGAAAAATGTCAAAATAGAACAGACAGCGAAATCCAAAAGCGCCAGACCCCCGAGGATGGTGTACAATCTGCGATGAAGCTTCTTCTGGATGCTGTCTGCATAGAGCAGAATCGGAATCGGACACAGAAGGATCATGACAAAGCAGAGAGAACTCAGAGCGGAGGCATTTGGGACTAATATCTGCCGCAGTTTGGATTCTCCCATCATCCAGACACCGCCCATTATCATACACCAGCCAAGGTATTCCATATCAAAACTGGAATGATAGAGCATGCCGAGTGCCAGGCTGAAAAGAATCGTTACCAGACCGGTAAAAAAGATGAAAACGGCAATATAAGTTGCAGGTCCGTATTGATTCAAAATAGTGAGCCAGATATCTGTTTTGTCACCGCAGAGAACCGTATTGACAACACCGGAATAATTATAAGTATGGGTTGTCAGCTCGATGCGGAGTTCTTTGCCGGCATCGGCATCCGAAGTATCACAGAAAATATAACGGCTGGCAGAGTTTTTGCTAGCCATTCGGGTTTTGCTGGTGTTGTAAGAAGCGCGCAGTGTGCCATTGATATAGAATTTGACATCCTGAAGGGAGGAACGAATGGCCATGGTATTCTCGTGATAGTCTTCCGGAAGACGTGTGGTAAGTACCATTGTCTCACCCACAGGCAGATCATATCGCCCTGGGACAGTAATTTCTTCAGAGGTTCCATCAGACTTCTCCCAGGTAAAAGTACCGGTGTAGATCATGGAATCTGAATTAACATTCAGTCGGCGTTCATCGGCACCGAAAAACTGCATGTAAGTAAACCAGCCGAGAATGGCAAACATTAAAATATAGAAAAAAATCCGGGATACCCGGGCGGCATCCGGGGGATTTTGGTGGGACATAATCAACTCTCCTTATGTTAAGAACAAAATGCTGCAAAAAGTGCTTTTTATATCATAGCATTTATTCAGAGTTTTGTACATTGTTTGTGATTTATATTGGGTTAAATGGCGGACAGCCCACTGTATCGATTATTTATCCAGTTTCTCTTTTTCAATATTCAGCATATCAATATTGATGTTGTTTTCACTGGCGGTTTTGTTAACCCATAGATTCAGCGCATCAATGGCTACAGACACTTTGTCCAGCTTGTGGCTGATAAATGCAAAATCTTTAATTTCATCATCTGTGATCTTTCCGTCGCGGGCAATCTGGATCAGACGGCCTGTGAGTGGATTGATCTCATCCAGACTGGCTATTGTTTCCAAAATGATGCTTGAAAGTTCGGACATTTCGATTTCAGGTACATAGCGATAGCCAATTTCACATTTGTGGGAACAATAATAATTGCAGAGATCCGGTCGTTTATAACAGTCAGCCATCTGAACAATGTCATAAGGTGTCGGATCCTGAAGATTGTATTCGATTTTTTCAATTCGTGAAGCAGAAACACCGGTCATCATTTCACTGGCTCTTTCTCTTGTCAGTTCACATTCTTCACGGCAGATCTGGTAGATGTTTTTGTTTGCTCTTGTTGATTGTCTTCCCATTGTAAAATCCCTCTTTATGGTTTATACTCCAAAACGGAGAAATAAACAGTGTTATTTCTATATGTTCAAAGTTTATTTTTATTGCTCTCTCTATTATAATAGAAGCATAGCATTACAGCAACGGCTAATTTATCTGTGCCGGTTATTTGAGCAAAGTGAAAATTTCAAAATCGCTATTATGAGAGATAGAAGGGGAGAAGAATATGTTAACGTTGTTATTTATTATTTGTTTTTTTGCGGTTTTTGGAAAACTGTTGATGTTTGGTATTAAAGCTGCCTGGGGAATTTCAAAATTCCTGCTGACGATTGTCCTGCTTCCAGTTATTTTGATCGGATTGGTTGTGGGCGGTCTGATCTATCTGGCATTCCCGATTCTAATCGTTGTGGGAATTGTCGGATTGCTGCTGTAATGCAGTAATCATAAAATCATGCAGGGAAAAGCAGAAAGAGAGAAAGAAAATGGCAGAAGTGAAAGACAAGCAGAAGCTGGCTCGGCCGGTTTTATTGAGACCGCATCATGGTATGTGCCTTGCTTATTTTAAAGGTGAAGGTTACAGTGATGGTTTTTCGGCGCATATGAAAGAAGTATTGGATGAATTGCAGAAAGGGATGGATGTACAGCTGTATGTAGGGACAGATGAAATCTGTTCTGCCTGTCCGAATAATCGGGAGGGGCAGTGTACAGATCTGACTTTAGTCGAGAAATATGACAACGCTGTGCTGGAGGCCTGCGGTCTGGCAGATGGTGAGCAGTTAGCCTTCGATGATTTTACTGAAAAAGTGCAGAATCAACTTTTAGTGACAGGGAAGAGAAAAGAAATCTGCGGAGACTGTAAATGGAATGGTATCTGTGAGAATGAAAAAAGCCGATGGGAGGAACAATAAAATGAAAAACGATATAAGCGGATTCATTATCGACACCCCCCCTTTCGTGCCAGTTTAGGGAGCGGCAACAATACTTTAAAGATGTAATATAATTCTTATTAATGTATACAGCATAATAGACAAAACCAGGGTTACATTATTGATAATTATATGTTATAATGCGTAAAAGACAGACGAAATGACTGCCGGGAGAACGGTACTCTATTCGAATGTCACAGCAGTAAAAGAATTCAGGACAATTGAATAAAAGCATACTCTGATGGCAAGGGATATCCGAGCAGGAATAGTAAACTGGAAATTATCGGGAAGATAGTTTATCTTCTCGTATACATAATTAGAAGCTCCCTTACCGTCAGATAAAGGAGTTTTTTCTTTGTTGAATAAAATACGAAATTATTATTATATATAGAACCTTGGAACAATGTATCTGATACATCGTTCAAGGCCATATGGAGGTTTATATGCTGAAGGTAGCAGTTTACGGTAAGGGCGGCATTGGCAAGTCAACGATTACTTCCAATCTGGCAGCAGCTTTTGCGGCCATGGGGAAGAAGGTTATTCAGATCGGATGTGATCCGAAGGCAGATTCAACGATCAATCTGCTTGGGGGTGAACCGCTTCGACCAGTGATGAATTTTATGAGAGAAGAAGACGAAGAGCCGGAGCGACTTGAGGATATTTCAAAGGAAGGGTTTGGCGGTGTGCTTTGTATTGAGACTGGCGGCCCGACACCGGGACTTGGCTGTGCAGGAAGAGGCATTATTGCAACATTTCAGTTGTTGGAAGATCTGAAGTTATTTGAGACGTACAAGCCGGATGTGGTGTTGTACGATGTGCTGGGTGATGTTGTCTGCGGTGGATTTGCCGCACCGATCCGTGAGGGCTATGCGGAGAAGGTACTGATTGTTACATCCGGTGAGAAGATGGCTCTTTATGCAGCCAATAATATTTCAAGCGCTGTGAGA
This sequence comes from Pseudocoprococcus catus, assembly GCF_902381825.1. Lineage (GTDB taxonomy): Bacteria > Bacillota > Clostridia > Lachnospirales > Lachnospiraceae > Coprococcus_A > Coprococcus_A intestinihominis. The sequence continues at coordinate 2,700,517 of NZ_LR698973.1, forward strand.
AATTTTGAAGATCGCAGCTATGCCCGTATTTTCGGAATTGTACTGAACCATCGCAATGTGGAGAATGAGACAGAGAAGGTGCAGGCCTTTGCAGAGAAGAGTCATATTCCGATTGTGGGAGAGATTCCGAGAAGTGATGAGATCATCCGCTATGAAGATCAGGGCAAGACTGTCATCGAAGGCGACAGAGATTCCGAGATCAGTCAGAGATTCTTTGATCTGGCCAATCTGCTTCTGGAAGATGAGGCGAAGCAAGCCCAGGACGGCGAATAAATCCGGAGGAGGAAATTTATTATGATGCAGGATGCATTTTTTTGTACAGTCGGTGAGCTGGCGGCAATGGGAAGAGAGAATATCCCGCCGCAGTTTATTTCCGGCACACATTTAATATACAGTTCTCCAGCTACGCTGGCCTTTAATTCACCGGGTGCGGAAGGTTTTGGCGTCAAGCGTGCAGGGCTGGCAATCCCTGATTCTATTATGCTGATCGTGGCACCGGGATGCTGCGGCAGAAATACATCATTGATCAGTTCTATGAGAGAATATGATCAGCGGTTCTTTTATCTGATGATGGACGAGACGGATATTGTTACGGGGCGTCATTTGAAGAAGATACCGAAAGCAGTGAAAGAGATCTGTGACAGCCTTGAGAAGAAGCCGTCAGTTGTGATGATCTGCATTACCTGTGTGGATGCACTTTTGGGAACAGACATGGAGAGAGTCTGTCGAAAAGCCGAGGAGGCGGCAGGTCTTCCGGTGAGACCATGTTATATGTATGCGTTGACCCGTGAAGGCAGAAAGCCGCCGATGGTACATGTTCGCCAGTCTTTGTATTCTCTGCTTGAACCGCGTAAGAAAAAGGGGAATGTAGTGAATCTGCTGGGCTTTTTTTCACCCCTTGTGGATGATTGTGAGCTATATGATCTGCTTCATCAGGCAGGCGTGAAGACCATTCATGAGATTTCTGCATGCAGGGATTATGAGGAATATCAGACCATGTCGGAAGCTAATTTCAATCTGGTGCTGCATTCGGAGGCGAGATTTGCGGCGGAAGATTTTCATGACAGGTTGAAGATTCCTTTTATTGAATTGACCCGATTGTATCAGATTGACAAGATCGGCAGCCAGTACAGAGCTTTCGGCAAGGTGCTGGGGGTGACTTTTGATGATCAGGCAGCGGCAGAAAGCGCACAGAAGGCAGTGGATGCCTTTAAGGCACAGTATCCGGAGACCGCTTTCGCGGTTGGGGAATGTATGAACGGCGATGCTTTCGAACTTTCCCTGGCATTGGTTCGATACGGATTTAAGGTGCCTGAGATTTACGGCACCATCACCGCTGAGAACTTTATTTATATCAAGCAGCTGGCGGCTATAAGCCCTGAGACGAGAGTTTATTCCAACATGGAACCGACCATGCTGTATTATGATGGTGAGAATTCAGGTGTGAATATGGCCATTGGCAAGGATGCAGCTTATTATCATCAGAACTGCCCGAATGTCATGTGGAATCAGGACAGACAGCCTTATGGCTATGCAGGGGTTCGCAGATTGTTTGAGGCTTTGACAGAAGCAGAGAATAGATGGGAGGAACAGCCATGAAGGGATTAAGAAAATATCTGACACCTTTTGCACCGGATCAGTCGGGGGCTGTCTCCGTTTTGTATGAACTGGGCGGTATTCTTGTGATCTGTGATGCGGGAGGCTGTGTCGGCAATGTCTGCGGATTTGATGAACCAAGATGGTTCTCAAGGAAAAGTGCTATTTTCAGTGCCGGGCTGAGAGATATGGATGCCATTCTCGGAAGGGATGACCGGTTGGTAGCAAAGCTGACATCGGCAGTTGAGAAACTGGATGTATCTTTTGCAGCGATTATCGGTACGCCGGTGCCGGCGGTGATCGGCACGGATTACAAGGCACTGGGCCGTATGACGGAGAAGAAGACAGGACTTCCGGTGCTGACCATTGATACGAATGGCATGGATTTATATGATAGAGGTCAGGAAAAGGCATGGCTGGCACTTTTTAAGAAGTTTGTGGTGGATGAGATGTCTGTGGAAAAGGGCAGAGTCGGCATTATCGGTGCAACACCGCAGGATCTGAGTGATTTATCCGCAGGTGACCAATTACGGCAGATATTTGCAGCCGATGGTAAAAAGGCTGTTTGCTATGGCATGGGTGATGGCCTGGATGCGGTGAAGCAGGCAGCTTCCGCGGAATATAACCTGGTTGTTTCACCATCTGCCCTGGAAACGGCCAAATATCTTCAAAAACAGTTCGGAACACCGTATGTTGTCGGTTATCCTTTGGTGAAGACTATGCTGCCGGAGGCTGATTATACAGGCAAAAAGGTATTAATTGTGCATCAGCAGGTGATGGCGAATGCGCTTCGTGAGGAATTAAAGATACGCGGGGCATCAGAAGTGAAGGTCTGCAGCTGGTTTGATATGAAACCGGAACTTCGCGAAGAAGATGATGTTTATCTGAAGGAAGAAGATGATTTCACAGAACTGGCAGCGGACAGCAAGTGGGATGTGGTCATTGCGGATGACTGTATGAAGTCGATGCTTCCGAAGTTTGGGGGACAGTTCATCGGTATCCGGCATTTTGCTGTTTCAGGCAAATTAGGAGGCGCATGCTGATGAATCAGATAGAGACAAGAAAGATTCGTGTTTACGGCATTGTGCAGGGCGTTGGGTTTCGTCCGACAGTGAGTCGGCATGCGGTTAAAAATGACATTCACGGAAGCGTCTGCAACAAAGGGCCTTATGTGGAGATTTTTGCACAGGGGACGAAAGCACAGGTAGATGGCTTCCTTGAGGATTTGGAGAAACGACCGCCGAAGCGTGCGGCTATTTTGAAGATAAATGTTGAACATCTTGATAATAATCCTGAATTTGACGGGTTTGAGATTATAGAAAGTGAAAAGACAAAGGGAGAGATTTTTGTTTCACCGGATATTGCCATTTGTGATGAATGCAAAGAGGAGTTGTATGATCCGAACAACAGACGCTATCTGCATCCTTTTATCAATTGTACCTGCTGCGGGCCGAGGCTGACGATCCTAGATGCGCTTCCTTATGACAGAGAACGGACCAGCATGAAGGAATTTCCGATGTGTCCGGAGTGTGCGGAGGAATACAACAATCCAGAGTCGAGACGATTCGATGCCCAGCCGGTGTGCTGCAATGACTGCGGGCCGGAGGTCTATCTGATCGGCCGTGACGAAAGAGGCCGTGAAGCGATCACCTATACGAGAAAAGTGATCGCCTCGGGCGGAATTGCGGCGATTAAGGGAATCGGTGGTTTTCATCTCTGCTGTGATGCCACCAATGAGACAGCGGTTGCGAGACTTCGTGAATTGAAGCGCCGGCCGATGAAACCATTTGCCGTTATGGCGCGAAATATGTCGGCAGTTCGGAAGGAATGTCAGGTGACTGAGGTACAGGAGGAAGTCCTGGACGGCCATCAGAAGCCGATTTTGCTGTTGGAGCGGTTGGACAAAGCTGACAGTCAGATCTGTCCGTCTGTGGCGCCGGGCAATCCGAAAATCGGTGTGATGCTGCCGTATGCGCCGGTACAGCTGTTGATTTTTGATTATGATGATGGCATTCAGATGCCGGATTATCTGGTGATGACCAGCGGCAACACATCAGGAGCGCCGATTTGCAGAGATGACAATGATGCAATCGCTGAATTATCTCATCTGTGTGATTGCATGTTGTCTCACAATCGCAAGATCAGGATCCGTGCTGATGATTCGGTAATGGATTATTACAAGGATGAACCTTATATGATCCGGCGCTCCAGAGGTTATGCACCTCTGCCGGTGATGGTGTCGGCACCTTGGAAAGGCCAGGTTCTGGCCGTGGGCGGAGAACTGAAGAACAGCTTCTGCATCGGCGTGGACGGGAGATTCTATCTGTCGCCGTATGTGGGGGATTTGGAAGATCTGCGAACGGTGAATGCATTGAGAGAGACCATTGGACGTCTGGAGACGCTGCTTGAAGTGGAACCGCCGGTGGTGGTCAGTGATATGCATCCAAGATATAATTCAACCATGATCGCGGAAGAATCGGGATTGCCGGTGATCAAAGTGCAGCACCATTATGCGCATATTTTATCCTGCATGGCCGAGAATGACTGTCAGGAAGCAGTTATCGGAGTTTCCTTTGACGGAACCGGTTATGGCATGGACGGCACCATCTGGGGCGGTGAAATCCTTCTGGCAGATTATAAGGCATTTCAGCGGTTTGGATGTATAACACCGTTCCTTCAGATCGGCGGTGATGCATCCTCCAGGGAAGGATGGCGAATTGCCGTTTCCATGCTGTACGGACAGATGAAAGACCGTGCAGCAGCCATGACAATGATTGAGAAACTGAATCTGTGCAGTGTACAGGATGCCAAAGTTCAGATGGCCATGGCGGACAGGAAGATTAATGCGGTGATGTCCACCAGTGCCGGCAGATTATTCGACGGTGTCAGTGCCATTTTGGGAATCCGGAAGGCTTCAACATTTGAAGGCGAGGCATCCATGGCATTGGAATTTACAGCGGAAGCGTATGAGAAAAAACATCAAAACGCGGTTGATCTTCAGCATGCGATGGATGAGATGCGGAAGCAAATTCCGTTAGCCGCATGCATAGATGATAAGGAATCGGAATCCACAGAAATAAATAAGCCGGAACAGGTGAAGGCAGTCCTGAACACAGGTGCTTTGGTGAAAACCATTGCGGAAGCCAGACTTGCAGGCGCAGATATAGAAAAACTGGCCTATTTCTTCCATTGGATACTGGCAGAAGAAATAATAGTGGCCTGCCAAAAAGCCAGAAAAGAAAGCGGACGGGGTACAGTAGCATTAAGCGGCGGTGTTTTCCAAAATCAGCTGTTATTGAAAATGGTGGATGAAGGACTGCAGAAAGAGGGCTTTAAAGTATTGAGACATCGCCTGGTACCGCCAAACGACGGCGGCATTGCACTTGGTCAGGCAGTCTACGCTATGGGGTTTTTGAAAAGCTGATTGAATGAGAATTATAGATGAAAACAACGGACACCCGTCCGAAACGTTTTCATCTATAATTCTCATCAATGCAGCTTTATCGAAGTAATTCCATAAACAGCGAATAACGACTGACCGAAGTGCAATATAAAAATAGGACAGCAGTCTTAGAGACAGAAGAAAATAGACGGCTGTTATCATAGGTTTGTGATAAACGCGGCAAAGTGTTAAGCGGCATAGCATATGACAAAGCTGGGGCCAAGGACAATGCCGAATAGGAAAGAGAAAGTTTTTGGGTTTAGAGTTAAGAAACTAAAATCTATGGTGTTGAGATTTATATAGCTGCAAATTCTCAATATTCTTGGAAAAATATATAAAATTAACAGATTCACGGCAGGTGCTTCAACGCCACCGGTACTTAGGCATTGTTTTTTAATGCCTTATGTACCGCTGTAGGCGTTGGCAGCGAGAGCGGCCTGCAGTGAACTGGTAATTTTATATGTTTTTGAAAAACTGGGAGAATTTGCAGCGGATAAGCGAAAGGAGATTTTGAGTATGTGTGTAGGTTTATCAGCGAAAGTTGTTAAAATTAATGATGGCGTTGCAATTATCGATGCGGGCGGCGCAAAACGTGAAATTTCTTCTCAGCTGATTGAAGATCTGGAGCCGGGAGATTATGTCATGGTTCATGCCGGTGTGGCTATTGCCAAGATTACGGATGAGGATGACAGTGAAACAGATCAGGTGCTGGAGGATTTATTCTGATGAGTGAAGAAAAGAAAAAAACGGCGAGAGAGATAATAGAAGGCTATGACGGACCGCCTGTGCGGATTATGGAGGTGTGCGGTACCCATACTCATGAGATTTTCAGACTGGGTATCCGAAAGCTCCTGCCGAAACAGGTAGAATTGATTTCAGGGCCGGGATGTCCGGTTTGTGTCACACAGGTTGGCTTCATTGATGAGGCCGTTTATCTGGCCTTGGAATGCGGCGTGACAATCTGTACATTTGGTGACCTGGTCCGTGTGCCTGGAACGGAGATGAGTCTTGCCGGTGCGAGAGAAAAGGGCGCAAAAGTACGAATTGTGTATTCCCCGGTGGATGCAGAGCAGTACGCTAAGGATCATCCGGAAGAGCAGGTTGTTTTTCTGGCTGTTGGTTTTGAGACAACGACACCGGCCAGCTGTCTGGCTGTAAGAAAGGCAGCGGAGGATGGATTGACGAACTTCGCGCTGCTGGTGGCCAATAAGACGATGCCGGGTGCTTATGCAGCACTGAAAGGCAGCGCGGATGTTTTCCTTTATCCGGGACATGTCAATGCCATTACGGGTACAGAATTGTGTGAATCACTGGTTGAGGAAGGCGTCAGCGGTGTTGTGGCAGGTTTTACAGCCAAAGAATTACTGACAGCATTGGCAGTGGCGTTGGTTAAATTCCAGGAGGGCAAACCGTTTTTCGTCAATGCTTATCCGAGAGTGGTGACGCGGGAAGGCAGTCGAGAGGCACAGAAGCTGGTGGCAGATATGATGGAGAACTGTGACACAGAATGGCGCGGACTGGGCATTATTCCGAATTCAGGCCTGCGTCTGAAAAAAGAATGGGAAGCCTACGATGCGAGAAAGAAGTTCCATGTGCCTGAGATGAAAGGACGAAGCAATCCGGCCTGTCGATGCGGGGATGTTCTTCAGGGTAAATGCAAGCCGTCGGACTGCAAGGTATTTGGCAAAGGCTGTACGCCGCAGCATCCGATTGGTGCCTGTATGGTATCCAATGAAGGGGCCTGTTCCGCTTACTATCAGTACAGCTAAAATAAAAATATTATAACTGTTCA
>NZ_LR698973.1:2707787-2876956 GCF_902381825.1 Pseudocoprococcus catus
AAAATACTATGACATACATATGAGAATCATGCAAAAGGAGACGTTTCTGATGAATAATAAAACAGTTACAATGGCTCACGGTGCCGGCGGCAAGCAGACATCTGAACTGATCGATGAAGTATTTAAAGCACATTTTTCAAATCCGGATCTGACAGCGGATGACGCTGCTGTTCTTCCGGCTCCAAAAGGAAAGATTGCCATGTCAACAGATGGTTTTATTGTATCGCCGGCCTTTTTCCCTGGCGGCAATATCGGCAAATTATCCATCTGCGGTACGGTGAATGACCTGGCTTGCATGGGTGCAAAACCGTTATATCTTTCCTGTGCCTTTGTTATTGAAGAAGGTTTTCCGATGGAGAAACTGGAAGAGATCGCAGGTGCGATGGAGAAAACAGCCAAAGAGGCCGGTGTCCGCATTGTATCCGGTGATACGAAGGTTGCCGGAAAGGGTCAGGTGGACGGTGTCTTTATTACGACAACAGGTGTTGGAGAAATTCTTGATGGTGTCAGCACATCCGGCGACTATGCCAAACCGGGAGATGCTATTATTGTAACAGGTGATATCGGCCGACATGGATGTACGATACTGCTGGCAAGAGAAGATTTCGGTATTGATGCGGATGTAACCAGTGACTGTGCACCATTGTGGCCTACAGTCGAATCTGTATTAAATGCCACAAAAGATGTCCATGTGATCCGTGATGCCACAAGAGGCGGCGTTGGTACAGTTCTTTATGAAATCGCAGGACAGAGCAAGGTCGGCATTCGCCTGAATGCAGCAGATGTGCCTGTGGCACCGGAAGTCAAGGGTGTCTGCGGCATGCTTGGTCTTGAACCGCTTTATCTGGCATGTGAAGGCCGTCTGGTGATCATGGCGCCTAAGTCAGAAGCAGAAAAGATTGTCGAAGTACTGAGACAGTGTCCATATTCAAAGGATGCGGCCATTATTGGTGAAGTTACGGAGGAACAGCCGGGACACGTTGTGATGACAACAGAAATCGGTACACAGGCTTTGCTTCCTCAGCCGGGCGGCGAGCTGCTTCCGAGAATCTGCTAACAGTCACTGATCGGCGAGTGATTGAAAATTTTGACGGAGGGTCAGATTTTTGATCTGGTCATAGCCGACAAAATGGAGTTAATATGGAGAAAAAAATGGAAACGAGAGTGGCAGTCATTGCGATTATTATAGAAGATGGCAGTTCAGCACAGGAAGTGAATGAACTTTTACACGGTGCAGCTCAATATATTATCGGACGCATGGGAATCCCTTATCGTGACAAAGGGATCAGTATTATCAGCATTGCAATCGATGCGCCGCAGGATGTCATCAGTACGTTGTCCGGCAAAATTGGCCGGCTGAAAGGTGTATCCGTCAAAACGGCGTATTCCAATGTTGTTTCAAAAGAGAATTAGAACCGCAGTTTATACAAAAGTTTTAAACAGCGCAATGAAAGCGGAGAAGATAGAATGATTAAGATTGCTGTATATGGAAAAGGCGGTATCGGCAAATCAACCACTGTTTCGAATGTGGCTGTCGCATTAGCGGAAAAAGGGCTGAAAGTTATGCAGATCGGCTGTGACCCGAAGGCGGATTCAACCATGCAGCTGAGACATGGTGAAGCCGTACCGACTGTACTGGAGCTGGTGAATCAGCGCAAAAATGATTTTGAATTAGAAGATATGGTTCGCATCGGATTCGGCGGCGTCGTCTGTGTGGAAGCAGGTGGCCCGACACCGGGGATGGGCTGTGCCGGACGCGGTATTATTACGGCACTGGAGAAGCTGAAGGAAAAAGGAGCCTATGAGGTTTATCAGCCGGATGTTGTGCTTTATGATGTTCTTGGAGATGTTGTCTGCGGCGGATTTACCATGCCGATGCGAAAAGGCTATGCGGACAAAGTATTTATCGTTACTTCAGGGGAAAATATGTCTATCCATGCTGCGGCGAATATTGCCATGGCCATCGACAACTTCAAAAACAGAGGCTATGCATCTCTGGGGGGTTTGATCCTGAATCGCAGAAATGTTAAACGTGAAGACGAAAAAGTGGCGGAACTGGCAGATGATTTTAAGACATCTGTAGTGGGAACCTTATCCCGCAGTGAACAGGTACTTCTGGCGGAGGAGAAGCAGCAGATCCTTCTGGAGGCTTTTCCGGACAGTGAAATGGCAGATGAGTACAGGAAACTGGCGGAGCAGATACTGGCTGTGTGTGAAGCGAGAGGATAGAAGGAGGCCGTTTTATGTTGAAAAGACTGGGTGGAACAGTCGATCCAAAAGGAGCGGCGACGGCCATCAAAGATGCGGAATTTCCGGTGCCATTTGCATCGGAACTGGAATTTAATTCGCCGGTACACGGAACATGGAATATCGTTCACACCGGCATGCAGGTGCCGGATGCTCATCAGATTTACGTCTGTGCCGATAACTGTATGCGTGGTGTTGTTTTAACAGCGGCAGAGATGAACGAGGCGGAACGTTTTTCCTTTGTTATCCTCAAGGAAGAGCATTTGCTGAACGGCAATCTGGAAGATATTACCATCGAAGGTGTGTCGGATGTGATCGAGAGATTGGAACAAAAGCCGAAAGCGGTTTTTCTGTTTACAGTTTGTCTGCATCATTTCCTGGGCAGCGATCTTGAGAGAATCTACGATGAACTGGGAAAACGATTTCCTGAAATCTGTTTTGTCAGATGTTTTATGGATCCGATCATGCGAAAGAGTGGTCTGACACCGGATCAAAAGCTGCGTTTGTCCATGTATGATCCTTTGAAGAAAGGAACAGTAACAGAAGAAGGGCAGCGAAGAATATCTATCCTGGGCAGCGATTTTGCACTGGACGAGACATCAGATCTCAAGAGATTGCTCAGATGTAATGATTATCAGATTAAAGAGTCCCCGGTTTGTGAGTCCTGGGAAGATTATCTTTCTCTGTCAGACTGCCGGATGATGCTGAACTGTTATCCGTCAGGAAAAGCCGGTACGGAATGGGCGGCAGAGAGACTGGGGCGGCCATTTATGTATCTGCCTTCCTGTTTTGATTATGATGAGATCATCGGGCAGCTGGAAGTATTATCAGAGTCATTGGAGCTGCTGGGTGTTCTTGATTATGAAGGTGAAAAAGAGAGCTGTGAAGCAGCACTTCATGAGGCACTTCTGGAAGTTGGAGACTGGCCGATCGCCATAGATGGGACGTTTCATCCGAGACCTATGGGATTGGCAAGACTTTTGATCTCCCATGGCTTTTATGTAGAACGGATTTATCTGGATGCCATCAGCCCTGAAGAAGAAAATGATTTCAAATGGCTTCAGCAGCATGCGCCTGAGTTGATGCTGCTTGCAACTGTGCAGGTGAAAATGCGTGTCCTTCCGAGACAAACGGAGCGGGAGATGCTGGCATTGGGACAGAAGGCGGCCTGGTTTACAGGCAGCAGGCATTTTGTCAACATGGTACAGGGTGCGGGCTTGTATGGCTTTGACGGAATCCGGCGTCTGGCACATCTGATGGTTGAGGCGGCCCGTGAAGAAAAAGAGACACCGGATCTTGTGATCCGCAAAGGATGGGGGTGCGAAAGCTGCATATGAGACAGGCATATCGAATAATACCGATTTATACAGCCGATGTATCCGGCGTCTGTTCAGCCCTTTATGAATTGGGCGGTATGACAGTGATGCACGATCCTTCGGGATGCAATTCGACGTATAATACCCATGATGAGATCAGATGGTATGAGGAGGACAGTCTGATCTTTATCTCAGGACTGACAGAAATCGATGCGATCATGGGAAATGATGAGAAGTTTATCCATGATATCGAGGAGGCAGCCCGTGATCTGAAACCACGCTTTATTGCCCTGGCCAGTTCGCCGATCCCCTATATGAACGGCACGGATTTTCCGGCCATTGCAGAGGTAACAGAGCAGGATACGGGTATTCCGACCTTTGCAGTGCCTACAAACGGCATGCATGATTATGTGCGCGGGGCAGGTATGGCTTTGGAAGCCATTGCAGAACATTTTGTTTTGCCGAAAAGCCATGCAGAGGATGTTTCAAATAAAAACACGGAGGAAAAAGGCAGAAACCGTCTGGTGAATTTGCTGGGAGTTACGCCGCTGGATTTCGGGCCTCTTGATCATGCGGAAACGATGAAGCGCAGTCTGGAGCAATACGGCTGGCAGATCAACAGCATGTGGGCCATGGGAGATTCTTTGGATCAGCTGTCGAAATCTGCAGATGCAGCAGTGAATGTGGTTGTTTCATCTGTGGGGCTTCGGGCAGCCAAAGTATTGCAGAGAAAATTCGGTACACCTTATGTGGTTGGAGCACCGGTTGGCCGCTTTACGGAGAAGTTGTCAGAGGCAATGGAAGCAGCTGTCAGTGGTGAAAGGGAAGACAATGTTGTTTATACAGCCTGCAGAATGTCGGCAAAGAATCTTCAAGATGCCAATGATACGAAGGAGAGTCCGAGACACCGGGCGGAGATTACATTGATTGGTGAACCGGTGACAATGGGGTCTCTGGCAGCAGCCATTGAACTTCAGTATAGCAGATCCGTTCGTGTATTGTGTCCGCTGGAAGAAACAGACGGATTGATGACACCGGGGGATGAGGCTGTTTGCGGTGAAGAGATGATGGAAGAAAAGCTGAAGGATGCAGGAATCATTGCGGCAGATCCATTGTACAGGCCAATCTGTCCAAAGGATGCTCAGTTCTTTGAATTGCCGCATATTGCTTTTTCGGGAAGAATTTATTTGAAGAAAATAAAACAGATGCCGGGATTTGCCGACCTTATCTAAATTTAAGGAGGACAAGAGATGGGATTGAATGAAACACCGTCAGGTGAGCGTGTACATATAGGTTTTTTTGGCCGGAGAAATGCGGGTAAATCCAGCCTGGTCAATGCTGTGACAGGACAGGAACTGGCTGTTGTATCCGATACAAGAGGAACTACAACAGACCCTGTCAGCAAGGCAATGGAACTGCTTCCGATCGGGCCGGTTGTCATCATAGATACTCCGGGATTTGATGACGAAGGCGCACTTGGCGAATTGCGAGTCCGCAAAACAAGACAAATTTTGAATAAATCCGATGTGGCTGTGCTGGTGGCAGATTGCACAGAGGGCCTGAAAGACTGCGACAGAGAATTGATCGAGATTTTTCGACAGAAGGAGATTCCATGGCTGCTTGTCTGGAATAAATGTGATCTGAAGCCGGAACACCCGGAAGCCAAAGAAAATGAGATTTATGTCAGTGCCACAGAGAAGATAGAGATTGAAGCATTAAAAGAGAAGATTGCAGCCATCGGCAAGACAGAAGAAAACAAACTGATGCTGGTGGGTGATCTGATGCATCCGGGAGATATGGCTGTTCTTGTTATTCCAATCGACAAGGCGGCACCGAAGGGACGTCTGATCCTGCCTCAGCAGCAGGTTATCAGGGATATTCTGGAGGCGGAAGGCGCAGCTGTCTGTGTCAAGGAATATGAATTGAGGGAGACTTTGGAGAAATTCAAGGAACCGCCGGCCATTGTTATCACGGATAGCCAGGTTTTTGCAAAGGTATCTGCGGATGTACCGGAAAGTATTCCGTTGACATCTTTTTCTATTCTGATGGCCAGACATAAGGGACTTCTGGATACGGCTGTTCGTGGGATTGCCGCAGTGGAAGATCTGAAAGACGGAGATACAGTGCTAATCGCAGAGGGATGCACCCATCATCGCCAGTGTGATGACATTGGCAGTGTTAAGATACCGAGATGGCTGAAGAATTACACAGGCAAAAAGCTGAATATTGAGCTGTGTTCCGGCAGAGAATTTCCGGAAGATCTGTCGAAATATGCCCTGATCATTCATTGCGGAGGCTGTATGCTGAATGAGCGCGAGGTCCGCTATCGTATGAAATGTGCCGTTGATCAGGGTGTGCCGATCACTAACTATGGCATCGCCATTGCCTATATGCAGGGCATCCTAAAAAGGTCTGTCAGTATGTTTCCATATCTGGCTGAGGAATTGCCGGATTAAAATATGCAGATGGTGCATATCTTCCATTTTCAGTCATATATATAAGAGTAAATGCTGCTGTGGCAGCGAGATCGCAAAAATCAATGGACGTCCTGGGAGGGTGTTTCTGTGGCAGAGTATCGGCGTTTTATTTCTTATATGTATTTATATGAAAACGGGAGAAAGACAATCAACAGCGGGTTTGTGAGAGTAGAAAGCCGGAATGGACAATGTCGGCTTTCTATTCACATGTCGGGAATTTATCATAATGAGGTGAAAAAGTATCAGATTTATATGCTGATCAGAGCGTCCGGTGATTACATAGGGATTGCAGTCGGAGATCTGTTGGTTCAGAGACAGACAGGGGATATGGAACTGACGATGGACAGTGCTCGTCTGATGGGAACAACGTATGATCTGGATCGTGTCGCCGGTATGGTTTTACTGGGAGAAGATGGCAGCGTTTACGGCACCAGATGGGATGATGAACCGCTGGAAACAGAGAAATTTGTCAATAGAGAGCCGATTTCAGATACTTTAGTGAGATTTGGAGAGAAAAACAGTGATGCAGCAGTCGATGAAACCGATACGGAGAGAACCTTTGCGGATGCGGAGCCGGAAAGTGTCATAACGCAAGGGACAGAGCCTGAGGCAGAGAATCTGGTGAGTCCGCATGCGAATGAGAATCCGTTGATCCCTGAAGAGGAAGTGGCGGCATTTGTAGATGACGCAAGGATGGAAGCGTTTGAGAAAAATGAGAATCCGGAGAATAACGAGATTTTAGCTGTATCGAAAGAGCCGGAGATGTCGAAAGAACAAGCAGAAGAACAGGCAGAGCAAGAGCTGTACTCTAGGAGCAATGTCTATGACCTGCTGATGTCACAGCTTCCGCAGATGTATCCTTTTGATGATGACAGTGTGGCAGCCTGTGTGCGGATGGAACTTCAGGATATCGGGCGCATGCCGATGCCGTGTTGGATTTATGGCAGCAATAGTTTTCTGCTGCATGGATATTATTGTTACCGGCACTTGATACTGGCAAAGGTGGAGCAGAAAAAGGATAAAGAAGATGTCGGTGGGCGCGGCGAAAATGATGGGGCGTCAGAGGATGAAGGTGTTTATCTGATGGGTGTTCCCGGTATTTGGCAGCATCGGGAGCAATATATGGCTGCCATGTTTGGTTTTCGCAAATTCAAGCCGGTAAGCCGGGAAAATCAGGGTAGCGGGGCTTTTGGTTACTGGTGTGTGGAGTTAAAATTATAATTGGATCGGATTACGGGAAAACAATAAGACAGATACGGTTTTAGAGAAAGGGAAGTGGTTTTGTGGCAACAGCTACTGGAATAAAGTGCTCTTTAAAACAAAATAATTTTCAAAAAGAAGTTAATAAAAGACCAGATGCGCGTCTGTCTGCCAACAGTCTGTTCAGAAATGTTTCAGAAGAAAGTATTGCACGGATTTTGGTTTGTTCCGGAGCAAAGTTCCGTACTTATAAGAAGGATGAGGCGATATTTCGACAAGGGGAGCAGGCGGATTATTTCTATGCTTTATTAAAGGGAAATGTGTCGATTATCAGCTATATGCCTTCTGGAAAAGTGAATGCCTTATATCATGTTGCATCAGGAGCGTTGATTGGAGAGCATTACAGCAGCAATCTGGATACAAATGGGCGTGTTTACTGGTACGAAGCGGTGGCCTGCGAGCCGGTGGAAGTGTTGGCAGTGCCATGGCAGTATCTGTACGGATTTTGCGACAAAGCCTGTGACCATCATAAGCAGCTGATCCAGAATCTGTATGAGAGCATGTCCACAAAGGAATGGATGGCGGTGCGGAAGCTGAATGTGTTAGGGTTTGCCAGTGTGCAGGAGAGAGCAGCAGCCTGGCTTCTGCAGGAGACAGATGCAAGTGACACGGTGGTACTAAAGACAAATCGGGAGGAACAGGCGGATTATCTGTGCGTAGCCAGACCGTCACTATCAAGAACATTGATGCAGATGCAGAAAGCAGGGCTGATAGAAGCTGACCGGAAGCAGATTCGGATTCTGGATAGAGAAAAATTGGAAAAAATTTTGTAAAAAAAAAGAAGTTTGTAACAGCTGTTACAGACTTCTTTTGAAAATGTAGATATAATAGTATTAAATCAATAATAATTACTAGTTTTGGAAAAGCTACAGTAACGGGGGATTTTAGTCAGTAGATAGGAATGATCTGAGATACGCTGACAACAAATAAAACGGAGGTGTCATTACATGAGTATGAATTTTGTGAACGAACCAACAAGGGCATGGGATCCTAAAAACAGACTTCGGGAAATGATTAATGAGGGAAGTGATGCAGCGAATGTGGATAAGTTGGTGGAACTGCTGATCATGGATGGATTTGATTTTTCACTGACTGCGGATGCAATGACACCGATCGATGAGGCTGAGCGTGTTGTTTCCGTAGGTATGGGTATTGCGGTGAAGAGTGAAATGTATCTGATCGAGAATCTGGCCCAGGCAGCAGGTGCAGCTATGGGATGTTCAAGACCCGCTTACGAAAGACTGAAAGTGCTTCCTAGAGAGCGCTTTGTGGGCATGAGCGGTGAGAAATTTACCGGAACACTTTATATTGCCTGCGCTATTTCAGGTGCACAGCAGCATTTGAAAGGTATTGAGAAAGCACATACCGTTGTCGCTATCAACAGAAACGAAAAAGCACCGATTTTCAGACATGCGGATTATGGTATTGTCGGCGATATTCGCAAAATTTTGCCGCTTTTAACAGAAAAATTAAACAGTGATCTGCCAAAACCGGACCCAAATGCTAAACCGGCGAAACGGGAGATGCCGTTATACTCAAAGACAACAGCAACAGCGGACGGTCGCTATGTCTGCATGGGATGCGGTTATGAGTATGACCCTGAAAAAGGCGATCCGGAGGCAGGTATTGAACCGGGTACTTCTTTTGAGGCGCTGCCGGAAGACTGGATTTGTCCGGAATGCGGTGTATCAAAAAGTGAAATGATTTCAGCAGTAACAAGAGGATAGATAGGAGGGTGAAGCATGAACGGTGTAAGAAAAGTAACGGAAGATTTATATTGGGTTGGCGTGAATGATAAGCGAATCGAATTATTTGAAAATATTCATCCAATTCCGGAGGGTGTTTCCTACAATGCATATCTGTTGTTAGATGAAAAAACGGTTCTTTTTGATACTGTGGATTGGTCAGGCTGCCGTGTATTCCTTGAGAACATTGCTGCTGTTCTGGATGGCAGAAAACTGGATTATCTTGTTGTCAATCATATGGAACCGGATCATGCAGCTTCTCTTGAGGAAGTCCTGATTCGTTATCCGGAATGTAAAGTTATCAGTAACGAAAAAGCATTTATGTTTATGCGTCAGTTTGGTTTTGATGTGGACGGCCGGGAAGATACCGTCAAAGAGGGCGATACAAGATGCTTCGGCAAGCATACAGTGACATTCCTGATGGCGCAGATGGTGCATTGGCCGGAAGCCATGGTGACATTTGATACAACCAACGGCGTGCTGTTTTCAGCAGATGCATTCGGTTCCTTTGGTTCACTGGATGGCCGTCTGTTCGACGATGAAGTGAACTTCGACAGAGATTGGATTGACAATGCCAGAAGATATTTCACCAATATTGTGGGAAAATATGGCCCATTTGTACAGCAGCTGTTAGCAAAAGCTAAAACAGCGCCGATCAAGATGTTCTGTCCGCTGCATGGACCGGTATGGCGTACCAATCTGGGTTATTATCTGGACAAGCATGATAAATGGAGCCGCTATATTCCGGAAGAAAACGGCGTGATGATCGTCTATGCATCTATGTACGGCAATACAGAATCTGCTGCCCAGGCATTGGCGGCACAGCTGTGTGAAAAAGGCGTTACCAATGTGAGAGTATACGATGTGTCAAAGACCCATGTATCCTATCTGGTGGCAGAAGCCTTCAAATACAGCCACATCGTGCTGGCATCTGTGACATACAATTTGAATATTTATCCTGTGATGGAAGATTTTCTGCACCATCTGAAGGTGCTGAACCTGTCGAAACGTGTCTTCGGCATCATTGAAAATGGTTCATGGGCCATTAAATCCGGTTCATTAATGGAGAAATATATTGATGAGAACCTGAAAGACTGCAAGATTCTGAATGCCAGAATGACCATCAACTCTTCAGCTAACCGCTCCAATGCATCAGAACTGGATGCTCTGTCAGATGCCATCGTGAAATCTGTGGCTATTGAGGAGAAATCCTTTGAACAGCGAGTTATTGATGATGCGGCATTTGCGGAAGAAGAGGCAAGAAAGGCTGCTTTCAAGAAACTGTCGGCCAAAGAGAGAATGGCGCTGATGAGAGAGAAACACAGACAGGAAAAGGGCGAAGCATAGGCAGGAAAAGGTGAGTGGCAGAAGAGTATAAAGTATTTGTTGTTAATTCGAGGTCTACATCCACAAAAGTAGCATTATTTGTGGGAAAAAGAAATCTTCAAACTGTATACAACGTGTAGAATATCTATTGTAGTTTGAAGATACATATGATATAATCAAATCACACAGAAATAAAATAATCCAAATGGAAAAGGAACCCCCAGAGGTGGCAGCCTCTGGGGGTTCCTGCATCATGATGATGCAATATGT
This sequence comes from Pseudocoprococcus catus, assembly GCF_902381825.1. Classification (GTDB taxonomy): domain Bacteria; phylum Bacillota; class Clostridia; order Lachnospirales; family Lachnospiraceae; genus Coprococcus_A; species Coprococcus_A intestinihominis. The sequence goes on from NZ_LR698973.1 coordinate 2,718,429, forward strand.
AGGTTGGTTGTCTTATTTATTTCCGTCCAACCATTTGCAGATAAAGTATGAGACAATACCTGCCATAACGGAAATTATAAATGAAATAAAATAATCCACAAGTTTCACCTCCTTTCTGTGTCAGAATGGAGAAGACAACAGGGTGAGTATAGCATATATAATTTTTTATGGTTTATTTTTCGACAAAACATTTAACAGGTATTTCAGGAGGCATAGGATGATGAATGAACATGAGTACTATTGCTTTTTAAAAGAGTTCTGGAAAGTTACCAATGACGGCTTTATCATTGTGGACCCCAATGGTGTGATTGTGGATATCAACGAGACGTATTGCGAGTTTCTGGGGAAAACCCGTGAACAGGTTTTAGGAAAGCCAATCGGCGAAGTGATTTCGACCACCAGTATGTATGATGTTCTATCATCAGCCCGTGATGGGGATGATAATGTTTATTTGCAGCCCTATGGTGAAAATGATAATGCCAGCAATGTAGAAACCCATGCGGTGGCCAATCGTTTTTGTTTTTTTAATGAGCAGGGAGAGCTTCTTGGTGCGGCGGCCCAGATGTCCTTCAAGGAGAGGGCGGCGGCCATGGCCTACAGCATTGCCACAGAAGAACTGAATTATTACAAACGTGCTTATGAGGAAAGCAGCGAAGAGGACAGTGGCTTCAGTAAGATCCTCGGCAATTCAGAGGCTATGCAGAAGCTGAAAGAGAAGGCCATGAGGGTGGCAAGAAAGGATTTTCCCGTGTTGATTACAGGAGAGACGGGAACCGGCAAAGAGCTTTTTGCACAGGCGATTCACCGGGAGAGCAGCAGAAGAAAGAAACCCATCATCAGTATCAATTGTGCCTCCATTCCGTCAGAGCTATTGGAAAGTGAACTGTTTGGATATGATGAGGGTGCATTTACCGGAGCCAAGAAGGGCGGCAAGATCGGTAAGTTTCAGCTGGCAGACGGCGGAACGATTTTCCTGGATGAGATCGGAGACCTGTCGTTAGTGCTGCAGGCGAAACTGCTGCGTGTGCTTCAGGAGCATGAGATTGAGAAAGTAGGCGGCGGCAAGCCGATCCCCATCGATGTGCGTTTTATATCGGCGACAAGACAGAATCTGGCGGAAATGGTTGAAAGAGGAGAGTTTCGTGAGGACCTCTATTATCGGCTGAATGTGGTTAATATTGAGACGCTGCCCCTGCGTGAGCATTCGACGGATATTCTGTTGTATGCCAATCATGTGCTGAATGCGTTGAATGCGAAATATAAGACCGGTCATTTGTTGTCAGACAGGGTGAAATATCTGCTGATGTGTTACAAGTGGCCGGGAAACGTGCGTGAATTGATCAATGTTATCACCAGTGCCTATGCAACCTGTGACAGTTACGTCATTGAAGAAATGGACCTTCCCGGAAGGCTTGTATCGGGGACAGCGGGAAATAGTGTGTCACAAATGAAACTGTCGGAAATGATGAACCTGCATGAAGCAGCGATTATCAGGGATGCGCTGCGGCGAAACAACCAGAACTGTAAAAAAACAGCCGAGGAATTAGGCATTGACAGAAGCCTTCTGTATCGGAAGATGCGGAAAGCGGGTATTGCGATTCATCGGGAAATTAAATAGCGTATTTTTTCAGAACCGAAGTCTAAATGGATGTCGGTTCTTTTTTTGCGGAGAGCGGAGACTGAATCAAAGTCTGCACTTGCATGTGGACAATTTGCTACACTATGGATGATTTACTACACTTTTAAAAATAGGTAAATGGCGAAAATCCGCTGAATTCAAGGGCTTCAGGGCCTATATGAATTGGCATCATTGTTGCTCTCTATATACATAACAGGTAATGTATAGATGATTATGTTTCAAGGGAGGGTTATTATGGATAAGAAGATTAAGTTGGATGAAGTGCTTATTGGCAAGAAAATGGAACCGAGATACATGGAGTATAACTGGCGTGACATTATTTTATACGCACTGGCAGTTGGTGCTCACAGAGAAGATGTGGCTTATACTTATGAGAAGTATCTGAAAGCCATTCCGACATATGGAACCATTCCTTACTGGGGAACAGTGAATGTGAAACCGTATCAGTGGATGCCGCTTCCGGCTTCGATGCTGGCAGATGAGATCATTAAGCCGACCATTTCTTTCCTGAATATGGATCATGAAATCATTATGCACCGTCCGATTGACCCGATCAAGGGTACCTTCCAGTATCAGGATGTCATTACAGATGTTTATGACAGAGGCGAGGGAAAGGGTGCAGTTGTTAAGACGAAGGTAGATGTCCGTGACGAGGCAGGCAATCTTGTATGTACAAATTATTCTACAACGTTTTTCCATGAGGCCGGTGGATTTGGCGGAAAACCGATGCCTAAGAGTGAGGTTGTGATTCCTGACAGAGCACCTGATTTAACATTGGATGATTACATCACACCGGTTCAGAATCTTCTTTACAGATTAACAGGTGATACGAATCTGGTTCATGTTGATTCTGAATATGCCAGAGAAATGGGATTCCCGAAAGCATTTATTCAGGGCTTATGCTCCTTCGGTTTCTCCTGCCGAATGGCCATTGAACTGCTTTGCCCGGGTGAACCGGAGAGAATGACGCGGATGGCTGCTCAGATGAGAAACGTTTTATTCCCGGATACAAAAGTTCAGCTTCAAATCTGGAAGATGGAAGAGGGGAAGGCTTATTTCCGTTTCGTGAATCTGGAAGACGGCAAGCCGATTCTGGACAGAGGCGTATTTGAGTGGAAATAGGATATGTGAAATAAATCGCATTGTGTAAAATGCATATGCTATACTGTCTTTGAAGAAGGATGTTAAGAGCTTCAAGAGAAAAAGGAAACCCCAGAGGTGGTGACCTCTGGGGTTTTCTGCATGTAAAAACAGGCATGGATTTGACCTGTTTTTTGCATTTTCACAGTTTTATTTTACTAAACTTTTTGTTTAAAAATACTTGACAATGACAAATATTAATCTATAATAGATTTGTTTAGCAATATCGAACTTAAAGTTAAGGAGGAATCAGCGTGGATATAGGTGCAAAGATTAAGCTGCTCAGGATAAAGAATCAGCTGACCCTTGAGGAGCTGGCGAACCGCAGTGAACTGACGAAGGGTTTTCTTTCTCAGGTTGAGAGGAATCTGACGTCTCCGTCTATTGCAACGCTGGAGGATATACTTGAGGCCCTCGGTACTTCACTGGGCGAATTTTTTTCCGATGACAGAGATGAACGTGTGGTGTTTACGGCCAATGATTATTTTATCAATGAGCAGGAGGCCTACGACATTTCCTATATTGTGCCGAATGCTCAGAAGAACTGCATGGAGCCGATTTTAATCAGGCTGCATCCGGGATGTGAATCGGAGACGTATGGCCCTTATGAGGCGGAGGAGTTCGGTTATGTCCTTCAGGGAAAGGTCGAGCTGCATTACGGAAAGGCGCAATATATGCTGAAAAAGGGGCAGACTTTCTATCTGAAGGGAGATAGAGAACATTATTTGAAGAACGCAGGAGAATCTGAGGCGAAGGTGATATGGGTTTCCAATCCACCTTCATTTTAATGTAGTGAATCTAATTGGCAAGGGAGAGAACCATGGAGAAGATTATTGAGCTTAAGAATCTGACGAAGAATTTTGATGACCAGCAGGTTTTGAAAGGCATCAATCTGGAAATTCATCAGAATGAGTTTTTGACACTGTTGGGGCCGAGCGGCTGCGGCAAGACAACAACACTGCGTATTATTGCCGGTTTTGAGGAAGCCAGCAGCGGTGAAGTGCTTTTTGACGGCATGGATATTTCCAAAATTCCTGCTTATAAACGTGAAATTAATACCGTTTTCCAGAAGTATGCATTATTTCCGCATATGAACGTGTTTGACAATGTGGCTTTTGGTCTGAATATCAAGAAGATGGATAAGGCTGTGATCAAGACCAAGGTAGAGCGGATGCTGTCCATGGTCGGCCTGGCGAATTATGGTTCCAAGGACGTTACTTTATTGTCCGGCGGTCAGCAGCAGCGTGTTGCTATTGCCAGAGCCCTGGTGAATGAACCGAAGGTGTTGCTTCTGGATGAGCCGTTGGGTGCTCTGGATGCCAGACTGCGTAAGGAGATGCAGATGGAGCTGAAGAAGATTCAGAAGGAAGTGGGAATTACCTTCGTGTTTGTTACCCATGACCAGGAGGAAGCCCTTTCTATGTCTGATACAGTAGTTGTTATGAATGAGGGAACCATTCAGCAGATTGGTACCCCGATTGACATTTACAATGAACCGGAGAACCGCTTTGTAGCAGGTTTTATCGGTGAGTCGAATATTATCGAAGGCATTATGATCAAGGATTTTCTGGTGGCTTTTGATGATTTTGAGTTTATCTGTGTGGATAAGGGTTTCCCTGAGAATGAGCCTGTGGATGTGGTGATCCGTCCTGAGGATATTGATATTGTGCAGCCGGATAAAGCTAATTTGAAGGGTATCGTCAAATCTGTGACTTTCAAGGGTGTGCATTATGAGACGATTGTTACTACCAAATACCGCGATTACAGAATCGACACAACGGATTATTTTGCTGTCGGACTGGAAGTGGGACTGACATTTACGCCGGAAGACATTCATGTTATGTGGCAGATGGGGAGTTACTAGATGAAGCATTTTAGAAAATTAACAGGGCCGTATTTCGCCTGGTTGGTGCTGTTTGTTCTGATTCCACTGGTGTTGATTGCGATTTACGCATTTACCACAAGCGGCAATCCGGTGAAAACACTGAACTTTACATTGATGAATTTTGCGAAGATCAATGAACCAACTTATATCAAAGTATTTATCAAGTCCATTGAGATGGGTGTTCTGACAACCGGAGTCTGTCTGATTCTGGGCTATCCGATGGCTTACCTTATTGCAAAATGTCCGGAGGAGATGCAGGATATGCTGATCATGGCGGTAACCATTCCGACCTGGATCAATATGCTTCTGAGAACCTATGCGTGGATGAACCTGTTATCTGACAATGGTATTATCAACGGATTGCTCAGTGTGTTGGGCATTAATCCGGTGACAATGATGTATACGAATTTTTCCGTTGTTGTGGGCATGGTCTGCAATTTTATGCCGTTTATGATTATTCCGATTCATACCTCACTGAGGAAAATGGACAATTCTCTCATTGAGGCAGCCATGGATCTGGGCGCCAATCCGTTCCAGACATTTCAAAAGGTTGTTCTGAAACTGTCCATGCCCGGTGTGATCAATGGTATTGTGATGGTTTTCCTGATGGCGATTTCTTCTTTCGTTATTCCGAAGCTTCTTGGCGGCGGGCAGTTTGTCCTCATTGGTAATCTGATCGAATCTCAGTTTGTATCTGTTGGAGACTGGAATTTCGGCAGTGCCATTTCACTGATTCTGGCAGTTCTGATTCTTGTGGCGATGCGTCTCATGAAGAAGATGGATGTACAGGACAATTAGGAGGCGGCCATGCGAAAGAAAAACAGTTTATTTTCAAAATTTTATATTGCGATATGTTTTGCTTTTTTCTATCTGCCGATTCTGGTGACGATGGTATTTTCATTTAATTCATCGAAGTCATTGTCGAAATTCACAGGATTTTCCCTGCGCTGGTATAAGGCGCTTTTGGAAAACAGTGAGATTATGTCGGCGGTTTATGTTTCTGTGACCATTGCCATCCTGGCCACCATTGCTTCGACAGTGTTGGGGACAATGACAGCCATCGGCCTTTCAAAGTCACGGAAGATTATCAAAGATATGGTGCTCAGCATGAATGATATTCCGATCCTGAATCCGGATATCGTTACAGCCATCGGATGGATGCTGCTGTTCTCATCTCTGGGATTCCAGAAGGGATATATGACTATGCTTCTGGCACACATTGCCTTCTGTACGCCGTATGTCATTACCAGTGTGTATCCGAAGGTGAGAAGCCTGGATCCGAATCTGGCCAATGCGGCCATGGACCTTGGTGCCACACCGTATCAGGCGTTGACGAAAGTTATTATTCCGATGATCCGACCGGGCATATTTGCCGGTGCGCTGCTGGCTTTTACTATGTCTTTTGATGATTTCGTTATTTCCTATTTTGTATCAGGAAACGGCGTCAAGAACATTTCAATTGTCGTTTATAATATGACAAAACGTATCAATCCGACGATTAATGCGCTGTCAACCATTGTTATTGTGGTGATTGTTGTGATTTTGCTTCTGGCCAATCTGCTTCCGAGACTGGGCGGCGGTGATAACAAGAAGAATAATCAGAACATGAAGAAACTGGTGGCAGGTGTAGCTGTTTTTGCATTAGTACTCAGTCTTGTGACCTGCGTGGCCAACAAGAGCAATAATAAAGAGGCAAGAGTGTTGAAGGTTTATAATGCCGGCGAATATATCGATCCGGATCTTCTGACAGAGTTCCAGGATGAGTACAATTGCACGGTTATTTATGAAACATTTGAGTCCAATGAGATGATGTATACAAAGCTTCAGGCCGGAGATGCCTATGATATTCTGATCCCTTCAGATTATATGATCGAGCGTCTGATCAGGGAAGATTATTTGCAGCCGATTGACTGGGATTGTCTGACCAACGCGGAAGGATTGAATCCGGATGTTATGAACAAAGAATATGATCCGGGCAATGTTTACTCCGTTCCTTATTTCTGGGGTAATGTGGGTATTTTATATGACAAGACAGTGGTGGATCCGGCGGACCTCAGTGAAGGCTGGAATCTGCTGATGGATACGAAATATGCAGGTAATCTGTATATGTATGACTCCGAGCGAGATTCCTTTATGATTGCCCTGAAAGCCCTGGGATATTCCATGAATACCCACGATAAAAACGAGATTCAGGCGGCTTATGAATGGCTGATTCAGCAGAGAGATACCATGAAACCAGTCTATGCCGGCGATGATGTCATTGACAACATGATTTCCGGCAACAAGGCACTGGCGGTTGTTTATTCCGGTGATGGTGCCTATATTATGTCGGAAAATGAGGATCTGGGCTTTTTGATGCCGGAAGAGGGAACGAACCTCTGGTATGATGCCATGGTTATGACCAGGAATTGTGAGAATACAGAACTGGCTTACGAATTTATGGATTTTATGCTGAGAGATGACGTAGCTTACAGAAATACCCAATATGTCGGTTACAGTTCACCGGTTGTGGCTGCTTATGAGCAGGCACAGGAAGAGGATTACGAAGGTATCGAGGCATATGTACCGCGTGTCGGCTACGAAAAAGATGAAATTTTCCGTTATCAGGATACGGATATTAAGAAATTATTTGCTGAGCTTTGGACGAAAGTCAAGGCACAATAAACTGAAAGGGCTGTTGTTTTATTCGGGGTAATGAATAGAGCAGCAGCCTTTTTCAAGTGGACTTGTCGGGCAGATTCTGTTATCATAAGAGTAGAAAATATCAGGGAAAGGGGCATAGGTCATGAAGCAGATGAAGCTATCGGTAGGAGTCTCCGATTTTGAAAAGATTCGAAGCGATGGTTATTACTATATCGATAAAAGTGGCTGGATCAAAGGATTGCTGAAATCCGGAGCGGAAGTAACTTTACTGACGCGACCGAGGCGCTTTGGTAAGACGCTGGGAATGAGTATGCTTGCTAATTTTTTTGATATAACAAAAGATAACAGGGCTTTATTTGAAGGTCTGGAAATAATGAAAGACACAGAGTTGTGTCAGCATTGGATGAATCAGTATCCGGTTCTTTTTTTATCTTTTAAAGATGTAGATGGCACATCTTTTGAAAATGCACTGGCACTTCTTCAATTTACACTGTCCCAATTTTGTGATGTGTATGCTTATCTGGAAGATGGTGAACAGGTGACGGAAGTTCAAAAAGCCATTTTTCATCGATTAAAGATGCAAACCGCTTCTCTGGTGGATATACAAAGTGCTTTGTTAGTCATTATGAGGATGATGTGGGCTTATTATGGGAAGAAAGTTATTTTGCTATTGGATGAATACGATGTGCCGATTGCCAAAGCCAGCAGTAAAGGTTATTATACGGAAATGATGGAAGTCCTGAAAACGATGCTCAGTATATCGTTAAAAGATAATTCGGTACTTGAATTAGCGGTTGTCACAGGTTGCCTGAAAATAGCAAAAGAAAGTATTTTTACAGGTACGAATAATTTTGTTTCTGATACGATTTCAATGTCAAGATTTAATGAATACTTTGGTTTTACGCAAAAAGAAGTAGATCAGATTTTGCTGGATGCGGGCGCTGCTTCGCATGCACAACAGGTGAAAGCGTGGTATGATGGGTATCATTTTGGGGAATACGATATTTATTGCCCATGGGATGTGATGAATTTTGTTCGTGATTTTCAATTTGACGCAACCGTAAAACCTGCAAGCTATTGGAAGAATACAAGTGATAATGCGATTATCAGGTCTTTTATTGATTTTGCGGGTAATAGTATCACTGCCAAAATGGAGACACTGTTGGCGGGGGGATATATTATTGAACGAATAGAAGAAAATCTGACCTATGATTATCTTCATGCATCGGAAGATAATCTATGGAGTATCCTGTATTTAACAGGTTATTTAACAAAAGTACGTGACCGGGATATAAAAATGCCGCTTTCGGATGGGATGACTGCATTGTTGATTCCAAATGCTGAAATCAGAGAGATTTTTGAGACAACTGTCAAAAAATGGTTTGAAGACAAAGCCAGAACGTGGAATAAAAGACTGTTGTTTGATGCTGTCTGGTGTGGCGATAGCGAGACCCTGACACAGGAGATGAATAAGCTTTTGCGTCAGACCATCAGTTATCATGATTATAGAGAAGATTTTTATCATGCTTTTCTGGCAGGCATTTTTACAGGAGCTGGATATATGGTTCAATCCAATAAGGAACATGGAGAAGGCCGCAGTGATCTGGTTGTTATGGATACTGAAAATGGCAGGGTCGCAGTTTTTGAGGCGAAATATTCAAGAATGTTCCAGCAGCTGGAAAGTGATTGTAATAAAGCAATCAATCAGATAGAGAGCAGAATGTATGCCAGAGAATTTGAAGAAAATGGAGATGACGTTTTTTGTTATGGCATTGCTTTCTTCAAAAAGAGGTGTTGCGTCAAGATAAAAAGTTAAATTATTGGTATTATTTTGGTTGAATATGGGGGGTGGCAGTATGATTAATTATTCAGAAGATGCAAGCAGACAGTATCATATTCAGGTGGCCAAAGGGGAAGTGGGTCGGTATGTGATTCTGCCGGGAGATCCGAAGAGGTGTGTAAAGATTGCACAGTATTTGGAGCATCCGGTGTTGATTGCGGATAACAGGGAATTTACAACGTATACAGGCACTTTGGATGGCGTAAAAGTCAGCGTGACATCCACAGGTATTGGCGGTCCGTCAGCCTCCATTGCCATGGAAGAGTTGTATCGCTGCGGTGCAGATACCTTTGTCAGAATCGGAACCTGCGGCGGCATGCAGCCGGATGTGAAAAGCGGTGATGTTGTTATTGCCACGGGAGCAGTCCGTATGGAGGGCACCAGCAAAGAATATGCGCCTATTGAATACCCGGCAGTGCCTGATTTTGGCGTGACAACAGCCCTTGTTTCAGCAGCGAAAGCCTTGAAGATGCCGTATCATACTGGGGTTGTTCAGTGCAAGGATGCCTTTTACGGACAGCATGCGCCGGAACTGATGCCGGTGAGCTATGAGCTGCAGAATAAATGGGAAGCCTGGAAGCGGATGGGCTGTCTGGCATCGGAGATGGAATCGGCGGCATTGTTTATTGTAGGCGGCCATCTGGGGGTACGTGTGGGCTCCTGTTTCCTTGTCATGGCCAATCAGGAACGGGCGAAGCTGGGACTTGAGAATCCGGTGGTTCATGACACAGATGGGGCCATTCATGTGGCTGTGGAGGCTATCAGGAATCTGATTAACGCGGATAAATAAGTGGGAAATCAAATTATTAAAAATGCCTTTTGTGATTATAAATGTAGAAATAATGGGAGTGAAGGTATGATTTATTATTCAGAAGAAATAGGAAAAAATGAGTTGACGGGAACACTTATTCAGAAATTGATAAAAACAGCTGCAGAACAGCTTCGATTTTCCTATACACCCTATTCACATTTTAAAGTGGGGGCAGCACTTCTGGCTGCAGACGGCACGATTTATACCGGATGCAATATAGAGAATGCGGCCTATACACCGACGAACTGTGCGGAGAGAACGGCTTTCTTCAAGGCTGTCAGCGAAGGTGTCCGTGATTTTCGTGCAATCTGTATTGTGGGTGGGATGAACGGTGTACTGAGTGGTTATACGGCACCCTGCGGTGTCTGTCGGCAGGTGATGATGGAATTCTGTGATCCGGAGACTTTTGAGATTATCCTGGCAGCGGCAGACGGCAAATATAAGATTTACCGTCTGAAGGAATTGCTGCCGGAGGGCTTCGGACCAGAGAATCTTGTTATTTCCGGCGGTTTTCGAAGTAAATAAAATGGTCAATAGCATCGAGGATGTCTTTGAAGTCGTCTCTCGGTGCTATTTCTATGTAGCGGGTCAGCAATTCGGTTTCGGAATCTTTATAGCGTCCGTAGAATGTATCATAGAGATTGTGACCCCGCATGTGGATGCGGATATCTTCCATATGCTGACGCACATCCTCCGGTGATGTCAAATCATGACCGATGGCGGCCACCAGTTTTTCTCCACTGGAAAGCCGATGCAGATATTCGTGCCATTTTTCGTAAAACATGTCATAAAAAGCATCAGGGCTTGGAACAATGCCGAGTTTTGCCATAACCTCCGGATTGAAAAAGTAATTTTCAAAGGAGTAATATTTCAGGATCAGGACATTTTTCTCTGTAACCCTTGGTAAATGGTCGATATCACTGATATTCCTTTCATCATAATAGCGGCAGAGCTGGTGCTTCAGCATATCTGCGTCCTTGCCGTCACCATCACGGATCATCAGGAAGCTGTCTTTCAGATAAATCTGGTTGATGTATTTCAGATTGGCATAGGTCTTGATATTGGTGCAGCTGTTGGTGGTGATGATGGCTACACGGGAAGGCTTGCCTTCATCATCGTATATTTCGGAGTAATATTTGCGCAGCAGCAGCGGCAGTCGGCTTTTGTCCTGACGGCCTTCGACAATAAATACAAAATCGACGTTCATCAGATCATTGGCGCTGTATCCCAGATCGTTGAGAATAATGCTGATATCTGTATGCTCACGAACGGTGGAATAGCCATCGCCGTCCAATACAACCTGTCGGATCTGACGGCTGTTGAAATTCGGCAGCAGATTCGGTGAATGGGTGGAAAAAATCACCTGGTTTTTGCGGGACAGACGGAAAAGAAGATCTCCGGACAGTTTCTGGAGTTTTGGATGGAGGAAAAGTTCCGGTTCCTCCACCATAATGATGCCCGGGGTCGGATTGTCGTCTTCTGCGTAGGTTTCAAGGAGCGAAAGCATATAAATGCTGCGCATGCCTTTGCCCATATGTTCAATAGGGCGCAGTGTTTTCTGTTTTTCATCTGCAATTTCAGCGGTAACGGAAAGCATCTGTTCGATATCACGGTTCATGGAGTAGATGATTTCATGCTGACCGCCGTTTTTTCTGTAGTTGGCATTAACTCTTCTGGAAAAATCATCCAGATTCAGCTGATACAGCTTGTAATCAAGCAGTTTCGCTGCCTCAAAGGCATTTAATTCGGCGGGGTTTTTCTGATTAATCAGGCCGATGCAGGAAAAGCAGTGAGTGCATGGTTTGGCGGAATCAAAAAGACAGCAGCCGGAACGCATTTGTTTTAAAAGGCTGTCTTCCTGCATGAGCAGCAAATCGTCCTGAAATTGCCGCAGATTGCGCTGCGGGTCCAGATAATAGACCGGCGGCAGCAGTCTGGGAATCCAGTTGTTATTCTTCTGATATCCGTCGCTGTAACGGATTTTCCCGTCGCGGTTGGCGATAAATGTAAAAGAAAGGGTTTGGGTCACCTCATCATAGGATGGCAGTTTTCTTTTGAAATCCTGAAACCATTTGTCAAATCGGCGGTAAGTGCTGATTTGACCTGCAGCGTGGAGCATTTTCAAATCATTGTCGCTGAGAAGCAGGCAGACGGAGATTTCGATATTGGCGTAATCTTCCTGAAAATCATCCATTTCAACGGCACAGCTGCCAGTGACAACGCGGATGGCATCAAGAATAGCGGTTTTGCCGGTGTTGTTTTTGCCCACGAGAATCAGGGCGTTTTCGATATTGGTGATTTGCAGGTCGTTGATGGACTTGTAATTGCGGATACGAAGTTCAGTGAGACGCAAGGCGGTCAGTCCTTTCTATTAAATATGTTTAATATGTAACTGTTCAGAGCCAGGCAAAATTTCAAAAAACAGGTATAAAATGCGTAGCATTTTGGAGGCTGGCTCTGAACAGTTGCTTTAACATAAGAATATCATAGAAAAGGTTGGAGAAGTATATAAAAATGTCCTTTAGAGATATGTTTCTAAAGGACATTTTAAACTATATTTAATCAATGCTCCAGAAAGGACACAAATGCGGCTTTTTTATCGATTTTTTTGCCAACAAGAGCCACGCCTTTGCCCATGGTAAAAGCGGCTAGTACAGTGCCGATGCCGAGGCCGGAGATGTGGCCGAGGAAGAAGAAGGTCATGCAGGCTGTGATGATCAGGCAGATCACGTCGTAGCTGATTTTTATTTTAGAATAGGGTTTGCCTGTGATATCTTCCATTTCCCGTGGGAACAAATCGGTTGGTGTGATTGGCAGTTTGCAGCGGTTGGAAAGGGCAATGCCGAAACACAAAATCAGATAACTTAATATAAAGTAAGCAATTCGAAGGGGAATATTCAATGGAAGATGGTCAACCCAAAGTTCATTGATATCCATCATTTTGCCGAAGCAAAAACCGACAACAAAGCTGAATAAATAAGCAGGAACGAATTTGCGGCGAAGTATCATAAGGACACAGACAAGAAGTCCCTGAAAGATATACGTCCATGTGCCGAGAGAAAGCTTTGGCAATACCAGATTAAAGGCATAAGGAACACTTGAAATGGCTGAAATACCGGAACCGGAATGAAGCATCAGAAGTACACCGATACTGTTGATGATGACGGCCAGTACAAGAACCAGTTCACCTCGCAGTACGGGTCTATGATCATTAGTTGTCATAAAAAATCACTCTTTTCTGAAATACTTTAAAATAAAAAGTGCCATAAGCACCAGAGCAATTATAAACCTATTTTACTGCGTTATCAAGATGAAATTTAATCGATTGTTTTAAACGAATGTTGTAAGAAAAGTTAGGTTGTAGTTACTCTCAAAATGTGGTACAACAGTAGTATAGGATAAATAATAGAACTGGATTCCGGACAGCTGGGGGAAGCTGGCTTTGGAAGGAAAGGAAAAAGGGGATATGAAGAAAGTTTTAGTTGTGGGGAGCTTGAATATGGATATGGTCCTTTCCGTAGATCATCATCCGGTGCCGGGAGAGACGATCATTGGCGATGGCATTACTTATCATCCGGGTGGCAAAGGGGCCAATCAGGCCTATGCAGTTGGCAAGTTGGGCGGCGATGTGCGAATCATTGGCTGTGTCGGATGGGATAATAATGGCATGATTTTGACGGAGAATTTAGCCCAGGCAGGTGTGGACACAACGGCAATCAATCGTATGCCGGAGGCACCGACGGGTATGGCGATCATAGATGTGGACAAGAAGGGCGACAACAGTATTATTGTTATTTCCGGAGCCAATGCATGCCTGACACCGGATCTGCTTCGCAAACAAAAGGCGTCTGTGGAATGGAGCGATTTTATTATGACACAGTTGGAGACGCCAATCGACACGGTACTTGAGCTGGCCAGAATGGCCAAAAAGGCAGATAAATGCATGATTCTCGATCCATCACCGGCCAGAGCGGATCTGCCGGATGAGTTATTTCCTTTAATTGATATTATGAAACCGAATGAGAAAGAATTGAGTATACTGACAGGTATGCCGACAGAAACGGATGAAGAGATCAAGGCGGCAGCAGATGCACTGCTTGAAAAAGGTGTTTCCAAGGTTGTGGTTACCCTTGGGGCAAGAGGTGCCATGCTGGCCGATGGCAATGAGAAGCTTTTCTTTGAGGCAAAGCCGGTTGTACCTGTGGATACAACGGCGGCCGGAGCTGCATTTACCGCTGCAATGGTCAATGGACTGGCACAGGAAATGGGAATGATACAGGCTATTCGCATGGCCAACGGTGTGGCATCGATTGTTGTTACACGTCATGGGGCACAGGCTTCGATTCCTGACAGAGATGAAATCGATGACCTGATATGGAACTATTAATTCTCAGTAAGTGCAGTTAATTTTTCCGAATGGATGAGTTCGATGGTGCCGCGGGATAGTCGGATCCAACCTTCATTTTGAAAGTAGCGAAGCATACGGGTGACCACTTCTCTGGCCGTTCCCATGTGATTGGCAATTTTTTCATGGGTGATTTTCAGGTGGTTGGTTTTTTCAATGGCGCTTTCTTGAATTAGGAATTCAGCCAGTCGCTTATCAAAGCTTTTCCATATGATCTGTTCCATCAGCCACATGACATCAGAAAAACGGCTGCTGAGAATTTCATTTGTATAATTGGCCAGAGCAGCGGACGCTTCCATGACGGATTTATAGACATTAGGCGGGATCAGCCAGAAATCCGTATCTTTTTCGGCTTCGATGATGGTGTCGAACTGGATATTCGGCATCATGCAGGAGGCGGAGAACAGACACAGATCTCTTTCAAACAGGCGGAAAAGTGTGATTTCCCTGCCTTCCTCAGATATCATATAGGCGCGCAGCTGGCCGGAATGAATGAGCAGAACACCAACACAGTCAAGGGAACCATTGTGAATGATGGTTCCTTTTTTTGCATGTTCATAACGGACAGCGTGTTCAAGCTGTTCCTGCTGTCCGGCAGTTAATTTATTCCAAACGGGAAAAAACTCCTGAAAATCTTTTTCTTTTGAAATCAAAATATATCCTCCTAGTTTTTGGGGAGCTGACAAATTGTCAGCTTCATCAAGAGATAGATGACTTTTCTGAATACATAGCAAAAGTTGTTTTCAGTATAAAGAAATTTATGATGGAAGTCAATGAACTTTGGTGACAAAGTCACGGAAGGATTTCCGATAAAAGGGTATACTACAGACATAAGAAACAGATAAGACATGAACGATAAGAAAAGGAGATTGGATAGATGATGAAAGAATTTAATAAAAGAACTTTGGATGAATATGCTGCGGAAGGCAAAATGGTTTTAGTGGAATTTAGTGCACCATGGTGCGTGTACTGCAGAAGGCTGGCACCGGCTATGGAGAAGATTGCAGAGGAATATAAAGATATCCTGACAGTTGGCTCAGTGAATATTGATAATGAGCAGGAATTGGCAAGACAGGAACGGATTGAAGTTGTGCCGACACTGGTGCTTTACAAAAACGGACAAGCTGTGGATTCGATTGTTGGGCCTGGATCGAAGGCGGCAGTTGAGGAATTTATACGAAAGAACAGCTGAGGGCGGAATATGAGCAAAATATTCTGATATGACAGAAATCCGGAAAATGTATTAGAAATCATCGGATAGTGCGGTATAGAATGGAGGAACGGAATGAGACATTTATATGATGTAATTATTATCGGCGGCGGTCCGGGCGGTTATACGGCAGCACTGTATGCTGCCAGAGCCGGACTGGATACACTGGTACTTGAAAAGTTATCAGCGGGCGGTCAGATGGCTTTGACGACGCAGATTGATAATTATCCGGGGATTGAAGAAACAATTGACGGCTTTACTCTGGGAGAAAAAATGCAACAGGGAGCAGAGCGCTTTGGGGCAAAAACAGAGATCGCTGAAGTGGATGGCGTTCATTTGCAGGGACCTGTAAAGACGGTGCATACCAATGAAGGAATTTTTGAGGCAAAAACAGTGATTCTGGCTATGGGGGCTCACCCGAGAAAACTGGGTATTCCGGACGAAGCGCGATTGGTCGGTCATGGACTGCATTATTGTGCAGCCTGTGACGGTATGTTTTATAAAGACAAGACAGTGGTTGTTGTGGGCGGCGGCAACAGTGCAGCTGCGGATGCACTGATTTTGTCCAGAATTTGTAAAAAAGTCATTCTTGTTCATCGGAGAGATGAGCTGCGGGCAACGAAAGTGTATCACGAACCATTGATTCAGGCGGAAAATGTCGAATTTCAGTGGAATCAGACTGTGGAGAGCGTTGTTGAAAGTACAGTGTCGGATGATGGTCATGATGGTCGGCAGGGACGGCGTTTCGGGGGAGAGAGAAATAATACACGGATAACAGGCGTAAAACTAAAAAATGTGAAAAATGGCGAAGAGCAGGAAATCGCTTGTGATGGTGTATTTGTCAGTGTAGGTCGTGTACCGGCAACACGCATGATTGAGACACAGATTGCCTTGGATGAGAATGGGTATATCATTGCGGATGAATCCACAAAAACCAATCTTCCGGGAGTGTTTGCAGTGGGAGATATTCGGACAAAAGCATTGCGTCAGATTGTGACGGCTGCTGCGGATGGGGCCAATGCAGCGTATGCTGTGGAGGAATATCTGGCGAATAAATAGAAACCCCAGGGAAATAGAGGCTTTAACTGCTATACTGGATAAAAGGTGTAGCAGTTTTTTTTATGATTTTGTGTAGATTTTTCCAGATTCTAAGCGTATAATAAACATGTTTTGCGTGTAAAAACGGATGTAGATAGAGAGAGGAAAGAATTTAATGGAAAAATTAAAACCGATGTTGTGGTCCGTGATGAAGGGCTACACAAAAGAACAGCTGGTCAAAGATATTGTGGCCGGCATTATTGTGGCAATCATTGCACTGCCGTTGTCGATTGCCCTGGCCCTGGCTTCAGGGGTGACGCCTGAGCGCGGTATTTATACGGCAATTACAGCCGGATTTGTTATTTCATTTCTTGGCGGAAGCCGTGTGCAGATTGCGGGACCGACAGCTGCATTTGCGACAATTGTTGCCGGTATAGCCGCGGAAAATGGTATAGAAGGACTGGCACTGGCAACAGTGATGGCCGGTATTATTCTGATCATTATGGGTGTCTGTCGAATGGGAAGCCTGATCAAATATATTCCATATACGATCACGACAGGTTTTACAGCCGGTATTGCCGTTACGATTTTTATTGGGCAGATCAAAGATTTTCTTGGTCTGACAGTTGTTTCGGAAGAACCGCTGATTGAGACAATGGACAAATTAGTGGGGGATATTCGTTTTATCAGCACCATTAATGTACAGACAGTCATCGTTGGTGCGGTATGTCTGGCGATTCTGATTGTCTGGCCGATGATCAATGAGACGATTCCGCCGTCACTTCTGGCAGTTATTGCCGGTATTGCCATGGTGAAAGGTTTACATATGCCGGTGAATACAATCGGTGATTTATATACAATTTCCAATGCACTGCCGGCACTGACGGTACCGGTGTTTAATTTTGATATGGTACAGAAACTGCTTCCGGATGCATTTACCATTGCCATCCTGGCTGCGATTGAATCCTTATTGTCATGTGTCGTTGCAGATGGTATGATTAATTCAAAGCATCGTTCCAATACAGAACTGGTAGCCCAGGGCGCGGGCAATATCGTTTCTGCATTATTTGGCGGTATCCCTGCCACAGGTGCCATTGCCCGTACAGCAGCCAATATCAAGAATGGCGGACGTACACCGATTGCAGGTATGGTTCATGCAGTTGTACTTCTGTTGATTCTTGTTGTGTTGATGCCTTATGCGGCACTGATTCCGATGCCGACGATTGCAGCGATTTTGTTTATGGTAGCCTATAATATGAGCGGTTGGCGTAAATTTGTATATTTGCTGAAAACAGCGCCAAAGAGTGATATAATAGTGCTTGTATTGACTTTTGGTCTGACAGTTGTATTTGATCTTGTTGTTGCCATTGAGGTTAATGTGGTACTTGCTGCAATGCTGTTTATGAAGCGCATGAGTGAGGAGACGGCTGTTGAAGGATGGAAATATGTTGAAAGTGATGACGATGATCCTGACAGCATTAACTTGAGGGATGTAGCCAAAAATATTCGTGTTTATGAGTTAAGTGGTCCGTTATTCTTCGGTGCTGCCGATAAGATTGCTGAGATTCATGCGAAAGATTTCAATAATTGTCTGATTTTGCGTATGCGAAGCGTGAATGCTATTGATGCAACAGCGATGCATGCACTGGAACTGCTTTGGGAGAAATGTCAGAAGAAGAATGTGACGCTGATCTTTTCTCATGTGAATGAACAGCCGATGTCAGCGATGAAGAAGTCGGGACTTTATGATAAGGTCGGTGCTGAAAACTTCTGTGCGCATATTGATGACGCACTGGAAAGAGGCGCTGAGCTGGGAGAATCCCGACAGTAAAAGCCGATATTTGTCTATGCTTGTCATTATTGGGTGCAGCCGGAAAACTTGCGGCTGAATAATGACCGGAAATTTATTAAGAAAAGGATGGGGCAGAAATGGGAAAATTAATAATACCTGAAAATTACCGTTCTTGCCTGAGTAGTTATGAGACTCAGGAAGCAATCGGTATGATTAAAATCCTGATGCAGAAGAAATTATGTATGGCGTTAAAGCTGAAACGTGTGACAGCACCGTTATTTGTTGATCCGGCTTCCGGTTTGAACGATGATCTGAACGGCGTGGAGCGACCGGTATCTTTTGATATTCCGGATGCACATATGGAAGCCCAGGTTGTACATTCTCTTGCAAAATGGAAGCGTATGGCACTTTATAATTATGATTTTCCTGTAGGCAAAGGTCTGCTGTGTGATATGAATGCTATTCGTCGTGACGAAGAACTGGACAATCTGCATTCCGCTTATGTGGATCAGTGGGACTGGGAAAAAGTTATCACAGAAGAGGATAGAAACTTCGATTATCTGATGACCACTGTGAACCGTATTGTGGAATCCATCTGCAATACCCTGGATGAAGTGAAATATCAGTATGAACATCTGCATACAGAGCTTTGCAGAGAAGTTTCCTTTATCACATCTCAGGAACTGGAAGATATGTATCCGGATCTGACACCGAAGGAAAGAGAGAATGCCTATGCCAGAGAGAAGAAGACGATCTTTATTATGCAGATCGGTGATCTTCTGAAATCCGGCGAACGCCATGACGGACGTGCACCGGACTATGATGACTGGCAGTTAAATGGTGACCTGCTGTTCTGGCATGAACCATTACAATGTGCACTGGAAGTATCTTCCATGGGTATCCGTGTTGATGCGAAGTCCCTTGATGAACAGCTGACCAAGGCCGGCTGTGATGAGAGACGTAAGCTGCCGTTCCATCAGCTGCTGTTGTCCAACAGACTGCCGCTGACAATTGGCGGCGGTATCGGTCAGTCCAGAATCTGTATGCTGTTGCTTCAGAAAGCCCATGTGGGTGAAGTTCAGGCATCTGTCTGGGACAAGGAGACACTGCAGCAGTGTGAATCTGCAGGTATTGAAATTCTTTAATTAATTTCATATTTCGCGATTTTGTCATACAAAAGGCTGCGGGAGATGCCAAGCTCCTTCGCGGCCTTTGTTTTATTTCCGGCACATTTCTTTAAAGCATTTTCAATTTCCTGTTTTTCATAATCTCTCTTTTTGATAGATAAATGATTAGGGTCTGAATACGAATCGATAATAGGTGAAGTCGAAAATGATTTTTTTGTATGATACATTCGCAATTTGTTTTCAAGAAATTCAAAGTCTTTTTTGGATAAAGTCGTACTGTCGGACATAATACAGGCCCGTTCGATAGCGTGTCCGAGTTCACGGACATTGCCTGGCCAGTGGTAGGTACTGAGGTACTGCAGAGCACTTTTTGACACGTTTTTAATCTGCAGATGATACTTTTCATTGATGCGTTGAATCAGTGACTGGCATAAAAGCGGAATATCTTCCATACGTTCTCTCAGAGGTGGAATCTCAAGTTCAATGACATTAATTCTATACAGAAGGTCTTCTCTGAATTTCTTTTCTTTCACCATTTGATATAAATCCTGATTACTGCAGCAGATCACATGAATATCCAAAGGAATAGGTTGAACAGAGCCAATTCTTTCAACTTCAAATTCCTGAAGCACGCGAAGGAGTTTGGATTGGGCATCAAGGGATAATTCCTCGATTTCATCGAGAAGAATAGTGCCATGGTTGGCCTGTTCAAATTTACCTGCTTTACCACCTTTGATGGCACCGGAGAAAGTTCCGGTTTCGTAACCGAATAGTTCGGATTCAACAAGGGTGCTTGGGATCGCTGCACAGTTGATCTTAATAAACGGCCCGTTTTTCCTGTCACTGGCATTATGGATAGCAGTAGCAAATACTTCTTTACCAGTGCCGCTTTCACCGGTTAAAAGAATGGGTGTCGGTGTATTACAGATTCGGGACAAAATTTTTTTTAATTCTATAATTTTATCAGAGATACCGATAATTGACTCAAAAATTTCAGGTGCTTGATTAAAACCGTGAAGCTGTCTGTTTAGGAGAATATTGGATTCTTCCAGACGCTCAATGCGTTCCTGGAGGTTTTCAATTTGAAGAGCTGTATTGAGCGAACTGGCAGTTGCCACACCAAGGATTTCACCATATTCATTTTTGATGGGCAGGCAGTTGTAGAGAACTTTACGGTCATCAACGGTTTCAAATAATTGGTCATATTTGGCTTCACCTGTCTGAAGGGCTTCATAGAGTTTTGTATTTGGAATGAGTTCTTCTATTTTCATGCCGATAATGTCCTGCTTCTTCATGCCGAAAAAATCAGCGTAAATTTGGTTAATATAGACAATACGGCCATCGGTATCAAGTAAAATTTGAAAATAGAGGGCATCAAATACGTCGTGAAGTAATTTTTCTGTATTTTCATAAAGGTTATTCCATTCTACATAATTCATATCAATGCGCCTTTCATAACAAAAAATGTTCGATAATCTGTACAAATATGTCTATATCATACAACAATTTTTGCATCCTTGTAAAGAAAAAAGGGAAATTTTGTCGAAAAATGCCGATTTTGGGGCTGTTTTGGAATTGGCACGGATTATGCTTTATATATAGGCAGATGATAACTTTTGGCCGATGGTTTCAACTGACAGCATTAATAAAATGAGGTATATAAAAGGGAGTTGTTTATTATGAGAATAGCAATTATGGGTGCAGGTTCTTTAGGAACGATTTTAGGCGCTTATGTGTCAAAAGCAGGATATGATGTTGTACTGATTGATCCTTATCAGGAACATGTCGATGCATTGAACAAAGACGGTGCACATGTTATCGGTACTGTAGATTTTGTACAGCCAGTCAAAGCGATTACACCGGATCAGATGGACGGTGTTTATGATGTTGTGATCTATATGGCAAAACAGACTTACAATGATACAGCCATTCCTCAGATCCAGGCTCATATCGATGACAACAGTACAGTATGTGTATGCCAGAATGGTATTCCTGAATATGCAGTCAGCGCAGTGATTGGCACAGAAAGAGTTGTTGGCGCACCTGTAGGCTGGGGCGCAACATTCCAGGGACCAGGCTGTTCAGCACTGACAACAACAGAGGGAAGACTGAACTTTACACTGGGTTCATTAGACGGCCCGATTAATGATCATGTAAAAAGAGTTAAACCGATTCTTGAATCTATGGGTGAAGTCATTGTTTCAGAAAACCTTCTGGGTCTGAGATGGACAAAGCTTCTGATGAATTCTACATTCAGTGGTTTATCGACAGCGCTTGGAACAACATTCGGCGGTGTAATGGATGATGATGTTGCAATGCAGCTGATTTTAAAAGATGGTAAAGAATGTCTGGATGCGGCTGCAAATGCAGGGATTACCCTTGAGCCTTATGAGGAATATGATTTTTATCAAGCATTTAAACGGGGAAACAAAGCAACAAATGATGCATCTATCAAATTGATTCGTGAAATCTGGCAACCGCATTATAAGCTGACGGCCAGTATGGCACAGGATTTGATGAAGGGTAGAAAATGTGAAATATACGATATTAATGGGGTCGTGTGTGATACAGGTAAAAAATATGGCATTCCAACACCGGTTAATGACAGAATTGTTGAAATAGTAGCCGGTATTCAGGATGGCAAATATCAGTATTCACCTGAAAATATCAAATATTTTAAAGATCTGTTATAATTTAAAAAAATAAGGGGGTTAAGGTATGTCAATTGTTCCTTTTGTATTCTGGGGTGCGTCTATTTTATCAGGTGTTGTTATTTATGTGAGTGTTGCAACGGTAATCGAAAAATCAGGTTTAAAGAGACTTGGAGCAACAGGTCATCTTTTCACTTGCGACCCTAAAGAAGATGATAAGTAAGAGAAGGGGGATACGGAATGAATATTTATTTAATCATATTTATTGTTTACTTTGGTATTATCATTGCAACATCTATTGCAGGTTCCAAGAAAGTTGAGTCCATGGAAGATTTCGCAGTCGGCGGCAATAAGATGGGGCTGCTTCTTGGTGTTGGTACATCTATGGCCACATGGCTTTCTGTAGCATCCGTTATGGGTGTACCCGGCAACATTTATTCAAGAGGTGTGTGTGCCATTACCGGATGGATTGCCGGTTGGTTCTTTGCAACAGCAGTTATGCCGATGGTTGCATACAAGATCAGAAGACCGGCTGTACCTTGCCGTACATTCCCGGAACTGATCAACCTTCGTTATGATCCGCATAATGAAAAGAGCCCGATTCGAATTTTCGTAGCGGCTGTCGAACTCGTTGGTTATTTCGTATTCTCATTTATCCAGATTCAGGGGTTTGGTATCGTTCTTTCAAGTATCACAGGTATTTCTTACAATATCTGTTGTGTGGCATTCATGATTATCCTGATTTTCACATGTATGGGTGGTTTTGAATCTGTTGCCAGAACAGATACAGCCAATGCAATCCTGATTCTGATCGGTGTTATTGCCGGTGCAGTAACTGTTATGCAGCTGACAGGCGGTATTGGCAATATTGTTGAAAACTTTGTGACAACAACAGCACCTGCTATCGAAGGACAGCCTGCTCTGGAAGCCGGTGTTCTTGGTTCTTCATGGGGCGTTTTCGGTGTCAGTGCCATTATTTCAACATTCCTTTCAAATGCATTTGGTTCCATCGTTGCACCACACTGGGTTGCACGTTTCATGGCTCCGAAGAATGCAAAAACAGCAGCGCTCCAGATGTTCTGCGTACTGTTGTTGTTAATTCCTGTATTTGGCTGTCTGATTATTATCGGTATGGGCGGCAAGATGATTCTTCCGACGTTACCGGCAGGCGTTACAACAGACTACATGTTCCCTCAGCTGATTATGAATTACCTGAATCCTGTTCTGGGTGCATTAGCATTGACAGCCATCTGTGCAGCAGCTGTTTCCACAGCAAACTCTATGCTGTTACACTGTTCCACATCATTAGTATATGATATCAAGCGTGTGCTTCAGGATAAGAAGGCTTCAGCAGAAAATGATGATAAGACAACAAAAGAACTCAGAATGTGGGTACTTCTTTTAGGGGTATTGGCTGTGCTTGGTGCGATTGCACAGTTCTCACTTCTGGCACAGGGCTTTACATATGTATATGGTGCATTTGGTTCCATGTTCTTTGCTCCAATCCTGTTTGGTCTGTTTGTTAAGAGAATGAATCAGCCTGCAGCATGGACATCCATGATTGTCGGCCTGATTGCTTACTTATACTGTACAATTTGCGGTGCGCCTTTAGGCTTGCCAACATTTATTGTATCTGCAGGTTTATCTGTCATCTCAGCAATTATTATAATGAATGTGACAAAGAAACCACCTGTGGAAACATATGAAGCATTTTTCTTTGATGAAGTCAGCGAAGAAACATTAAGAACAATTCATAAAATCCGTAAAGATATCTAATCATTGTTTGCTTAAAGCATGTTCGGATGAAAGAGGAGGATGAAGCATATGATATTGGATGCAAAAGAACAATGGTATACTTTGGAAAATCTGGAAAAGGTTGAACATATGCAGTTCCTCCCTATTGATGCATATGCAATTGAAAACGGAAAAAGATGTCTGGAAATTCCTGAAGGCGTAAAAAGCATCAGTGAAGATGCAGCCGCAGTTTATAATATCGGTTCAATTGTATCGAATATCAGCTATATCCTCGATCATCAGGAACTGCAGAGAATTGAGTGGGAGAAGAAACTTCGTCAGCGCCGCTTGATCAAGATGACATTTCCGAAGGAAGCCGGGGCAACCGCATCGGAACGGTCAGCGTATCTGGTGGGAAAGGAGCTGCGTGTACGTCTTGTGAAAATGCATCTTCCGGCCAGTCTGGAATCTGTATCTGCGGCTGCATTTCCGAAGTTTCTTGAAGCCATTGAGGTCGATGCAGGGAATGCACAGTATGCATCGGTGGACGGTGTTCTCTTTTCGAAGGATTTGAAAAAATTAATTCGATATCCGGGATATACAGGAGATCAGTACAGTATTCCGGAGGGAACTGAATGTATTGCACAGGAGGCTTTTTCAGGCTGTTATCTGAAAAAACTGACATTGCCGGCATCGATAAAGACAATTGAGAGAAATGCTTTTCGCGGTATGAGCGGGCTTGAAGAAATGGATTGCCAATCGGAAGATATTGCACTTGGCACAGGCCTGTTCAGCGAAAGCAAATTAGACCAGATTGACTGGTGGCCGTGGGAGAGCATTACAAAAGCTGCGTTTATGAACAGTAGTATCGAACATATTAGGATTCCGGAAGGGGTCGAAGCGATTGAAGATTATGCTTTTGCAGGCTGCCGGTATGTCAGAGAAATTACAGTTTCCGAAGGTGTGAAAAGCATCGAAAGGAACAGCTTCAGGCTGGGTATGGGATTTGACGGAAATATCTCTCTGCCGCTGCATTTGTATCCGATGATTTATCGTTTTCCGCCGTTGACGACAATTAACGGGATGCCAAAACGGAAAATATCGGAGAGATATTTATCCGGTGAAAACTGCCGTGAAGACAGAGAAGTGATGATTGAACAGCAGTTGGAACTGGAGACGGCACTGGGTAAATTGAATTTCATGAATATTGCAGCCAGAAGATATATCCAGGCAGAATTGCAGTGCCTGAATAGCATGATTTAATATACAGCTGCATGTAGGAGTATGATGAAAATGCGTGAAGTAAAAGATATAACAGCAATGTCAGTGGATGAGCGTATTGCTTATGCAAAGGCGAACAGTCCCTTGACGGAAGAAGAACTTCAGATGATCAAAGAAGGTTCTGCATTGACAACAGATCGTGCAGATCAGATGGTTGAGAATGTTATCGGTGTTTATTTTCTGCCATACAGTATTGCACCGGGCTTTGTCATTAACGGCAAAGAGATGATAGTGCCGATGGTAGGTGAAGAACCTTATGTTACCAAATCAACAACAAGCGGCGCCCGTCTGGCAGCTGCCAACGGCGGATTTACAGCCAGCACAACAGGGTCTTTCATGATCGGCCAGATTCAGATGCTGAATATTGAAAATCCGGAGACAGCAAGGCTGAAAATTCTGGAAGATAAACAGCGTTTAATTGAAGCAGCCAATAAGGTAGATCCGGTGCTGGTATCATTTGGCGGCGGATGCACAGATGTTGAAGTCAGAACAATTGAAACAATGACCGGTCAAATGGTGATCATTCATTTAATCATCAATGTATGTGATGCCATGGGAGCACAGGCCATCAATGCTATGGTTGAAGCTGCAGCACCGATTGCAGAAGAAATTACAGGCGGTAAAACCAATCTGAAGGTTTTGTCTAATTATGCTATTTACAGATTGGCCAGAGCACGTGTATGCATCAAAAAAGAGGATCTTGGCGGAGAAGAAAATGTAGATAAATTTGTTTCTGCCTATGCTTTTGCAGCTGCAGATCCATTCCGTGCGGCAACAAATAATAAAGGTGTTATGAATGGCATGATTCCGGTTGTTGTTGCGACAGGCAATGACACAAGAGCTGTAGAAAGTGGCGTCCATTCTTATGCAGCCAGAAATGGCCGTTACAGCACCATCACCATCTGGGAAAAGAATAATAACGGAGACCTTGAGGGGATGATTGAAGTACCGATGGCAGTGGGAACTGTCGGCGGCACAACCAAATTCCATCCGGCGGCACAGGTTTCATTGAAGATGATGGGCATTACAAAAGCAGATGATCTTGAGAAGGTTATCGTCAGTGTCGGCCTGGCAGCAAATCTTGGTGTTTTATATTCATTAGTAACAGTTGGTTTACATGGCGATTTTGAAAGTGCCAGAAAATAGAAAAGTATATATTTGACGTTAAGGCTCGTGAGTGAGTCATAAATCATAAGAGATAACAGACAGGAGAGATTAACAATGGCAAAGAAAACAATTATCACAGCAGCAGTAACAGGCGCATGGCCTAAGAAAGAAAATAATCCTAATGTACCGATGACACCATCAGAAATCGCTGATGACGTATATGCTTGCTGGAAAGCAGGTGCAGCCATCGCTCATCTTCATATGAGAGATGACAATGGCAACGGTACAATGGATAAAAATAAATTTATCGAAACAGTGAACCTGATCCATGAAAGATATCCGGACTGCGATATCATCCTGAACCTGACAACATCCGGTGACATCTATGCAACAGATGATACACGTCTTGAACATGTTCAGATTCTGAAACCTGAGATGGCTTCTTATGACTGTGGTTCCATGAACTGGTTAAATGCCAGCCTCTTCATCAACAGCCCTGCATTCCTTGAGAGATGCGGTAAACTGTTCCAGGAACTGAATGTTAAACCTGAAATCGAAGCTTTCGATCCTGGTATGATCGCAAATGCAGCTTACTATCTGAAGAAAGGTGTTCTGAAAGCACCATTACACTTCCAGTTCTGCATGGGCTGCGCAAACGGTATTCCTGGTTCCGTTAAGAACCTTGTATTCATGAAGGAAACAATGGATCAGCTTTGCCCGGGTTCTACATGGTCTACATTCGGTGTTGGACATTCCGCAATGAAAATTATGTATGCAGCAGTTGCTTTGGGCGGCCACATCCGTGTCGGTATGGAAGACAACGTTATGTACTCCAAAGGTGTTCTTGCTGACAGCAATGCACAGTTCGTTGAAAGAGCTGCCCGTGTGATCAGAGAATACGGCAACGAAGTTGCTACACCGGCTGAAGCGCGTGAAATCCTTGGTTTAAAGTAAAAATAAATTTGGCAGGACTTTTAAGTCCTATGAACAAAAACACTTTGTACACTTATATGCATAACTGCGAAAAAGTGTGGCAGAGTGTTTTTGTATGCGAGAAAATGCTATTGTATCCATGGCTTTTTGATAGTAAAATGATGGAGAAGAGTATATTTTGAATAGAAACTTTTTGGAGGATACATATGCTGACGATTGTTTATGGAGATGCCGAAAACAGCATTTATAATACAAGTGTATATTTTAAAAATTCATATGAGTCAGAATGGTTTGATTCGGAGTTGGCGAAGGAGATAGTCAGAGATGTAGATCATTCGGATGTGTTGAGTGGTGAATGTATTCAAAGTCCTGTTTTGGGTCAGATACCGCCGGAACGTTTGTCGGGAGGTGTAAAAACATTGCTGTTGATGCTCAATGAGCCGGACAAAATTTTTAATGCATCTACTTGCGGAGACAATTGTGCAAAGTGGATATTGGAGATAGGAAAAAGACAGGATATAACAATTAATCTTAGACATATGATGGATTTTGGTATGAATACAAGATTCGATATTGTTATAAAAAATGGCGGCGAGGTTGTACATTCTATGAAAGAATTAATCCCTGTAGCCAGTCAGTATTTAAATGCCATGAGACAGGAGCAGGACTGAATGAAGGGTGCACATAGAGTAATTGTAGAAACGAAGAAAATAAAATATGATTTTGTTGTAAAAAGAAATATTACGATTCTGACCGGAGACAGTGGTTCTGGAAAAACGGTGTTGATTGATTACATTCGTGATTATAGACGATATGGGGCTGACAGCGGTGTTTTTGTGTCTTGTGATTGTGATTGCAGAACCTTGGATAACGAAGATTGGGAACGTCAATTAGAAGAAATTACAGGAAGCATTGTATTTATTGATGAAGGTAATCGCTTTTTACCTACACAGAGGTTTGCAGAGCTTGTACAGCAATCTGATAATTATTTTGTAATTGCGACGAGGGAAAAACTTCCTATGTTGCCATATAGTATTAAAGAAATTTATGGTTTTCGTGAATCTGGAAAGTTTCGACATACAAAGCAGAAGTATAATGAAATTTATCATTTATATGGAGAGATATCAAATTCAGACAGTATTGAGCCGGAATATGTCATAACAGAAGATTCTAATTCCGGTTTTGATTTTTTTTCTTCGCTATCGGCTGAAAAACATATTAATTGTATTTCAGCTAATGGAAAATCAAATATTATCAAAAGATTACAGGAGGAAAAGATTTGTGGAACAGTACTGGTTATCGTAGATGGGGCAGCTTTTGGATCAGAAATGAGGGATGTTAGCAAATATCTGGAAGCTGAAAAAAATATCGTATTGTATGCACCAGAATCCTTTGAGTGGCTGCTTCTAGCGTCAAATACAATTCCACACTTAAATGTATCAGCTATTTTGGAGCAGCCGGAAAATTATATAGACAGTGCTAAATATATCAGCTGGGAAAGATATTTTATAGATTTACTCATAGATAGTACAAAGGATAGTCCATTATGGCGATATGCCAAGAAAAAATTACCAGCTATTTATTCGTCACCGAAAGTTATAAAAACTGTAAAGAAAGTAATGAAATTAATTGTTTGGGATTAAGTTAAGCTTCAATATAAAAAAGTTGACAGAGCCTTTGAGCTCCGGGAAAGAACTCTGATCCACTGATATGCATGATGGCATAAAAGTGCGTCAGAGTTTTTTGTAAAAAAAGATAAAGAAATTGATTTTGAAGGAAGGTGCTTCATTGTCGATTTCTTTTTTTTGTCGCAATATTGCGAAAATGCAGTGGAAAGCCAGAAAAAATGGTTATTTTTATATCAGAGTTGTCAGTCGCAATATAACGACTGAGGTGCAATGACGCGACTAAACGGCAATGAAAAGGGAATATAATAGCCAGAAGAGCAAAAATCAGAAATAAAATGCATTATATATACGATAAAAACCTGCGAAAATGATAAAAATTGACAAAAAAGGCTGCTTGTCAACCTGTTATTTATTTATTTAATTGGCACAGCCTTTGCTTTATATTTAGGCATAAGAAATACAGGTTCATAACAGATAAAGGGAGGAAAAAGGGATGAAACATGAAATTCAGATGCTCAGTGAACAGTTACAGAATGTCAGACTGGAAGTAGAAGGTGCAATTGCAATTGTGACGATGGCGCGTCCAAAGGCAATGAACGCTTTGAATAATCAGACATTGGGCGAGTTGGAAAGCCTGTTTGACTATTTCAAGAAGGACAAGGACATTCTCGGTGTGATCATCACAGGCGAGGGCAAGGCTTTTGTAGCCGGTGCGGATATCAGTCAGATGAACGGTTACAACGCAGAGCAGGGAAGAGAATATGCCGACTATGCGCAGTCTATTTTCAACAAGATCGAGGCACTTGAGAAACCGGTTATTGCAGCGGTTAATGGCTATGCTCTCGGCGGCGGATGCGAGCTTTCCATGAGCTGTGATATCCGAATCGCTTCTGACAAGGCTGTTTTTGGTCAGCCGGAAGTAAATCTTGGTGTTATTCCTTGCTTTGGCGGTACACAGCGTTTGTCAAGACTGGTGGGCACGGGTATTGCCAAAGAGCTGATTTACACAGCCAGAAATGTGAAGGCTGAAGAAGCAAAATTAATCGGTCTGGTGAATAAAGTTGTACCTGCAGAGTCTCTGCTGGATGAAGCAAAAGCTATGATGCAGACAATTTTATCCAAGGCACCTCTGGCAGTCAGATATGCGAAGATTGCTATTAATGAAGGAATTCAGATGGATCTGTATCGCGGTCTTGAATTAGAAAAAGATGTGTGTGCATTAACATTTGGTTCAGATGATTCAAAAGAAGGTATGTCTGCATTTCTGGAAAAACGTCCGGCTGTTTTCCAGAATAAATAGCAGTTGGCAGGAATTCGGATAAGAGACATGTCTGCGAAGCAGATTCGGATTTTGAATCGGGACTTACAGAGAGTTCTTGAATATAAAGGGATAAAGGGGAGGAAATTATGTCAGGAGCAGAAATACTCAGTTTAGTTGGTATTATTATTGGCCTGGCGGTACTGGTAGTACTTGTTATGAAAGGCATCAATATTTATGTTGTTGCATTTATTGCGAGTATTATCGTGGCTGTTTTCGGTCGAATGAATTTATATGAAGCATTAAAAACAGATTACATGGCGTCATTCGCATCTTTCGTCCAGAATTACTGGCTGATATTCTTAACGGGTGCGTTGATGGGTAAGATTTATGAGATCACCAATGGTGCAAAATCCATTGCCCGTGTCATTGTCAAATTATTCGGTAAGAAATACGCATTGGTTTCGATTCCGCTTGCCTGTGGTATTCTTGCCTATGGTGGTGTCAGCGTTTACGTTGTATCATTTGCGGTTTTCCCGATTGCACTTGAAGTTTTCCATGAAGCAGATTTACCGAGAAATTATATTCCGGCAGCGCTTTGCTTCGGATGCTCTACTTTTGCGATGGTAGCTCCTGGTGCGCCTCAGATTCAGAATGCCATTCCGTCATCTGCAGTTGGCGAAGACTTGATGGCAGGTATGGTTGTTGGTTTCATTTCCTGTGGTGTCATTCTGGTTGTGGGCTGTTTTGCTCTGATGCGTATGGTTGCAGCACAGAAGGCCAAAGGTGCATCATTCATTGCTAAACCGATGGATGTATTCAGCGATGAAGATACAAAGCTGCCGCATCCGCTGATTGCTTTTATTCCATTAATTGTCACAATTATTCTGATCAATGTGAAGATTAATGGACAGGTTATCTGTCAGCTTGAGACAGGTGTTCTGGCAGGTTCTGTTCTGGCACTGATCATGATGTGGAAATATCAGGATCCGAGCAAATTGCTGGGACATGTAGGTGACACATGCAAATCTTCTTTAAATGCAATCTGCAACACATCAGCAGTTGTTGCTTTCGGCGGTGTTGTCAAACTGGCACCGGCTTTCGCAGCAGTTGTTAATGCGATGTTAAATATTCCTGGACCGAAGATTCTGAGTCTTGCGATTGCAACAACCGTACTGGCAGGTATCTGCGGTTCTGCATCCGGTGGCTGTGGTATTGCATCTCCGCTGTTAGGACCTGCATTTGTCAATATGGGTATTCCGGCGGGTGTTGTTGCCAGAACAATTTCTATTTCTTCAGCGGCTCTGGATTCACTGCCGCATAACGGTTACATTGTAACAGTCTGCAACGGTTTATGTAATGAAACACATAAAGACTGCTATAAACCTGTATTTGTAGTTACTGTATTGGTGCCATTTATCGGTACATTAGTTGCAGTTGCACTGTTTTCAATGTTCCCGAATTTACCATAAACATAACACTAAAAAATACATAAAGCATATAAGGTGCTGACGACTGTTCAGGGCTGACTCCCTCCATATTTTGCCTTGAACAGGGTTAATGGGGGAGTATTAAAAATAATGATCGGAGGAAATAAAAATGTTTAAACCATTAGAAGGTGTCAAAGTCATAGATTTAACTTATTTCGTAGCAGGTCCTGGTGCAGCAAAGATTCTTGCAGACTGGGGTGCAGATGTTATTAAAGTCGAACCGTCTTTTGGTGATCCGGGACGCGGCACCGGCGGTACAATGAATGATCCGACAGAAAAGGATTGCAATCCTTTCTATACAGCCTATAATGCAAATAAGAGAGGCCTTTCTCTTAACCTGAAGGCACAGGAAGGTAAGGATATTCTGGACAAATTGCTTGAGACAGCTGATGTTTTCATTACAAGTTACCGTACAGGCGCACTTGTCAGATTAGGTCTGGATTATGACACATTAAGCAAGAAGCATCCGCATATTATCTGGGCACAGATCAACGGATTTGGTGATTTTGGTCCGGCGAAGGACAATCCAGGTTTTGATACCGTTGCTTTCTGGGCAAGATCCGGTGCCATGATCGATATTGCTGAGAAGAATACATCGCCAATCAATCCGCCAATCGGTTTTGGCGATGCAACAACAAGCTGCTCATTATCCGGCGGTATCTGCGCAGCATTGTATCAGAAGCAGAAAACAGGCAAGGGATGCAAAGTTATGGTTTCTCTGTTCTCACAGGCAATCTGGAATAACAGTGCTTTGATCGTATCCACACAGTATGGTGATGAGTATCCGAAGACACGTCGCAATGCCGTATCGCCGGTCATTGATTCCTTCGAGTGTTCAGACGGCAAGTGGATTTTCCTGAGTATTCTTGAACCGGACAGATATTACAATGCTCTGATGGAAAAATGCCTTGACAGACCAGATCTGAAGGATGATCCTCGTTTTACACCGGCAGCCAACGGCAAAGCCAATGCAGAAGAACTGATTGCAGTTATTTCTGAAGAATTTAAGAAACATACTCAGGATGAGATGGTAAGACGTTTGACAGCAGCTGATATTGCGCATGAAAGAATTCAGCATGTACAGGAAGTTCTGGATGATCCTCAGGCACTGGCGAATAAATATGTTGTGCCGGTTCAGAATTTGGATGGTACATTTACCAAGCAGTCCATGTCACCGGTAAGATTTGCGGTGAAAGAACCGACATGCATCGAAGATATCGATCCTACCATTGAGTGCCAGGCACCGATGGTAGGTCAGCATTCCGTTGAAATCCTCAAAGAGTACGGATATGATGATGCGGCAATCGAGAAACTGATGGCTTCAGGTGTTGTAACTGTAGACAAACTGTAATAGATGTGCAGGAATTCGGATAATCAATAGGACTTAGGCCGTATGCTGTCTGAGCAGATCCGAATTCCGCAGCATGACTCGCAGACGAGTCATGAAACTTAGATGAACAGAAAGGATGGGAAAACGTATGGATTTTACTTACACAGAAGAACAGGAAATGGTCAGAGAGCTTGCGGCAACATTTGCAAAGAATTATGTTGCACCGTTATCAGAGCAGATGGATATAGACAATACGATGCCGCATCATATTGCTGAGAAAATGGCTGAACTTGGTTTTATGGGCATTAATGTTCCTGAGGAATACGGCGGTGCCGGAATGGACGAAGTCAGCAAAGCACTTGTTATCATGGAAATTGCCAAAGTAGATGCATCGGTTGCAGAGCTGTTGGCAGTTCACACACTGACAAATGATATTTTCCTGAAACGGGGAACAGAAGAACAGAAGAAGAAATATCTTGCTTTAGGCGCATCCGGAAAAGTTGGTGCATTTGCGTTAACCGAACCGGGAGCAGGCTCAGATGCCAGTGCTGCAAAGACAAAAGCAATCTCCGATGGCGATGATTATATTATCAACGGCACAAAATGTTTTATCAGCAACATGGGACCGGAAGAGGGTGATTATGTTGTACTGATTGCCCTGACAGATCCGTCAGCCGGCACAAAAGGTATGTCTGCCATTGTTGTGGACAGAAATACACCTGGTTTCAGCGTAGGAAAACTTGAGAATAAAATGGGTCTGCGCGGTGCCAATGTATCGGAATTAATCTTCCAGGATTGCCGTGTGCCAAAGAGCAATCTCCTTGGCAAAGAAGGCGAAGGCTTCAAGATTGCCATGGCAGCCCTTGACGGCGGTCGTATCGGTATGGCTTCACAGGCGGTAGGTATTGCAGAAGGTGCGATTGATCTGGCAGTTGCTTATGCCAAAGAGCGTGTTCAGTTTAAGAAACCAATTTCTGCTAATCAGGGTATCCAGTGGTATTTTGCAGATATTGCAACATCCACGGAAGCAGCAAAGATGCTGACACTCCAGGCGGCTGATCTCAGACAGCGTGGACAGAATATCGGTAAGCTGGCTGCAATGGCCAAATATTATGCATCCGAAAATGCTGTTACAGTGACCAATAAAGCACTGCAGATTCATGGCGGTTATGGTTACATGAAGGAATATGCCATTGAAAGAATGTATCGTGATGCGAGAATCACAACATTGTATGAGGGTACATCAGAAGTTCAGAAGATGGTTATTTCAAGAGCCGTTTTAAGCTAAAATGAATCTGAAATAGATGAAATAAAACAGAAGGAGTCATATGACATTGTTTATCAGATGTTGTATGACTCCTTTTTAAATTCGTGGTATAATGAAAAAATATACATCAGATGACATAAAAGAGAGGTAGTTTTTGGGAGGGCATGCTGAATGAACTATTATAAAAATATTGTCAGCCAGATTTTGAAAATGACATCGGATGGCTTTATTATTACGGACACAGAGGGAAATGTCCGGGAGATTAATAAGCAGTATGCGGACTTTTTCGGGAAATCCAGAAGTGAGATCATAGGAAAATCCATTTTGAATATTATTCCTAATTCCAAGATGATTGATATTGTCAAACATAAATTTTCGGAAGAGGATGCGGTTCATAAATACATAGACGGCGAGGCAAAAGGCAACAGTGTTATCGTCAGCCGTTCTTATGTTGAAGATGAAGACGGCAATGTGGTAGCCGGAGTGGCTCAGGTTAAGTTCAAGGTACAGACATTGGCGGTGGCAAAGAAGCTGATGAATGAGTACGAAGAGCTGGAATATTATCGTGAAGAATTTCAGAATCAGAACAGAGTGGATAATATTATCGGTTCGGATCCGAAGTTTCGTGAAATCGTCAAAGAGTGTCTGAAGGTGGCTAAAACGGATATTCCGGTGTTGTTGACAGGAGAGACAGGAACAGGCAAGGAAGTTATGGCGAAGGCTTTGCATACCAATAGTCTTCGATGCGATAAGCCCTTTGTCAGCATCAATTGTGCAGCTATTCCATTTGAATTGTTGGAATCAGAATTGTTTGGGTACATGGACGGGGCTTTTACCGGAGCCAAAAGGGGCGGCAAAAAAGGCAAGTTCCAGCTGGCCAACGGTGGGACGATTTTCCTGGATGAAATCGGGGATATGCCGAGTTCTATGCAGGCCAAGCTGCTGCGTGTTCTTCAGGAGAAAGAAATTGAGCCTTTGGGCAGTGAGAAGTCTATTCCTCTGGATGTCAGGGTAGTTGCAGCCACCAGACAGGATCTGGAAGCCAAGATGAAAGACGGCTCTTTCAGGGAAGATTTATATTATCGTTTAAGTGTTTTCAATATTCATATTCCGCCGCTTAGAGAACGAGGCGGGGACAGTCTTGAACTGGCTGAGTTTTTTCTTGATGAGCTGAATCATAAATATAAGACCTATAAGACATTTTCCAAAGCAGTTAAGGCCTATTTTCTGAAATACCAATGGCCGGGCAATGTGCGGGAAGTCAATAACGTGGTGCAGAGTGCCTACGCCATCAGTACGGAGAATATTATTGATATTAACGATATCCCGGCAAGGATGCTGCAGCAGGAGAAGCCGGCGATTAATCTGGATAAAAATAAAAAATCTCTGGGGCAGATGGTGGATGACTATGAGAAAGAAGTGATTTTGGAACTGCTGAAAAAGCATAAAGGCAACTGCCTGGAGGCAGCAAAAGAAGCAGGGATCCATAAGAGTAATTTTTACAGAAAACTGCAGAAGTATGGGATTAAACCTGCGGAGGTAGAATAAACATGGTAAATCAGACAAAACAAGCTCTGGAGGCATCATTAAAGCACTTACTTTTACAGAAGCCTCTGGACAAAATTACAATCAGCGATCTGACGAAGGACTGCGGCATCAGCCGAATGGCGTTTTACTATCATTTTAAGGATATTTATGATTTGGTGGAATGGTCCTGCCTGGAAGATGCCACACGGGCATTGGCGGGCAAGAAGACTTACAGTACATGGACAGAAGGATTGCTGCAGATTTTTGAAGTTGTTTATGAGAACAAACCGTTTATTATGAATGCCTACCGCTGCATCAGCAGGGAACAGATTGAGAATTTTCTGTTTCAGTTGACGTCGGATTTGATCATGGGGGTTGTTAAAGAGCAGGAGCAGGCTGCGAATACGACGATACCTGATAAAGATAAGCGTTTTATTGCAGATTTTTATAAATACAGTTTTGTGGGCATTATGCTGGACTGGATTAAGCAGGGCATGAAAGAAGATTACGAGGAAATTGCCAGAATGATCGCGATCACGCTGCACGGCGGCATTGCGAATTCCATCAGGAACTTTACAAAAGCGGAGGAATGATAAATTTTTTATCATTTCTCTTTTTTTGTAAATTGAAAAAAGACAAAATCGGCCATACTATATAGGCATCACTTAATAAATAACAGATGAAAGACATCCAATAACGGTTGTACACTGTACCAAACGCAACAGAGTGTCAATGTGCAGCTATTTGAAGAAAGGTGGTTATCTATATGGCTAAAAAGAAATTAACATTAGGTATGGCAGCGGCTGCGGCAGCAGGCACAGCGGTTTATGTGGCGAAGAAGTCTCAGGATAAGAAGAATCAGAACGGCACATCACAGAACGACATCCGGGATAAGGCAAATTCTGGTTGGTCATTGACACAGCATAAAATAAATTCAGGTTGGACATTTAATAAGAAAGACGACAGGAATTCAGCAGTCAACAATAGCTACCGCAATACAGAGCGTGGCAAATATGAGAAAAACAGCAAGGGCATTTATTATACCAATGGTAATTATGAAGCTTTTGCCAGACCGGAAAAGCCGGAGGGTGTGGAGGAAAAGCATGCCTATATCGTAGGCAGTGGTCTTGCTTCTCTGGCAGCGGCATGTTTCCTTGTTCGTGACGGACAGATGCCTGGAGAGCATATCCATATTCTTGAAGCGATGGACATTGCAGGCGGGGCCTGTGACGGTATCTTCGATCCAAGTCGTGGCTATATCATGCGCGGCGGTCGTGAAATGGAAAATCATTTCGAATGTTTGTGGGATCTGTTCCACAGTATTCCATCCCTTGAAATTCCAGGTGCTTCGGTTCTGAATGAATTTTACTGGCTGAATAAGCATGATCCGAACTATTCACTTTGCAGAGCAACGGTGAATCGAGGCAAAGATGCCCATACAGATGGCAAATTTAATCTCAGCCAGAAGGGTTGCATGGAAATCATGAAGTTGTTCATGACGAAGGATGAAGATCTTTACGATAAAACCATTGAGGATGTTTTCGATGATGAAGTCTTCAATTCAACATTCTGGATGTACTGGCGCACCATGTTTGCTTTCGAAAACTGGCATAGCGCACTGGAAATGAAGCTGTATTTCCAGAGATTTATTCATCATATTGCCGGTCTGCCGGATTTCAGTGCTTTGAAATTCACAAGATACAATCAGTATGAATCTCTGATCCTGCCAATGCAGAAATATCTCGAAGATGCCGGGGTTGATTTCCAGTTTAATACAGAGGTGACGAATGTTGTCTTCAAGTTTGAGAACGGCAAGAAGATTGCGTCTCTGATTGAGTGCAAAGTCAATGGTAAGGAAAACGGCATTATGCTGACAGAAGACGACCTTGTATTTGTTACAAACGGCAGCTGTACAGAGGGAACGATTTACGGCGATCAGAATCATGCGCCGAATGGTGATGCGGAAGTCAGAACAAGCGGTGTCTGGAGCCTCTGGAAAAATATTGCCAGACAGGACCCATCCTTCGGTCATCCGGAAAAATTCTGCTCAGATGTGGCCAAGACAAACTGGGAGTCCGCAACTGTCACAACACTGGATGATAAGATTATTCCTTATATTACCAACATCTGCAAACGTGACCCTAGAACAGGCAATGTGGTTACAGGAGGCATTGTCAGCTGTCAGGATTCCAGCTGGCTTCTGAGTTGGACCATTAACAGGCAGGGACAGTTTAAAGAGCAGGACAAAAATAAAGTCTGCGTATGGGTATATGGTCTGTTTACAGATGTGCCGGGTGATTTTATCAAGAAGCCGATGAAGAACTGTACAGGTAAGGAAATCACCGCAGAATGGCTGTATCATCTGGGCGTTCCGGAAGACCAGATTATGGATCTGGCAGAAAACAGTGCGGTTTGTGTACCGACCATGATGCCTTATATCACTGCATTCTTCATGCCGAGAGCAAAAGGTGACAGACCGGATGTTATCCCGGATGGATGTGTGAACTTTGCATTCCTTGGACAGTTTGCAGAGACACCGAGAGATACGGTTTTCACGACAGAATATTCTGTGCGTACAGCAATGGAGGCCGTGTATGGACTTCTGGGTGTGGATAGAGGTGTGCCGGAAGTCTGGGGTAGTGTTTATGATATCAGAGAACTACTCGACAGCACCGTGAAACTCATGGACGGCAAATCGCCATTGGATATTGAACTTCCTGGACCGCTGAATCTGTTGAAGAAGCCGCTCTTGAAGATGATTCATGGAACGGTGGTTGAGAAAGTACTGGAAGATCATGATATTATTCGAAAATAGTGAATGATGTAATAAAAAAGGCTATCGCTTAACGATTGAAAATCGTTAAGCGACAGTCCTTTTTGTAGGAGATTGTTTAATCTCGTTCTCTATAGTGATTGCAATCTTTTAATTCATCCGGGTCTTCCAGTGTATGATACCATGTGCAGCTCCATTTCCAGCTGCAATCAGTAGGTTCGCCGTATTCACAATCTTTACATCTTCCGTAGTTTTCCATAATTAATTCCTCCATTTGATTAAAATCATATTTTTGCAATTGTTTTGGGATTGCTTTGTTTTGATGAGTTAAGTATATCAGAAGCCCTTTTGGGAGGTATTCCCGGAGAGAGAAAAAACATGATACTTGCATTCTACATAAACAGATGCTAATATGAAGTTGATGTAAGCAGGTAACCAATTGCGTAAAATTCAGCTGTATAAAAATACCGGGAGGGGAATTTATATAGGAGCGATAGATGCAATTACCAAAGCTTACATAAGAAAAAACGAAGTATTTGCGGATGCCTTCAACTACTTTATGTATGATGGGGCTCAGGTGATCCAACCGGAGCGTTTGAAAGAATTGGATTCGACTGAGATAGCAATACTATTGAATGAAAAAGATACAACAGATAAAAAAGCGGTTCAAGTGGAGGCTCAACAGAAATATCGGGATATTTTGAAATTGGCTGCTTTTATTAGTAATAATCCAAGGATGAATATGGAAGCTGCTGCGGCCAGGGTGATTGAAGCAATTAATCATGTGCCGATTAGGATACAGGAAGGAGATGGCAAGTTCAATATGTGTGAAGCAATTGAAGAGATGATTAAAGATGGCAGAGAAGCAGGACGTGAAGTGGGACGTCAGGAGGGGCAGAATCGAATTAATCAATTAATTATTCTTCTGTCAAAAGAGAACCGGGGCGAGGATATTATCAAAGCGGCTAAGGACAGAGAATATCAGGAACAGCTGTTTAAAGAGTTTAATCTGTAAAATTAAAGTGATTTGAAAAGATAAATCATGAAGAGGTAGAAAGTAAATTTTAACAAGAGTGTTTAAGCTGTTTAACAATTAGGAAATTTGCTTACAGAAGAAAAGGCTGCCCGATGGCAGCCTTTTTGGGTGCATATTTAGTCTCTGTACTGGGCTTCGAAGCGTAATGTGACCATTGGTGTATGGGTGAAATCTCCATAATTATGTACAGCCAGCTGAGTGACATTGGTTGAAATATTCGACCAGTTAAACTGGCAAAGCATTTCTCGCTTGACAGCTTCCGGTGTTGTAAAGCCTGTTGCCTGCTTTGTTTCAAAATGCATACATTCATAGGAACCATCCCCTCTGTCCTGAAATTCGCTGCCGAATGTGATGTTATTTCTCTTTAAAGATACATCCTCAATCTGGAAAGAGACAGAGCAGGTGGAAGCATTGATTTTGCTTACCATAACCAGGACATGAAGTTTCATCCAAGGACAGCGTTTGGCAATAAGGGACACAATCTGTTCAAGTTCATTTAAGATGGAACTGTAAGATCCTGTTCGGTTGACGGTGCAGTGTAAACGAGAATCTGTTTTGGTGTTTCCTTTTTTGTTAGCTGAAGGCTTGGTGTCGCTGTCTGCAAAAATAATAAAAATAATAATCGCTGCAATAATGATCCACATAAATACAATCTCCTTTTCTTTAAGTGCCTGTTTTCTTTTGATGTAATCAGTATATCAGAGGCCTTTAAGGGAGTTGTTCCCGAACCGTGAAAAAATCGCAGTCAGCATTTGGAGAAGGAGACGCCTTTACGGGAGGTGCTTTTTATCAGCAAATCTTAATGGGGACATAATTGAATAGATATGTTTAGTATGCTAAAATAATAGCGATCATGAAATACAAAGTGGAAGGATACTAGAAAAGGAGCGTTACAGATGGGTAAGGTGCGTTTGAACGAAGATAGTGAAATCGTCGCGAGAGTCAGGGAAGGTCTGAAACGGAAAAAAGGTTACTGTCCGTGCAGACTGGAGATCAAACCGGAGTATAAGTGTATTTGTGATGAATTCAAAGCACAGATCCAGGATCCGGATTTTGAGGGCTATTGTCATTGTCAGCTTTATTATAAAGAGAAATAATTGTCACCGTTGAGCCACTTGCAGATAAGATGGCAAATAACACCTGCCAGAACGGCAACAGTTAAGGATGTAAGAAAATCCATGACAGACACCGCCTTATAATTTAACCCCAAAAGGAGGTAAAACTTTGAAAGTTTTAGTTTATAGAAAATGCAGTACATGTCTGAAAGCCTTGAAATGGCTTGAGGTCAATCAGGTTGTTTTTGATGAAAGGCCAATTAAAGAGGAGAATCCGTCTTACGAGGAATTGAAAGCCTGGTATGAAATGAGTGGCCTGCCGCTGAAAAAATTCTTTAATACCAGTGGGATATTGTACAAACAAATGAATCTGAAGGACAAGCTGAAAGAAATGTCTGAGGATGAACAGCTGAAGCTTCTGGCAACAGATGGTATGCTGGTGAAGCGGCCGCTGGTCATTGGGGACGATTTCGTACTGACGGGATTCAAAGAGAAAGAGTGGGAAGACAAAATCAATGGTTAGAAAAATTACAAAGGATATATTTTTCCTGGGCCAGAAATCAGAACCGGCGACAGAGGCTGATATCCAGACCGGCCGTGATTTGCAGGACACATTAAAAGCCCATCGTGCGGAATGTGTTGGCATGGCAGCAAACATGATAGGGATAAAAAAGAATGTTATTATTGTGAATATGGGAATTGTTGATTTGGTGATGTTTAATCCGGTATTATTGAAGAAAAGTGGTCCTTATGAGACGGAAGAGGGCTGTTTGTCATTGACAGGTGTGAGGAAGACGACAAGATACAGAGAAATCGAAGTGGAGTACAGAGATATGAGCTGGACAGTGCGCCGCCAGAAACTCAGTGGTTGGACGGCACAAATCTGTCAGCATGAGATGGATCATTTAAACGGAATTATTATTTAGTTCAATAGGAAATTTGTTTACAGAAGAAAAGGCTGCCCGGTGGCAGCCTTTTGTGAGCGATTGCCTTAATCGCGTTCTCTGTAGCGATTGCAATCTCTGAGTTTATCCGGGGCTTCCAGTGTATGATACCATGTGCAGCTCCATTTCCAGCTGCAACCAGAAGCTTTTTTGGGGCGAGTCCCGGAGTGAGCAAAAACTGCAATTACGAGATGGAGGATCAATAGAGATATGGGAAAAGTACGACTGAATGAAAAAGAAAAGTAGTTTCGATAATCGAATCATTTATTAAGAAAGCACAGGTGAGATAATATAGATACGAACGAGATACAATGGGATAAATTGTTGAAAATAAAAACTTCGGGACGCGATGATTCACGTTCGGATCAGTACCGATACCCTTATGAGCCGACGCCGTATTCGGTACTGGAGCGATTGGCAGGCAGCGGCTATATACGGAAAAGTAATTGTCTGCTGGATTATGGGTGCGGAAAAGGGCGTGTGGACTTTTTTCTGTCCTACCAGACAAGATGTCGTTCCGTCGGTGTGGAATATGATAGCAGAATATATGAAACAGTCTGCGAAAACAAACGCCATGCCGTATCAGGCAGCCGGACGGAATTCGTCATGGGGAATGCTGAGAACTACGTTGTACCTGCAGAGGTGGACAGAGTATTTTTCTTCAATCCTTTTTCAGTAGAGATTCTTCGAAAAGTTCTGGCAAAAATTGAAGATTCCTACTATGAAAATCCCCGTGAGATACAGTTGTTCTTCTATTATCCGTCAGATGAGTATATCAGTGAACTGATGACAGTGGATATGCTTTCCTTTGTGGATGAGATAGACTGCCGGGACTTGTTTGATGGGGAGAACCCAAGGGAGAGGATTATGGTGTTCGCATATTAAGGAGCTTCT
Source organism: Pseudocoprococcus catus (assembly GCF_902381825.1). Taxonomy (GTDB): domain Bacteria; phylum Bacillota; class Clostridia; order Lachnospirales; family Lachnospiraceae; genus Coprococcus_A; species Coprococcus_A intestinihominis. The sequence goes on from NZ_LR698973.1 coordinate 2,760,867, forward strand.
GAATAAAATTAATAGCATCGGGACAACTAGGTGAAGCCATACTTTGTATAATGAAAGTATACTTAGTTGTAAGATTGACTTATACAGAAGATTTTTTGTGAAGTCTATTGACATTATAGGAAATGGGTGTTATAGTACAAATAGAACAAAAAGCGTTGAAGAGGATACGGCTATGGTCGTGTCCTCTATTAACATGATGCGTTCAGAATAGAAGAAGTTCAGAAAGGTCTTATAAAGACGGAGGTGGACAGTGATGGCTAAGAGAGATTATTATGAAGTTCTTGGTATAGATAAAAAAGCAGACGACAAGGCGATTAAGCGTGCATATAGAAAACTGGCGAAGAAATATCATCCGGATACGAATCCGGGGGATAAGCAGGCAGAGCAGAAGTTTAAGGAAGTCACAGAAGCTTATAATGTTCTCGGTGATGAGAAGAAGAGAAAGCTGTATGACCAGTATGGTTTTGCAGCCTTTGAAGAAGGTGCAGCAGGCGGCGCATATGGCGGTGCAGGTGCAGGCAGTGGCTTTGGCGGTTTCCAGGGCGGTTTTGGTGGCAATGGCGGTTATCAGGAGTTCCATTTTAAGGGTGGACAGAACGGTAATATGGATGATATCTTCGGAGATATTTTCGGGGATATGTTCCATGGCAGAAGCAGCAGCGGTTTCGGCGGCCAGGGATTCAAGCAGAGCTATGGCAGCGGTTTTGGCGGCGGCAGTTTCAAGAGCAAGGGGCAGGATCTTCATGCAGAGATCAGGGTCAGCTTTGAAGATGCAGCCTTTGGCTGTGAGAAAGTGATTAATTTAAGCAGTGGGCAGGGTACTCCGGCTCAGAGCCTGAAGGTGCGTGTACCGGCAGGCATTGAGGATGGCAAGAGTATCCGTCTTCGTGGCAAAGGTGGTCCGGGTATGAATGGCGGCGAAGCAGGCGATCTGCTTTTGAAGATCCACGTAGATGAGAAGCCGGGATATGAGCGGAAAGGCATGGATGTTTATACAACAATTTCTGTTCCGTTTACAACTGCTGTTTTTGGCGGTGAGGCCATTGTGAATACTCTGAAGGGCAGTGTGAAATGCAAGATTCCTGCCGGTATTCAGTCGGGCAGCAAGATCAGACTCCGTGGCAAAGGCATTGTTTCCATGAAGGATCCGTCTGTTCATGGTGATATGTATGCAGCTGTTCAGATTCAGGTTCCGCGTAATCTGAGTCCGGAAGCAAAGCAGAAACTCCGTGAGTTTGAGAAAATTGTTGCGGCATAAAATGCTTGAAGTGATAGACAGCAAATAATACGGTGTGCTGCAGATTGAAACGGTAAATCGTAGTGCAAACAGAGTAAACGATTATAAAAACTATCGGATAAACTGTTGAATAAATGTTTCAGCAGCTTTATTTACAAAGTTTTCGAAGTCGGTCGGGTCGAATATCCTGACCGGCTCTTTTTTTATGTCCAGTGACAGATCGGCAGCAGCCAGTTTGCAGAACTGGCGATAGGCGGCAAAATCTGTCTCATTTACCGGCCATGGATGGATTGGTGAAGCAGGCATGGAAAGATGATATTTCTCAATAAGATGCGGACTCATCCGGATATAGTCACCGTAAAAATAATCTTTGGAGAAAAAGGTCATCACAGGCATCTGTTCCCCTGTTTGACGGATTTGGACAGAGACTGCCTTTAAAGATTCTGTTTCATCCAGTCCCTGTTCATTTAAAAAGCGGACAATAGATGGCAGATACTCGGTGAAATACAGATAATCCAGATGAAGATGGGCAAGATAGCCGATCAGCATCGGTTCTTTCAGGGTATTCGGATATGTTTTCTGCCATAAATTAAGATCTGGTGCGATCACCACATGGGAGAAATCGGACGGATGCCAGAAATGGGTCTTATATTTTAATGGACGTGGAATGGCATCGGGCAGGATACTTCCGATGGTGAAATCGTTCTGCCATCCGTGTATATGGGTAAACGGGTAATCAGCAGATGCCTCGCGCAGGTGTTGAGTGATGAGCTTGGCTTCAGTTAAATGAAAGATAATGCTTGGCATGGCAGTACTCCTTTTATAGAGATTGAGAACCCTGGCGTGTTTGGATTGGGACTTTAGCGGTTCACAATAGATATAAATAGAGTATAGCATATATTGGGCCAGTCTATCAAAGGCTTATCTGTAATCTCAGTAAGGTTTAAGTGTGATATAGGTAAATTTTTTCAATGAGTGGCTAATATTGAAAGGATTTTTCAGTAAGAACTCACAAAATTGCATTGAAATAGATGAAAATGAGAATATTTTTCAATAAAATTGAAAAAGATAGTTGACACTAACCACGCGAATGCGTATAATAGCAATGTAAATGATAGCCGTTATCAATAAATACACCAGGTTCTGCATACATGAACCTGAATTAAAGGAGGAAACATGATGCCTTTAGCTTTATTAGGTGTAGGAGAGTCAGGTACGATCACAGATATCCGTGGCAAGGAAGATGTTGTCCATCATCTGCATAATCTGGGATTTGCTGCCGGAACAGATGTTGAAGTTGTCGGCAATACAGATGCCGGCATGATTATCGCAGTCAAGGGTTCAAGGGTAGCCTTGAATCGTGGCATGGCATCCAAGATTACGGTGAATCGTTAATCGGATGTCTGTATAGATAGAATGCATGCGCATTCAGATAAGAGAGGAGACAAAGCCATGACACTTAGAAATGTAGGAGTCGGCCAGACTGTCACAGTTTCAAAGATTACAGGTGTAGGCGCTATTAAGAGACGTATCATGGATATGGGTCTGACAAAGGGCACATCCGTCTATGTTCGTAAAGTGGCACCACTTGGTGATCCAATAGAAGTAACAGTCAGAGGATATGAATTATCTTTGCGTAAAGCTGACGCAGAGCTGATTGAGGTTCAGTAAATATTGAACCTTTTTTAAGGACATAAGGTTAGCTTCATCAAACCTTATCGTTTGTTTTAATTGTTCTAATTGTTGAAAATCTGGAGGTAAAAAAATGGCAATCAGAATTGCACTTGCCGGCAACCCAAACTGCGGTAAAACAACATTGTTCAACGCATTAACGGGTTCTAACCAGTTTGTAGGTAACTGGCCTGGCGTAACAGTTGAGAAAAAGGAAGGTAAATTAAAAGGTCATAAAGACGTTATTATCACTGACCTTCCGGGTATTTATTCACTTTCTCCATATACACTTGAGGAAGTTGTAGCAAGAAATTACATTTTGAACGAGAAACCGGATGCGATCCTCAACATCGTTGATGGTACGAACCTTGAGCGTAACCTTTATCTGACAACACAGCTTATGGAACTTGGTATTCCGGTTATTATGGCCATCAACATGATGGACCTTGTCCAGAAGAATGGTGATAACATCAACATTCAGAAATTGAGCGTAGCATGCGGATGCCCTGTTTATGAAATCTCTGCTTTGAAGGGAACGGGTATTAAGGAAGCTTCTGATGCCGTTGTTAAGGCTGCTCAGGCCAAAACTGTTCAGGGCACTGTACATAAGTTTAACAGCAAAGTCGAAGGCTACCTGAATGAGATCGAAACACTTCTCGGTTCTGATGTTGCGGATGCTCAGAAGAGATTCTATGCAATTAAATTATTTGAACGTGATGACAAGATTGCAGCTCAGATGAAGAGCGCACCAAATGTAGAAGCAATCATTTCCAAAGCTGAAAAGGAAATGGATGATGACTCAGAAAGTATCATCACAAATGAAAGATATGAATATATCGCAAGCATCATCGGCGGCTGTCTGAAGAAAAAACATGCGGGCGCAGATACAATTTCTGATAAGATTGACCGAATCGTTACAAACCGTATTCTGGCTCTGCCAATCTTTGCAGTGATCATGTTCCTTGTTTACTATATTTCCATGACAACAATCGGTGCTGCAGCAACAGACTGGACCAATGACAATTTATTTGGTGATGGTTTCTTCCTTGGTAGCGATGGCGGTTATGGTGATGACAATGATGCTTACGCAGAAGAAATGCAGGTGCTGAATGGTTTTATTACATATGAAGCAGATCAGGGCATGGATACAAGCGCTGTAGAAGCAGCTATTGATTCAGAAGCCGATGATTATGATCCTGCAGCAGCTGAAGCAGCTGTGAATGCATTTGTTGCTCAGGTTGATCCTTCAACAGAAGCTTCTTATCTTGTAGAAGATGAGGAAACACTTGCAACAGAAGAAACTACTTCTTCTTATGATGATCTGACAGCCGCAGTTGCAGCATTGTCAGAAGCTGGTTTTGAAGCACCAGATCCAAAGGCTTATGGTACATTTATCAGCAGTATTCCAGATGCAGTCAGCGGTCTGCTCGAAAAAGCTAATTGTGCTGAATGGCTCCAGGGTCTGATTGTAGATGGTATTATCGCTGGTGTTGGCGCGGTTCTTGGTTTCGTACCTCAGATGCTTGTCCTGTTCTTCTTGCTCTGCATCCTGGAGTCTTGTGGTTACATGGCGCGTATCGCCTTCATCATGGATAGAATTTTCCGTAAATTCGGTCTTTCCGGTAAATCTTTCATTCCAATCCTTGTTGGTACAGGTTGTGGTATCCCGGGTATCATGGCTTCCAGAACCATTGAGAATGAACGTGACCGTCGTATGACCATCATGACAACAACATTTATCCCTTGCGGTGCGAAGACACCTTTCATCGCCATGATCGCAGGTGCTGTATTCGGTGGTGCTGCATGGGTTGCAACAAGCGCATACTTCCTTGGTATGGCAGCAATTATCTGTTCAGGTATTATCCTGAAGAAAACAAAACTTTTTGCTGGTGATCCTGCTCCTTTTGTTATGGAGCTTCCGGCATACCATATTCCTACTGCTGGCGCAGTTCTCAGAGGAACATGGGAACGTGGCTGGTCTTTCATTAAGAAAGCTGGTACAATTATTACATTATCAACAATCCTTGTTTGGTTCCTTTCCTATTTCGGCTGGGTAGACGGGGCATTCACAATGCTTGCGGAAGACCAGTTAGACAGCAGTATTCTTGCAAGAGTAGGTCATGCAATTGCATGGATCTTTGTACCACTTGGATTTGGTAACTGGCAGGCAACTGTAGCATCTGTTACAGGTCTTGTAGCAAAGGAAAATATCGTTGGTACACTGGGTATCCTTTATGGTGGCGGCGATGGTACAGTATATCAGGCAATGGCAGCTTCCTTCACACTTGTTTCTGGTTATGCATTCATGGCATTCAACCTGCTGTGTGCACCATGCTTCGCAGCGATGGGTGCTATCAAGCGTGAGATGAACAATGCAAAATGGTTCTGGATTGCAGTTGGCTATCAGTGCGGTTTCGCTTATCTTGTAGCCCTCGTTATCAACCAGATTGGTAACCTTGTTGCCAATCACACATTTGGTATCTTCACAGTTGTCGCTATCCTGGTAATCATTGGATTCTTCTATCTGTTGTTCCGTCCATACAAGGAAAGCAACACATTAGAAGTAAAAGGCAAAGCAGTAGCTTAAATTGATTTGAAAGGTCGGGCGAGTGCTTAATGGGAACTCTTATAGTAGGTGTTATACTGATAATCATTGTCGCAGCAATTGTTCGTTCGATGATTAAAGATAAGAAAAATGGCAAGGGCTGTGGTGACTGCAGTCATTGTGGAGGTGGATGCGGTGGCGGCAGCAGCTGTTGCAAATAGAGACACGGAACAATATCAACGTGTCAGCAGAGAGAAGGAAGAAATTCTCTATTTACTGAGAAAACGTGGTTTTCGCGTGACAAAGCAAAGAGAGCTGATACTGGATATCGTGTTCGAGCATGAATGTGCCAGCTGTAAAGAGATTTATTATCAAGCCATTCAGCATGATCCGGGTATCGGTATGGCAACGGTATACCGTATGGTCAATACACTGACGGATATCGGGGTGTTAAAGGTGGCAACACTGAAACCCCAGACCGCTTTAGGTTCAGGAAGCGGATGCCAGATTCTCTTGAAAAATCAAAATAAAATCGTCCTTAATCAGACGGAATGGACAGAAGTACTTCAAAATGTACTGCGCCGTAAAGGTTATAATTCAAATGCGGCTGATGAAATTGTTGAAGTGACTATACAGTAGTCCTGATAAAAATAAATATTAATTCGTACACAAAAAATAACCGGTTCAGAGCATTCTGAGCCGGTTATTTTTTTGTGAATATTGTGCATAAAAATTCAAATAAATTGTATAAATCGCTTAAAATAGGCTGTTTTTGACGATTAATGAGATAAAATATCAATAATGATGGTAATGAGATTCATTCTCAATAAAAGGTATTGCCTTTTTCCTATAGAGCTGATATGATAATGACACCAGATAGTTAGATGTACCTAACCGAGTAAAGGAGAGATAAATGATGGTGGCATACAGGCAGACGTATGAAATAATAAGAGGAATACAGGAAAAGGCTGCAGAGCAGTGTGCACCGGTCATTTTCGGTATCAAGCCTTCGAATTTGCTGATTATTGATCAGTGTTATGCAAAGGCGTTGAAGTCCCTTGTAGAAACAACAGGTCTGAAAGTTCGATGCTTTGAACATCGTGCGAAAAAGCAGGTCTGGTTCTTGTTTCGGGAAGAGGCCCTTTACAGTCAGCTGGTGGATCCGGATAACAGGTCTTTTATGCAACAATTTGGGTATACTGAAAATATGACAATGGATGAAATACTGGCATATGCAGCAAAGCGTTTCAGAGAATATAAGCGCGGCGAAGCAGGATTTCCTCATGAGATGGGTATCCTCCTTGGTTATCCATTGGGAGATGTGAAGGGCTTTATTGAGCATCATGGCCGTGACTGTCTCTGCAGTGGTTATTGGAAAGTATATGAGAATGAAGAAAAGGCCCGTGAGACATTTCGATTGTATGCCAGAGTGAAACAAATTGCCATGGATATGGTCAAACAGGGCATGGGATTTGGAATGGCGGAACAGTATCAATTTGTTTAATCAGAGCGGTCATTGACCGTCTTTGATCTAATAGAAAAATGATCAAAAGAGATCACATTTTACAGGAGGAGTTTCAACAATGAAAGAAATTATGGTCGCATACTGGAGCGGTACAGGCAACACAGCAGCTATGGCAACAATCTTAGGTAAAGGCATTCAGGATGGCGGAGCAACAGCAAAAGTTGTTTCTGTAGAAGATATCAAAGCAGATGACCTTAAAGATTATCCGGTATTCGCACTTGGCTGCCCATCCATGGGAAATGAAACACTTGAGGAAACTGTAATGGAAGACTTTGTAACAGAAGTTGAAAGCTTTGCATCCGGTAAGAAGATCGGTTTATTCGGTTCTTATGGATGGGGCGATGGCGAATGGATGCGCAACTGGGTTGCACGTATGGAAGAAGCTGGTGCTCAGGTCTACGGCGGCGAAGATGCGATCTGCATGAATGAACCTGATTCAGAAGCTGAAGCAAAACTTGAAGCACTCGGCAAAGAATTAGCAGCATTATAAAATTTATTTTTCCACTTACACAAACTCATTTTTACTGAAGGTATTTATTAAATATGTGGGAACACTTTGCCGGAGCAATGAAATGTTTCGGCAGAGGTTCCTGAGAAGGAGGAGAGCCATGAGCGTTGTCATCATCGGTGGTCATGACAGAATGGTCTGTCAGTATAAGAAAATTTGTAAATCTCATAAATGTAAAGCAAAGGTATTCACACAGATGTCCGCTGATCTGGACAAGCAGATTGGCGATCCGGACTTATGTATCTTGTTTACAAATACGGTTTCACATAAGATGGTACGATGTGCGGTGGATGAAGCCGAAAAGAAAAAATTTAAAATCGTCCGTTGCCACACAAGCAGCGGTTCCGCACTGGAAGGCATTTTGCTGGAACATGCAGTATAAAAATAATAATTGAATATGAATAGAACGCATGAAAAGGTATTTGATTTTTATATTAAGAAAGATATGAAAGTCAAATACCTTTGCTTATGTTAAAATAATGGAGAAAGGCAGGAAATTAAAATGAAATACGATTTTACAACGATTATGGACCGCAGTGGCAAGGATGCGCTGGCGATTGATAATGTGGGTCAACATATGTGGGGCAATGAACCGGAAGCACCGAAGGAAGGGTTTGATTTTATTCCGATGTGGGTAGCGGATATGAATTTTCCGACTTGTCCATCGGTGACAGAGGCGATTATTGAGCGCGCAAAGCATCCTGCATTTTATCAATGAAAAGCTGGATGGCGTCAGTGTAACTATGCCGGAAGGTACGTATATGATCTTTTTGGATTGTACAGAGTATTGTCAGCAGACGGGTAAGAACCTGGATGAAGTCCTTAAAGCCGGCTGGAACGTGGGTGTCGGCTGGCAGGATGGCCGCAAATTCAAGGGATCCTGTCATATCCGTATGAATCTGGCAGTGCCATTTTCAAGAATCCAGGAGGCCTGTGACCGACTGGAAAAATACGTCTTTGTAAAATAGGAAATAAAAAATATCCTGATGAGTGACAGGGGATTTGAACCCTCGACACTGATTCAGGATATTTTTGCTTTGGTAGATTCATCGTATGAACCTGTCAATCAGTTAGCGTCCTTACGCGTCTGATAGAAGATTTCTTTGATCTTGTGGAAGGTCTCTTCGCTGAGAACATGTTCAATACGGCAGGCGTCTTTGAGCGCATTTTCCTCGCTGACTCCAATGGACATCAGATAACCGGAGATAACCTGGTGACGCTCGTAAATGCTTCGGGCGATGGCCAGACCGGATTCTGTCAACGTGAGAAGATTGTTGTCATCCATATTGACGTATCCGTTTTCGCGGAGTCGCTTCATGGCAACACTGACGCTTGGCTTGGAGTAACCAAGATGTCTGGCTACATCGATGGAACGCACTTCTGAGCTGTGAAGTGAGAGCATATAAATGGTTTCCAGATAATCTTCTGGAGATTCCTGCATCTTCAATGGACACACCGTCCTTTCTTCTAAAAATTGTTCATTTATTATATCATATTTTGGTTAAAATATCAAAGAAATATTGCTGAAATCCAGGGCGTTACCAAGGTGAATGGATGCTTTGTTATTTTTTTCGAAACATAGCAGTAAAATGATAAAATATAAGAAAAAGTTGTGACGAGGGTCAGTATTTTTGCATCTAATAGATATAACAGATAGTTGTATGCGAGCTCGAATAAATAAATGGTGTATACATCAAAGGAGGAAGTGAAGAGGATGAACAAGAAAGAGTTAGGGGCGTTGATTATCGACGGCACGGATGATTTTTATCGTGTGGCAAAGTCGATTCTCAAAGAAGATGCGGATTGCCAGGATGCTGTTCAGGAAGCAGTGAGTAAGGCTTTCGCAAAGATTGATACGTTGCGTGAGAAGAAATATGCCAAAACCTGGTTTATACGAATTTTGCTGAATGAATGTTATCGTATGCTGCGGCAAAGGAAACGTGAGGTAGCTTATCATGAACAGATTTCCGGAGAAGAGATTAGGCAACATCAATATTCAGATTTGTATCAGAAAATCATGTCACTGGAAATCGAATATAGGGTGCCGCTGGTATTGTATTATCTGAATCAATATACAATCAAGGAAATCGGTCAAATGCTGGACTTGGGGGACAGTGCAGTAAAAATGCGTCTGAGCCGGGCCAGGAAAATGATGCGGCGTATGTATGAACAGGAGGATGCGGTATGAGTGAGAAAAATAGTTGGGAGAAGGATTTCCCGGAAACACCGGAAAGTTTTAGAATGGCTTTAAAAGAGATGGTGGAAAAAGAAATAGCGGATGATGAAATTGAGGTAAAAGTGAATGACGGAACAAACCATGTAAAAGGAAAAATTAATAAACGAAATACGAAGTATATGCAAGATAGACGAAGCAGTGCAAATGTTTCAAATCGAAGGTGGAGAGTGGTTAAAATAGCTGTTGCTGCTTTGGTTCTGGCAGGCATTCTTGGCGGAGGAGTCTATGCTGTGACAAAATCCGGTGCATCATCACTGGTAGGTCGAGAAGTGGATGAGACAGGTGCGGAAGCTTATTTGACAACAGATGCCAGCGCTTTTAATCAGACCGTAACGCCGGGATGGCCGCAGATTATGGTGGATATCAGAGGTGAGGATAATGCTGCTGAGGTAAAAGGTGTCAGTGAGCCGCTGCTAGATATTACCCAGGTGTATTATGATGGTCTGAGTCTGGCATTTTATGCACGCCCGACAGGTAAAGGAAAAAGGCATCAGTTAAATTCAGACCGATTGGCTATCGGAGATGCGGTGTATATGATTCATTTTGACAAGCTTTCAGATGAGAAAGTTAAGGAGAATGAAGGCTCCGGTGTTAAAAAGGGTGATTATAAGGGCACCGTTCAGCTGGGAGGAAGGGATGTGCCGGATTCTTTCACAGCATCTTTGATAGTGGATGCCGGTTCTCTGGGGACTCAAACCATATCCTTTGATGTCAAATTGGATGAAAATGCCATCATTAAGCCGGCACAGACTGTGATAACAGAGGATGGTGTGGTAGCTACCGTGGATGTGTTAAAAATTGCAGAATCAGGTACGTATATTCATGTGACCTGGGAATTCGATGAAAGCCAGAAAGAGCTTTACGATAAGATGTCAAGCGAGGGCGGAGGTAACCAGGTGGTATTTATGGCACTGGATGACAACAACGGCAATCATTTTACAACAGAAGACAATATGGATACGAGACAGACAATTGTGTTCACTGTAGATGGAGATGACTGGTCCGGTGCGGAACAGAGAAAATCCTATGAAGCCGACGGCAAATATTATCGGGAAATGTTTGGAATTATCGAAGGCATGAATCAGGATGTCACATCTCTGACAGTAACACCTTATGTGAGAACAGGCGTAGAAGACGGAGAAGAGCATACGTATACAAACCTTGATTTTGCGGCGTTTACTGTCGAATATGACGAATAAAGAATTGTCTTTGAACAGACAATTCAAAAACAAGGAGAATGCAATTTAAAGTGAGCTGCATTCTCCTTGAAAATTATCTGCTTAAATGTTATGAAGGAGCTATTTCAGCGAAATTTCAACCGTCATTTCATCAATGGTCTGCCCGTTGTGTTTTAACTGAAGAGTCAGCTGTTTTGCGTCTTCTGGCACATCCGAGATAAAGATTTTGCTGATGCAGTCTGCGCTGCCGTCTTCGTTTCTAATGACTGATACAGGGTCGACATCTTCCGAGGTGGCTTGAATTTGATTAATGTGTATCTGGTCATTACCGTAATTTGTTCCTTTATCGTCTGTGACCTGATAATCCGGTTTGGCATAGCCGTTTAGATTATCGTTTTCTTCATCTGTATATTCAAAATCATACAGATATCTTTCGGCCGCGGATGCATCCAGATGCCAGGTCAAATTCAGACGAATGCCTAACTCAGTGCGTTTTAAATCGGATATGTCCGCTGTGACATCTGAATTGACTGTAACCTGCTGATCAGTATAGCCGAGTATTCTGTCTGCGGCGGTCACCTTGAATGAAACAGTTTTCAACTTGCCTATAGGGACAATTATGGAGTATAATGTGGCATAAAGAAAGGCACTATTTTATGTAACCTTCAGTTTATGCTTTGTTTAAGGAGAGACTATGCTGCAAATTAAAAATATAAGCAAGACGTATAAGACAGGCAACCTTGTCCAGCGGGCGTTGGATGATGTGAGCCTGAATCTCAGAGATAATGAGTTTGTGGCCATTCTGGGACCCAGTGGTTCAGGCAAAACGACGCTGCTGAATATTATCGGTGGTCTGGATCGTTATGACAGCGGTGATCTGATTATCAATGGCATTTCAACAAAGAAATATAAAGACAGAGACTGGGATTCTTACCGAAATCATACCGTAGGATTTGTTTTCCAGAGTTATAATCTGATTCCACATCAGACGGTATTGGCGAATGTGGAACTGGCTTTGACGATTTCTGGTATTTCAGGAAAGGAACGTCGGGAGCGCGCCATTAAGGCACTGGAAGAAGTAGGTTTGGGAGAGCAGATCCATAAGAAGCCAAATCAGATGTCTGGCGGTCAGATGCAGCGTGTATCTCTGGCTCGTGCCCTGGTGAATAACCCGGATATCCTTCTGGCGGATGAACCCACAGGTGCCCTGGATAGTGAGACAAGTATTCAGGTAATGGATCTGCTGAAAGAAGTGGCCAAAGACCGACTGGTTGTCATGGTTACCCATAACCCGGAACTGGCGTATCAGTATGCAACACGTATCGTCAAGGTGAAGGATGGTAAGCTTCTGGAGGATTCTGATCCATATGAGATTCCGGAAGGTGAGGCGCCGGAGCCTGTGCACAAGAACATGGGTAAGTCTTCGATGTCATTTTTGACAGCGCTGTCCCTCAGTTTTAATAATTTAAAAACCAAAAAAGCACGAACGATTCTTGTATCTTTTGCCGGTTCAATCGGTATCATAGGCATTGCCATGATTTTATCACTATCACATGGCGTGAATAAGTACATTGAGGATATGGAAGAAAAGACCATGTCGGAATATCCGTTGCAGATCACAAAGACGACGACAAATATGATGTCGATGAGTGAAGACATGATGAGTTCCAAGAAGGCAACAAGTACAGATAATAAAGTCAGGGAAATGCAGATTCTGACACAGATGGTGTCCGGTACAGAATATAATGATCTGAAATCTTTGAAAACGTATCTTGAAAGTGGGCAATCGGACATTAAGAATCAGACAAAGGCGATTGAATATGATTATGGCATTACACCGCAGATTTATCTCCAGGAAGATAATGGGGATGTGCGGAAGGTGTGCCCGGACCAGACGTTGTCTTCATTGACAGGATCTTCATCGATGATGCTGGCGATGATGGGCAGCAGTGGTATGGAGCAGTTCCACGCCTTGCCTGAGAATGAGGCACTTTATAAAGACCAGTATGATGTGAAAGCGGGTCACTGGCCGGAAAATGATCATGAATGTGTCGTTATTCTGACTCAGAATGGCCAGTTGTATGATATGACTCTGTATTCACTGGGGTTAAAATCCGGTGAAGAGTTAGATAAAATTCTGGAAGCTGTCAAGGAGGATCAGTCGGTAGAGATCAATGAAGAACCAGGCACTTATGATTATAATGATTTCCTTGGAATTACATTAAAGCTGGTGAATGCCAGTGATTATTATGTGTACGATGACGAATTTTCTGTGTGGAAAGACAAGTCGGATAATCAGCAATATGTCAAAGATCTTGTCAAAAATGGTGAAGACCTGAAAGTAGTAGGTGTTGTTCAGCCGAAAGAAGGACAGGATTTCACTATGCTGACAGCGGGGGTTGGATATCCGGCTTCTCTGCTGGACCATGTGATTGATAAAGCTGCACAAAGCGATATTGTCAAAGATCAGCTGAAAGACAAGAAGACGAATGTTTTTAATGGCAAATCTTTTGACGATCCGGATGATGAGGGTGGCTTGAATATGGAAGATCTGTTTAAGATTGATGAAGAGGCCTTTAAGGATGCGTTCAAAATAGACACATCCAGGATGAACATGGACACATCTGCTTTTTCAGATATGGATTTTAGCGGTGTGGATATGAGTGATCTTATTGATGCAGATGCGTTGTCGGGTGCGATGCCGTCATTCTCAACAAAAGATATACAGGATATCTTAAATGGTGTATCCGTGAATCTGACAAAGGATACCATGACTGAGCTTTTCAATGCATTATTGAAGGGTTATCAGGATTCTGTGGGGGATGATCCGGCAACAGATATTACCGGATTGACAGCTGGCCTGAAACAGTATCTGACCTCGGATGAAGCTGTTCAGTATTTATCGCAGAAATTGAAGGATATTTTGCAGCCGCAGCTGGAAGGCGTGATCACAGAAGATATGCTGAAGAGTTTTGTTGGCCGTGTGATGGAAGATTATCAGGATTTTGCTTTAAAACAGGAGAATCCGGATGATTTTAATGCCAATTTCAGAGCTTATCTGGAAACAGACGCTGTGAGCCGTATTCTGTCGGAGGAACTTGCGGGAATCAAGGATAAATTGTCCGGAGTCACAATTACGGATGATCAGATAAAAGAAATCCTTACTGATCTGGCCAATGGATACGGTGAGTATGCAAAAGCCAATAATCTGGCACAGCCTGATAAGATTCAGGCAGCTTTTCTCAAGTATATTTCTTCCGATGCCGGACAGAAGCTGCTTTTACAGTATGTGGAAAAGATTGTGGATACAAAGACGCTGCAGGCAAATCTCCAGAACAAGATGGCTAGTGTCATGGGTGGTTTTACCAATGAACTGACCAGTCAGATCAGCAGTGCTATGGGAAAAGTCATGGAACAGGTTGGTACAAATCTTCAGAAATCCATGGGAAATGCCATGACATCCCTCATGGGTAATATGCAGGATATATTTTCCATTGATCCGGATGCCTTTGCAAAGGCAATTCAGGTGAATATGTCGGAGGATGATCTACAGGAGCTGATGACATCCCTTATGACAACCGGCACGGTTTCTTATGAAAGTAATCTGAATAAAATGGGATATGCTGACGAGGATGATCCGCAGACGATTTCCATTTATCCGATTGATTTCGACAGTAAACAGGTGGTAGACCAGATTATTGAGGATTACAACGATGACATGAAGAACAGCGGTCAGGATGACAAAGTGATTTCCTATACAGATATGGTGGGAATGATGATGTCTTCAGTCACATCCATTGTGAATATGATTTCCTATGTCCTGATTGCATTTGTGGCGATTTCCCTTGTTGTATCCTCCATCATGATTGGTGTTATTACCTATATCAGTGTACTGGAACGAAGGAAAGAGATTGGTATTCTTCGTGCCATTGGTGCCAGCAAAGGCAATGTTGGGGCGGTCTTTAATGCAGAGACCTTTATTATCGGCCTGTTGGCCGGGGTGATCGGTATCGTTTTGACATTGATTGCTATCTTCCCGACAAACTATATTATTCACACCGTATCCGGTAATACGGATGTGAATGCAGCACTTCCGATTGGCGCAGCCTTTATCTTAATTGCATTGAGTGTTGTGCTGACACTTTTAGGTGGTCTGATTCCTGCCAATAAAGCTTCAAAGAGCGACCCGGTAACAGCACTGCGTACAGAATAGGACAGTTGGCAAAAGAAAATTACTTTGAAAATAAATGGCATATGACATTTTGAGCAAAGTATGATAGAATATAAGTAAGCAATGAATGGGGGTATTGATCATGAAATTTGTTACATTGGTGGAGGATACGACAAAATGTGAGCTTGGGGCAGAGCATGGACTCAGTATTTATGCGGAAACAGAGAAGCACAAACTGTTATTTGATGTGGGAACAACAGATTTATTTATTAAGAATGCCAAAGCATTGGGGATAGATTTATCTCAGGTGGATACGGTTGTTATTTCCCACGGGCACAATGACCATGGCGGCGGTCTGGATGCTTTTTTGGCGATCAATGATCATGCTGTGATTTATTTGCAGGAGAAGGCATTTAATGATCATTATACAGCTAAAAAGACCGGGCCGGAATATATCGGTCTGAATCAGGCATTGAAGACACACCCGCAGGTGAAACTGTTGGATGGCAGTTATGTGATTGATGATGAACTGCAGATTTATAGCCATGTGACAGGCGAAATCTATGAGACGAACAAAAATCTGCTGAAAGAAGATAAGACAAGAGATGACTTTGTGCATGAACAGCATCTGCTTATTCGGGGCAGGAAGAATGTGCTTCTTATGGGGTGTGGTCATAAAGGTGTGCTGAATATTATCAGACAATGTCCGGCAGCACCGGATATCGTGATTGGCGGTTTTCATCTCTACAGTCCTAGAACAGGCGAATGTCTGCCTGAACCGGTTATCATGGATTTGGCAGCGAATCTTCCGGATGCTGTTTATTACACCGGACATTGCACCGGCGATAAGGCATTGGAAATCCTGACACGGGAATTGCGGGAAATTCATCCGCTAATGACGGGAACTGTGATAGAGGCATAAGAGACAGACGTTAAGAATTTGTAACTGTTCAGAGCCAAGCAAAATTTCATAAAACAGGTGTAAAATGCTTGCATTTTTAAGACTGTTTTTGAAATTTTATTTGGCGGATACGCCACACCGACGAAATGCGTAGCATTTTGGAGGTTGGCTCTGAACAGTTACAAGAATTGAATGAACTGCTTCAAATTAAGTCAGGACAGGCTTAGTTTGAAGCAGTTTTTTGAATAAGAGCCAAAATAGTCATTCTTCCCCTTGAAAAATGGATAGTGTTGTCTTAAAATAATTAGCGGTATTTTATTATTTTTAGTAATCAAAAGCATTCATTGTGAAATTTCGGAAGTTGTGATGTTCCGTATACAATAGAGTTTCGCAGCATGCAATAAGAAAGGCATTTCAATAAATGAGAAAATTAACAGACAACCAATGGGAAGTTTTGATGCACTGGCTGCTGACTTTGGTGGGCGGTTTCATGGGAACTTATGCAGTTCTGCTGCATGCCGGCAACTTCGGCTCGGCACAGACAGGCAACATTATGGAAATGGCGGCAGATCTGATTTCGATGGAATGGTCGAAGGTGCTGCTTCGATTGATTGCATTCATCATTTTCGGTTTCGGTGTGGTATCCGCTTATCTTTTGACCAATTATACGAAATTGAACATGCGAAAGCTGGCCTTGTGGGTAGATGCAGCGGGATTAACACTGGCGTCACTGATTCCGCTGGATCCGGTGTTGGTGGGCCTTTACCCGATTTTTTTCTGTGCTTCCTTTCAGTGGGGGGTATATTCTGCGGCAGGCGGATTTAACAGCGCCTCTATTTTTACAACGAATAACTATAAGCAGGCGCTTCTCGGATGGACGCAGTACATACTGACAAAGGATAAGGAATTCCTGAGGAAGGGGATTATCTATTCATTTACCGTACTGTCGTTTTTCGGTGGGGCATGTCTGGGTGCATGGTCCGTGTATATATTGAATGTGCGGGGGGCATATGTGGCATTTATTCCTCTTGTACTTGCGAGAATCCTGATTGCTGTTGGTGAAAGTCCTGCTGAGGATGAGACACCTGCAGAGTTGGCAGCAGAGGCAACGGAAGAAGCAGAAGAAGCCGTTCTTCTGGAAGAGGAATTACCGAAAGAATTGCCAAAGTAAAGTGTCAAAAAATGTCGTTATCCGTTGACGGTCTACTTATCAAACGATATAATACAGTTATGTCGATTTTGGGAAAGGGGAAGAGGAAATGTTTTCTATGATATTCAATACATCGAATTTTCTGCTTTTGATCATTGTCTGCGTGATTTGCTACACTTTTTGGGCACCTTACATTCGCGGCAAGAAGACAAAGGCAGTTGTAGATGGTTATGTTCATCCGAAGGAAGGCAAGAATTGTGATCTTGTCTGGTGTTATCGTCTGATGTATCGTGAACAGAAGGCCGGAAAGCGTCTGTATTGTTACACAAGAAAGACTTATGATACCCGTGAAGAGATGCGTGCGAAGTATCCGAAGGGCACAGAAGTGAATATTAAGCATTATGTGCAGGATAAGGACAGCGATGAGATGGGTATTATTCTGGATGATAATGATGACAGAAAGGTTCAGTGGATGTATACATTGACGGCTGTTCTTGGCTGTATCGGACTTGGTGTCGGTTACCAGCTGCTGTTGCTGCAGATGGGCAGATAGGGTCTTTATCAGACAAATGAAGAGACAAAAAGCTGTTTCCGGGGAGAGAACTCCTTGTGAGAAACGGCTTTTTTGTATCTGCTGAGATATTGTTGATAAAGATATGATTGGACTATTGATTATTAAAAACAATAATGATATTATTAATAATATGAATGCAAATGGGGAGAAAATGATTTTGGATAAGAAATTATATGACAATTACGTGAAGATACTGGAGAATGAACTGGTGCCTGCATTAGGATGTACAGAACCAATTGCCATTGCTTATGCGGCGGCAAAGGCCAGAGAAGTCCTGGGGGAATTCCCGGATCATGTGGAAATGCGGTGCAGCGGCAATATTATCAAGAATGTCAAGGGTGTTACAGTACCGAATTCGGATGGCCAGAGAGGTATTGATGTGGCAGCGATTCTTGGTATTGTCGGTGGTGATGCATCCAGAGAATTGGAAGTATTGGAATCTGTGAAGCAGGAAGATATTGAGAAGACAAGAGAACTGGCGGCGGCAGGATATTGTACATGCACACTGCAGGAGGATGTGGCGAATCTTTATATTGTGGCTAAAGTGTGTAAAGGCAGCCATTATGCGGAAGTGACGATTATCAACCGACATACATATATTACAAGAATCGTGAAAGATGATGTGGTCCTTTTTGAGGCGGCAGTCAGTGAAGAATCCAGCAATTATGTGGACAAGTCTTTATTAAATGTGAAAGATATTCTTGAGTTTGCGAATACAGTGAATATAGATGATGTAAGAGAAGTTCTGAAACGGCAGATCGAGATGAATTCGGCCATTGCGGATGAGGGATTGATGCACCCTTACGGTGCACAGATTGGGCGGACATTGCTGCAAGTGTATGGTGACGATGTCAAGATTCGTGCCAAAGCGAGGGCGGCAGCCGGTTCTGATGCCAGAATGGGTGGCTGTTCCATGCCGGTTGTCATCAATTCCGGAAGTGGTAATCAGGGGATGACGGTTTCTTTGCCGGTGATTGAATTTGCCAAGTCACTTTTCTGTACAGAGGAACAATTGTACCGGGCATTAGTTGTCAGCAATTTAGTCGCTATTCATCAGAAGAAATATATCGGCAGCCTGTCTGCGTATTGTGGCGCTGTCAGTGCGGCTTGTGGAAGTGGTGCAGCGATTACTTATCTTTATGGGGGAACTTATGAAGATATTTCAGCGACGATTGTGAATACGATTGGCAATGTCGGCGGTATTGTCTGTGATGGAGCGAAATCTTCCTGTGCGGCAAAGATCGCATCTGCGGTAGATGCGGCGATCCTGGGGCATTTTCTCGGAAGAAAGCATCACTGGTTCCAGCCTGGGGAAGGCATTGTTCAGAAGGATGTGGAAGGTACTATCAAGAGTATGGGCTATATTGGCCGTGTCGGTATGAAAGATACAGACAAGCAGATCCTGAACATTATGATCGATCAGGTTAAGGTTGATTAAAACAAAAGCTGATCGAAATAGTAGGAAATGGCTAAAATAGCGGATATACCCAAAATTTTGTTTACGGCAGAAAGGTTTTAAGGTATAATATTATTCAGCTGTTTGATCAAGTATTAAAACGGCGAATATAATTATAAGTTTTCTCAATGATAATGGAGGAGAGATTATGAAAGGAACATTTAAAAAGGTTCTGGCTATGGCATTGGCAATGACCATGGCAGCAGGCGTTTTGACAGGCTGCGGCGGCAAGGATCCTGTGGCAGACACATCTGCATCCGGTGAGACAGTAACAGTCGGAAGTGAAGCAGCAGGTACAACAGGTACTGCAGACACATTTACATATGCCATCGGCGGTGATCCGGGTGCCAACGTGAATGTTATCACAACAAGTGACCGTTTTGGTCTGATGACGGTCAAGATGATCTATTCACCAATCTGCATGTACAATGCAGACGGTATCAACTGGTTCCTTGCGACAAGTGTGGATACGTCTGATGACAACACAGAATATACATTCCATCTTCGTGATGATGTGAAGTGGTCTGACGGTGAGCCATTCACAGCGGATGACGTTGTTTTCACTTATGAGGCGATGGAGAATCCGGACAATGCAGGCTGGGCTTATTCACAGCTTGTTTATGAACAGGGCGCAACAAAGATCGAGAAGATTGATGATTACACAGTGAAGTTCACAATGCCTTTTGCAAGTGCAGCTTCTCTGGAAATGCTGTGCAACATCTTTATCATGCCTGAGCATATCTACAAAGATGTGACAGATTTCGAGAACAATGAATTCAATACAAAACCTGTCGGTACAGGCCCATATGTGATGTCTGAGTATTCTGCAGGTTCTTATGTGAAGTTCTCTGCCAATGACACGTATTTCCTTGGCAAGCCAAGCATTGGTACAATCGTTTACAGAATTATCGAGAATTCCAACACAGCGATGATGGCTATTCAGAGCGGTGAAGTGGATGCGTGGGTGGCAACACCTTCAGAAATCGGTCAGATGAATCTCGAAGCGAACAACCTGACAACTTACGCTTACAGCGAAGGTCGTGTTGGTTACATGGCCATCAATGTGAAGCAGATTCCGGATCAGAAGGTACGTCAGGCCATCTTCTACGCATTGAATACAAAGGATATTGATGATGCTGTTTTCCTGAGCGATGAGTATTATGATATTCCGACAAGCTTCCTGCCACCTACAAGTGAATTCTATACAGACAATGTTGAGAAGTATGATCAGAATATTGAGAAAGCCAAAGCACTTCTGAAAGAAGCTGGCGCAGAAGGTCTGAAGGTTGAACTGACTTACAGTGGTTCTGATGCTGCACAGGCAACACAGGCTGCCATGATTCAGGAACAGTTGGCTGCAGTTGGTATTACATGTTCATTAAACGGTATGGACAGTACAGCCATGATCGATCAGCTTGCAAAGGAAGACACAACAATTCAGATGTACCTGAATGGTTATATCATGGGTATTGATCCGGATACATTCTATCCTCTGTTTGGTACAGATGGTGGTTATAACTATATGCACTATGATTTCACAGAAATCGATGATCTGTTCAAACAGGGTCGTGAAACATCCGATGAAGCAGAGCGTAAAGCCATCTATGAGAAACTTCAGCAGACACTTCAGGATGAAGCCTGCTTCTATCCATTAGTTTCCAACAAGCGTATCCTTGTTGTTAACAAACGTGTCGGCGGTGTTGAAGATGCCAAGCTTGTACCTGTTTATACATTTGAGGATACATCTAAACTGACACTCAGCGAATAAGCACCTTAGGCGGATGGAAAGGATTTTCTTTATGTCTGCTTTGGATTGATTGGTGTGAAGCGCATATTGGGCGGCTGCAGGACTGATTTTTGCAGCCGCTTATTATATAGCAAAGTAAATTTCGTATATTTACGACAAGGAGTAAAATGATATGGCAAAGTACATCATTAAAAGAATACTGGCAGCCATTCCTATGGTTCTGATCATTACGGTTATATGTTTTGCTTTGATGAATCTGGCACCTTATGATGCGATCGACGCAATGACGACGCCGAATATGTCACCGGAGACGGTCGCATTGATCAAGGCAAAATATGGATATGATCAGCCGGTATATATTCAGTATATCCGATGGCTCGATGGCCTGATTAACGGCAATTTCGGTTATTCCATCGTTACTCATCAGAGCATTTCAGCGGATCTCGCAATCCGTATTCCGAATACGATCAAATTGATCCTTCCGGCTTATCTGCTGGCCTATGCACTGGCAATTGTGCTGGGGCTGATCGCCGGTTCCCATAAGAATAAATGGGCAGACAAACTCATTGACGGTATCTGTGCCATTGGTATCGCACTGCCTACTTTCTGGGTATCGATGCTTTTAATATATTTCCTGGGCTACAAGCTGAATGTGCTTCCTATCGTGGGTATGCATACCATTGGCCAGGAGAATTCCATGATTGATTATCTGAGACATTTTCTGATGCCGTTTATTGCGCTTTTCTTAAGCTTTCTGCCGGATGCGACACGTTATGTGCGTTCCTCAACGATTACGCAGTATTCTGAAGATTATGTCATGGTACAGCAGGCTTTCGGTGCGTCAAAGGCAGAGATTATGTTTAAGCATGTCTGCAAGAATGTTCTTCTGCCGATCATTACAAAACTAGGCATGGCATTACCGATGCTTGTAACAGGTGCGATCATTACAGAGACAATTTTCGGATGGCCGGGTGTTGGTCCGTATTTCGTAAAAGCGATTCAGGGTATGGATTATCCGATCGTTATGGTCATTCTTGTGTTGTCTTCAACATTGGTTATCCTGGGCAACCTACTGTCAGATATTCTGTATTGTTTGACGGACCCGAGAATTAAGGATTTGGGGTGATAGTGATGGCGAAGAATAAAAGTGATCAGAAAAGAAGAATTGAAAATGTTTTAAGTGCATTAAAGCATGACAAGCTGGCAATTGCCTCCCTTGTATTCCTTGTGATTATTATCGCGCTGGCACTTCTGGCACCAATCCTGCCCTTGGACCCGAATACCACCGATGTGCGCAATATGTTTCAGCCGCCTTCACCGGAGCATTGGTTTGGTACCGATGATATCGGCCGTGACTATTTGTCACGAGTAATCTATGGCGGTCGTGTATCATTGTTAGTAGGTTTTCTTGCCATGATAACCTGTGTCTGTGTCGGCGTATTAGTGGGTACGGTTTCCGGTTATTGCGGCGGATGGATCGACAGTATCCTGATGCGTATCGTGGATATCATGTCATCCATTCCATGGATGGTACTTGTTACAGTTATTAGTCTTTTCCTGAAGCGTGGTCTCAAATCCATTATCATTGTTATTGGTTTCTTTACGTGGATGGAAATTGCCCGCCTGGTGCGAGCGGAGACGCTGTCTCTGAAAGAACGTGAATATGTCATGTATGCCAAATTTGTCGGCATTCCGGGATATGTGATTATTTTGAAGCATATTATTCCTTCCGTGCTTCCGACAATCATTATTGCGGCATCCACAGGCATTGCCAATGCGATCATGACAGAGTCTTCCTTGAGTTTCCTGGGCCTTGGTATCCAGCAGCCGATGTCTTCATGGGGAAGTCTTCTTCAGAATGCCCAGAGCTATATGCAGAATGCGATTTATATGGCGATTCTTCCGGGTCTTCTGATTGTGCTGACAATTTTTGCATTTAATAAACTGGGCAATCTCCTCCGTATTTTTGTGGAACCGAGAGTAATGTCCGGTGAGAAAGATTAGGAGGTTTGAGGATGGACGAGAATAAGATGACACAGACAGGTGAGCGTCTTCTGACCGTAGATAATCTGAAGACCACCTTTATGATCCACAAGACAAAGGTTGAAGCTGTGCGCGGAGCCAGCATCCATGTGGATGACGGAGATATCCTTGCTGTGGTAGGTGAATCCGGAAGCGGCAAGAGTGTTCTGATGAAATCCATTATGGGACTGCTTCCTGAGAATGCTCAGACAACAGCAGACAGTCTGGTTTATATGGGACGCAATCTGCTGGAGTTTTCTGCAGACGAGCGAAGAAAAATGCGAGGCAAAGAATTTGCCATGATTTTCCAGGATCCGATGACAGCGCTTAATCCGCTGAAGAAGATCGGTGCTCATCTGACAGAAGTGCTGATGCGTTACCGCAAGCTGAACAAGAAACAGGCACGAGAGGAAGCTATTGAGGCCCTCCGCAAAGTCGGCATTCCTTCCCCTGAGAAGCGTCTGGATCAGTATCCCCATGAATTTTCAGGGGGCATGCGTCAGCGTGTACTGATTGCCATGGCATTGTGCTGCAAACCGAAGCTGCTCATTGCCGATGAGCCGACAACAGCGCTGGATGTGACCATTCAGGCACAGATTCTTGAATTATTAAAACAGTTAAGAGACGAAGAAAAGATGAGCGTTGTGCTCATTACCCATGACCTGGGTGTGGTGGCCAGCCTCAGCAACCGTATTTCCGTTATGTACGGCGGCTTAATCATGGAAGAAGGATTGACGGACGAAATTTTCTATGCACCGAAGCATCCGTATACGAGAGCATTGCTGCATGCGATTCCACAGCCGACTACAGGGGTGAAGGAACGATTGGAAGCTATTCCGGGTATGGCCCCTTCATTGACAAATCCGCCGGCGGGATGTCCGTTTGCGGAACGCTGTAAGTACGCTTGTGAGAAGTGCGAATCCGAGATACCGGCGTATCGTCAGTATACCAGGACACAGCGTGCCATGTGCGTATTTACGGAAGAAGAATTAAATGCAATGGATAAGGAGGGAAAAGCCGATGGCAGAACAGAATAATCAGATCCTGTTGGAGACAAAAGACCTGCAGAAGCATTTCCCGATCAAGGATTTCTTTGGCCGTAAGAAGCAGGCAGTCAAGGCGGTAGACGGTATTACATTCCAAATCATAAAAGGTGAGACATTCGGTCTTGTGGGCGAGTCCGGCTGCGGTAAATCGACGCTGGGCAGAACACTGATCCGTATGTATGAGCCGACAGGCGGACAGATTATCTTTGACGGCGAAGATATCACAAAGCTTGAAGGCGCCAAACTGCAGCCTTATCATAAGCGCATGCAGATTATTTTCCAGGATCCGTATTCAGCTCTGGATCCGCATCACAATGTGGAGGAGATTATCCGTGAACCGATGTCCCTTTATACCAACGCATCAAAAAGCGATATTGATGAACAGATCGTAGAGCTGCTGAAGAAGGTTGGTATGAAAGCGGATGATATGTATAAATATGCCTATGAATTTTCCGGCGGTCAGCGTCAGAGAATCGGTATTGCCCGTGCTTTGGCAGTGAAACCGGAGTTTTTGCTCTGTGATGAACCGATTTCAGCGCTGGATGTGTCCATTCAGGCACAGGTTGTCAATATGCTGGAAGATCTTCAGGAGGAACTGGGACTGACGTATCTGTTTGTGGCCCATGATCTGTCGATGGTTCGACATATTTCAACACGTATCGGCGTCATGTATCTGGGCAAGATCGTGGAGATCGCAGAGAGTGACGAATTATATGATCATCCGATGCATCCGTATACAGAGGCGCTTCTGTCGGCCATTCCTGTGGCGGATCCGGAACTTGCGAGAAGCTCAAAGCGCAAGATCATCAAAGGTGATCTGCCGAGCCCGATGGATGTTCCGGGCGGTTGTCGTTTCCATACAAGATGTCCGTACGCCAAACCGGAGTGCAGTCAGATGGAACCGCCGCTGGTCGAGCGGACGCCGGGGCATTTTGTGGCCTGCCATATCCGATAATTGTCTGTTTGACTGAAAGGGATGGATAGAAGAATGAAACGCATGTTATTGACAACGCTATGTTACATGGAAAAAGGTGATCAGTATCTGATGTTGCATCGTGTCAAAAAGGAACACGACATCAACAAAGACAAATGGATCGGTGTAGGTGGCAAATTCGAGGATAAGGAGAGCCCGGAGGACTGCTTACTTCGGGAAGTCCGGGAAGAAACCGGATTAACGCTTACCTCCTGGCAATTTCGTGGCATTATTACTTTTGTAACGGATCGTTACGAAACCGAATTCATGCATCTTTATACAGCAGATGGCTGGGAAGGCGAGATGATCGAATGCAATGAGGGCAATCTCGAATGGCTGGATAAAAAGGAAGTCTTCAACTTGAAGGTATGGGAAGGAGATAAGATTTTCTTCTGGCTGATGCAGCATGATGCACCATTCTTTTCACTGCGGTTGGAGTATGTGGGAGATGAACTGGTTTCTTATGCGATGAATGGCGTGTATCACAATCAACAGTATCCGGGACAGAATATGTATCAGGAATTTCTGGATACGTATGAAAAATAAAAACCAAAAAGGCTATTGTATGAAATCCTTTTCATACGGTAGCCTTTTTGTGTGATATCACAAAGTGGTTCAAAATCTCAGAAAATCACATCTTATCAATGAATTCTTCAATCGAATGACAGCGTGCTGCGTTTTTAGTCCATTGTCTGAGGGTATCAAGAAATCATAGATATAATCAAATTTTTTTGTCTGAAATCTTGTCTGCTGCAAATAATATATGCTATACTAGAACAAAGTGAGTTGTGAAACAGGGCGACAAGCCCTGTTTTTTTAGGCCAACAAGGAGGAACAATATGAGTAAAACAAAAGTCTGGATTATTGGTGCCAAAGGAAGACTTGGCAGTACCATTAGTGATGCCCTTGACCGCATGGCATACAATGTACTGACATCGGATATGGATGTGGATATTACCGACATGGATAGTGTGACGGCATTTATGGACATGAGCCATCCGGCAGTCGTCATTAATTGCGCAGGTTATAATACCCATAACTGGCTGGAAGAGGATATGGTGAAGGCGTTTAGAGTCAATGCTATTGGTGCGAGAAATGTTGCTTCTGCATCCCGTAAAGTGGGCGCAAAACTCATTCATATGTCAACAGATGACGTATTTGACGGACAGGGGAATGAACCACTGAATGAATTTGATACAGCAACTCCGGATACAATTTTTGGTAAATCCAAGCTGGCGGGAGAAAATTTTGTGCGTGAATTGAACCCGAAGCATCTGATTGTTCGTAGTTCATGGGTTTATGCCAAAGAGGGCAGTTGTTTTGTAAATTCTGTGATTCGTCAGGCAAAAGAAGGCGGTGTCATTCAGGTGGCAGCAGAACAGTACAGCAGTCCGACAAGTGCCAAAGTGCTTGCTGATTTTGTTATGAAGATGATTGATGCCAATGAATATGGTATTTATCATGCTTCCTGTGAGGGGTGCTGTAGCCGCGTAGAAGCAGCAGAAGAGATTCTTCGATGCATGGGGCAGGATCCGACAGGTAGAATTGAGGAAATATCTGCCGAAGCAGGCAAGAACAGCCCGAGAAGGACAGATCTTCAGAATCTGATGATGAAGGTAACCGGAATTTACCAGATGCCTGACTGGAAAGATGCGATGCGGGATTATATTCAGGAATTGAGGGGGTAGGAAAATGGCAAAAGAAAAAAGCAAAAAGAAGCTGGGAATGACCACACTGATTTTTATCGGTTTATTCCTTGGTGCATTTACCGGTATTATTTTGTATTACTTTGTTCCGGGCGGATACATGAGAGATACCGTGTTGGTGGATGGTGTATTTTATGTTGTCGGACAGGGCTTTTTAAGACTCATGCAGATGCTGGTTGTGCCGCTTGTATTCTGCTCCCTGATCTGTGGTAGTGCGGCTATTGGTGATACGAAAACCCTTGGCAAAGTCGGTGTGAAGACCATTGTATTCTATCTTTTTACAACGGCTCTGGCGATTTCGATCGCCCTTGCGGTGGGAACGATTGTCAAACCGGGACTTGGACTGGATACAGCTGCGATTCAGACACAGGATGTCACTGTAGCTGAGAGTACGACTCTGACAGAGACGTTATTAAATATCATTCCGACTAATCCCATTGGAGCATTGGCGAATGGTACCATGCTTCAGGTGATCGTATTTGCACTTTTTGTCGGCATTATTCTTGCAAAACTGGGAGAAAGAGTGGAAGTTGTTTCTAACTTTTTTGCACAGTTCAATGATATTATGATGGAGATGACCAATATGGTCATGATGGCAGCGCCGATTGGCGTGTACTGCCTGATTGCCAGAACATTTTCCAATATCGGTTTTTCGGGATTTATTCCGATGGCAAAATATATGCTCTGTGTACTTGGAGCACTGGCGATTCATTGCCTTGGCAGTTATTCTGCATTGATGGCAATCTTTACAAGACTGAATCCGTACAGATTTATCCGTAAGTATTTCCCTGTTATGAGTTTTGCTTTTTCAACAGCAACATCTAATGCTACGATTCCGATGGCAATTGAGACCCTGGATGAAAAAATTGGTGTATCTAAGAAGATTTCTTCATTTACGATCCCGTTGGGAGCAACGATCAATATGGATGGTACAGCAATCATGCAGGGCGTTGCCGTCTGCTTTGCTGCCCAGGCATTTGGCATTACTTTGACACCGACGGATTATCTGACTGTTATCGCAACGGCAACATTAGCTTCCATTGGTACAGCAGGTGTGCCTTCTGTTGGTTTGATTACATTGTCTATGGTATTTGCTTCTGTTGGGCTTCCTGTAGAGGCCATTGCCATGATCATGGGTATTGACCGAATCCTGGATATGGCCAGAACAATGGTTAATATTACGGGTGATGCAATGTGTACGGTCATTGTGGCGAATCAGGACGGTGCACTGAATCGGGATGTATTTAACAGTAAATAGAAGAACTGAATAAGTATATTGTGTATAAAAGGTATCCGTGTTGATAAATGCGGATACCTTTTGTCTGTTACATCCGTTTCAGTTCAGGGAGAACTGTGGCGAGCATTACGATGAAGCAAAGACTGCCGCCGATAACATTGGAGACGGGTTCGGCCATAAAAACGCCGTTTGGGCCAATGTTCAGGGCATAAGGCAGGATATAAGTCAGGGGCACCACAATGATGACTTTACGCAGTATGGAGAAAAAGATGGCATATTTCTTCTTGTTGAGGGCTTTGAAAATTGTTTGGCCCACATATTGCAGCAGCATGAAGATAAATGCAGCAAAATAAAGTTTCATGGCGGGGACGGTATCGGTCATCAGGGCCTGATCCGAGCTGAAAATACCGATCAGGAAGCGAGGTGCAGCCAGAATCACGCTCCAGATGAGCAGCGTATAGATCAGCGCTAAAACAGCCATGGTGATACCGGCCTGACGTATTTTTTGGGGGCGTCTGGCACCGTAATTGTAGCTGATGATCGGCGAGGAACCTTCTGTGATGGCGTAAATCGGCGTTTCGACCATCTGACGGACACTGGAGATGATGGTCATAACGGATATGTAGACATCACCGCCTGTAACGGACAGGACATTGTTGGCGCAGATAGTGACAAGACTGTTGGTCAGCTGCATAATAAATCCGGCAGTTCCGAGGCTGACGATATTTTTGGCATCTTCACCGCAGGATGCCAGTTCGGTTTTGGAAAGAAAACGGATCCGATATTCTGCTTTGTAGTGTAAAAAGTACAAAACAAAGGCAGCAGACAATGTCTGCGAAATAACCGTGGCAATGGCGGCGCCTTTGATGCCGAGTCCGAATACAAAGATAAACAGCGGATCCAGCAGAAGGTTGGTGATAGCGCCGATGATAACGGAGATCATGCCGGTTGTTGCATAGCCCTGGGCATTAATGAAAGGATTCATGCCGGTGGCAGCCATGGATGGAAATGTACCGAGCAGATAGATCATCAGGTAGGGGTATGCATAGGCCAACCCGGCATCAGAAGCACCAAAAAGTACCAGAATCGGTCTGGCAAAGAGCAGTCCTGCGATCATCAGGATAACCGCGCATAATGCCAGCAGGGTAAAGGATGTATTCATCAGAAGTCCGGCTTTCGCATGATTGCCTTTGCCGCGTTCAATGGAGAAGATCGGCGCACCGCCGGTGCCGAACAGGTTGCTGAAGGCTGTGATAATGACGATGATCGGGAAACAGAGTCCAACAGCGCCGAGAGCCGTGGTGCCAACGTCAGGGATACGGGCAATATAGACACGGTCAACGATATTGTAGAGAAGACTCATGATCTGGGCTACAAGCATCGGCAGAGCGGCTTTCAGAATGTTGCTGACGATATTGCCATTTTCAAAATCAATGCGTTTCATAAAAAATCATTCCTTGTTTACAAATTTTTCTTGATGTAGTATAACATGAAATGAACTATATGAAAAATATTGTTTTTATATCTATCCTATAGATTTTTTATATAGAAGGCTGATTTAATGACGGTTCAGAAAAATATTCTCAGGAATTGAGCGAGACGACTCAGAAATATTCAAAACAACTATATTAGGAATCAAAACTAAAGAAAACTGTAAAGAATGAACGTGTCTGCTATGAATTCGTTCATTCTTTACAGTTTATTGAGATTTGGGAAAGTTTTGCCCTTTATAACTCCGGATGCCGTTTAAAGTAATCCTTTGTTTCATTTCTCACCACGCCATTCAATGCCAGCAGCGCGATTAAGTTCGGGAATGCCATCAGTGCATTAAAGATATCGGCAATGTTCCATACGGCAGCAACGGTCATATAAGGGCCGATGAAAACGCAGATAATGTACAGCCAACGGTAGGTTTTGACAGCTGTCTGGTTTCTGTTCAGAAGATATTCCAGACAACGTTCGCCATAGTAATCCCAGCCGAGGATGGTTGTAAATGCGAAGAATACAAGGCAGAGCATCAGTGAGAAAGATGCCACAACCGGAGGGAACGGAAGACCCTGCTGGAAAGCAGCTGTAGTGATGGCAACACCTTCAAGGCCTGTATTCCATGTTCCGGTAATAACGATAGAAAGACCTGTCATGGAGCAGATAACGATTGTATCGATAAATGTACCTGTCATAGAGACAAGACCCTGACGGACAGACTCTTTTGTCTGAGCGGCGGCAGCAGCGATAGGTGCGCTTCCGAGACCGGATTCGTTGGAGAAGATACCTCGCTGGATACCTTTCTGCATAGCCATGATCATAGTACCCATAGCGCCGCCGGCCAAAGCACTGCCTGTAAAAGCAGATTTCACGATGGTTACGATGGCAGCCGGAACAGCTGTGATGTTGGTGATCAGGATGATCAATGCCAGAGCTACATAAAGAACTGCCATAAAAGGCACAACAATCTGAGCAACTTTGGAAATTCGCTGGATGCCGCCGAGAACAACCAGACCGACACATAATGTCAGCACAAGACAGGCGATAACGGTTGCCCATGAGTAGGTATTGCCGAACAGTGTGACGGTATGTGCCATATTCGGATCAAAGAAATTTTTCACTGCGGAAGCGATACCATTGACCTGTGTAAAGGTACCGATACCGAACAGACCAACACCGGCACCGAAGAAGGCAAAAATTTTGGCAAGCCAACGCCATCCGTGTCCCATCCCGTTTTCAATATAGTAGAAAGGACCGCCGAGAACATGGCCTTCGTTATCGATTGTACGGTATTTGATTGCTAACAGACCTTCGGCATATTTAGTCGCCATACCGAGAAAAGCAGCAATGACCATCCAGAAAAGAGCGCCGGGGCCGCCGGCAGCAATGGCAGTTGCAACACCGACGATATTGCCTGTACCGATGGTTGCGGAAAGGGCTGTACATAAAGCTCCGAAACTGGATACTTCACCCTCGCCGCCGTCTTCATTTTTAATCATGAACTTGAGTGCTTTGCCGAGATGTCTGATTTGAAGAACACCTAAGCGGATTGTTAAGAGACATCCTGTGAACAGGATTAAGATGATCAGAGGCAGTCCCCATACGACCGCGTCCAACCAGTTGATGAGATTGTTGATTTGTGTAAACATTCTTTTTCCTCCATCCTTTTGCCTGAGAGATTTGCAGTTGGGCGTATTCAATCAAAAACACCGCAACTGTGTACACCTTCGGCGCTCTTCCTTTGTATTTTGCATAATGCATTGTGAAGAGACTCTCCTGAGTATTAATTCAGTAATACAATGAAATAAATATTAGCATAAGGGAAAAGGAAATTCAATGTATTTTTGTGAAAAAAAGAAAAAACTGTAAAATTTTACCATGGTAGCGCAAAGATGCAAGGCGGTTTCGGATATATTTTAACCGGCAGAAAGATGCGGAGTCAGCGAATTATTCTATGTTGATTGCAAGGTTGGATGTTATATGGTAAGCTAGAAATAAATAAATCAGAAAAGTGATCAGGGAGGTGAACAGCCAATGAGAAAAGCAGACAGCGTAGTGAAGCAGAAAAAGGCATCAAGTCATTTAAGCGGTCTGGAAATCGTATTGAACCAGATGGTGACCATCGACCGTTCGCGAACAATGGAAGAGTTGAACCGGGCGATACAAGGCATTCTTGAATACATAGGAGAATATACGAAAGCCGGACGTGCCTATACTTTTGAATTTATAGAAAAACAGAGTATTTACCGCAACACCAGTGAGTGGTGCGCGGAAGGCGTCAAACCCCAGATGGACAATCTTCAGGCTGTTCCGTTTATGGAGATGCCATATTGGCACAGACAGTTCCTGCGTGGAGAGAAAGTGGTAATTGAAGATATAGAGGCGGCAAAGGATGAGATGCCGCTGGAATATCGTCTGCTTAAGGCTCAGGATATTCATACAGTGATTGTTTTTCCGATGTTTCATACAGACACATTGTGGGGGTTTATCGGACTGGACGATCCGATTTTGGATGAATCACAGTCTCTGATCAATCTGCTGACAGTGGTGGGAAGCCATTTAGGCAGTGCTTATGACAGCTGCCATAAGTCGAATTTGCTGGATGAGAAGCAGAATGCACTGCAGGCCAGTATTGACGCATTTCAGAGGGAACAGCGATTTCTGCAGGTTCTTTGCCAGGATTACATATCCGTTTTTTTTGCAGATTTGAAAAAGGATTATCTTGAGATTCTCAAGGTTGATCCGGAGGCAAATGTTCTGCAGGTGTCGGCATCGGAAAAATATATGACACTTTCTTATAAAGAGATTATAGAGAGCTATTGTCGTCAGTTTATGATGCAGGAAGAAGCCCGGAAGTTGAAGAAAAGGCTGAATGCTGAGAGACTGATGCGAGAACTGAAGACGCGTGACAGGATTTCCTTTCGTTTCCAGAGTCTTCCGAATGGTGCAGGCCATGAAT
Source organism: Pseudocoprococcus catus (assembly GCF_902381825.1). Taxonomy (GTDB): domain Bacteria; phylum Bacillota; class Clostridia; order Lachnospirales; family Lachnospiraceae; genus Coprococcus_A; species Coprococcus_A intestinihominis. The sequence goes on from NZ_LR698973.1 coordinate 2,793,194, forward strand.
ATTTTGAGGCACAGATCACCAGAATGGCCATCGATGAAGAGAATTTCAAGGTGTTGATCGGTTTTCGTTTTATTGATGACATTGTCAGGGAGGATCGGGAGAAGCAGAGAGTGCTCAGAGAGGCATTGAATGAGACCAGGATCAATAATGAGATTATCTCCGCCATCAGTAAGATTTATTTTTCGATTTACAGAATTGACCTTGAGAAGGATGTGTATGATGAAGTTGTCAGTATCAATGAAGTTCACAAGATGACAGGTGTATCCGGCAAAGCTTCTGAGAAGATGGTTGAAATCTGTAAGGCAGTTGTTGCCAGAGATTATCAGGACCGGATTATGCGTTTCTTTGATCTTTCGACATTGCAGGAACGTCTGAAGAACACAGATACAGTTACATTGGAATATATGGTTCCGGACGGCAACTGGCAGCTGGCACGTTTCATCGCTAAAAACAGGAATGAGCAGGGAGTCGTGACAAAGGTTTTGTATGTGACCCGTGAAGTCAGCGACGTTATGCTGCGTGAGCGCAACTGGTTTATGGCGGCAGAGGCAGCCAACCGGGAGAATGAAGCTAAAACAGACTTTCTTTCAAGAATGGCCCATGATATCCGGACACCCCTTAACGCAGTTCTTGGATTTGCCTATATTGCCAAAGCGCATATTGACGAGAAGTCTATTGTCAGTGAGAACCTGGACAAGCTGCAGTCTGCAGGGCGTTATATTCAGCGGCTGGTGGATGATGTTACGGATATCAGCCAGATCGAGAGCGGACATTTTCATATTGAGCCTGCATTTTTTGATGTGATGACACTTTTCCGTGATTCTCAGGATATAATGGGCCAGATGGCAGCAGACCGGAAGCTGCATATGACTTGTCGGGCGCATGATATATTGCATCCTCAGATTGATGCAGATGCTATTCGCCTGAAACAGATCTATGTGAATCTGGTATCCAACGCTGTCAAATATACACCGGAAGGCGGCACGGTCCATTTTGAATTATATGAAGAAACATCAGACAGTCCGGGATGTGTACGTCTTGTGTCAATTGTACAGGACAACGGAATTGGTATGACAGAAGACTATATGAAGAAAATGTATGAACGTTTTTCGAGGTCTGTGGATACAAGAATCAATAAAGTCCGCGGCAGCGGTCTGGGATTGGCGATTGTCAAGGAACTGGTGGATCGGATGAACGGCAGGATCGAAGTACAAAGTGCTGTAGGTGTTGGTACAACATTCAGAGTTGTCTTTGATTTTCCTTTTGAAGAAGCAGATTCTGACATGACCCTTCAGTCCCCGACGGAATCTGACCTGGCAGACTGTGAGGGAATGCATGTTCTGATTGCAGAGGACAATGAACTGAACTATGAAGTTGCTCATGAGATTCTGGCAATGAATGGTATTACAAGTGAGCAGGCGGAAAATGGCAAGATCTGTGTTGAAAGATTTATGGAGGCACCGGAAGATACTTATGATGCGATCCTGATGGATTTGCAGATGCCGGTGATGAATGGTCTGGAAGCGACAAAGATGCTCCGCAAAATGGACCAGTACCATGGGAATACGATACCAATCATAGCTATGACAGCGAATGTTGCCAAAACGGATATGGACAAGTGTCTTGCGGCAGGGATGACAGGTCATCTGGCTAAGCCACTGGATATGCATTCTTTGATCGCAGCGTTAGCGTCCGTCAGAAAAACGGGAAATGCAAAAATGGAGAAGAAGGATTAACAATGGTAAAAGTATACTTGGTCGAGGATGAGATTATTATACGCCAGAGTATCAAGAACAGTATCGACTGGGAAAAAGAGGGGTATGAATTTATCGGTGATGCCAGCGATGGTGAACTGGCATTGCCGGTGATTTTAAAGGAGAAGCCGGATATTCTGATTACGGATATCCGTATGCCGTTTATGGATGGACTGGAGTTAAGCCGTATGGTTAAAGCGGAACTGCCGGATATCAAGATTGTGATATTGAGCGGTTATGATGACTTTGAGTATGCCAAGCAGGCTATTAAGATCGGTGTGGCGGAATACCTGCTGAAACCGGTATCCTCAGCAGTTTTGCTGGAACATTTGTCGGAGATTGCCGAGAAAGTCAGAGATGAGCGGGAAGATCTGGCCTTGAAGAAAGTTTATTACCAGGAAATGCAGGAGAATGAAGAACTGATCAAGATGAAATTCCTGGGGGAATTGATATCGGGTAAATTGTCGCTGGCAGATGCCATGGAAAAAGGAAAGCGTTTCCATATGAATCTTAGCGGCCCTTTTTACAGGATTATTTTGTTCAAATTTATCCAGGAGGATCATGTGCAGGCAGAGCAGTCTGAGGCACTGGCCGGAGCCTATGAGGCTGTCGGAGGCTACGTTGACCGATTCAGGGATGTTTTTCGATTCCAGAGAGGGGTTGAAGGTTGGGCATTTCTTCTGACATCTGTGGAAGAAGAAATGGAAACTCAGACAAAAGCCTTTATTGAGGGGCTGAAAGCAGTGATTGCACCTTTTGACACATTGACCTGGTTTGGCGGTATCGGCAGTGAGGTGGCGAGAATCCGTGAACTGCGATATTCATTTCGGGAGGCGGATAAGGCATTTGCCGGCCGTTTTGTGCAGAAACCGAATCAGATCATATCGGTTGAACAATTGAACTTTGAACAGCAGGACAATGAATTTGATGCCAATATTTTTGGTGAGATCAATCAGTTTGATCAAATTATTACCCGTTTCCTAAGCAGCGGTTCTCTGGAGGAAGTGGAGAGTTTTGTCGGGGCATTATTTACGGAAATATCAGAGGATCATTTCCGATCGCTGATGATCAGGCAATATATTATCATGAACATTTATGCAACGGTTCTGACTTTCTGCAAGAAGCTGAGAAAAGATGCCGGAGCAGAAGGGGAAGCGTATGGTCAGTGGGAAGGTATCCGGGAGAATGAGGAAATCCTGAAGCAGGCCGTGACAACAGCAGAGTCAGTAGATGACATTAAGGATTACATCGGGACGCTGCTGGATCATGCCATTGAACTGCGCAATACGGTCGGTGGAAGACGGTATTCAGACATTATCCAGACAGCGAAGGAGAGGATTGAACAGGATTATATGTCGGAAGACATTTCGTTGAATTCTGTTGCGGCGGAAGTCTGCATGAGTCCAAGCTATTTTAGCTCCGTTTTCAGTAAGGAAATGGGCAAGACATTCATTGAGTATCTGACGGAAGTCCGCATGGAGAAGGCGAAACAGTATCTGGCCTGTTCATCTATGAAAACATCGGAGATCAGCTATGAAGTGGGCTACAAAGACCCGCATTATTTTAGCTATATTTTCAAGAAGACCCAAGGCTGCACGCCGAAAGAATACAGGGCGGCAAGAAAGGGGTAAGCTATGTTTGGATATAAGAAGCTTTCCCTGAATCGAAAGATTATGATGATCGCCGTGGCGGCTATTGTACCGATGATTTGTCTTGTCTGCTATCTGCTCTGGACAATTTCCTATACGACCGGTGTGTATGCGGACATTACGAACAATGTGGCAGAGGCCAATGAATATGTCCGGGATTTCAAGGAGCGGATTGACTATACCACTTACCTGGCGGTCATCAACAACAAGAAGATTGATGAGCTGGATGTGGGAACTGTGACGGTCAATGGTATTTTGACGGTGGATCCCTATGCCTATATCGATGAACTGAAAAGCGTCTGCAATAATCTGGCGCGTTCTGCAACGGTTGAATTGAACAAAAGTCAGATGGTTCGCCTGAAGAATACATTGAATACACTGTCAAATTGTATTCATGATCTGGAGAATAATATTGGCCGGGAGAATTCCTATGATCAGAATATGGCCACACTGGATAATGATGTTTATGCACTGACATCTCTGGTGCAGTCATGTATCCGTGACTATATTTATGCAGAAACGTTGAATTTCGATCAGATCAAAGCGCAGCTGGATGAGAATAATCGGACAATTTTCTGTTTTACGATTCTGGCGTCGCTTTTTGTTGTCATTTTGACGGTAGGACTTTCTGTCAGGGCGTCCAGAAACATTACCGGCCCGATACGTAATCTCTGTACACTGACCAGCAGGGTCGCCGAAGGTGACTTTACGGCACAGACGAAGGATGTGGAGTCAGAGGATGAAATTGCTCTGCTTATGGATAATTTCAACGATATGACCAAGGAGATCGGTCAGCTTGTGGAAGATATGAAGCGCAACCATGAGACATTGCGGCTGAGCGAGACGAAACTTTTGCAGGCGCAGATCAATCCGCATTTCCTGTATAACACACTGGATACGGCAGTGTGGCTGGCGGAGGCGAAACAGAATGATCAGGTGATCCGTCTTCTGACCTATTTGTCTGATTTCTTCCGGACTTCTCTGAGCAATGGGCAGAACTTTATCACGATCCAGGAGGAGCAGCGGCATATTGAAAGTTATCTGAAGATCCAGCAGTTCCGTTACCAGGATACGCTGGCTTACAACATTGATATAGACAAGGCGTTATATAATTTTACGATCCCGAAGCTGCTTTTACAGCCGTTAGTTGAGAATGCTCTGGTTCATGGGATTCGCGGCAAGCGGGGAAAGGGAAGGATTTCTGTGACCGGCCGTCTGGAAGGGGGCAATATTGTCTTCTGTGTGACGGATGACGGTGTAGGCATGGATGAAGAAAAACTGTATAATCTCAGGAAGGCTTCTGTGGCCGGAAGTACCCAGTCAGCCAATATAGCGGCCTTTGGCGTGGGCAACGTCAATGAGCGTATCCATATTTATTATGGCGAAAATTATGGTTTATTTTTCAAAAGTCAACCGGATGTGGGCACCACAGCAAGGGTTTTGATACCGGCCAGAAATGTTTCGTAAAAAAATGCACTTTTATCATAAAAAAGTACACTTTTTTTGAATGGGTCAAAACATTCACAAAAAGTTCAAAAAATATTAACCTAAAAAAAAGAATCCTCTGTTTCCAAAATTATGGGAATAAGGTATGCTTTTCATATAAGATACTTATTGTTTCATAACTAGGAGGAGAAGAGTTTATGAAGAAGAGATTTTTAGGGGTATTATTGTCAGTAGCTATGGTTGCTGCAGTATTAGCAGGCTGTGGCTCATCAGGTGCTAAAGAAACAGCAGCACCTGCAGGTAGCGAAACAGAAGCTGCAAGCGAAGCAGCATCTGGTGAAACAGAAGCAGCAGGTAACACAGGTGACGTGATCACAGTTGGTTTTTCACAGGTTGGTGCAGAATCTGACTGGCGTACAGCTAATTCAGAATCTATGAAATCTACATTCAGCACAGAAAACGGTTACAACTTAATTTTCGATGATGCTCAGCAGAAACAGGAGAATCAGATCGCAGCAATCCGTAACTTCATCCAGCAGGAAGTTGATTACATTGTTCTTGCACCTGTAACAGAATCCGGTTGGGATACAGTTCTTCAGGAAGCTAAAGATGCAGAAATTCCAGTTATTATCGTTGACCGTATGGTAGATGTTTCTGATGACAGCCTTTACACAGCCTGGGTTGGTTCCAACTTCAAACTGGAAGGTCAGAAAGCATGCGAATGGTTAAAACAGTACGCAGCAGCAAAGAACATGAGTGAAGTTAATATCGTAGATATTCAGGGTACAATCGGTGCATCCGCTCAGATCGGACGTACAGAAGCCCTCAACGAAGCAGTAGAAGCTAATGGCTGGAATCTGTTAGCTCAGCAGACAGGTGAATTCACACAGGCTAAAGGCCAGGAAGTTATGGAATCTATGCTGAAACAGTATGACAACATCAACGTTGTATACTGCGAGAACGATAATGAAGCATTTGGTGCAATCGAAGCTATCAAAGCAGCTGGTAAGACAGTTGGTCCTGACGGTGACATTCTTGTAATGTCCTTCGATACAACAAAACAGGGTATTACAGATACATTATCAGGTGATATCATTGTTAACACAGAGTGTAATCCTCTTCATGGCCCACGTGTAGAACAGATTATCAAACAGCTTCAGGCTGGAGAAACACCAGAAAAACAGGCATATGTAGAAGAAGGTATCTACGCTCATGGTTCTGATGTAGCATCCGTTTCAATCGACGGTACAGATTATGAAGTTACAGAAGTAACACAGGATGTTGTAGACGCTCGTGCATACTAAAATTTATAGGAATTAATTTTCCGGGAACATAGTGATTGGCGTGGTAGAAAGAGGCAGAAGCCTGGAATGCTGCCACGCCAATTTTATGCTTATACGTTACATGTCAACTTACCCGAAATGGGAGAGATTTTAGAGAGAGAATTTGAAAGCAGGTGAATGCTATATGTCCAATGATGTTGTTTTAAGTATGAGAGATATCTCGAAAACATTTCCGGGTGTCAAAGCATTGCAGCATGTAGATTTTACGCTTCGCAAAGGTGAAATCCATGCATTAATGGGAGAGAACGGAGCCGGCAAGTCCACACTGATCAAGGTGCTTACCGGAGTACATAGTTTAGACGGCGGTGAGATCAGAATAGCGGGTTCTGATGCACCGATTATCAATAAATCCCCGCAGGATGCCCAGAACCACGGTATCAGTACCGTGTATCAGGAAGTTAATCTTTGTCCGAATCTGTCAGTGGCGGAGAACCTTTTTATCGGACGTGAGCCGAGAAAGTTTGGTTTTATTGACTGGCATACAATGAATAAGAAAGCAACAGAGCTCTTGAAGAGTCTGGATATTGATGCAAGAGCAACTGATAAATTAGAGGAATGCTCTCTGGCGAAGCAGCAGATGATCGCCATTGCCAGAGCGGTAGATATGAAGTGCCAGGTTCTGATTCTGGATGAACCGACATCTTCTCTGGATGATGAAGAAGTTGAGAAACTTTTCGTATTGATGAGACGTCTTCAAAAAGAAGGCGTTGGTATTATCTTTGTTACGCATTTCCTTGAGCAGGTATATGCGGTCTGTGACCGGATTACTGTTCTTCGAAATGGTACACTGGTTGGAGAGTATCCTGTAAAGGAACTGCCTAGAGTAGAACTGGTTGCAAAGATGATGGGCAAGAACTTTGATGATCTGGCAGATATCAAGGGAGATCATAAAGTACTTGAGAAGTTTGAACCGGTTATCGAAGCTGAACAGGTTGGAAGAAAAGGCAGTATCAAACCGTTTGATTTTGCTGTCAACAAAGGTGAGGTTGTGGGCCTGACAGGTCTTCTGGGTTCCGGACGTTCCGAACTGGTGCGTGCCATTTACGGTGCGGACAAGCCGGATACAGGTAAGATCAAGGTCAACGGCAAGGAAGTGAAGATCAATTCTCCGCTGGATGCCATGAAACAGGGTATGGCTTATCTGCCTGAGGACAGAAAGAAAGATGGTATCCTTGCTGATCTGTCTGTACGTGAGAACATCATTATCGCACTTCAGGCGAAGAGAGGCATGTTCCATCCGATGAGCAGAAAAGAGATGGAGGAGGCCGCAGACAAATATATCGATATGCTGCAGATTAAGACAGCCAGCAGAGAGACACCGATTAAGAGTCTTTCCGGTGGTAACCAGCAGAAGGTGATTATCGGCAGATGGCTTCTGACCAATCCGGATTATCTGATTCTGGATGAGCCGACACGAGGTATCGATATCGGTACAAAGACTGAGATCCAGAAACTGGTGCTTGACCTGGCCGACCAGGGCATGGCCGTTACATTTATTTCTTCCGAAGTTGAGGAAATGCTTCGTACATGTTCACGTATGGGTGTTCTCCGAGACGGCAAGAAGGTCGGCGAGATTTCCGGCGACCAGCTGACACAGGAAGGCGTTATGAAAGCAATAGCAGGAGGTGACAGCAATGAATAAGAATTCGATTAAGAAAATAACATCCATGCGCTTGTTTTTGCCAATCGTATGTCTGGTTGCTGTTTTATTAGTGAATTTGATTACGACACCGGGATTCTTCAAGGTTTCCATTAATAATGGTGTTTTATATGGTTACATTGTTGACGTTGTCAACCGTGCATCCGAGCTGGTTATTCTGGCTGTCGGTATGACACTGGTTACGGCTGCTTCCGGCGGTCAGGATATCAGTGTTGGTGCAGTTATGGCTGTTGCAGCAGCTGTCTGCTGTCAGATCCTTTCCGGTGGTGAAGTATCTGTTACTGAGCTGGCTGCTCCGATGGGTCTGGCAATTATTGCAGCTATTCTGGCTTCTGCACTCTGCGGTGCCTTTAATGGTTTCCTTGTAGCCAAGATGAATATTCAGCCGATGGTTGCCACACTGATTCTGTATACAGCAGGACGTGGTATCGGACAGCTGATCACAGCAGGTCAGATTACATATGTCCGTGTGGATTCTTATAAGGTATTTGGTGGTTATATCGGCAAGATTCCTGTACCGACACCGATTTTCCTGGCGATTATCGTTGTTATCATTGTGAATCTGATCCTGAAGAAAACAGCCCTTGGTCTGTATATTGAAAGTGTTGGTATCAATGGTACGGCTTCCAGACTGGTTGGTCTGAATTCAACACTGATCAAATTCCTGACATACGTGATCTGCGGTGTGTTGGCAGGTATCGCAGGTATTATCGCATCCAGCCGTATTTATTCAGCCGATGTCAACAACATTGGCCTGAACCTTGAAATGGATGCCATCCTTGCAGTTGCTCTTGGCGGCAATGTACTGGGCGGCGGTAAGTTCAGTCTGATGGGCTCCGTTATCGGTGCTTATACGATCCAGGCTCTGACAACAACGCTTTATGCGATGAATGTTAAAGCCGATCAGCTGCCGGTTTACAAGGCCATCGTTGTCGTTATTATTGTTACCCTGCAGAGCCCTGTATTCCAGAGTTTCATTGCAAAACAGCGTGCAAAAAAAGCTGCAGCAGCAGTAGAGGGAGGTAAATAATCATGGCTAAGTTAAAAACAACCACAGATTCAAACAGAAAGATTAACGGCAATACCTTCCTTTTGATTATCACAATTGCACTTTTTGCGATCATGTATATCGCAGGTATGGTTATTTTCGCAGATAAGGGTTTTGCAAAACCACAGATGTTTCTGAACCTGTTCATTTCCAATGCCGGTCTGCTGGTTATTGCAGTTGGTCAGACGATCGTTATGATCACAGGCGGTATTGATATTTCTGTTGGTTCTATTACAGCGTTAGTTTGTATGGTTATGGCCAATCAGATGGAGAATCACGGCATGAGTGCTTATGCAGCGATTGCGGTAGCACTGCTCATTGGTCTGGCTTTCGGTATTGTACAGGGCTTCCTGATTTCTTATCTGGAGATCCAGCCATTCATTGTCAGCCTGGCAGGTCTGTTCTTTGGCCGTGGTATGACTTCCATGGTCAGCACAGAGATGATTTCTATCAAGAATGAAACATTCCTTGCATGGGCCAATGCAAAGATTTATCTGCCGTTTATCGGTTCTTACAGTAAGAGCGGGAAGTTCCATCCGGCTTACATTTATCCGACAGTTATCATTGCTCTGATTATCGTAGCGATTATCGCAGTTGTTATGAAATATACCAAATTCGGCCGTGAAGTTTACGCTGTGGGCGGTAATGCACAGAGCGCGTTAATGATGGGTCTGAATGTTAAGAGAATCAAATTTAAAGCTTATGTACTTGAAGGTCTGCTTGCAGGCTGCGGCGGTTTCTTATTCTGCTTAAACAGCTGTGCAGGTTTCGTAGAACAGGCCAAAGGTCTTGAAATGGATGCCATTTCTGCATCCGTTATCGGCGGTACACTGTTAAGCGGTGGTGTGGGTACACCATTCGGCACCATCTTCGGTGTTCTGATCAAAGGTACCATCACAAGCTTGATCACCACACAGGGTACATTGTCCAGCTGGTGGGTACGTATCGTACTTTCCGCACTGCTTTGCTTCTTCATCGTATTACAGGCAATTTTTACCCGCATGAAGAAGAAAAACGCTTAACATTGACTTAAGCATGCGCAGAAATTCAGGTAAGAAATATGTCTGCACGGCAGACCTGAATTCCGCGCCAAGTTTCGTATATACTCAACTTGAACATACACAGAAAGGAATTAAAAACATGTTAAAGGTGAAAAATTATCAGTTCTGGTTTTGTACAGGTTCACAGGATCTGTACGGTGATGAGTGCCTGTCCCATGTGGCAGCACATTCCAAAGAAATCGTAGAAAAACTCAATGCATCAGGCAATCTTCCATATGAGGTTGTATGGAAACCAACCCTGATCACCAATGAATTAATTCGTAAAACGATGAATGAGGCCAATATGGATGATAATTGTGCCGGCATTATCACATGGATGCATACTTTTTCACCGGCAAAATCCTGGATCCTCGGCCTTCAGGAACTGAGAAAACCTTTGCTTCATCTGCATACACAGTATAATCGTGAAATCCCATACGATACCATTGATATGGATTTTATGAATGAGAATCAGGCAGCTCACGGTGACAGAGAATACGGTCATATTTTTTCCCGTCTCCATATGGAACGTAAGGTGATCATGGGATACTGGGAAGACAAAGCCACACAGGACAGAATCGGTTCCTGGATGCGTACAGCCGTAGGTGTTCTTGAGAGCAGTCATATCCGTGTGATGCGTATCGCTGACAATATGAGAAATGTTGCGGTTACAGAGGGCGATAAGGTTGAAGCGCAGATCAAATTCGGCTGGGAAGTGGATGCTTATCCGGTAAATGAAATCGCAGAAGCAGTGAAAGCTGTTTCAAAGGCAGATATTGATGCACTGGTAGAAGAATACTACAGCACATATAATATTTTACTTGAAGGCAGAGATGAGAAGGAATTCCGCCAGCATGTGGCTGTTCAGGCCGGTATTGAAATCGGTTTTGAACGTTTCCTTGAGGAAAAAAATTATCAGGCTATTGTTACGCACTTTGGTGACTTAGGTGCCCTGCAGCAGCTTCCGGGTCTGGCTATCCAGAGACTGATGGCTAAAGGCTATGGTTTCGGTGCGGAAGGTGACTGGAAGACAGCAGCTATGGTACGTCTGATGAAGATTATGACAGCGGGCATGAAGGATGCTAAAGGTACATCCTTTATGGAAGATTATACATATAATCTTGTACCGGGCAAAGAAGGTATCCTTCAGTCCCATATGTTGGAAGTTTGCCCGACAATTGCAGATGGCCCTATTTCTATCAAAGAGCAGCCATTATCCATGGGTGACAGAGAAGATCCTGCAAGACTTGTATTTACAGCTAAAGAGGGCAAGGCTATTGCCACATCCCTTATCGATCTGGGCAATCGTTTCCGTCTGATCATCAATGACGTAAACTGCAAGAAGACAGAGAAACCAATGCCGAAGCTTCCGGTTGCAACTGCATTCTGGACACCGGAACCAAATCTTCAGACAGGTGCTGAAGCATGGATCCTGGCAGGCGGTGCACATCATACAGCTTTCTCCTATGACCTGACGGCTGAGCAGATGGGTGACTGGGCAAACAGCATGGGCATTGAAGCTGTTTATATCGACAAAGACACAACAATCAGACAGTTTAACAATGAGCTGAAATGGAATTCCATTTACTATCGTTAAATTGATTAGAAGACAGGCAGCTGCGATAGTGTGGTATAAACCGCAGGCAGCTGCCTGCCTGTGGTTATAGAGATGGACAATGTTTGAATTGGACAGAGCATCCATTTCAAAGCAGGATTCGACAGCGAATCCATGAATCAGGAGGATAGAATGGCAGATTTAAAAGCAATTATTGAGAGCGGCAAAACAGCACTGGGTATTGAATTCGGTTCAACCAGAATCAAGGCAGTGCTCATCGATGAATCATTCAAACCAATCGCTTCCGGCAGTTACAGCTGGGAGAATCAGCTGATCGACGGTTTCTGGACATATTCCCTGGATGATATCTGGAAGGGTTTAAGAGACTGCTACAAGAGCCTGGTAGCAGATGTGAAAGAAAAATACGGTGCAGAGCTGACCAGGATCGGCAGCATCGGTTTCAGTGCCATGATGCATGGCTATATGGCCTTTGATGAAAAGGGCGAGCTGCTTGTACCGTTCCGTACATGGCGAAACAGCACGACAGGTCAGGCGGCTGAAGCACTGACAGAATTATTTAATTACAATATTCCTCAGAGATGGAGTATTTCCCATTTATATCAGGCGATTTTAAATGGGGAGGAACATGTCGATCAGATCAGTTATCTGACAACGCTGGCGGGCTACATCCACTGGCAGCTGACAGGGCGGAAAGTCCTTGGCATCGGCGATGCTTCCGGTATGTTTCCGATCAATGACAAGACCCATCAGTATGATGAGACAATGGTTGAGAAGTTTGGCAAGCTTATTGAAGATAAACATTATCCATGGACATTAACAGGTATTCTTCCGAAAATCCTTGTGGCCGGAGAATCTGCCGGTGTGCTGACAGAAGAGGGAGCCAAGCTTCTGGATGAAAGCGGCAAATTGCAGGCAGGTATCCCACTGTGTCCGCCGGAGGGTGATGCAGGTACAGGTATGGCAGCTACCAACAGCATTGGTGTTCGTACAGGTAATGTTTCTGCCGGTACATCTGTTTTTGCCATGGTGGTTCTGGAAGACCAGTTAAAGGCCGTTTATCCGGAGATCGATATGGTGACAACACCTGTGGGCAGTCCGGTAGCTATGGTGCATGCCAATAACTGTACATCCGAGATCAATGCCTGGGTAGGCCTTTTCAGAGAATTTGCGGAGCTGTTCGGCATGGATATCAGTCAGAATGACCTCTTTGAGAAATTATTCAAAGTGGCCATGGAGGGTGATGCAGACTGTGGTGATATGATGTCTTACGGTTACTATTCAGGGGAAAATATTACCGATATCACAGAGGGCCGTCCACTTTTTGTGAGAAAACCAACCAGCCGATTCAGTCTTGCTAACTTTATGCGTCTGCATTTGAGCAGTGCCCTGGGTGCCCTGAAAGTAGGTATGGATATTCTGATCAAGAAAGAGCATGTGGCCATTGATAAGATTTACGGTCACGGTGGTTATTTTACCACAAAAGGTGTGGGACAAAAGCTTCTGGCAGCTGCCATTGATACACCGGTATCCGTTATGGAGACAGCCGGCGAGGGCGGTCCATGGGGGATGGCACTGCTGGCATCTTATCTGACATGGAAGGGTGAAGACGAAACACTTCAGAATTATCTGGAGGGCAAAGTATTTGCCGGAAATGCAGGTACAAGTGAAGAACCGGATGCAAAGGATATCGAAGGTTTTGAGAAGTTTATTGAGAATTACAAAGGTGCAATAGCAGTTGAAAAGACAGCATCAGAAGTGATAAAATAAACGTGTCATTTGGCATCGGGATTCACAAGAGAATGTTGATGCGGGAAGTTTAAAAAGCCTTTATGGCAGAAAAGAGGGTGTTAGTCGAATGCTTGAAGAATTAAAGAAAGAAGTCTACGAAGCCAATATGCTGCTTCCGAAGTATCAGCTTGTGACTTTTACATGGGGCAATGTCAGCGGGATTGACCGTGAAAAGGGACTTTTTGTCATCAAGCCGAGCGGTGTGGATTATGACAAACTGAGACCGGAAGATATGGTTGTTGTAGATCTGAATGGCAATAAAGTAGAGGGCGATTACAATCCGTCTTCTGATACAGAGACACATGTTGTCTTATATAACCGTTTTCCGAAGATCGGCGGTATCGTACATACTCATTCACCATGGGCCACAAGCTGGGCACAGGCCGGCCGTGGTATTCCATGCTACGGGACAACCCATGCCGATTATCTGTACGGCGATGTACCTTGTGTGAGAAATCTTACAGAGAAAGAAATCAATGAAGCTTATGAGAAGAATACAGGTGTCCTGATCGCGGATGAATTTGACCGTCCAGGTCTGGATTATATTGCAACACCTGCCGTTCTCTGCAAGAATCACGGACCGTTCACATGGGGCAAGGATGCCCATGAGGCTGTACACAATGCGGTTGTTCTGGAAGAAGTTGCCAAGATGGCAGCCCGCTGTGAGCTGATTAATCCGAAGGTTCAGCCTGCACCGCAGGAACTTCAGGATAAGCATTATTTCAGAAAACATGGTGCCAATGCGTACTATGGTCAGCCGGGTAAATAGATTTCCGTTAAAGGATGTATCAATTATCGTAACTGTTCAGAGCTAACCTCTTTTTTGAAATTTTGCTTGGCTCTCAACCGTTACCAATTATCATATAATTAAGGGCGAAAGGACCCAGGAGGTATAATTATGAAATTTTTCATTGACACAGCGAATGTAGAAGATATCAGAAAAGCAAATGACATGGGCGTTATCTGCGGCGTTACAACGAACCCATCCCTGATCGCCAAAGAAGGCAGAGATTTCAAGGAAGTCATCAAAGAGATCACAACGATCGTTGACGGCCCGATCAGCGGTGAAGTAAAGGCTACAACTGTTGATGCAGAAGGCATGATCAAAGAGGGTCGTGAAATCGCAGCTATCCATCCAAACATGGTTGTTAAGATTCCTATGACAGTTGAAGGTTTAAAGGCTGTTAAGGTTCTGTCAGCAGAAGGCATCAAGACAAATGTCACACTGATCTTCACAGCAAACCAGGCTTTACTGGCTGCAAGAGCAGGTGCTACATATGTATCCCCATTCCTCGGCAGACTGGATGATATCAGCACAGCAGGTATCAGCCTGATCGAAGATATCGTAACAATTTTTGACAACTATGGCCTCGAAACAGAGATCATCGCTGCATCTATCAGACATCCAATGCACGTAACAGATTGTGCACTGGCAGGTGCGCATATCGCAACAGTTCCTTACAAGGTAATCGAGCAGATGACACATCATCCGCTGACAGATCAAGGTATTGAGAAATTCCAGGCAGATTACAAGGCTGTATTCGGCGAATAGAAAATTTATGTTATGCGGAGAGCCGTCAGTTCATATGTAACTGTCGGCTTTCTTTATAAACTCCTCTTGAAGAAAATGCGATTTTACTATAATATTAAAGAAAAGAAAATGCGATTTTGCGGTATTTTGCGCAAAAAGAAAATGCGGATTTAATATATATTAGCGAAAAAGAAAATGCGGAGTTTTTGTGGGCAATAGGTGACACGGTAAGTACTTCTCTGGTTAAAAAGCTGTTTGAAGCGGGACAGGCACTTGGTGAGAGGATGAATCGAAAATTACTTAGAGACTTCAGATTATATATGCTGGTGGGAGGAATGCCGCAGGCTGTTGATGAATATATCAAAACGAATAATTTTCGAAAAGTGGACGCCGTGAAACGGGATATTCTTAGTTTGTATGAGGATGATTTTAAAAAGATAGATGCGACCGGAAGATTATCTGTTTTATTTGATGCCATTCCGGCACAGCTGAATAAAAATGCATCCCGCTATCAGATTTCAAGTGTTTTGGACAGCGGATGGTCGGACAAAATGTTGGAACTCATAGCTGAATTGAAAGATTCAAAAACGGTTTTGATTTCCTATCATACAAATGATCCAAACGCCGGTATGGCAAATAACAAGGATCTGACAAAATTTAAAATGTTTTTGTGTGATACAGGGTTATTTGTTACACTTATGTTTAAGGATAAAGATTTCACGGAAAATATCATCTATGAAAAACTTTTAAATGACAAGTTGAGTACAAATCTGGGTTATTTGTATGAAAATGTTGTCGCACAAATTTTGGCGGCGAATGGCAACGAATTATTTTATTATACGTTTGCGAATCCTATTTCCAAACATAATTATGAAATAGATTTTTTGCTTGCCAGGAAAAATAAGCTTTGCCCGATAGAAATAAAGTCATCTGGTTACAAAACACACAAATCACTGGATGCATTTTCACAAAAATATTCAGATAGAATTTTGTGGAAATATCTTGTCTATACCAAAGATTTGTGTAAGGACCAGGATATTATATGTCTGCCAGTTTATATGGCACAATTTTTATAACATGAAATGGAGGAGTTTTATTATGAGTAATATGCCGGAAGTTAAGTTAGGTGTCGTGGCTGTCAGCCGTGATTGTTTCCCTGAAAGTCTTTCTGTCAGCAGAAGACAGAATCTGATGAAGGCTTATACAGAGAAGTATGGTACAGAGGGAATCTATGAATGTCCTGTCTGTATCGTGGAGAGCGAGATCCATATGGTGCAGGCACTGGAAGATATCAAGAAAGCGGGATGCAACGCCCTTTGTGTTTATCTCGGCAACTTTGGCCCTGAGATTTCAGAGACACTGCTTGCAAAGCATTTTGACGGACCGAAGATGTTTATTGCCGCTGCAGAAGAGAGCGGAGACAACCTGTTGGATGGCAGAGGTGATGCATACTGTGGTATGTTAAATGCCAGTTACAATCTGCAGCTGCGCAATATCAAGGCTTATATTCCTGAGTATCCTGTGGGTGATGCTGAGGAATGTGCCGATATGATCCATGAATTTATGCCGATCGCAAGAGCGGTCATCGGACTCCAGAATCTGAAGATCATCAGCTTTGGACCAAGACCAATGAATTTCCTCGCATGCAATGCCCCAATCAAACAGCTTTACAATCTGGGCGTTGAAATTGAAGAAAATTCAGAGCTTGATCTGTTTGAAGCTTTTAATAAACATGCCGGTGATGAGAGAATTCCTGCTATTGTGAAAGAGATGGAAGAAGAACTCGGCACAGGCAACAAGAAGCCTGAAATCCTTGCTAAGCTGGCTCAGTATGAACTGACATTAAAAGACTGGATCGAAGAGCATCGTGGCTATCGCAAGTATGTAACATTGACAGGCAAATGCTGGCCGGCATTCCAGACACAGTTCGGTTTTGTGCCATGTTATGTGAACAGCCGTCTGACAGCGCAGGGCATTCCGGTATCCTGCGAAGTGGATATTTACGGTACACTCAGTGAGTTCATCGGAACGGTTGTCAGCCAGGATGCTGTTACACTGCTGGATATCAACAATTCTGTCCCGTCTGATATGTACAACGGCGCTATCAAGGGCAAATATAACTATACTCAGAAAGATACATTTATGGGCTTCCACTGCGGCAATACAGCCTCCAGCAAGCTGTCTTTCTGCGAGATGAAGTACCAGAAGATCATGGCAAGAACACTGCCTGAAGAAGTAACACAGGGTACTCTTGAAGGTGATATCAAACCGGGTGACATCACATTTTACCGTTTGCAGAGCACAGCAGACAATAAGCTTCGTGCTTATGTGGCTCAGGGCGAAGTCCTTCCTGTGGCAACACGTTCCTTTGGTTCCATCGGCGTCTTTGCCATTCCTGAAATGGGCAGATTCTATCGTCATGTTCTGATTGAGAAAGGCTTCCCGCATCATGGCGCAGTAGCATTCGGTCATTATGGCAAGGCACTGTTTGAGGTATTTAAGTATATCGGTGTGCCGGTAGAGGAGATTGGCTATAATCAGCCGGCAGGCGTGCGCTATCCAACAGAAAACCCTTGGGGCTAATGAAGGTGATTATATGTTATATATAGGAGTCGATCTGGGAACTTCCGCGGTAAAGCTGCTAATGATGGATGCGTCTGGCGATATTAAGAAGGTTGTGTCCAGAGAGTATCCGCTGTTTTTTCCGCAGCCGGGGTGGTCTGAGCAGCGTCCGGAGGACTGGTTTACTCAGGCGATGGATGGCTTGAAGGAGCTGACGGCGGAGTGTGACAGGTCTCAGGTGGCGGGCATCAGCTTTGGTGGGCAGATGCACGGTTTGGTTGTGCTGGATGCCGATGATCAGGTGATTCGTCCTGCGATTCTGTGGAATGACGGCAGAACCGGTGAGGAGACGGATTATCTGAATACGGTGATTGGCAAGGATAAGCTGTCTGCTTATACAGCGAATATTGCCTTTGCCGGTTTTACGGCACCGAAGATTCTGTGGATGCGAAAGCATGAGCCGGAGAATTTTGCGAAGATTGTGAAAATCATGCTGCCGAAGGATTATCTGGCTTATCGGTTATCCGGTATTTTCTGTACAGATGTGTCCGATGCATCCGGTATGCTTCTGATGGATGTGAAGCATCGCTGCTGGTCAAAGGAAATGCTTGAGATCTGCGGTATTACAGGAGAAATGCTGCCAAAGCTTTATGAGAGCTATGAAGTAGTGGGTACACTGAAAAAGGAAATCGCAGAGGAACTGGGCTTTTCTGAAAATGTAAAAATTATTGCCGGTGCCGGCGATAATGCAGCAGCGGCAGTGGGAACAGGTACGGTGGGAGAAGGCAAATGCAATATTTCGCTGGGGACTTCCGGAACAATTTTCATTTCCAGTGAACATTTCGGTGTGGATGAATACAATGCGCTGCATTCCTTTGCCCATGCGGATGGTCATTACCACATGATGGGCTGCATGCTCAGTGCGGCATCCTGCAATAAATGGTGGAATGAAGAAATTCTGAAAACCAAAGATTATAGCGCGGAGCAGACGGGAATTACGAAGCTGGGTGAAAATCATGTCTATTTCCTTCCGTATCTGATGGGTGAGCGTTCACCCCACAATAATCCGGACGCAAGAGCCATGTTCATCGGCATGTCTATGGATACAACAAGAGAAGAAATGACCCAGGCAGTGCTGGAAGGTGTTGCTTTTGGTCTGAGAGATTCTCTGGAGGTAGCCAGAAGTCTCGGTATCAGCCCAGAGAGAACAAAGATCTGCGGCGGCGGTGCGAAGAGCCCTCTGTGGCGTCAGATCATTGCCAATGTAATGAATCTGAAGGTGGATGTTCTTGAGAATGAAGAAGGCCCGGCACTCGGAGGTGCTATGCTGGCGGCTGTGGGATGCGGAGAATATCCGGATGTGGAGACTGCAGCAGCAAAGATTGTCAAGGTGGTGGACACAGTGACACCGGAACCTGAGCTGACCAGAAAATACGAAGAACGCTATCAGTATTTCAGAAGGATTTATCCGACTGTAAAGGAATTGTTTTGAGAGAACAAGATAAACGATTCGGTGAAAATTCTCGGTTAAAAACAGATAATCGGCGAAAGAAAATGTTAACGCCGTAAAACAAATGAAGCACTCATTTACGCAATGAGTGCTTCAAATTTTTGCATTTCCAGCGGTTTATAATAATAGTATCCCTGAAGTTCGTCGCAGTTTTCCTGTACAAGGAAATCAACCATTTCTTTTGTTTCAACGCCCTCGCAGACAATGAGTTTGTTGGTGCGCTTCAGTAGGTGGAAGATTTCCTGAAGGACGATTTTGCCTTTTTCAGACAGGTCATCATCCAGAAAACGTTTATCGATTTTGACTTCATCAAATAAAATATCTTTTAAAGTATTAAGCGAAGAATATCCGGAACCGAAATCATCCATGGAGATCCGGATATTTTTTTTCTGGAAAAAGCGGATCATCTGATTGACAGCATCGATATTATGGATGTAAGTTGTTTCCGTAATCTCAAAGATCAGATACTGTGAGGGAATCTTATACTTATCGATCAGGTCGGATACTTTATGAATAAAAGTATTGATCTTCCGAAAATGGATAGGTGAGACGTTGAGGGACAGCGGAATAATCTTCTGCTGTTTCTTCATGCGTTCGGACAGCCACAAAAAGGCAGCTTCATAAACGTAATAGTCCAACGCTTCCACTTCACCGGTCTCCTCAAGGATTGGCAGAAAACTGTCGGGAAACCAGAGAGAACCGTCATTTTTTTGCCATCGGACAAGCACTTCCGCACTGGAAATTTGTTGGGATTTTCCATTGATTTTGGGCTGGAAATAGAGTTGAAATTCTTTTTGCTCCAGTGCATTGCGGAAGGTATGAATGGTTTCAGCACGTTTTTGTTCGTCCCGTGCAATATCTTCAGAGTATTCACATACGCCTGAAAGTTCGGTTTTGGCTTTTCGGCGGACAATATTGGTATGTGAGATCAATTCTTCTGATGAAATTTCGGTGCCTTCCAGATAATAAATACCTGTATTCAGAAAAAGATAATTGACAGGATAGGCCTCCAATATTTCAGAAGACGTCTGCTTGTTATAGCGGATGACTTTTTCCCTGAAACTTTGCTGATTCTGGCCGGTAATATCAACGATACAGGCAAAAACGTCGGAATGATAACGGTTGACGAAGACTGTCTGAGGGAAAAGCTCCATTTTTTTAAAAAGAAAGTTCAGGATAGCAGTGCCTGTCTCATATCCCCAGTAATCGTTGATCAGGTGGAAGTTATCAACATCCGTCATCAGGAAAGCGTATTGTTTATTCCGGCAGCTGTTGGTTAGGATTGTAGAAATTTTTTCTTTCAGAGAATCTGTTGAAATGCTTTCCACCAGACGGTTTTGGCTGTAAAGACGGTCCGGATGGGCCGTTAGGGATTTCTTATAATGTTTATCCTGATACATTTTCTGGTCTGCCATTTTCAGCAGATCCATAATCAGATAATAATGATTTTTACAGCTGATATCATAGCCCACAGCATAGCTGATGGGATGGATGGCTGTTTGATTGTAGGCATCAAGCAGGGACTGAAGCCGCATATTCATTTGTTCCAGTTCCGACCAGGAAGTTTCTCTTTGGATAATCACAAATTCATCGCCGCCGAACCTTGCCAGAAAACTGTTTTCTGTGAGAATTCGAGTGAGATAGGAAGCAAATGTCTGAATAAACAAATCTCCTTCTTCATGTCCGTAGGTGTCATTGATTTTTTTCAGATTGTTCAGATCGAACATCATGACGCCGATATTCAGTGTATCATCGGCATTTTGGAGTTTCAGCAATTCTTTTTCCAATGATTTTTTGTCGTGAACCCCGGCTACGTCAAAACCGGCATTTCGGAGCAAACTTTTCAGATAATCTCTCAATGCCAGTGATACGGCACAGCCAAGAAAAGAAAGAAAAATCAGCAGAGCAAAGGTGCGGTTTCCCAGTCCTTTTTTATAATGAAGAATCAAAATCGTCAGAAAGACGATATAAAATGTTGTCTCCAGACAGCACAATTTCGAAATAACTTTATTTTTTTCCATAATTCCCTCTTTAAAAATGTTCTTGCATTTTCCGATGGCACAAAAACATTTTGTCGGCCTTAATTGGCATAGACAATGATTTTTTTGGCCAGTGTTTTGTCCAGGCCGATTTTGCTTCCCTTGACCATAACAATATAATAGCCGTGAAGCTCGGATAAAATGGTCACTTCGCTGCCGGGAACAAATCCCAGAGTCTCAAGATAGTGTCGATGTTTTTCCTGGCCGCATATTTTGCTGATAATATAAAAATGATTGAATTCTGTAAGATTTAAAGGCATAAGAACGTCTCCTTTATATGGTTAGTCAAAACTAATCGGGCCTGATAGATAGTATACCATGGATTGCCTGAAAGGAGAAAAGCAAAATATATTATTGAGAGATTTTATCTGTAAACAGGAAGGATTTACCAGACAGATTGCAGTGCGTGTAATGCAAAAAAAGGTTGAGGCAGCCACGTGCTTCCGGGCAGCTTCAACCTCTTGCTTTTTGCAGATTATAAGCGGGACTTGCAAGTGATGTTTCCTTTCATTATTGAGCTTAAGATAATAATGAGAACGCCATAACAACGACACCGAGAACAACAAGGATTACACCGGTTGCACGGTTCAATGTCTTTGGTGTGGCTTTGTTGGCCAATACCGCAGCAATTCTGGCCCAGATCAGAGTGAAGATGATGCACAGAATCCAGACAGCAGGATCCGGAAGGCCGCCGATGGCGAAATGGGAGACAGCGCCGGTAAATGCGGTGAAAGTCATAATGAAGACACTTGTGCCAACGGCTGTTTTGAGTTCGTATCCCAGGACAGAAGTCAGAATCAGAAGCATCATCATACCGCCGCCGGCACCGATAAAGCCACAGATAAATCCGATGATGATACCGCATATAACGGACTGCATGGCACGTTTCTTAGCGGATACACCCTGCATCGCTTCCTTGGTAGTCATAACCGGTCTCACAATGAATTTGATACCCAACAGGAAAGTCATAAAGACGGAGAAATTGCCCATGGTTGCGGATGGAACCAGGCTGGATATATAGCTGCCCACAACAGTGAAGATCAGGACAGTAACCATCATAATCAGGCCGTTTTTGATATCCAGATTCTTGTTCTTGCCGTAAGTATAAGCAGAAACGGCGCTGGCCAGTACATCGGATGATAATGCAATGCCCACGGCCGTATAGGGGCTAATACCGAGGAAGGTGATGAGGATCGGACTGATGACGGCGGCAGCACTCATACCGGCAAAACCTGTTCCCAGACCGGCTCCCATGCCGGCAAAAAAAGTAACAATAATCGTAAAAAGTAAATGCATAACTAGTTGCCCTCCAGAATAAGATTCAGATTGAGTTCCATTTGCTGCATGCCCTGGAATATGGTTTGGCGTGTGGTATCGTCGATGTCTGCAAAAAGCTGTTCAACAAAGTGTTCCTGCAGCTGCTGGCCTCTGCTGATGATAGGCTGTGCCTTATCGGTACAGAGAAGCTGGACTTTACGTCGGTCACCTTCTACATTCTTTCGGACCAGATAACCTTCATTCACAAGCTTATCAATGTTGACAGAGACAAGATTCGCTTTAAGCTTTCGGATTTCGACAATATCTCTGGCTGTTTTGAATTCAGGGTTATTGGCCAGAAACATAAGAATATCAAAAGCTGTCTGGGGCAGTTTCAGTTCATGGCAGAGCGGTTTGCACATGCTTTCATAGGCCAGAGACAGTTTCCTTGGAAATTCAATACCTAATTTCACAAAAAACCTCCTTATGGAATAATTAGTTCAAATTTGAAATATCTATTTATGAACTAATATAAACCATAAGGAGACTTTTGTCAAATATGGAAAACATCAATCAGGAATACCATTGCCAGTCCATAGTATGTAACGACAGCTACCAGATCATTGACAGTTGTAATCAGCGGGCCGGATGCAACCGCCGGGTCCACGTGGATTTTGTGGAAAAACATTGGCACAATGGTGCCGATCATGCTGGAAACGACCATGGCCACAACCAGTGAGAGGCCGACACAGCCTGAGATCAGGAAAGCGGAAAGCCATGCGTATTTCTTGAAAAAGTGGATGTAAACACCGAGAAATACCAGAGCCATCAGGCCAAGGCTGATGCCATTGAAGAAACCGATTCTTATTTCTTTGCCGAGAAGGTAGAGTTTCTTTCTTGTGTTCAGGTTTTCATCCATCAGAACACGGATAGTAACAGCCAGGGACTGTGTGCCGACATTGCCTGCCATATCAAGAACCAGTGACTGGAAGCAGATAACAATCGGCAGAACGGCAACAACAGATTCGAAGATACCCACAACCGAGGATACACCCATGCCCAGAAATAACAGGATGATCAGCCAGGGCAGTCTTTTCTTCATGCTGGTGATGGTCGGTTCATTTAAGTCTTCTTCAGATGTCAGACCACCGAGCTTTGCATAATCATCGCCCATGGCATCGTCAACGAGTTCCACAATGTCCGTTGCGGTCAGGATGCCGGCGATGCGGCCCTCTTTGGTCAGAACAGGAAGAGAGTCTTCTTCGTAATCGGCAATCTTGTCAATGCAGTCGTTGATTTTCTCGTGTTCGCAGACATAAGGATAGGAACGACTGATAATGTCGGACAGGGCATCATTTTCGCGGGCAATGATTAAATCCTTCAGATCAATGGCACCTACAAATTTCTCATCCTTATCCACAACGTAAATGGTGGAAATATTGTCATGTTCACCAGCCTGGCGAACGAGAGCGCTCATGGCTTCACGGATGGATAATTTGTCGGAAATACAGATGAAGTTGTTGGTCATACAGCTTCCGATTTCGTCATCATCATAGGAAAGCAGTCTGCGGACGTCCTTTCGGGTATCTTCATCCAGATGGCTGACAAGTTCCTGTTTTTTGTGTTCGGTCAGATCATCCAGAATGTCCAGTGCATCATCGGCATCCATGTAAGAAACCACTTTGGCAGCCTTTTCAATCGGAAGTTCTTCAATATATTTTTCAGAATCATCCAGATAAGAAAAGATTTCAGCTACTTTCTGTGCGCCGAGGACAGGATAGAGTTGCTTTCTTTCGTTTTCACTCAGCAAGGTGATCGCTTCAGCAATATCTTTCTCATGGTAATCGGAAAGCAGCTTCGGCAATTTGGTGGTATCTGTTTCCGTGCGGATAATCTTTAACAGTTCTTTTACATAATCTTTCTTGTAAAACATTCTTTTTTTCATGTCGTCCTCCTTGTCACCCCAAAAAAGGGCATAAAAAATACATCGCTTCACGTTTCAGTTTAATAGCATAGACTGTTGGATGCGATGTACAAAAGAACGCACGAAAATATAGGATGCGTATAGAAAAGAGGTTGCCCAAAGGCCCCATGTCTGCAAAGCAGAGGCAAATTCCATACGAATATGTTGTGTCTGCTTTGCAGGCACAAATATTGTATTAAGATTTGCTTATGGGTCTGGGGCTGAGCTTTCCAAATAGCCGCATTCTGACTGTATACTTCTGTTCACCGCATATCTTACTTCGACCTATGCAACTGTCCATGAAAACTCACCTCCGTTTAACTTTCAAATTTTGTCAATGATTGACCACTTATAGAAGTGGGGAATCTCGTATAGAGATAGTCCTTTTGGATAATAACAGAAAAATCTGGAAAAGACAACCCCCCCTAAAAACAATTTTTAATTTTTATGGTAAAGTTTTGTATCGCTTTCTGTTGTTTGCATTGTCCTGCTGCTGGTCATCGGAATTTTTTCCACCGGGTATAGTATGCAGAACATTTTGTCAACGCAGCTGCGCACGGAAATACCATATGAATATAGTGTCATAGACTATAATAATGGTGAAACGGATACGATTTTAAGCCGACTGCCCTCTGAAATCAAGGATAGCAGCCTGATTGCGGATAGCTATGAGTGCGTGGAAGGTACCATGGCAGAGGGAAAGGTATATTACAAGGAGTATGACGTTCAAATACCAGAAACATTGGCTGCTTATAGATTTGGAGATTTACCAATGATGTTTGTAAGCCTGTCAGATTATAATGGTTTGCGCAAATTGCAAGGCATGGAGGCGGTTGATTTATCAGAAAATAACTATAGAATCTTATATGATAAAGACACTGTTCGTGAACTTGCAAGACAATTTCATGATAAAAATATCAATCTAACTCTTGACGGAAACGTGCTTTCTCCGGTGAATGAAGCTGAAGAATTTATCATGTCAAATAGTGGCATGGGTCAAATCATATTTGTAGTCGCAGATGCATGGATGAAAAATATGAATGTCGATACAATGATATGGAATGTACAGTGTGTGAGTGAAGACGCAGCAAAAGAATTTGGTGCATTGTTGGATAATTATCAGGAAAAGAGCGAAAGAGAATGTGCCTTTGTGCATTACGTGAGTAAGCAGCAGGTATATGAATCTTCAGTTACTACAAAGGCAATCATAGCATTTCTGGCAATTTACCTTGGTATTGTATTTATGATAGCTTGTGCAGCAATTCTTGCTATTCAGCAGCTATCCGAAGCTACTGATAATGTAGAACGATACAATCTCCTAAAAAAACTGGGTGTAGAACGACGTGAACTGAATCGCGCACTATTCATCCAAATTCTTAGCTATTTTCTGTTTCCGCTTTTACTGGCAGTGATTCATTCAGTTGTTGGCTTGACGGTGGCAAGCCGGGAAGTTATCGAGGTGTTTGGAGATATGAATGTAGCATCCACGATCTTTGCAACATCGGTATTTATTGTGTTAGTGTATGGAAGTTATTTCCTGCTGACATATGTGGGAAGTAAAAGCGTTATTAACAAAGGATAGTATAAAATGTACCCTATAGATTGGACACTTTGAGTTTTAAAACTGAGAAATCGGAATTTTATGAGGTGAGTTATGTAAAAAGCAAAAGCAATTAATATTTTGGGAGAATTTTGTGGCAAGCGTGATATAGAAGAATTTACACAAAATGTATTAGAAAAAAATTGGAATCAATCAGGCTGATGTAATGGTTTTATTTGGAGGAAACATTATAGCCGGTGGTGATATTCTTGCTGAAGCCATTCAGAACGAAGTGGCAAAGAAAAATATTATTGTCGGAGGTGCTGGACACACAACAGAGACATTGAGAAATGTTGCTGGAGCAACAGATTATTTTAGGGAATTTAGGTTATTTTATTTTGTAACAAGGAAAGATAGAAAGGTGTGGATGTTTATATGGCAAAGAAATTAGACTTAAACAAACCAGTATTTGAATTGGTTCAGGAATATCCTGAGCTTGTAGATGTTTTAAAGGATTTAGGATTTTCAGAGATTACAAAGCCTGCAATGCTTAACTCTGTGGGACGCATCACAACAATTCCAAAGGGAGCTAAGATGAGAAACATATCCATGATGAAGGTTGTGCCGGCACTTATGAGTAATGGGTTTGAACTTATTGGGAAGATGCCAAATATCTTTGCACTTGGAAAGAATAATGCAGGAGACGAGACCAGCAGTGAAGATGGGGCTTTTCAGGAAAATACAAGAGAAAAGATAAAGAGCTATTTAAAGCGACTTGGAGAAGGCGAAGACTTAGAGAGTGTGCGCAAAGACTTCGTAGAGAATTTTTCAGAGGTAGAGGCATCTGAAATTATGAAAGCTGAGCAGGAGCTAATTAAGGAAGGCACACCAATCACAGAAGTGCAGAAATTGTGCGATGTTCACAGTGCCTTATTTCACGGTGCAACAAAGGAAGAAAAGATTGCAAATGCAGAAAAAGCAGTAGAAGAGTCACTTAAGAAAGAGGAGACATCTAAGAAACTGATGCCGGATGCATACAATCAGAAGCATGCTGCAGCAAAGACTCTTAGAGAAACTGTTGGACATCCGATGTATCGATGGGCTCTTGAAAACGAGAAGATAGCCGCATTGATTCATGAAATTCAAGGAGATATTGAGTCTGGGAATGATGTAGGAGAGAAGCTATCTGAGCTTCGACAGATTTCTATTCATTATGCAGAAAAAGGAGATCTTGTCTATCCGGTATTAAAGGTACGCTATGAGATCTCAGGACCTTCGGATGTGATGTGGACAGTGGATGATGAAATTCGTGATGAGCTAGCTGCACTTGATAAAATATCAGATTATGATGAAGAATGGATGAACCGACTTCAGACAGTTCTCAAACGAGCAGATGAGATGATCTATAAAGAAAATAATATTTTATACCCTATCTGCGCAGTGAATTTCAGCAGGGAAGAGTGGTATGGCATTTACGAGGATGCTAAGGACTATGCACCTGTGTTTGGAGTAGAAATGATCTGGGATGAGGCAGAAAAATATAGTGCTGATAAAAAAGCAAGAACAGAGGCGGCTCTAAGCGATGGAGAAATCATATTAGGTGGTGGTCATATGACAGTTCCACAGCTGGAAGCACTTCTCAATACATTGCCTATCGAGATTACATTTGTGGATGATAATAATATCAATCGCTTCTTCAACGAAGGACCAAAGGTGTTCAAACGCCCTCAGATGGCGATTGACAGGGAAGTATTTTCTTGCCATCCACCTAAGATAGAACCGATGGTGCGAGCAATTTTAGATGATTTTAGAAATAATAAGCGTGACAGAGTTCCAGTTTGGATGGAGAAGAATGGAAAACCATTCCTTGTAACATATATGGCAGTAAGAGATAAGAAAGGCAATTATCTTGGAACGGTTGAAGTAGTACAGGATATGCAGTTTGCAAAAGAGCATTTTGAACAATAAGGAGGGCAAGGATATGCACCGAATCGTGTGATTGGATCAGGAACGGTTCTGGATACAGCAAGACTAAAAGAACGTCTCGGGGAGCATCTGGAAGTAGATAGTCGAAGTGTTCATGCGTTTATTGTTGGAGAACATGGAGACAGTGAGATTGCCGCTTGGTCAAGTGCCAACGTGTCAGGTATTCCACTCCATGATTTCTGCGAGATGAGAGGGCATCATGACCATGAAGGAGCTACGTCAGAAATTGCGGAGAAAGTAAAAAACAGCGCCTATGAAATTATTCAAAGGAAGGGTGCTACTTATTATGGAATAGCAATGTCGGTAAAGAGAATATGTGAAGCTATAATCAGAGATGAACGTTCGATACTTCCAATTTCAACAATGATGGATGGAGAATACGGAATCAAGGATGTAGTTCTGTCTATGCCAAGTATTGTAGGTGCAGAAGGATTTATATCAAAGATTCCCATTTCACTATCTGAAGATGAAATCAAGGCATTACACAAATCAGCTGAAACACTGAAATCAGTGCTGGAAGAGGCATTGGAATAAAATTGTTGTGAAATCGCATACAGCGTATGTGGCAAAGGGGATGGGCGCATCCCCTTTTTTCTATAGTAAAAGTTTCATTTTTTTATCGTTAACTTCTATAAGATTTTCATCTTGCATACGACCAAGTTCTCTGGACAGTGCACTTCGGTTTACACCTAAGAATTCTGCAAGTGCTGTCTGTGTAAAGGGAACATGGAGATACCCTTCTGAGTCTGGCGCTAAACTATGCAAATAGATTAGAATTCGATCTCTTAAAGATTTCTGATTTGCAATTCTTAGTTTTAGATTTGAAAAAACATTTTGTGAGGCAAGTATTTTGAGCATGTTAGTGGTTAAATTCAGTTGGTAAGAGCATGGACAGGAAGAACCGCTTATAATACCTTTAAGATTAATTAACATAATGGTGCAGTTAGTCAATGCTTTTAGCTGTATTGGACTGTATGGTGTTTGCACGCATGCCAGGGCTTCTGCAAATGATCGACCACGTTCAAAATGATTCATATTGATTTTGCTGTAGTTTTCATTGATAAATGATCCTTCAACTGTTCCATCAAGCACAATTCCGGAATATAACAAAGGTTCTCCTAGGTGTTGAATTAATTCGTCTTTTTCAAAAGAGAGAATTGAGGCCTGGAGGAAGTTGAAAATTTGCGGATAGTGTTCAAGAGGAATTCCTTCAAATAGCTTTGCTTTCGATAGTATCGGAAGATACTTCTGATAATCATCTAGTTTCTTCATATGCTTATTACCATCCTTTCAAATGAAATTTTATCATATCATCGATATTGTTGCTACAGCAACAGAAAAACAAGAGGCCTATGGATAAAATAATAGATGTAAAGAAGAGAAAGAGAGGTGGTAACGATGAAAGAACAAGCTAGAAAAATTATAGATTTTGTAAGAGAAAACAGAACAGTGCCAGGGTGTACCATCTCGAAGCAAATCTATCATGAGAATGGCACAGGGATATCAATTTTTTGCCTGGAGAAAGTATTCTAACACCTATTCAACGGTCGGTTGGAGTTAGTGCAATAAAAGATTCTATATATAAAGAGATTGAATTTCGAAAGGAGACTATTATGAACGAGGTAATCAAGGCGGGAGAAGTATTTAAGTTAGCAGAGTTACTTCCATATCAGGAAGGAAAGATTGTAAATATGGATTTGGCGCATAATGACAAGATGAAATTTGTTGTTATGAGTTTTGATGCAGGAACAGGTCTTTCAGAGCATGCAGCTCCGGGAGAAGCCCTTGTGATGGCACTTGATGGAGAGGCTGTGATTGGATATGAGGGACAGGAGCAGGTGATCCACGCAGGAGAAACTTTTAAGTTTGATAAGTTTGGAAAGCACTCAGTAAGTGCAACAAAGCAGTTCAAAATGGCACTGTTATTGGTTCTTGAGTAAATATGAGGAGATATCGCTATGAACTATTTAGAGATTGAAAAAGTAATCGGAAGACAGATTATTGATTCCACTGCCCCATTGGAAAGCAGCAAGTGCATATAACGAATACTGTGAGCGGGGAGTGGCTTTTAGTCCATCCTCTGCCTTATTACAGTCAATGCGTAACATATATCCGGCAGATGTATAAATGTCAATGCTGTTGTGATACATGTTGTATTTTGCGTAAATGGTATTCATGTTGTGTCTCCTTCAAATCAATAAAAATATAGAAGCATTTCAATCAGTTCACCATGTCATTTTCATTTTATGTTATAATGTGTTATCAGATTTTTTTGGTCTCCGCTGCCGCTTCGGTCGGCACAGAGCAGAGGTCCACCGGACCTCTTGTGCCCTTGTATTTTCCCTTATCAGAGTTCGTAAACTTATATGGGAAGATATAACACAAGGGAAACAATAAGGGAAAGCTCACCTGCGACAAATCCAGCGTTTTCAAAGGTTTACAGTGAATTTAATAACAAAATATAACAGTTATTAAATTTCCTAAAACAGGTGAAATCTCAATCGGAATTTGGCGAGGTGATTATTTTGGAACAGATTATTGAATATATAAAGCAAAACTACAATCCTATTTCTATCATCATTTATGGTTCGTATGCTGACGGAACAAATAATCTGAACAGTGATTTTGATTCGTTGGTTATTTCTTATGACCATGAACAATTTCACGACATATCTTTTGTGAACGGCATTCAATTGGATGTTTTTGTATATCCCGTTTCTTATTTCGATGGGGAGTTTGATTGCGATGATTTTGTACAAATCTTTGATGGTAAGATTATTGTAGATATCAATGAACGAGGAAAAGCACTTCAAATGAAAGTGATTTCACATATGCAGAACCGTCCCCAAAAATCAAAAGCAGAAATTGATGCAAGTGTTGGCTGGTGTAGTAAGATGTTTGAACGTGTAAAACGAAATGATGTCGAAGGAATGTTTCGGTGGCATTGGGTATTGATTGATAGTTTGGAGATTTTTTGTGATTTAATGCAGCATCCTTATTTTGGACCAAAAAAGACATTGAAATGGATGGAGAAAAATCACCCTATTGCTTTTGCTCATTACAAAACAGCGCTTGAGGATTTCAGCGTGGATAGTTTGGAAAGCTGGATTGCATATATAAAAAACGCAAATGCTACATTCTGACAGATTTCAGTTTGATGAAATAAAGAAATTCGCCAGATCCATGAAGCCTGTGGCGGGAAAATACTGAAGGTAATCATTGAAACCTGCCTTTTGACAGAAGAAGAGAAGATTAAAATGTGTGAACTGGTAACAAATGCCAGAGCAGAATTTATAAAGACATCTACTGGATTTTCTTCAGCTGGGGCAACATTCGAAGATGTAAAATTAATGCATGAACATGTTGGAAATGGAGTGAAAGTAAAAGCAGCAGGTGGAATCACTTCTTTCGATGATGCTGAAAAATTTATAAGTCTTGGAGCAGACAGGCTTGGAACAAGTCGCCTGGTAAAAATTATGAAAGGGAATGCTAACTGTACAGGCTATTAAAATAATGATTAATTGTAACTGTTCACAGTTATTCTTTATATAGCCGTCTGATTTTTGCGGGAAGTCAGACGGCTATTATGCTGTATTTTGAACGCAGATAAGCAAGTAGCGAAGCGGATTGCGAATGTCCGCTTTATTGTTGTGTGTAGGAATCCTTGTATTAAGGAATCCTATTTTAATAATGAATCGGTTGCAGAAACCATACAGCAACGAGTAATGTCAGAGCTTCTGCCGCAGGAACGGCGAGCCATACTCCAGTCAAACCAAATTTCAAAGGCAGTATAATCAGAAATAAAAGTAATAGTAGGAATGAACGCAAAAATGTGATCAGACCGGAGAAATACCCTTTTCCATATGCCATCATTCGAATTGCAGCAAAAATATTAATTCCTGAAAATAGAAAACCGAGTCCATAAATTCTCATTCCGGATACTGCAATAGGAAACACAGGACTGGATGCATCTGCAAAACAGGTTACGGCAACTGGAGTAAGAAAGTAGGTCAGTGCATAAATGACGATTGGAGCTACTGCGAAAAAGCGATGAGCATAGCTTTCCAGTTTCTGGCAAATTTTTATTTTTCGGTCGCCATACGCATAACTCAGAGGTGGTGCTATGCCCATAGAAAAACCAAAGTAGACACCGATAAACAAAAACTGCAGATACATGATGATGGAAACTGCGGCAACACCGTCTTCACCGGCAAAGGAGAGTGCAGTGCGGTTAAATACGATGGTTGTAACTGCAATAGCAAGTTGATCGACAAATTCGGATGCACCATTTATCATACAATGCATGGCTTCCCGCAAGGATAAGTTATGCAAGGTAAATGAAAGATACTTTTGTTTATGGATAAAATAATAAATTCCCATTGAAAATGACAATACCAGTCCAAGAATGGTTGCCAGTGCAGCACCATAGATTCCCATTTGCATTTGTCTGACCAGAATATAGTCTAAAACGATATTCAAAATACCACCGGACAGTGCAGTGATAAAGCTATATGTGGGGGCACCGTCCACTCGGATAAAATATGTAAACAGTTCCTTACCGATTACGACGGGAGCTGCCCAAAGCCACCAACGTGCGTATGTTTTACACCCTGCAATTGTCACGGGGGTTGCACCGAGCATGTTCAGAATTGCTGAGAGATTCGTAAGAATCATCAGGGAAACGAGGCATCCAAGTAAGATAGCTGCAAAAGAGCTGACAGAAAAGGAGCGGTCTGCTTCCTTTTTTCTGTTTCCGCCAATGTGCAAAGCTGTGACAGCGCTGCCGCCGGTAGCAAATACAAGTGCAATTCCGGTCAATACATTTACAATAGGATAAACAATGTTAATAGAAGCCAGTGCATTGGTTCCGACATATGTAGAAACAAAAATACCATCAATAATGGTATAGGCTGTGTTAAATAATGATGTTAGATATGTAGGAACAATAAATTTTAATAGTTTTGTGAATCGAACTTCTTTTTTAGAAGCAAATATTAAAGTATTTTCCATAAAAATTTCCTCCCTTGATGGAAGTATAAACCTTAAAGTAGCTTGAAGGTCAACGGGAAAAATAGTATAGTGGGTAAATAATAGTAAGTTTTAAAACCAGGAGGGAAAAATCATGGATAAAAAATTTCAAATTGGAGAAATAGCCCGTTTTTTTGATATACCAGCATCTACGTTTAGGTATTGGGAGGAGAAGGGGATTTTACATCCCAGAAAGAAAATTGAAAATCAATATCGGGAATATACAATTGAAGATTTAATGACAATTTCAGATGTCGTTTTTTATAAAAATCTTGGGTTAGAGTTAAAGGAAATTCGTGGAATGGATGCCGCAACGCCTGAGCAGCATGGAAAATTATTTTCTGAGAAACTTGTAGAATTGGAACATCAACAAGAACTGCTTGCACGTCGGATGGAGAAATTACGATATCATATGAAGGCGTTGAAAACATTGGAGGAATTGAAAACACAGATATATCAAGAGTCGGATATTGATACAGCCTGCATTGTATCTTTTGACTTGATTGAAAGGGACAAGCTGCGTCAGTATATTGAAAATCCATATCTTTATTCTCGGGTGCAGCATACGCAAACACTTCCACAGGAACAACGTGGGCTTACTATACCAGCGGAAATGAGTTCCTTATTTCCAAAATCCAGTATTCTTTGGCAAAAAAAGGCAAATCGATATGTAACTTTTTTGCTTAGGGAAGAAGTGACAGAGGGGTTTCCTAATAACCTGCACGAACACTTATCACGTATTCAGGAATCACACCGTACTGGTGCAATCATCAGCCGCTTTTTACTCTGTGCTCAGGAAAACGGAAAAATATATGATTTTTATAAGACGTTTGTAGAAATTATATGAGGTACAATATTTGTAGTTACTGTGAAGGCACAGACCAACTGCGAATGAGTTTAAGAAGACCGAAATTCAAAGCAAGAAAATTGAGTACGAAAGCAAGTGAAAAACCTCCGTGAAGCTGTGAGATACGCCATGCACATCTCGGGAAAGATTTCCCTCGCTGCCGGGCTGTCGCCCTATACATTTCCATGAAAGAGCCATCTTTATCAAGCAAGCTTGAAAGATGGCTCTTTCACGTAAATGTGCATGACTCGTAGCGTTCACACAATCTTCACAAAATAATTAGCACTCACCTCTTGACAGTGCTAATAATGTATGTTATATTACATATAGAACAAAGGAAGGGGAACAAAAAGAAGCGTTCCGAATCCGGAGTTGGAGATGTTGATAACACTCAGGAGCAATCCGAAAGTGCTTGATTAGATTTTAAGATATCTTTTGAAAGGAGATATGACTTATGTTAATGCCTAGTATTTTTGGAGAAAATTTGTTAGATGACTTTTTTGGATTTCCATTTGATGGAGATTATGATTATAACGCAGCAGGTTTGATGACCACAGATGTGAAAGACACAGATCATGGTTATGAAGTAACGATGAACATGCCGGGAGTAAAGAAGGAAGATGTGAAAGCTGAACTGAAGGATGGCTACTTGACCGTCAGTGCTGTATCGAATAAGCAGACAGATGAGAAGAACTCGGAGGGCAAGTACCTCAGACGTGAACGTTACAGCGGTTCATGCAGCAGAAGCTTTTATGTTGGTGAAGGTGTTAAACAGGAAGACATCAAGGCTAAGTTCGAGGATGGCACATTGAAGCTTGAGATTCCGAAAGAGGAAGCAAAGCCTGCAGTAGAGCAGAAGAAATATATATCTATTGAGGGATAATGATTCATCGGCTCGGATGTTTTTAGACAATAACAGTTAACAGATTGGAATATAGATATTTGATTGAAAAGGAGATATGACTTATGTTACCTAGCATTTTTAACAATAATTTATTTGATGATTTCTTTGGTTTTCCATTTTATTATGACAACAGAGCAGAAGATAAGGCAGAGAAGAAACTGTATGGTCACCATGCAGGCAATCTGATGAAGACAGATATCAAGGAACTGGACAATGGCTATGAACTTGAGATTGATCTTCCGGGCTTCAAGAAAGACGAGCTTAAGGCTGAATTGAATAATGGTTACCTGACCGTCAGTGCAGCGAAGGGGCTTGATGAAGATAAGGAAGACAAGAAGACAGGCAAGTACATCAGACGTGAGCGTTATGCAGGCGCATGCCAGAGAAGCTATTATGTTGGCGAAGATATCACAGAAGAGGATATCAAGGCATCCTTTGAACATGGTATTCTGACACTGTTCGTACCTAAGAAAGAAGCAAAACCTGCTGTAGAAGAGAAGAAATATATCTCTATCCAGTAAAAAATAAATGTATATGAAGCGCAGGAATTGTAAGCAAGTCCTGAATCAAAAAGGCCGCAGCCCATTTGGGCTGCGGCCTTTCGCTGCTTTTAGGGTTTTAAATAAATCGGATGCAAAAATGTAATAAGTTATGTCGCTGCGGTTATACCTCAATATCAAAATGGGCATTTTACATTGCATCTTCCGATTGCTATACTCATAGTAAAAGTGAAGATAATAACGTTATATTTGACAATGAATCATGGGGGATGAGTATGAATCAGAATTTATATCCGCATCTTTTTCAGCCGCTGACGATTCGCGGCGTGACGTTGAAAAACAGATTGGAATATGCGCCGACGGTTGTTCTGAAGTGCAATGCGGACGGCACAGTAGGACAGGATATGTTGGATTTTATGGCCTGGCAGGCACAAACAGGTGCAGGTTGGGTAACGGTAGGTGATACACCGGTGACCCATGACAAAACTTCACATTGGTTATGTGAGATGAATGTCTGTGATGATGACTGTATTCATGGGATGAATGCCCTGGCAGAAGTCTGTCGACAGAATGGTGCCGAAATTTCTGCGGAGCTGGCCTATGCGGGCCGGGGCAACAGAGCGCCTCAGGATGGTTCACCCATTGCTATTGTTTCTGCAGAAAGACCGTTGAATCCAGAAGATAATGTGCGTACCATGAATCGACAGGATATGGATGAGATGAAAGCCCATTATGCAGACTGTGCCCTGCGCTGCAAACATGCGGGATTTCGCATGGTGATGATCCACTGTGCCCATCAGAATTTCCTGGCCCAGTGGCTGTCACCGGCTTCCAATGTGCGGACAGATGAATATGGCGGTTCACCTGAGAACAGGCGTAGATACCCATTGGAAGTGCTGAAGGCAGTGAGAGAAGCTGTCGGTGAAGATATGGTCATTGAGATGCGAGTTTCTGCTGTGGAAGGTATTCCGGGCGGCATGGAATTTGAGGAATCTCTGGCATTTATGAAAGAAGCCCAGGAGTATGTGGATATCGTCCA
Source organism: Pseudocoprococcus catus (assembly GCF_902381825.1). Taxonomy (GTDB): domain Bacteria; phylum Bacillota; class Clostridia; order Lachnospirales; family Lachnospiraceae; genus Coprococcus_A; species Coprococcus_A intestinihominis. The sequence goes on from NZ_LR698973.1 coordinate 2,829,204, forward strand.
TGTGTCTCAAGGTTCGATTTTTCATTTGTCGGCGCGTTATTGTATACCGACATATTTTCGTGAACCTCACAAACCGTTGAATGTGGATTATGCAGCAGAAGTAAAGAAACATCTGCATGTGCCGGTGGCTGTTGTGGGGATGATCACAACTTTGGAGCAGGCGGAGGAGATTATTGCGTCAGGTAAGGCAGATATTGTAGCCATGGCCAAAAGTTTTATGGCAGACGGCGATATTGTCAGAAAATCTCTGAGAGCTCAGCAGGAAGAAATCCGTCCGTGTACCCGGTGCGATCTTTGCGGCAATGCCAATACATGGGGAACCAATATGAGCTGTGCCATCAATCCGCGCTGTGGTGTGAGCGGACAGATTCAGCCTGTATCGGAAAATGAACGAAAGAAAGTCATGGTGATCGGTGGTGGTCCTGCGGGCATGATGGCGGCTCAGACACTGGTACAGAGAGGCCATAGTGTCAAACTGTATGAAAAATCCTACAGACTGGGCGGTTTATTAAACGATGCCTGCCTTGTACCGTTTAAAACACTGATGCGGGAATATCTGGACTGGGATATCAGAGAAACCGGCAAATGTGGGGCGGAAATTCTGCTGAATACAGAAGTGACGGAGGATTTAATTGAAAAAGAAAACCCGGATGCCATTATTGTGGCAACAGGTTCTGTTTATGTTCAGCCTCCGATTCCGGGGATAGAAAATGCACTTTCCGTTCGTGCCGTGGATGCCCATGAAGTTGAGACCGGTGAAAATGTGGTTGTTTGCGGAGGCGGCATTACAGGACTTGAATGTGCCCTTACACTGGCAAAAGAGAGCAAAAGTGTCACTGTTGTGGACCAGCTGAAGCGGGAAGATTTTATTATGGAAATGCCGATTTTTAACAAAGTGGATTTGTTGGATCAGCTGGAGAATCTGAATGTAGCACTTATTGGCGGACAGCGGATTCAGGCGGTAAAGGATGGGATTGAAACGGTGGATACAGTCACCGGCGAAAAACATTTCTATCCGGCGGACAGTATCGTGAATGCGCTGGGTGTCAAACCGGATGACAGCCTTGGCAAAGCGCTTCTGGCAAAATACGGCAGTGCAGATGTGATCTTGGTGGGCGACTGTACGGCAAGAGGCGGTACTTATTACAGAGCCAATCATGAAGCTTATTATGCAGCCATGCGTATATAAAAAGGACAGTTGTTTTGCGGCTTTTGGAAGGTTTATCGGAACGATCAGGAATGACGGAAGCGGTGGAAAGAGATGGATTTTACAGTTTTAAAATATTTTCAGGCGGTGGCCCGAAATGGCAACATGACCAAAACGGCCAGAGAATTATATATTACGCAGCCAAATCTCAGCAAACGTATTGCGCAGCTGGAGGAAGAAATCGGTGTGCCGTTGTTTGAACACCGAAAAGGCAAAATCGTGCTCAATGATTATGGCCGCATGTTTCTTTCCAGCGTGGACATTGCTTTTGCAGAGTTAAAGGCCGGGATGGAAAATGTCCAAAGAACATACACATTAAATCAGAATATTTTATCATTGGGAAGCAATATCCTGCATTATCTGGCTATTCGGCTGCCGAGATTTTCGGAGGCTCATCCGGAAATCGGCATAAGGCAGCTGGATTTTACAACACTTGAGCTGGTTCAGAACCTGCTGGACAGAAATATTAATTATGCATTGTCGAATGAAATGATCGAGGATGAACGGATTGATTTTCAGTTGATTGACAGCAATCCTTATGTATTCGTTATGCACAAAAATCATCCGTTGGCGGAGTGCGGGAAGTTATCCATGGGACAGCTCAAAGAGGCGACGTTTATCTGTGATACCTTCAGATTTCAGTTAAGTCAGCTGTATCAGGCCTGTCGCGTGTATGATTTTGTACCGAAGGTAGGATACGAAGTTCAGAGCAATGAGCTTATGTACAATCTGCTCAATGACAATCGCGGTGTGGCGATCATTCCGATTGTGATGGCCTGTGAAATGTTGAATCTGCACCCGGATTCTGATATTCGGATTTGTACGATAACGGATGATATTGCACCGGCTATTATCGGCATCGGCCGTCTGAAGAATCAGGCGGATACCCAGGCAGGGCAGTATTTTATTGAATTTATCAAAGAGGGACTTGTCCGTGAAAAGGAAGTCATTAAAAAATTCGGCTATGGTTATCTGATAGGAGAAACAAATGAAAATATTTAAAGAATTTGAAGGAAAAACAGCTTTTGTAACAGGGGCGGCTTCCGGTATGGGACAGGCCGCAGCTATTTGTTTTGGCGGTCTTGGCTGCAGGATGGCTGTGGCGGCCAGAAATCCAAAGGCATTGGAAACGGTGCAGGCTATACGGGAAAACGGCGGTGAGGCGATTTTTGTTGAATGTGATGTGACAGATGATGATTCTGTCCGTAAAGCGATTGAGACAACGGTGAAGACATTTGGTTCGCTGGATTATGCATTTAATAACGCTGGTTGTGGGGCGGACGGCAAAAATATTCCTTTTGCGTCACTGACGGAGGTGGCGGAAAGCGACTGGCAGAAAGTGATCAATACCAATCTGACCGGTGTTTTTCATTGTATGAAATATGAACTTCTGCAGATGCAGAAACAGGGAAGAGGCGCCATTGTTAATAACGCGTCTATCGGCGGACTTAGGATGGCACCGGGATTTGGTGCTTACGGTCCATCAAAGGCCGGAGTGATCGCCATTACCCAGACGGCAGCTCTGGAAAATGCAGACAAAGGTATCCGTGTCAATGTGATCTGTCCGGGACCGACGGAAGGAACCGGACTCATGCAGGACAGTATTGATGCCGGTGCGCAGGATGCGGAATTTCTGAAAAATCATATTATACCCATGAAAAAGATGGGAACCACGGAAGATGTTGCGAATGCAGTGGTATTTCTGTGTTCCGAGATGGCTGGGCATATCACGGGAATGGCCATGCCGGTGTGCGGCGGCATGCAAATGTAATCAAAGCGAAACGTCCAGGTTTTCTGAAACCGTATCCAAGAAAATTGGCGTTTCACTGGTAGGTAATGAGAAGAACGAGGTAATAAACGCTTTGTATTTGTTCTATATAAAGATAAAGAATGGAATAGGGTAAAGGAGAGTATAACGATGAAGAGATTAGAGAATAAGACAGCGATTGTGACTGGCGGTAATTCAGGTATTGGCAAGGCAACAGCGATTCTTTTTGCGAAGGAGGGTGCGGATCTGGTTTTGTGCGCCCGCAGAAAAGAGGCGTTGGACAAAGTGGCAGAGGAATGCCGTGGGTATGGTGTTCAGGTTGTAACGGTGAAGGCGGATGTGTCCAGTCATGAGGATTGCAGCGCGGTTGTAAAAGCGGCTGTTGATACATTTGGTAAAGTGGACATTCTTGTGAATAATGCAGGTATTGTGGACAAGCATCGTCCGATTACAGAGTGTACAGATGAATGGTGGGATGAGATTATTGCCATTGACCAGAGTTCTCTGTTCTACATGATGAAGGATACGATTCCACATATGATGGCGGCGGGCAAAGGCTCGATCATCAATGTTTCTTCCATCGGCGGTGTCTTCGGCAACGGTGGTATTTCATATTCAGCAGCAAAATCAGCGGCGCTGGCCATGACAAAGAATGTGGCGATTCAGCTGGCACCGAACGGTATCCGCTGCAATGCCGTTTGCCCGGGACCAACACCGACACCGCTGAACACACCGGAAAAAGTGGCTGAGTTTTCTACATGGTTTGCTGAACGCTGTGCACAGCATATGGATATGTCTCTGCCAGAATCCAGTGTGGAAGATCAGGCCAATGCGATTCTGTTCTTTGCAGAAGATGCATCTGCAGCAGTGACAGGTCAGTATCTGATTGTGGACCATGGTACAACATTATAAAAATAAAATCATTCATACCTGAATGCTAAGAGAAGGGGCTGCCTCAAAGCGAGGCAGCCCCTTGCGGCATGTTAGCCGTAGATTCGGGCAAAAAACATGTCATAAACAATATGATCCGGTTCGGTATCTGTTTGCTTTTGTGACAAAGGTTGTGCTAAATCTTCTGAGGTGATAATGGCTTCTTTTTCTTTGTTTAAATTTAATTTATCCTCTTTGCTTTTAATTTTAAGTTCGTACATATTAAAACTCCTTTCAAATTTGCAGAATAATGACTTCTTATGCTTTAATTTTACTTGACAATATAAAAATAAAATATGTAATATAATCATATAAATGAGAATTTATAATGTGGTAATATCACATAGCTATATGGGGGGACGTATGATGAAAAATATAAGAAAAGAAGACTTTTTGATGGATTGTTATCCAACTGTCGAAGAAGTACTGAGATTTTCTGTTTTTGAAAGAAGTCGATTATTGACGCCAACTATTTCTTTAGATTTGCCGGTTTGTGGCGTGAATCTGACAGATACACCCGATTATATGAATTGGATCGAAAAGTCAGAGATGCTTATTACAACGTGTTTTTCAATTTATAAAGATGAAGATGCATTAAAGGAATTTATTCCAGCGCTTGCTCAGAAAAAGCTGTCAGCAGTGTGTATTAAGACAAAACGTTATTTGGAGGAAATACCAGATTATATGGTTCAGCAGGCGAAGATGTTAAAACTTCCTTTAGTTGAATTGAAACCGGAGATTCGTTTTGCTGATATTACAAAGGCCGTAGCGGATGAATTGCAAAGGCGTCAGACACGCCTTTTACGGAGTAGTTTGTATATTAACCAGATGTTAATTCAAACAATTACTGCAGGTGCAACACTGGATGAAATCACGCAGATGATTGGGGAAATTATGGGTTGTAGCACGATGATTGTAGATCATCTCAATCGTCGGCAGGCAGTTTTTTTGAAGGCCAGTGATCAAGAACGTTTTGATGCGTGGCCTGGAATAAAAGTATATCAGGCACTGATGGATGAATCGAATATATACGAAATGAATCATGGCGAACAGTATTTTGGAAATATTTATCTTCATCAAAATCCTGAATTAAAGAAAATGAATGAAGCACTCATGCAGCAGATCCTTCAAATCGTTCCTCTGGAAATTTCAAGAATGCATGCACTTTTGGAGAATGAAGACAGGCTTTTTACGGAATATTTTTTACACTTGACGTCAGGAGAAATAGAGAACTTGGAAGAAGAAGAGATTCGCGCGGCAAGTTTTGGCATTGATTTATCAGAAGCACATATTTTTATCAATCTTAAATTACAAATGGCAGATGTGGATCCTCTTTCTTCGGCATGGGGAATCAAGCGAACGGTTTACTTTCATGGCTTGAAAGAAGAACTGAGAAAACGACAGTTATCGTTGCGTATTATTCAGCATGGAGAAAAAGATATTTTATTTCTAAGTGCAAAAAACGAAACGATACTTCAGGAAAGCGGCAAAATGTTACCCGTTATTCTTGAGTCGTTATATGGATGTTCGGCAACACTTGAAATACATGCAGGAATTAGTCGGGTACATACAGGCATCAATACTTTTGGACAGTGCTATCACGAGGCGGAACTTGCGTTTCAAGCGTCATTTTCACAGATGAATAAGTCAATTCTCTATTTTGAACAGTTGAGTATTTTAAGATTGTTGTATGCTAATAATACGGAAAAAGCGATTGCAGAATTTATAGCAGAGACATTGAAAGAAATAGTAGATGCAGGTTTCCCTCAGGGGGAAGAGTTACTGCATACGCTGGAAGTCTATTTTGCTGTGAACGGAAACCAAAGAAGAATGGCAGAGACGCTCTATATTCACTATAATACTGTTCCAATCAGGTTAAATAAAATTCAGGATGTGACCGGATTGTCATTACATAGAGAAGAAGATCGAATTTTGTTGGAACTGGCGATTTATTTGAGAAAGTTCTTTAGCTAATATAACAGAAAGCCATTAGATAGTAGTTTGCGATTATGTGATTGAAGAATTACGACTTGTAACGGAACGTAAATTTCCGGCAAAAAGAAAATTCCTTGACCGATTTTTCATGGAATTACCATTTGAACTGGTTTATACACCGAAAGAACTGGATTTGAACGAGTTCCCGGAAATGAGGGATGTAAAAGATTCCCCGATACTTGCAACTGCAATTATGGAAGGGATTGATGTATTTCTGACTGGGGATAAAGACTTTCTGGTGTTGGATGTCGAAACACCAGAGATTCTCACAATGAAAGAATTTTTGGAACAATATTAAAAATGAATAAATGCAAAGTTTTCAGGGTTGATTCGGGTGGCAAATCCCATGTATCCAGATGCTGTAACATCAGGATGTGCATGGCTCGTAGCGTTCACAAAATCTTCACAAAATAATTAGCACTCAATACTTGATAATGGAAGTCGATTTTTGTCCTGTCTTGTGTATCCCGGAAGTGCCTGTTTTACAGGCTTTCGGAGTGATCAGACATTTTGTCTGGTATTGTAAAGCAGTGTCAGATTTGTCGTAAATGTCGTAAATTTGTGGTCAAAAAATGATAAGAAATGGAGAGTGCTAATAAAATGAACGCAGGCAGCCAGAGAACGGGAAGAAGTGATCCTGAAACAGTTGGAAGAAAAAGAACCATTACCGGATAAAGAGAAAAATCAGATTGCCTGGGTAAGAGCTGCTAATCAGCACAGAGCGATTGCGGAAGAGATTATTCTCAAGGAATTGATTTATGTATAAATGTTGCCAGTAAACAATCTGGCAGATAACTAATGAAAATAGAATATTGTGAGTGAAGTAAGGCGTGAGTCATAGAAATGTGGCTTGTGTCTTTTTCTTTGTCTGAAAGGAAGTGGTAAGTTACTGACATTTTTCAAAGACGCTGGTCTTGATGCAAAAGGAAATGTGAAAGGTGTTCGGAACATGGAGATTGTAGATTATCTGGTGGAGAATGTTCAGTTTTTTGTGGTGGGAATCACACCTTATTATTATGAACACGGCGTTTTCATGGAAGACCATGATGGAGTAAGAATGAAATACCGTATCCAGAAGCTGATCTATCGAGATCAGGTACAAATATATATCAAAGGTCAGTGACCTTTTGACACCCTAATCCTGTTTATAAATAAATACATTCAAATTTGAGTAGGCATACAGGAAAAAGTAGGGTAAAATAATGCATATGCTGAAAGAATGGGAGAAAAGAAGCTGTGGAAACCGGTTCTGGTTCTTGCCTGTCTGATAGGAATATCAAGATTGTATTTGTATGTGCATTATCCCACAGATGTTCTTGGCGGAGTCCTGGCAGGCGCTATATCAGGATATCTGGGATATCGGTTCATCCAGGCCATTTTTTTACAGAATAAAACAAGAAGGGGGAGGACCATGTCCGAAGTAAAGAATAAGAAAAAGAAATCCAGTATGATTCAGGTCAGTATTGGTGTTCTGGCAGTTATTCTGGCTATTCTTATTATTATAATGATGGGAATTGTTTCTGATATTCAGGGAACGGCTCGTATTGTAAATTATACTGGTTTAGTCCGTGGAGAGACACAGAGGATCATCAAGCTGGAGGTTGCCGGGGAACAGGACGATGCAATGATCCAGGAGGTAAGGTCTTTCATTGATGGTCTGCGCAATGGAAATACGAAACTGAATCTGGTATATCTGAATGATACGGATTTTCAGAATAAAATGCAGGAACTGGACGAGGGATTTTCTGATCTGTATAAAGAAATCTGTTTGGGGCGGTCTGAAGGATATGAAAAAACAGATATTATATCCAGAAGTGAGGATTTCTTTGTAATCTGTGATGAAGCAACAGGTCTGGCCGAAAAATATTCACAGAAAAAAGCCACATCCTTATCATTGCTTGAAAAATATATCACAGCAGATATTGTTGTGTTGATGCTGCTGATCGGATATGAGTTTATAAAAGCAATACAGTATGCTGCAATGAACCGTCTGCTGCAGCGAAAAGTATATCTGGATGATGCGACAGGACTTCCAAACAAAAATAAATGTGAAGAATTACTGAGTGAGGAAGAAACGGATGCAGATACCGGTGTCTGCAGTTTTGACCTTAATAATCTCCGGCGTATTAATGACAGCAGAGGACATGAAGCCGGTGATGCCTATATCCGTAGATTTGCTATCTGCCTGCGGGCTTCCATACCAGCAGAGCAATTTGTGGGAAGAGCAGGTGGAGATGAGTTTCTTGTAGTTACCCATGGACTGGACAGGGAACAGATGACACAGTGCCTTGAAAAGGTGCGCAGAGATATGGCAGAGGAATCCAGAGTGTATCCGGATACTCAGCTAAGCTATGCGGTAGGTTTTGCACTGGCCTGTGATTTTCCCGGAAGTACAATGAGGGAGCTGTTTAACTGCGCAGACAAAAACATGTATATCAATAAGAATCATGTAAAAAGGGAAGAGGCTGCAGCAGAAAAGAATCAGGGATATCAGCTGTTAAAGCTGCTTAATCAGCACGGCAGTAATTTCTCAGACTGTCTGTATTGTGATGCCAGGATGGATACCTATCGGGCGATTCGTTCCAGTGAAAATTTTTTCCTGGCCTCTGATGGTGCATATTCCGGTGCAGTGGAACAGATCATAGAGGAACAGATTGAAAAGTCCTGTCAGGCAGATATTCGCGAAGGGCTGCAGATTTCGGAACTTCAAAAGAAAATACATACGAAGAAAGATGTGCTGGAATATGAGTATAATATCGGGAAACAGGAGGCATATAACCGCCTGACACTGATTCCTGTGGACTGGGATGAGGACAAAAGGCTGCATCATTTTCTCCTGGCATTTGAAACCATCCGAAAGACTTCTGAAGGTCAGACAGGGGCAAAAGAGCAGCTGCAGCTTTATTATGAACAGCTGAAACAGTCTATCCTGGAAAATGACAGCTATGTGGATGCGCTTCTGGAATTGTCAGATGTGATCTATACAGTAAATCTGACAAAGGATGTTCTGGAAAGAAGGATTGTACTGAATGGAAAAGAACAGAAGAGCCGGGAACTTTTTATGGATTATCCACTTCCATGTTCTTATCAGGATTACTGCTGGGAATATGAGAAAAAAATCACCCAGGAAACAATTGCCGGTTACTGTATGACAGATAATTGTGAAAAGCTTCGTAAGAGGTTTGAGAACGGAGAAACAAATATGTCTGTGGAGTATTGTGCCCGCGAAGATGATGGAAGTATCCGTTGGGTACAGAAAACAGTTCTTATGACCAGAATGGTGGTGTTTGATACAGAAATTCTTGCTGAGATCCCTATGATTTATGCAATCATTCTGTTGCAGGATACCACACAGAGACATGAACGGGATGAGCAGGAACAGGCACGCCTTCAGGCTGCATTTAATGAAATGCGTGCCGAGAGCAGGGCGAAAACGAATTTCCTCAGCCGTATGAGCCATGATATCAGGACACCTTTGAATGGTATTATTGGTCTGTTAAAGATTGATGAGACCCATTTTGAGGATAAAGCACTGATACGGGAAAATCATAAAAAGATGAAGATAGCAGCGGATTATTTACTTTCCCTTATTAATGATGTTCTGCAGATGAGCAAAATAGAGGAAGGTCATATTGTTTTGACTCATGAATATATCTGTCTTAAAGATCTGGTCTATGAGATTGAGAGCATTATCACTCACAGGGCAGCAGATGAGGATATTCAGTGGATTTATGAGAAAAATAAGGAGGATATTCCCTATCCTTATGTCTATGGAAGCTCACTGCATCTTCGCCAGATTTTTCTGAATATCTATGGAAACTGCATTAAGTATAACCGGCCGGGAGGAAAGATTACCACGGTAATGGAGGTTGTAGATGTACATGATGGGATCTGTACATACAGATGGACAATTTCTGATACAGGTATAGGGATGAGTGCAGAGTTCCTGAGCCGCATTTTTGATCCGTTCTCACAGGAAAAAACAGATGCCCGTAGTGTTTATCAGGGAACTGGTCTGGGAATGGCGATTGCCAGGGGATTGATTGAGCAGATGCATGGAAGTATTGAAGTGACAAGTCAGGTGGGAGTTGGATCTGTGTTTGTCATTACCATTCCTTTTGAGATTGCAGAGAAACAGAAAAAGGATGAGGAAATTGCAGAGAAATATAATATTCGTGGATTGCATCTGTTGGCAGCCGAGGATAATGAGCTTAATGCTGAAATCATAGAAATGCTGCTGACAGATGACGGTGCGAAGGTTACAGTTGCAAAAAACGGCAGACAGGCGGTGGAGTATTTCGAAAGTAATCCTCCGGGAACCTTTGATGCCATATTGATGGATGTCCTGATGCCTGTTATGGATGGTATTGCAGCAACAAAAGCCATACGTGCTATGGACAGGGCGGATGCAAAAACAATTCCGATCATTGCAATGACTGCAAATGCATTTGAGGAAGATGCAAAAAGATGTCTCGCAGCCGGCATGACCGCACATCTGGCAAAACCATTCCAGATAGAAGATGTGGAAAAGGCCATTGTGGAGTGCTGTGGAAAGTAATGCCATCTGCAAGATCTGTTGCCATCAGTAAATTATCAGAAGCAGCTAGTAAGTTAACTTTTGTTCCAATAAAAATAAAAAAAACAATAGTTTTGGGACTGCAATCCAAAAACTATTGATTTTTTTGCTGCTTTTGGAAATTTATCGCAATTATTTAAAAGAGCATGGGATTGAGGAAGAACAGATTATTTCTATTAATTTTGAAGATCTTGATTATGAAGAACTGACAGATTATAGGAAATTATATAAATATTTAAGAGAATTAAGGCCATTACAGGCGATACGAGATCATTATCCAAAGATTATCTTAACAATGGATGAAGAACCAGAAGAACAATATGAGGGAATTCGACGTATTAATGCCAGAGACTGGTTATTGGGGATTGTAGACTGAGCAATGTAAATTCATGGTAATAATATATAAAAACAGAAGATACATTTGTTGATAGCAGTGAAAGTGCAAGATAAGTTGCAAAAATATGTTGTTCCTTTTTATGCAGACAACAGAGCAGTAGACCAGACAGAGAAGAAACTGTATGGTCATCATGCAGCAAACTTGATGAAAACAGATATTAAGGAACTGGACAATGGTTATGAACTTGAAATTGATCTTCCGGGCTTCAAGAAAGACGAGGTCAAAGCTGAACTGAACAATGGTTATCTGACCGTAAGTGCAGCAAAGGGACTTGATGAAGACAAAGAAGATAAGAAGACAGGCAAGTATATCAGACGTGAACGTTATGCAGGCGCATGCCAGAGAAGCTATTATGTTGGTGAAGATGTCACAGAAGAGGATATCAAGGCAACGTTTGAACATGGCATTTTGACATTGTTTGTTCCTAAGAAAGAAGTAAAACCTGCTGTTGAAGAGAAGAAATACATCTCTATCCAGTAAAGAATAAAAAATCATAGCAGAAGGGTGAAAGGCTCCGGCTCATTTGAGTCGGAGCCTTTCGTGCGTAGTGCGGCACCGAAAGCTATCAGCCCGGAGGGTTATAAATCTTCCAGGCTGATGGTTTTTGGCTGTTCCATATGGAAAATCGTTATTTCATAAATGTGTGCAGTGTCACCTGATTGCATGGCATTTAAGATTGCCCGATGTTCGGCGCAGGTGTCTGTCATGCGGTCCTCATGGCGGAGGGACAATTAAGTGAAAGAGAAAGGCAAGACAGAAAAATGATAGTTGCAACGGTATTTGGAAAGATTATTTCTATTTTTATTATTATGATTGTAGGCGTGATCTGTTGTAAGATGGGAATCATTGATGATTATACAAAACAGCGTTTATCCAGACTGAGTACACTGGTTGTGAATCCTATTTTGATTTTTACTTCCTTTCAGATGGAGTATGACAGTGAGTTGCTGAAAAAAATGGGCCTTCTTTTTGTGTTGGCCGTCATCAGTTATCTGATTTCCATTATGATTGGTCATTTCCTTTTGCATGAGAGAGAAGGGTATGATCTGTCAATTGAGAAGTTTGCAGTGACCTATGATAACTGTGGATTTATAGGGGTTCCGCTTGGTTATGCGCTTTTTGGAAATATCGGTGTTATCTATGCAACCGTGTTCGTCGCTGTTTTTCATATTTTCTGCTGGACACATGGCATCATGCTGTTGGATAAAGGCGGTTTTCAGTTGAAGAAGCTGATTAATCCGTGCCTCATTGCGGTCATCGCAGGTATGGTATTCTTTATTTTTCAGATTCGTCTGCCGGAAAGTATTGATTTTGCAATGGGTGCCATGACGATTACGATGGCGATTATGTATGAGCGTGATGATCATTATGCGACAGAGTTTTTTACAGTGACAACGCTGCTTTCAATCCTGACAATGCCACTGTGTATGCTGATTGCCGGATAGGGCACTGCGCAGCAGTTTTACATGCGAATACGTCACGATGAAGATTAAACTAAATCATAGGCATTTCTTGGTGTGCCGTCGGCAACGTGGATAATTCCGCAGTAGCGGAAACCGTAACTGTCGATGGCATTTTGCATTGGCTTGTTGTCAGCGTGGGTATCAATACGCAGACAGTCTATTTTGCTATGACAGAAATCAAAGCAGGCTCGGGCAATGCCTTTGACCTGACCGTTGGAGGCAATCCGGTGAATTGTGCCGTAAGGCTGATCGGAGTGCCAGGCACCATTTTCAATGACGGCATAATTCGGTTCTCTTCCTATAATGAAAGCAAAACCACCCACAATTTTCTCCGGCGCATTATCCGGCGTACAGACATAATAATTGCCATTGGCAATGTCTTTCAGGATGTCTTCTGAAGCAGGATAATTGCCGTTCCATTGATGGGGATTGCCGTTGGCAGCCATAAATTTTCTGGCATAGGCGTAGAGGGGCATGATATTCTGGATATCTTCTTTACTGGCAAGTCTTATATGAATCATTTTAATGTATCCTTTCTTCTGTAAATCAAAAACAACTATATAATAGGGATATTTTACCGGAAATGTCAATTACATTTTGTAACTGTTCAGAGCCAAGCGGATTTATGTTCAAAAGTGCGAAGCATGCTTGCATGAATGAACACTCTTGAACATAAATCCATTTGGCGGATACGCCACATCGACAAAATGCGAAGCATTTGGAGGTTAGCTCTGAACAGTTACTATATTTTTAAAAATAGAAAGTTAAAAAATGAGTTGTGAAGAACACAAGTTATCTTCTTGCACCATGATACAAAAAAGGATATACTCATAATATCATGATAAAGGGGGATGCAAAGAATGGGACAGTTTTTGAACAGCAAAGAACCATATGACAGATTCAAATCCGTTATGAACGGAATATATTTTGTTGATAAATCAGACATACTTGAAGAATTAATTCCTGCATTGCAACAGGAACAAAGATTTTTTTGTATTACCCGTCCAAGACGTTTTGGAAAAACCGTAATGGCCAATATGATAGCAGCTTTTTTTGAGGATACAGGAGATGAATCGCTGTTTGAACATCTTCATATTTCGCAATACGATTTGTATGAAGCGCAAGTCGGCAAACATGATGTGATTTATATTGATTTTAGTGAGATGCCGAGAGAGTGTTGTACTTATCATGAATATATTGCCAGGATTCAGGATGGCTTAATTCGGGATATCAAAGAAGCTTATCAGGAAATGAATATTGACGAAGATATCGCAGTTTGGGATTTGTTGTCACAGGTTTTTAACAGAACCGGCCATAAATTCATTTTTGTTATGGATGAATGGGATGCAGTTTTTCATATGTCTTTTATTACGCAGAAAGACAGAGAAAATTATTTGCTTTTTCTGAAGCTTTTGTTGAAGGGACAGAGTTATGTGGAACTGGCCTACATGACAGGGGTGCTTCCGATTGCAAAATATTCCGATGGTTCTGAATTGAATATGTTTTTAGAGTATAATATGGCAACACGAATTCGATTTAGTGAATATTTTGGATTTTCAGATGAAGAAGTCGATATGATTTATAAGCGATATCTGAAAAATACAAAAAAACCGCAGATTAGTCGTGAAAATCTTAGAGAATGGTATGATGGTTATCATACGGCTGCGGGGGAACGGTTGTATAATCCACGTTCGGTTGTATGTGCATTGACAGACAATCAGTTATCTAATTATTGGGTAAGCTCAGGAAGATATGATTCAATTTTTACTTATCTGCAATATAATGTTGATCAGATACAGAATGATTTGACATTGATGTTTGCAGGAGAAAAAATACCGTCAGGGATACAGGAGTATGCTGCGACAGCGCAGGAACTGAAGACAAAAGAAGAAATTTATTCCGCAATGGTTGTATATGGCCTTTTGACCTATGAAAATGGCAGAGTGTTTATTCCGAATAAAGAGTTAATGGGAAGTTATGCCGCAATGATGAAGAAAGAAAAATCATTAGGATATATTTATCGATTGGCCAACTTATCTGAGCAGATGCTGCAGGCAACACTTGCAGGAGATACAGGGACAATGACGCAGATCATTCAATATGCACATAATACAGAAGTCCCGATTTTGTCGTACAACAATGAAACAGAACTTTCCGCAATTGTTAATCTGGTTTACTTGTCAGCCAGGGATCGGTACCGAGTGGAGCGTGAAGATCGAGCCGGAAAGGGATATGTGGATTTTATTTTTTATCCATTGAGAGCGGATCAGGATGGTATTATTTTGGAGCTAAAAGTGAATCAAACGCCGGATGATGCGATCGCGCAGATAAAAGAAAGAGAATATGCTTTGCGTTTTAAGGGAAAACTGGCTGAGAAAACAGTGCACACAGGGCGTATTTTGGCAGTTGGTATCGGGTATAATAAAGTGACAAAAGAGCACGCCTGCAAAGTGGAAGAGTTATAGGTATTTGATCCTATTGAAATTTTAATTTGCGCGAGTGATTACAAACGAGTAGCAAGTAAGCGTAAATCCAGTTTACCAGCTGCTCGTTTTCTTTTGTTAAAAATAATAGTGTCATGAAAAAGTGTGTAGCCTGTCTGCGTGAGTCCGGCTTATTTGACGGAGTACACATTTTTCTATAAAAATTAGCACTCAAGGGTTGACAGTGCTAACAATAAGTGTTATATTACATATAGAACAAAAGAGGAGGGAAGGACTTAAAGCAGGAATGAAGAAAACTGACACGGCATTCATTACAATGTCGTGTTTTATATAGATTACTTTTAGAGATGCGAACAATATTGAATTGAGTACATTGTTTCCAAAGGAGGCATGAATATGGATTTAAATAAATTTACACAGAAGTCCCTGCAGGCAGTGCAGGATTGTCAGAAACTGGCTTATCAGTACGGGAATCAGAAGATTGAACAGGAACATCTGCTTCTGAGCCTGCTGACCCAGGAAGACAGCCTGATCGACAGACTGCTGGCGAAGATGGGAATTAATCATGAAGGATTTAAGGTACAGGCGACGAAGCTTGTTGAGAAGCTTGTCAAGGTATCCGGCGGCCAGGTTTATGTAGGTGATAACCTGAACCGTACACTGGTACGGGCTGAGGAAGAAGCGAAGCAGATGGATGATGAATATATCTCTGTTGAGCACCTTTTCCTGGCATTGTTTGAGACAGCCGACAGTGATATCAAGACATTATTCAGGAATTTTGAAGTAACAAGAGATGGTTTCCTTCAGGCACTTTCCACTGTCCGAGGCAATCAGCGTGTGACAAGTGATAACCCTGAGGCAACTTATGACAGCCTGAGTAAGTATGCAGAAGATTTGGTAGGCAAGGCAAGAGCCCAGAAGATGGATCCTGTCATTGGCCGTGATACGGAGATCCGTAACATTATCCGTATCCTTTCTCGTAAGACGAAGAACAACCCGGTACTGATCGGTGAGCCTGGTGTAGGTAAGACCGCAGTTATCGAGGGCCTGGCACAGCGTATCGTCAAGGGCGATGTGCCGGATGGCCTGAAGGACAAGAAGATTTATTCTCTGGATATGGGCGCACTGGTAGCCGGTGCCAAGTACAGAGGTGAATTCGAGGAACGTCTGAAGGCTGTTCTTGCTGAGGTCAAGAAGAGCGACGGCGAGATTATTCTTTTCATCGATGAGCTGCATCTGATCGTTGGTGCCGGCAAGACGGACGGTGCCATGGATGCCAGCAATATGCTGAAGCCTATGCTGGCCAGAGGTGAACTCCACTGTATCGGTGCGACAACACTGGACGAGTACAGACAATACATTGAGAAGGATAAGGCGCTTGAGCGTCGTTTCCAGCCGGTTATGGTGGATGAGCCGACGGTGGAGGATACCATTGCCATTCTTCGTGGCCTGAAAGAAAGATATGAAGTTTTCCATGGCGTTAAGATTACAGATGGTGCCCTTGTGGCAGCTGCAACGCTTTCACATAGATACATTACCGATCGTTTCCTTCCGGATAAGGCGATTGACCTTGTGGATGAAGCCTGTGCAATGATCAAGACAGAACTTGATTCTATGCCGACAGAATTGGATGAGATTTCGCGTAAGATCATGCAGTTGGAGATTGAGGAAGCTGCTCTGAAGAAAGAGGACGACAAGCTCAGTCAGGAACGGTTGCAGAACATTACCCATGAGATTGCCGAACTGAGAGAAGATTTCAAGGTTCAGAAGGCTAAATGGGACGATGAGAAGCAGGATGTTGAGAAGCTGCAGAGCCTGCGTGAACAGATTGAAGACCTGAACAAGCAGATTGAGTTGGCTCAGAGGAATTATGATCTGAACAAGGCTGCTGAACTTCAGTACGGCAAGCTGCCTCAGCTGAAGAAACAGCTGGAAGAGGAAGAGGCGCGTGTCCATGGAGAAGAGAATTCTATTCTTCGTGAACGTGTCACTGATGAAGAGATTGCCAGAATCGTGTCCAGATGGACAGGTATTCCGGTTGCAAAGCTGACAGAGAGCGAGCGTAATAAGATCCTTCATCTGGACGATGAACTTCACAAACGTGTCATCGGTCAGGAAGAAGGTGTATCGAAAGTCACAGAAGCGATTATCCGTTCCAAGGCAGGTATCCAGGATGAGAACAGACCGATTGGTTCGTTCCTGTTCCTTGGCCCTACTGGTGTTGGTAAGACAGAACTTGCCAAGGCACTGGCAGAGAATCTGTTTGATGATGAGAACAATATGGTGCGTATCGATATGAGTGAATACATGGAGAAGTTCTCCGTGTCCAGACTGATCGGAGCGCCTCCGGGATATGTTGGTTATGAAGAAGGCGGACAGCTGACAGAAGCAGTCAGAAGAAAACCTTACTCTGTTATCCTTTTCGATGAGATTGAGAAGGCCCATCCGGATGTTTTCAATGTATTGCTGCAGATTCTGGATGATGGTCGTGTGACCGATTCTCAGGGCAGAACGGTAGACTTTAAGAATACGATTCTGATCATGACGTCAAACATTGGTTCTTCCTATCTGCTGGAGGGCATTGACAGCGAAGGCAATATCAGTGATGAAGCAAGACAGAACACGATGAATGATCTGAAAGCACATTTCAGACCGGAATTTCTGAACCGTCTTGATGAGATCATTATGTTCAAGCCGTTAACGAAGGACAACATCAGCGGTATCATTGATATCCTGATCGGTCGTCTGAATAAGCGTCTTGAGACAAAGGAACTGACACTTCAGCTGACACCGGCTGCAAAGGATTACATCACAGATCATGGTTATGATCCGGTTTATGGTGCACGTCCGTTGAAGCGGTATATCCAGAAGAATGTCGAGACCATGGTAGCCAAAATGATCCTTGGCAATGAATTGGAGCCGGGCGACTGCATCAATGTAGATGCTGATGCCAATGGCCTCACAACAACCACAACACATATTGAAGACTAATGGCGCAAATTGTGTTGGCTGGTAAGTGAACATTTTCCCCAGAAAGGCCCTGTATTTCGGTGAATGCCGAAGTACAGGGCCTTTCTTCACATCATGACGATTCTGATGGGATTGTCATGATGCTGTATTTTAGTTTATTTTAGTTTATTTTAGTTTATTCGGCGGTCAGCTGATAAAGACTGTGGTCTTCAGCCGCCGTGTTGGCATTATACAGAAACAGAATATCGGTAACGCCATTGGATTGAATGGTTTCGGAAATATCTTCTGTATAATATCTCGGGTCGATCATGATGATTCTTGCATAGTCAGGAATCAGGAACGGAACAAAACAGTTTGCGTAGGAATCCTTGAAGACCATCAGCACCTTTTTGGATTCGGAAGCGGAATCGATAACGACTTCCGGATGATTGCCGCCAAAGAATACATTGTACTGGCTTTTGGTGGACAGGCTTTGAACGTCAAATACGGAAGCTGATTTGGTATTTTCTGCCGTCAGGCTGACAGTGTAATCTGTGGCCTGATCCGGAAGATACGCATAAATTTCATCCGTTTCTGATGTACGCAGGCCGCTGGAAGCGGACAAAGTACCTTTGAAAGAATCGGAAAGTATGTTTTTGGAATAAGTGGTGCTGTCATTAAGTCCCAGAGTTTTGTTATAGGTCTGGTAGGCGAGTAAGGCCGCATCACTTGTCCAGTGATGGTCGGTTCTGTAGTAAAGCTGAGTTGCTTTGTCGCAGGCGGCAAAAGGCTCAGAAAGATCGATCCAGTTGATGCCGGAAGCAGCAAGGTCACTTTGAAGCTGTGTAAGGAAAGCTTTTTGATCCCCTTTTACAGCTCCGAAAGGGAGTTTTTTGCTGTATATGTTGACAGCCGTAGGGACGATCATAGCATTTAAAGTGATATCTGTTCCTTCTGTAAGCTTGGCAATCCCCTTGTAGCCTTCCAGGAGGGAGGCATACTGCTCATCAGATGGCGTATGGAAATTCTGGATCAGATAACCGCCCTTTGCAAGAAAAATGTCGTTGGATTCAGTTTTTCCCATCATGCGTGAAACTGTGGATTCAAGCGTGATCCATTTGTTTCGAAAAGGAAACTGATCAGCAATATAGGTCTCGAATTCGGATTCAAACTTTCCGGATACCAGCGTTGAGAATGTCAGCTTTGGAAATGTCTGGAGTGTACGGTTTTCCATATCAGAGGATGTATGATCCGGCATCAGGATCATGCCGGCGTCCAGGAGGACAACAATAGCAATTGCGGCAATGACCAGAATAGAATGATATTTTTTTCGATTGATTTTATCTTTTCGTTTCTGCATAATCTGTCCTCACTAAAATCTGAAATAAAGGAAAGGGTTGTAAGTACCGTATACAAGGAATGCAATGCTGAGGATACCAAGGAGCAGAAGTACTGCGGAAGTCACTTCAGGTTTCTTTCTGCTGCATCGCACAATATAATTCCTGATCAGCGGTGTTGCACAGAGCACGCCCATGATCAGAATGATGAGATTGTTCCTTATATAATAAAAGAACGCCAGATCAAGGAAGCCTTTGGTGCCGATACCAAATAAAGTGCCGACGTAAGTGCGCATACTGCCAAAGTCCGTGTTGCTGAATAAGACCCAGCCGAACATGACAAGAAGCATGGTATAGATGTGTCGGGCTGCTTTCGGCAGCTTCTTCAGCAGAGAAGCAAATATATATTTCTCAAGAATCAGAAGAATACCGTAATAGAGGCCCCACAGGATAAAGTTCCATGCCGCACCGTGCCAGAAACCTGTGAGCACCCATACAATCAGAAGGTTCAGAATATGACGGGGCTTGGAAACACGGTTGCCGCCAAGAGGAATATAGACATATTCACGGAACCAACCGGATAATGTCATATGCCATCTGCGCCAGAACTCTGTGATACTGTCTGAAATATATGGAAAATTGAAGTTTTCAGGGAATGTAAATCCCAGCATCTTGCCCATACCAATGGCCATATCACTGTAACCGGAGAAGTCAAAGTAAATCTGAAGGGTGTAGGCAAAAATACCAAGCCATGAAGTCATGATGCTTCTGCTGCCCGAAGCCTGAATGGTTTCGTAGAGCAGACCGAGATTGTTGGCAAGCAGGACTTTTTTGGAAAGACCAAAGAGCAGTCGCTCGATGCCTTGACCGAATTTGGCACGGGATATTCTGCGGTTGGAAAGCTGAAGCTCGATATCTGAATATTTAACGATCGGACCAGCGACGAGCTGAGGAAACATCGTGATATATACAGCAAAGTTCAGCAGGTTTTCCTGAGGCTTGACTTTCTTTCTGTACACATCGATGACATAGGACAATGCCTGGAATGTGTAGAAAGAAATACCAACAGGAAGTGCCAGTGATCTGAATTCAATCTTCAGAGGAAGAATGGCATTGATCATGTTGACAAGGAAACCGGCATATTTAAAAAATCCAAGCAGCAGAAGGTTGACAGCGACTGCAAATATAAGCTGGCGTTTCCGCATGTGCGGATCTTCAAGTTCGCCAAGAACAAGACCGGACATGTAGTTGAAACCGATGCTCAGGATCATAAGGATGACATAGACAGGCTCTCCCCAGGCATAGAAAATAATGCTGGCCGCAAGCAGTACAATGTTTTTGTACTTAAAAGGAAGTACTGAATGGAGGAGCAGTACGATTGGAAGAAAAATAAGCAGGAAATTTAAACTACTGAATACCATAATGTACTTTCAGGGTCTATTTGACGAGACCCATAAAAACCTCCTCCCACGTTGATGCATGCTCAGAAACAGCATAAAAATAATAAGGGCCGACTTTTTTGGTGATGGCATGACCAAGAAGGTCAATCTGGTTAGTGCCGTAGCCGTCAAAGTTGGTCTTTTGTGCGTCCAGTCTGGAAGCAGCCGCTTTTTCAGCTGTTTCCAGAGCGGCTGAGTTATCGGACTTCACGATCAGAAGCTCCGATACATCCATTAGACCATTGCCGCAATAGTAAATAGACCAGTCAAAGAGACTTTCGTCAAGATCAAGATTCTTTCGCATATCACGGGCTGTTCCTTTTTTGAGGGTATTGATACCTTCACATGATACAATATTCTGCTGGACTGTTTCAAAACTGACATTTTTTGCATGACCTGACAGGAGAATGCCAAGAATGAAAATAACAAGCAGGCCGCAGATGATGTATTGGATATATGTCAATTTCTTTAATCTATTCATTGTCTTTTAACCCCGCCATATCTGCCAGATAATTAAACCATAATGGATAAAATGCGGAAACAGGGTGAATACCATCCGCATCATATAATTCCGGCAGTTCTCTTAAAATGAAACCGGAGTCGATAAAGGTGACGCCGAGTTCCTGACATAAAGCTTCAAGTTCTGTATTGTATTCGTCGAGATACCCATAAAATGGCAGACGATCCTGAACACCGTCCTGCGGAGGAAAGATCGCATTGACATAAATCACAGTATGCGGTGTTGCACCTTGGATTTTGGTAATTGCTTCCCTGTAATCAGAGATAAATCCATCCACCTGTGAGCCATAATTCTCGATATCATTGACACCAAAACACATGAAAAGAAGAGATGGCGAAGCATTAATAGCAGCGTCAATCTGTTCTTCAGCTGTGCAGACGGAGATACCGATCTTGGAGGAGAAGTTGGATGGCGTCAGCCATTCATAGGCAGAGCCGCCTTCGACGATAGAATCCCCCAGGATGATCACGTCCTCAAACCATTTGGTCATTTCACTGTTGTCAAAGGAGTCATCTTTCATTGCGATGATCTTCTCCTGTTCCTCAGTGAGATCGCCGGAAAAATTTTCGATTTTGCGGGATGAGAAATCTGTCGGTGTTTTGGCTTCCATTTGCTTGAGCAGATCAACATCTGCTGCAATAGATTCGCTGTTTTTCGCAGAACCGTGATGTACAAAAATCCCGCCTGACAGATAAAGTAGAAAACTTAAGACTAGAATCGTCAAAATTGTAAATGCAGTTTTATTTTTCATTTTTTAAATTCCCCAGTATTGATGATGTACTTAATAGTAGTCAAACACCTTATAGGATATCATTTTTTTTGGCAGGTGTAAATTGAAAAATGATTCGAAATGTTCTTTTTGTATGGAAAACAGGGCTGGCAGGTATAGTACGTTTGAGAATACCTATTGTCATTATTGGTGGTTTACGCTACTATATTAAGTACAATTAAGTATACAAAAGCTTTTCTGACCGACAAAAGTTCTGCCAATATTTACAGGAATTTGTAACTGTTCAGAGCCAAATGGATTTATGTTCAAAAGTGCGAAGCATGCTTGCATGAATGAACACTCTTGGATATAAATCCATTTGGCTCTGAAAAGTTGCAGGAATTTAATTTAAAAGAGGTAATCATCATGAGCAGTTTTGAGAAAAATCTTTCGGAGGGCAATGTGGCGAAACAGCTGGTTCTGTTTTCGCTGCCTTTTCTGGCATCCAATATTATACAGTCCCTTTACAGCGTGGCGGATATGCTGATCGTTGGACGCTTCAGTGGTACAACCAGCATGTCCGGTGTGAATTTGGGAAGCCAGGTGACGCTGATCCTGACGAATATCGTTGTCGGTCTGTGTGCAGGCGGAACTGTGCTGATCGCACAGTATCTGGGAGCCAAGAGGCGGAAGGATATGCAGGAGACAACGGCTACATTGCTTACGACATTAACCATTGCGGCAATTGCCATTACCGTTTTAATGCTTATTCTCAAGAAACCGATCCTTTATCTGATCCAGACACCAGCGGAATCCTTTGCAGAGGCTGACCGATATCTGACAGTGACGGTTCTCGGCCTGATTTTTATATTTGGTTACAATGTGTTCAGTGCGGTTATGCGCGGCATGGGAGACAGTAAGCGGCCTTTGTACTTTGTACTGATTGCCTGCATTACCAACGTGATTCTTGACCTTGTACTGGTGGCCGGATTGAAGATGGGAGCGTTGGGAGCAGCTATTGCAACTGTTTTCTCACAGGCAGTCAGCATGATCACCTGTATCATCGTGATGATCCGCAATGACTTTGTATTTGATTTCAAACCATCTTCTTTTATTATTAAGAGAGAAAAAGCAGTGAAAATTTTGAAGCTGGGTACACCAACGGCTATCCAGAATGGTGTAACAAGCATTTCATTTATGATCATTACAACCCTGGTCAATGTGATCGGCGGCGTCAATGCATCAGCCGCCGTTGGTGTTGTGGCCAAGTTCAACAGTTTTGCGGTGCTGCCGGCTGTGGCGATGGGGGCCTCCATCTCAACGATGTGTGCACAGAATATCGGTGCCGGCAAGTGGGACAGAGCAGTGAAGACCTGCAAAATCGGTACAGTCATTGCTTTTTGCATCAGCGGCTGCATCTTTATTGTGGCGCAGACATCTTTTGAGCATATCCTGCGGCTCTTCAACGATGAGCCGGAAATGATCAAATACGGTGTGCAGTATATCCGGACATTCAGCTTTGACTATCTGCTGATGCCGTTTGTCTTCTGCATCAATGGTCTGTTCACCGGTGCCGGACACACCGCATTCTCCATGGTCAACAATATGCTGTCGGCAATTATACTCAGAGTACCGGTGGCAGTGAGTTTTGGTCTGGTGCTGCATCTGGGTCTGACAGGCGTCGGACTTGGCGGACCGATAGCATCTGTGGGATCTATTATATTGATTGTGGTGTTCCTGATATCAGGGCGCTGGAAAGAGAATAAAGCATTGTAAAGAAAATTGCGATAGGCGTATTTACAAACGCCTGTAAGAAAGGTATAATAAGAATATAGGAAGTCGGAAGGTGAATGCGCTCACCCGACCCGGCGAAGAAGAAAAACTAAAAAATAGCTGTCCGAGACTCGCCAAAGTACATAGGACGGCTATTTTTTATGCGTAAAATTCAGTATTGCAACTATGAGCATAGCGACAGAGACTATAAGTTGTAATTCCTCATATGTACTCATATGGCACCACCTCCGAATAGGCTCGGAACGGGTGCAGCACGTCCTCCGACTTCCATGAAATAAGTATACCATGGATAATCGGAGATGGCCATAAGTTACAGAATGGCCATAGCCTATGTAATAAAGGGAAACTCCCTCGCATAAGCCTCATACAGGGTGCCGATAAAAAAACTGAAATTCCCGCTGTCTGGCAAAACCAGCGAGACAGCGGGAATTTCAGTTTTTATTTTATGGTACCCGTATGAACACTATTTCTGGAAGGACAGCAGCAGATCGCCGGTATTGACGCGATCGCCTGCAGCAACGTAAATCTTGTCGATAACACCGTCCTGTTTGGCAACGACAGTTGTCTCCAGTTTCATGGCTTCGAGTACGAGCAGCGGCTGGTTCTGTTTCACTTCTTCGCCTTCTTTGACGAATACCTGGCTGACTGTACCCGGAATTGTAGAACCAACATGAGCCGGGTTGGACTTATCGGCTTTCAGTTTCTTATCGGACTTAACTTCAAGCTTCTTATCCTGAACAGTGACTTCACGGACAGAACCGTTGATTTCAAAGCTGAGGACACGTTTGCCTTCCTCATCAGGTGCAGACATTTCCATAAACTTGATCAGCAGATCTTTACCTTCGCCAATCTTAAGGGTTGTTTCCTCACCGCGGCGCAGGCCATAGAAGTAAACATGGCTTTCAAGTCGTGTAACATCGTTGTATGCCTGGAAATGTTCGCAGTAATCTTCATATACCTTTGGATAGAGGGCATAGCTGACAGCCTTCAGATCCAGCTGATAATCTGAGAAATCTGAGAGATCGTATTTATCCTTCAGCATGGCCTTAACAGCGTCAAAATCGACATCCGGAAGCAATGTACCCGGACGGACAGTGATCGGTTTCTCACCTTTGAGGATCATCTTCTGAAGTTCAGGATTGAATCCACCTTCAGGCTGTCCGATCATGCCCTTGAAATAATCTACAACAGAGGCAGGGAATGAGAGATCCTGGCCAAGTTCAAAGATATTGTCTTTGTTCAGACCGTTCTTCAGCATAAAGATAGCCATATCACCGACAACCTTGGATGTAGGAGTAACTTTTGTAACATTGCCGAGAAGATCGTTGGCCTGTCTGTACAGCTCTTTGATTTCTTCAAACTGATTCTTCATACCCATGCTTTCAACCTGGGCGAGAAGGTTGGAGTACTGACCGCCAGGGATCTCGTACTTGTAAATATCAACGTTTGGTGCGTTCATACCGCTTTCAAACTGTTTGTAAACCTTGCGGACTCTGCCGTAGTAGCGGCCAAGTTCACTGAGTTCATCAAGATCAAGGCCTGTGTCGCGTTCTGTACCCTGCAGGGCAGCAACAACAGAGTTCATGGATGGCTGACTGGTCAGTGTGCTCATGGATTCAATGGCCAGATCGACGATATCAACGCCGGCTTCTGCAGCCATCAGGACAGTTGCAACACCGTTGCCTGTAGAATCATGTGTATGAAGGTGAACCGGAATCTTCAGTTCGGACTTCAGCGCACCGATCAGCTCTTTGGCAGCGTATGGCTTCAGAAGTCCGGCCATATCCTTGATGCAGAAGGTATGGATACCAAGTGCTTCGAGTTCTTTGGCTTTCTTGACATAATAATCCAGTGTGTATTTCTTCTCGTTTGGATTTGTAACATCGCCTGTATAGCAGAGTGTACCTTCGACAATCTTGCCTGTTTTCAATGCTTCTTCGATTGGCATCTTCATATTTTCAACCCAGTTCAGGGAGTCGAAAATTCTGAAAATATCGATGCCGGCTTTGGAGGAAACATCAATAAAGTTCTTAACCACATTATCCGGATAATTGCTGTAACCAACGGCGTTGGATGCACGCAGCAGCATCTGGAGCATAGTGTTCGGCATTCTCTCACGGAGAATTTCGAGACGCTTCCATGGAGATTCCTTCAGGAAACGATAAGCGGTATCGAATGTGGCACCGCCCCAGCATTCAACGGAATAAGCATTCTGCATAAATGCATTGGTTGCACGGGCTGCACCGGCGAGATCCTTCGTACGCATACGGGTTGCCATCAGGGACTGCTGGGCATCACGCATAGTTGTATCTGTCACGTATAATTTCTTGTCATTCAAGATCTTCTGAGTAAAGTCCCTGGCTCCAAGCTTTAAGAATTCGTCTCTGGCACCATAAACCGTTTTCTCCTCATCGAACTGAGGAATTTCACGATTTTCATAAAATGGTTTGTCGCCGCCGGTTGTATTGACGATTCTGTCACCCAGGAATTCGATGATCTTGGTTGCACGGTCCTGGCTGCGCTGCAGCTGGAACAGAGAAGGTGTTTCTTCTATAAAAGTGGTGTAGCACTGGCCGGCTCTGAATGTCTCATGGTTGATGACATTGATCAGAAAAGGCACGTTGGTTTTGACACCTCTGATACGCAGTTCCTTCAATGCGCGGAGAGACTTGCGGATGGCACCGTCAAATGTACGGTCGTGTGTGATCACTTTTACAAGAAGACTATCATAATATGGAAGAATCTCAGCGCCTGCATAAGCGTTGCCGCCGTCAAGACGGATACCATTGCCTGAACCGGAACGATAAACAGTGATCTTGCCTGTGTCCGGAAGGAAGTTATTGGATGGATCCTCTGTTGTAACACGTGTCTGGATCGAGAATCCCTGACACTTGACGGCATCCTGGGATGGAATATTGATCTCAGGGCTGTTCAGCGGATAACCTTCGGCAATGAGAATCTGAGAAGCAACAATATCGATGCCTGTAACCATCTCGGAAACGGTATGTTCAACCTGGACACGAGGGTTCATCTCAATGAAGTATGGATTGCCTTCCTGGTCCACAAGGAATTCAAGTGTACCGGCATTTCTGTAGCCGACCTGCTTGCAAAGCTTGATAGCGCTGTCGAAAATAATCTGACGTGTTGATTCAGGAATGCTGAATACAGGGGCATATTCGACAACTTTCTGATGACGACGCTGCACGGAGCAGTCACGATCGTAAAGGTGAACAACATTGCCGTAATTATCTGCAAGCACCTGTACTTCGATATGCTTTGGTCCGCGGATGTATTTCTCGATGAAGATCTGGTCATCACCGAAAGCCTTTTTGGATTCGTTGCAGGCCTCGCGGTATTCCTTCGGCATATCTTCAGCGCTGTTGACAATACGCATACCGCGGCCGCCGCCGCCGTTGGAGGCTTTCAGCATAACCGGATAACCGACCATTTCAGCAACTTTCATGACTTCTTCTTCTGACTTCAATGCGTGATCTACACCAGGGATGATCGGAACACCGGCTTTGATAGCCATCTGTTTGGAAGAAATCTTATCACCCATGGCATTCATGATGTCCTCGGAAGGTCCGATAAATACGATGCCGGCTTTTGCGCAGGCCTCGACAAAGTCCGGATTCTCAGAGAGAAAACCATAGCCCGGATGGATAGCATCAACATTTGCCTTCTTGGCAATTTCAATAATGCCCTTGATATCCAGATAAGCATCAACAGGACCTTTATTTTCTTTCAGCTGATAGGATTCGTCTGCTTTGGAACGGAAGAGGGCATAGCGGTCTTCCTTGGAATAAATACCGACGGTTGTAATACCCAGCTCATTCAGAGCACGATAAACACGGATGGCGATTTCGCCTCGGTTAGCGACGAGAACACGTTTGAATGGTTTGATTTGTACTTCTCCCACTTTTGAGAAACCTCCTTTTTTAACTTTGCAAATACAATCTGAAATCCCCTTATTTTCTATCGTACAAACAGCAGCATGAATGCAGACTGTCGTACGGAATGTATTGCATACATATATTTTTACTATACGATATGGTTTGGCTAAATGCAAGCGTTAAATATTAAACATTCAAAAATGTGATGGAATATCAAGATAAATTCATGATTGCTCCGAAAAAAATGCAATATCCGACAAAATAGAATTCGTTTTGGAAACGTTTACAAAGAAAAACAGAAAAAGTGGTATAGCATAAAACTATACCACGATAAAACATCAGTATTGGAATAATTGTTCGATATAGCTTACAATATGGATAGAGTGTTGAGAAACACTAACTGTATCAGATCTGTCAGATATCGGCCATTCAGGCAGCAGATTTTTGGATTGTACAGTTCGGTTCGTCAGATGTTCCGGGCGGCTGTGATCAGATTCTTCAGATGCGGCGAGAGATGGCGGCTGGATTTCCAGATCAGGTCGATCTCCGCAGGCAAAAGGCCCGGTACCGCCCGTTTCACGATATCGCTGCTTTCTTCCAGTACATGATCCAGAAGAAAAGCCGCGGTTGTGTTGGTTGCCACCAATTGCTGGATAGTTGCCAGCTGATTGGTGCGGACAATGATACTCGGCTTCAGATGAAGGTTTTCATAATACTGATTGATGCAGTGGTCGAGGAAAGTATCTTCCGGCAGCATGGCCAGAGGCAGTTGATCCAGGTCGTCGGTTGTTACGGTATCTTTCTCAGCCAGGGGATGCATGACGGACAGATACAGGCAGACGTTGACATGACGCAGCGCCACATGGCCGATGCCCGGAGAGAGCGGTCCGTTTCGGGTGATAATGGCCGCATCCAGAGTGTGATCCATGATTTTGGAACGATTGGCCAGAGAACCATTCTCCATGACCTGGATATGTGTACCGGGAGAACGGGCATAGAGGGTTCGAAGGAGATCTGTGAAGACGAGGGAACCGCTCATGGCCGGAAGACCAAGGGTCAGTGTTCTGTCGGTTGTAGACATATGCTTCATATTGGTTGTCAGCTGCTCGGCCTGTTCCAGAAGCTTATCTGCCTCATCCAGGAAGTAGCGACCCTCCGGAGTCAGTTCCAGACCGCGGCTGCGCCTGGTGAACAGACTGACACCGAATTCACGCTCCAGTTCCTTGACCGCATTGGAGAGACTGGGCTGGGAGACATGGAGTTCGGCAGATGCCCGTGTGATATTGTTGTATTTGCAGATCGTCTGGAAATATTTCAGCTGTATAAGTGTCATGGAAACCTCTCTATCATAATGTATGCCGTCCGGAACGGAGGCATCATCGGCCGTAATGAAATGGTGGACAGGAAAACATTGCTTTAAGAATCATTATAAACCAGGAGGTGTATTTTCACAACGATAAATAAAGCGAATCCTGACAGAAAGGGATTCGGATGGGAAGAGAAAGGAGATTATAGAGATTATGAAAGAATTATGGGAATTATTTATTGTGTTTGCCAAGATTGGCGGCTTTACTTTCGGCGGCGGCTATGCGATGCTGCCGATTCTGCAGCGTGAAGTTGTGGAGAACAGAAACTGGGCAACGAGTGAGGAATTGATGGATTATTATGCTATCGGTCAGTGTACACCGGGTATTATTGCTGTTAATACCGCGACATTTATCGGGTATAAGCGCAAGGGCATTATCGGCGGTATTGTGGCGACTATCGGATGTGTTTTTCCTTCGCTGGTCATTATTATGATCATCGCCGCATTCATTAACAGTTTTACACATATTGTCTGGGTACAGCATGCCCTTGCAGGTATTCGTGTCTGTGTGTGCGTCCTGGTGCTTGATGCCGTGATCAAACTGGCGAAGAAGTCTCTGATCGATGCGGCGACGTATCTGATTTTTGCGGCCGTTGTGATTCTGTCACTGTTTACCGATGTTGCATCTTTTGTATGGATCGTATGTGCCGGAGCAGCAGGTGTGATCATCAAGACTTTGATGGAACGTTCAAAAGCGCAGAAGAAAGCATAGGAGGGATGAAATATGTTGATATTTAGACTTTTCTGGGAATTTTTTAAGACAGGACTTTTTGCCATTGGCGGCGGTCTGGCAACACTGCCGTTCCTTTATGATATGCAGGCTGCGACAGGCTGGTTTACGCTGGATGACATTTCCAATATGATCGCTATTTCGGAATCCACACCGGGACCGATGGGCATCAATATGGCTACTTATACAGGTTTTACTTCCATGGGTGTTTTAGGCGGTATTGCTGCGGTGGCCGGACTGGTAACACCGTCTATTATTATCATTATTATTGTGTCGAATATTCTGGAGAAATTTAAAACGAATAAATACGTACAATATTGTATGTATGGCCTGAGAGCCGCATCCGTGGGTCTGATTTCTGTGGCAGGACTTCGTGTGGCTGAGGCCGCGTTTCTGAGAACACAGCTGTTTGCAGAAACAGGATCACTGACGGATCTCTTCAATATAAAAGCGTTTATATTTGGCGTGGTGCTGTATGTTGTTTATAAGAAAACAGGCAAGCATCCCATCATTTATATTCTTGCATCTGGTGTAATTGGTGTTATACTTAGTTTGTAGGGGGTAAGCGAGCCTGAGCGTATGGTTTCAGGTACTGCGATTATATTTAAAATAAAGACCGACATGATCCGGGGGTAGTAGAAAGGATGACGTCGGAGTGAGGAGGAGATTATGAATTATAATGAAGTACTTGCGAATGCAAGAGAGAACATCGGCAAGTTATGTAAGGCCTGTCCGGTCTGCAATGGTCTGGCATGCCGCAACACCGTTCCGGGTCCCGGAGCCAAGGGTGTCGGCGATACGGCCATTCGCAATTACCAGAAGTGGCAGGAGATCAGAGTGAATATGGATACATTGTGTGCGCCGAAGGCAGTGGATACATCCCTTGAACTCTTTGGAAAGAAGTTCAAGTATCCGTTTTTTGCGGGACCTGTAGGGGCTGTGAACCTGCATTACAGCGATGCATATGATGATGTTTCTTATAATAAAGTCCTTGTTTCTGCCTGTGCAGAAAATGGCATTGTTGCTTTTACAGGTGACGGTACAAATCCGAAGGTGATGGAAGCGGCAACAGATGCGATCGCATTGGCCGGCGGCATGGGTGTTCCGACAGTGAAGCCGTGGAATCTGGATACGATCCGTGAGAAGATGGATCTGGTGAAGAAGTCCGGTGCTTTTGCAGTGGCTATGGATGTGGATGCAGCCGGTCTGCCGTTCCTGAAGAATATGGATCCGCCGGCAGGCGGCAAATCCGTCGAGGATCTGAAGGCCATTGCAGAAATGGCCGGTGCGCCGTTTATCGTGAAGGGCGTTATGACAGTGAAGGGCGCATTGAAGGCGAAGGAAGCGGGAGCAGCTGCCATTGTTGTATCTAATCACGGCGGACGTGTACAGGATCAGTGCCCGGCAACAGCAGAAGTTCTTCCTGAAATCGTGAAGGCTGTCGGCGGCAGTATGAAGATTTTTGTGGATGGCGGCATTCGAAGCGGTGTGGATATTTTCAAGGCATTGGCACTTGGTGCAGATGCAGTTATTATCGCCCGTCCTTTTGTAACAGCGGTTTATGGCGGTGCCGAAGAGGGTGTGAAAGCCTACATTGACAAACTGGCCGGAGAACTGGCAGATACGATGGCCATGTGCGGTGCATTCAGTCTGGATGAGATTACACCGGATATGGTTCGATAAGCGGGAAAATTTGCAAGTATTTACAATCGATAACCTCGAAAATGTAGAAAACAAATACTAAATACGATAAATTTCTGAAAACACTTCGTGGAGTTACTGTGATAAAACTGCGAAGTGTTTTTTAGCTGTACAATTCAAACAATATATGCTATAATTTAAATTATTTCACATGACTGTTGTTATTTAGCCTATTAACGTGGTGAAGTGCGCTATACAAATGGTATATTTTGTACATAGACAGATGTCCGCCCTAGGCGTTATAATAGCAGAAAACTAAATTGAATAGGAGAGAGAAAAGTGGGTAAATACATACTCAAGAGAATTGCACTTGCATTCGTGACCATTTGGGCAGTTGCCACGATCACATTCTTTCTGATGAACCTGGTTCCGGGCGGACCGTTCTTATCAGAGAAGGCAATCAGCCCTGCAGCAACAAAAGCGCTGGAAGCTAAGTATGGACTGGATAAACCTATGGCAGAACGTTATTTTACTTATATTTCCGATGCAGCACACGGTGATTTCGGCGACAGCCTGAAGCAGAGAGGTCGTACCGTTATGGATATTATTGCGACAAAGTTCCCTGTATCCGCTAAATTAGGCGGAATGGCTGTCATCCTTGCACTTTGTGTCGGTGTGCCGCTGGGTGTTCTGGCTGCATACAAGAGAGGCACTTTTATCGATAGTTTATTCAGTGTCATTGCCACCTGCGGCATTGCGGTGCCCGGGTTCGTTATCTGTACACTGCTCCTTTACGTCTTTGGCGTTAAACTGCAGTGGCTGCCGACACTGGGGCTTAAGAATGCGCAGAGCTACATTATGCCGGTGGTTGCGCTGGCAGCTTATCCGACATCATATATTATGCGTCTGATGCGTTCATCCATGCTGGATGTTCTCGGCCAGGATTATATGCGTACAGCGAAGGCAAAGGGGTTGTCACAGAAGGTTTCCCTGTTTAAGCATGCCCTTCGTAATGCAATCCTGCCTGTTATTACATATGTGGGCCCTATGCTGGCTTATACACTGACAGGTAGTTTTGTTACAGAGAAGATTTTTACAATTCCGGGTCTTGGCGGCGAATTCATCAAAGCCATCAATGGCCGTGATTACACGATGATCATGGGTACGACAATTTTCCTTGCGACGATCATGATCGTTATGAATGTTATTGTTGATATTGTCTACAAACTGGTAGACCCGCGTATCAAGCTGAAATAAACAGGAGGGTAAGTGATAATGGAGAAGAATCCGTTAAGTTTTCAATTAAAGTTAAATCCAGACGACTTCCTTCCGGCTACTGAAGAAGAGAAGGAAGGCCTTGTTGTCATGCGTGACAGCGTCAGCTTCTGGAAAGATGGTTTCAGACGTCTGCGTAAGAACAAAGTGGCCATGGTTTGTCTGTTTATCATTATTATTGTTATGATTTTTGCCTTTATCGTTCCGGCATTTTATCCATACAGTTACGAGCAGCAGATTCAGGGTGCGAATAACCTTGCACCGATGCAGTATTCTGCCAAAGAGATGGAGCAAATAGCAGCCGGCGAGAAGGTATTTCCGCATTTCTTCGGCACAGATAAGATGGGCCGTGATTATGCGATCCGTGTCATGATGGGAAGCCGTATCTCCCTGCTGGTTGGTATCATTGCAGCAGCGATCATTCTTGTCATCGGTTCTGTTTTCGGTTCCATCGCTGCTTTTGCAGGCGGCTGGGTCGATCTGATCATGATGCGTATTGTTGATATTATTTATACCATTCCGGATGTCCTGCTGATCGTTCTTTTGTCCTTCGCTTTGAAGGCACCATTGAAGGTGTTGGCTCAGGCACCGGGCTTCGGATGGATTTCCGTTGTTGGTGAGAACCTGATCAGTATTTTCATCGTATTCGCTCTTTTGTACTGGGTTGGTATGGCACGTATGGTACGAAGCCAGATCCTGATGCTGAAGGAAAGTGAATATGTTACGGCTGCAAGAGCACTGGGTGCATCTTCAGCAAGAATTATCAAGAAGCATCTGCTGACAAACTGTATCGGTACACTGATCGTTACAACAACACTGCAGATTCCATCTTCTATCTTTACAGAGAGTTTCCTGAGTTTCCTCGGTCTTGGTGTTGCTGTTCCGATGCCTTCTCTGGGAAGTCTTGCCAGTGATGCGATCAATGGTCTGAATACATATCCGTATCTGTTGTTTATTCCGGCAGCGGTTATCAGTTTGATCATTCTGAGCTTTAACTTACTGGGCGATGGCCTCAGAGATGCCTTCGACCCTAAACTTAAGAACTAGGAAGGAGAGTGTAAGATTATGTCAGAATATCTTGTAGATATACAGCACGAACGTCTTTCATTCTTCACACCAGCAGGTGAAGTTAAGGCATTGAATGACGTTTCTATCCATCTGAATGATGGTGAAGTCCTCGGTATTGTAGGAGAGAGTGGTTCAGGTAAATCCGTTACTGCATACAGTCTGATGGGACTGACAGCTTATCCAGGTAAGTTAGTCGGTGGTACGATCGATTTTAACGGTCATCGTATCAACGATCTGTCCGAGAAGGAGTTCCGTAAGATCCGAGGCAACGAAGTATCGATTATTTTCCAGGATCCGATGACCAGCCTGAATCCTGTTTATACAATTGGCAACCAGATCATGGAAGTTATTCTTCTGCATACAGACAAGAATAAAGAGCAGGCCCGGGCCAGAGCCAAGGAACTTCTGGAACTGGTTGGTATCAATGAACCTGAAAAGCGTCTGAAACAGTATCCGCATGAGTTATCCGGTGGTATGAGACAACGTGTCATGATTGCGATCGCATTGGCATGTGAACCGAAGCTTCTGATTGCCGATGAGCCGACAACAGCCCTTGATGTGACGATTCAGGCACAGATTCTTGAGCTGATGATGGAGCTGAAAGAGAAGCTTGGCATGGCGATCATCATGATCACCCATGACCTTGGTGTTGTTGCCAGCATGTGCGACAGGATTGCCGTTATGTATGCCGGACGTATTGTCGAATACGGCACAACGGATGATATTTTCTACAATCCGAAGCATGAATATACAAAGGGCCTTCTGAAGAGTATTCCGCGACTGGATGCCAAAGAGCATGAGCGTCTGGTGCCGATCGAAGGTACACCGATCGATTTGCTGAATCCGCCTGCAGGATGTCCGTTTGCACCGCGTTGTTCAAACTGTATGAAGATCTGCCTGAGAGAGATGGCACCGGTGACAACTTTCGATGATGTACATTATACACAGTGCTGGATGAACCAGAAGGAACAGATGGAAAGAGAGGCCGCAAAATGAGTGATAAATTAGTTCAGGTAGAACATTTGCAGCAGTACTTTCCGGCCGGTGGTTTTGGAAAGAACAAGAAATATGTTCAGGCTGTAGATGATGTTTCCTTCTTTATCAACAGAGGTGAAACACTTGGTCTTGTTGGTGAGTCCGGATGCGGTAAGACAACAACAGGACGTACACTGCTCCGTCTCTATGAACCGACGGGCGGCAGAATTATTTATGATGATAAGGTTATTTTTGATAAAGAGAAGAAGATTGCAGAGAATATGCTGCCTTATCGTAAGAAAATGCAGATTGTATTCCAGGATCCATACGCCAGTCTGGACCCGCGTATGACAGTCGGTGATATTGTCGGCGAACCGATTGATATCCACCATCTTGCATCTTCCAAACAGGAGCGCTATGATATGATTATCGAGATGCTTCGTCGCGTTGGTCTGAACTCCGAGCATGCGAATCGTTATCCGCATGAGTTCTCAGGCGGTCAGCGTCAGCGTGTCGGCATTGCAAGAGCATTGGCTGTTCATCCGGAATTCATTGTGTGTGATGAGCCGATTTCCGCGCTGGACGTTTCTATTCAGGCGCAGGTTATCAATATGTTTGAGGATCTGCAGGAGAGCATGAATCTGACGTATCTGTTCATTGCCCATGACCTGTCCGTTGTTAAGCATATTTCCAACCGTATCGGTGTTATGTACCTTGGCAGAATGGTGGAGCTTGCGGACAGTTATGAATTGACAACGCACAGCCTGCATCCATATACAAAGAGTCTGATTTCTGCGATTCCGATCGCGGATCCGAAGCAGGCAAGGGCCAGCAAGCGTATCGCTCTTGAAGGCGATGTACCTAGCCCGCTGAATCCACCTTCAGGATGCCGTTTCAGAACACGCTGCCCATATGCAGACGAGCAGTGTGCGAAGGAAGTTCCGAAATTCAAGGAAGTTGTTCCGGGACATTATGCAGCTTGTCATCATCTGGACAAGTGTAACTAAGACATCGTTGACAGAGCGATGTAACGGGCGCGCTGTATTGCAGTATTCCTGCAGACAGTGATGAGTTTGATAAGCAATTATGCAGATGGCATATTGTTTATAGAGAAAATGGCAATCGTCCGGAGTTATTTTCCAAGCAGTCGACGCCGAGACGATGCAAAAAAAAGAAAAGGAGAAGAGAACATGAAAAAGAGAATCTTACCTCTTCTGCTGACAGCTGCTATGGTAGCTGGTCTGGCAGGCTGCGGCAGCTCCGCTGCAAAAGAAACAACAGCAGCAAGCGACAACAACCAGACAACAGCAGAATCCACAGAAGCTGGCAGCACTACCGGCGAGAAAATCCTGAAAGTTCAGGTTGGTCCTGACCCAGAAACTGTTGACCCTGCACTGAATAGTGCTATAGATGGCGGTAACATGATTCTTCATGCATTTGAAGGTCTTCTGACTCTTGATGAGAATGGCCAGTTAAAGGAAGGACAGGCAGAATCCTGGGAGACATCAGAAGATGGTCTTACATGGACATTCCACTTAAGAGATGGCCTTAAATGGTCAGACGGCACAGATCTGACAGCTAAAGACTTTGTTTACAGCTGGCAGCGTGTATGTGATCCTAATGTAGCAGCTCCATATGCTGAGACAGTTCTTGGTATGGTTAAAGGCTATGATGAAGCAGTAGCAGGCGATATCACTAAACTTGATGTACAGGCTCCTGATGAGAAGACAGTTGTTGTAAATCTTGCAAATCCTTGCTCATATTTCGGCGAACTTGCAGCATTCGCAACATTGAATCCTGTTCAGCAGGCAACAGTTGAAGCAAATGGTGATGCTTGGGCAACATCTGCGGATACTTATATCTCCAATGGTCCTTTCATGATGACAGAATGGGTACCTGGATCACACATCACATTCAGCAAGAATCCTAACTACTGGAATGCTGAGGCCATCAAACTTGACAAGCTTGAGTTTGAACTGATCGAAGACTCCAACGCAGCTTACAGTGCATACACAAGTGGCGAAGTTGATATGATCAAAGATGTACCTACAGAAGAAATTCCTAGTCTTCAGGGCAATGATGATTTCCATGTAGAACCTATTATCGGTACATACTATGTCAGCCTGAACCTTCAGAAAGAATATTTCCAGGATGCAAGAGTACGTAAGGCATTAAGCCTTGCAATCGATCGTAACTACGTAGCGAATACTCTGATGCAGGGTACATATTCACCTGCAAGCTCAATCGTAGGTCCTGGCTGGTTAGATACAGATGGTTCTTCATTTGCTGAAAATGCAAATGGCGGCACACCTTACATTGACAATGATAACTTCGATGCTAACCTTGAAGAAGCTAAGAAGTTACTGGAAGAAGCTGGCTATCCAAACGGCGAAGGATTCCCACAGATCGAGTACACAACAAATGATGCAGGTTACCACAAGGTTGTAGCTGAGTACTTACAGCAGGCTTGGGCTGCAATTGGTATCGACCTTAAGGTCAACATCGTTGAATGGGCAAGCTTCACACCAATGCGTCGTAACGGCGAATTCGATGTTGCTCGTAACGGTTGGGTAGGTGACTACACAGATCCATCCAACATCCTTGAACTGTTCTGCACAACAAACGGCAACAACGATGGTAAATACACTAATGCAGACTTCGATGCAGCTATTGAAGATTCCAGAGTTACAACAGATGCAACTACACGTTCAGCAGATCTTCACAAAGCAGAAGACACTCTGATGAATGATGCAGGTTGTATTCCAATCGCTTACTACAACGATTTCTGGCTGCAGAGCAGCAAGATCACAGGATCTTGGCATTCAGCTAACGGTTACTGGTACTTCATGTATGCAGATATCGCAGAATAAAATGTAAAGTTACAGTATAATTATTCTGTACTATGAAGGGCATTGTCCTGATGTACTTTCTTTCTGAAACAGACACAATAAAGCGTGTCAAATGTTTCAGAAAGAAAGTCACAGGACAGTGCCCTTTTTATAGTATAAAGAAAATTATACTGTAACTTTTTGTATAAAAAGGAACTCCCTGAAAACAGCGTGCATCCGCACGAAATGTTTTCAGGAGGGATTTTTCATAACAGGCGTTAAAGAATATACTTGAGCTGAACCTGTTTGGTGGCTGCACGGGTGTCGAAGATAGTCGAAATATTGTGGGCTTGAAGCTATGGGCAGATGAAAATGGATATGGTAAAATGTACTATATAATATATTGCTGCGAAAGATGAGGATTTACATAGAAATAGGACAGGGATGATAGAGGGGGGATTATATGACGATTGAAGAAGTATTGTCTGCTGAAGAAACGCAGATATTTGACCGAAAGAGTATTCATATAGATCCGAAAGCGTTGGCGATAGCTATTATTGCATTTGCGAATGCGGATGGCGGTACAGTAGCCATTGGAATTTCGGATAAGACACGAAGAGTTGAGGGCATTGACGATGAGACAGGGAAAGTCAATGAACTTTTGAGAGTACCTTTTGATTTTTGTGTACCGACGGTGAAGGCAGAAGTAGAGAAGGTACCATGTACTGATTTTAAAGGCAGAGCAAATCATGTATTGCTTATGCATGTTGAGCCTAGCATGGAAGTGCATGCGAATCAGGCAGATGAAGTTTTTATGCGAGTGGGAGACAAGTCGAAGAAGCTTTCTTTTGATGAACGTATGCAGTTGATGTATGATAAAGGGGAACGCTTTTTTGAAGACAAGCCGGTTCCAGATGCAGATATAGATGATATAGATATGAATTTTGTCAAGGGTTATATTGATAAAATTGGGTATTCTAAATCTCCGATGGAATATTTGTTGGAGAATAAGGGATTTGTGAAAGAGAAGAATCATTCGTTCCAGGTAAGCACAGCAGCTATTTTGCTGTTTGGCAAGAATCCACAGTTATATTTTCCAAGAGCGCGCGTACGATTTATTCGTTATGAGGGAATCCGGGAATGTGTGGGCGCTCAGATGAATGTTATTAAAGATGTTATTTTTGAGGGGAATATTTTAAATATGCTGACGAAGGCCATCTCCTATTTGGATACGCAGATTAAGGAGAAAACCTATCTTGGTGCAGACGGATTGTTTGTGACAGAAGAAGAATACCCGAAGTTTGTTCGTCAGGAGATCATTGTTAATGCTATTACACATCGTGATTACAGTATTCGTGGAACAGATATTCAGATTAAAATGTTTGACGACAGGATCGTTGTGGAGAGCCCGGGCAGATTACCGGGTCTTGTTAAGGCTGGAAATATCCGGCATACTCATTTTTCAAGAAACCCGAAGATAGCAGAATTTTTGAGAGACTACAATTTTGTCAAGGAATATGGTGAAGGTGTAGATCGGATGTGCAGGGAATTGGAAGCGGCCGGGTTACAGAGCCCTGAGTACAGAGTGAATGCATTTATGCTGCAGGCAACCATTCGTAATCGTTTAGCGTCAGAAGGAAAAGCTGTGTTTGAGGCAGAAAACCACGGTTTGGTGAGAGAAAAAGCATTGTTTGAAGAGAAAAATCACGGTTTGGTGAGAGAAAAACCACTGTTTGAAGAAGAAAACCACGGTTTGCTAAAAGAACAATCACTGTTTGAAGCGAACAATGATGGTTTCGCGAATGAAAAATCAATGCCTGAGCAGAAAGCACAGCTATTGGAAATAGTCATAAATGCGGTAGAAGACAAAACGATTTCACCTACGATTGCCGGGAATGTCAAAGAGGTCCTTGAAACATTTGCCTTTGATCAGATATTTGGGCGCAAAGAAATAAAAAGTGCATTACATTATGGAGATTATAGAGCCGGAAGTACAATTGAGATCATGCATCAATTGGAACTTATCGAGCCTGTGAAGGGGCATGGAAAGGGCAAATACAGAATAAAATGACGGTTCAGTTCAAGTAGTTTTTTGTGGTCGGCATTAGAGAAGTCCCTGGACTGAACCTAAAAATTTTTGGTTTTATAGTTCTGGCCAATACACAGACAGGCAATAACAAATAAAACATCCATGAAACGTTTCGTGCGGGTGCGCGTTGTTTCATGGATGTTTTATTTGCTATTCCTGCCGTCCGATTATCAAAACCAACGAAAGACTTTTACAGCTCTTCAATTCGACTGTCAATATATGGTTCTACGACGTCTACAAATTCGTCTTTCCTCAGCCACCATTCATCGGCACTGCTCTCTTTGAGATAAACATCATCCAGTGAGTAAAGTTTGATGGTGTTCTGCTTGCCGTGGATGAGCTGGCGGAAGTCTTCGAAACGGACTTTGACGATTTCTTCTGTATCCGGCATGATGAAAAGTGCCTTGGCTGTGAAGATGGCGAAGACCTGAACAAGGGCATTGTCATGGTAGTCGCCGGCGTCAATCTGCTGATGGGTGCTGCCCACATGGATAATGTCTTCTTTGGATTTCTTCAGTCCTCGGTAGTATTCCAGACTGTCGACGATGGCTTCTTCATAGCTTTCATCAGGATCAAAATGTGTTGTCTGGATCAGGTCGTATTTGCCGGGATATAGTTCGCGGTCAAGTGAACGCTTTTGAATCATGATATAAGTATCATCTTCCTTTGGCTGGAACATCCATACATGGGCAACCTGATGAAGAAGGCCCTGGGTATGTACTTCCTCGCGGGTGGCACGTCCAATGTTGTTCAGATCCTGGTCGTAAATTTTAAGAATGTCGTCTCCTCTATACATATTAATTCCGATCTCCTCAATTAATAAACATAATGAAATAAAATGGGGGATTAACTCCCCATAGCTATTATAATATTCCGACAAAAATTTACAAGTCATTTTATCAACAAAATACAGAAAAATTTTTGGATATTTTCCCATGTGGTCATGACCTAGTAAAGATGCACAGAAAGAGTGGGCAATGAAGGGACGTAAATAGAAATTATACAGAAAATAGTTTTATGGCGAAAAAAACACTTACGAGGAAGAAATATTTGTGGTAGAATAATGGGCGCTGAAAAAAACAAGTGAACTTAAAATGAAGAATGTATTTGGTAAGAAATTGGAAACGTACAGGTGATGCCGGGATTTGAGAGTGAGTCCAAAGGCATGGAACTGATTAACGAACAACACACATTATGTTCTTTTCTAATGAAAAGGAGTGTGTTTTATGCCAAAGACAAAATTACAAAATGTTTTTTTTACAATTCTGATGGCCTTTTTGATGGTCTATGCCATGATCTGCTATAATATTTCATTGAATATCGGTGGCATGACGAATCAGGTATTCCTGATGGCATTTGGCGAAATGAAGATTATGTGGCCTGCAGCTATCATTCTGGAATTCTTTGTTGTTGAGAAGCTGTCAACGATGTTAGCTTTTAGAATTGTGTCACCTCAGGATAAGCCGATTTTCATTACACTGGCGATCTCATCTATGATCGTTTGTCTGATGTGCCCGATGATGAGTTTTATTGCAACATTACTTTTTAAGAACGCAGGCAGCAACTTTATTGCGGTATGGTTCCAGACAACAGTGATGAATTTCCCGATGGCACTTTGCTGGCAGATTTTTGGTGCCGGTCCTCTTGGACGATTGATTTTCAGAACAGCAATGAAAGCTATGGGCAAACAGGAAGCGCCGGCAGCCGACCGTGCGGAATCCTGTTAATTTATAACAGATATTCAGCAAGGCTGCATACAGGCATGAGCATGAGCTTGGCCTCATTATCCGTATAAAGAAAAGACAGGAATCCTCTGTATACAAAACAGGGGATTTTTGATTTTAAAGGTTGACAGACCAAAGTCTTTGTACTATGATTACATAGTGGATAAAGACGAAGACAGAGACAGTAGCTCCGTATGAAAGTTTCAGAGAGTCGGCGGCAGGTGTGAGCCGATACGAGTAGCATGGATGTGAAGATCACTCCTGAGTTGCAGGCTGACAGGCCGACATATTCTGACACTGAGCAGGGTTTAAGACACTGAGCAGGGTTATGACACACTGAGTGTGGTTATGAGCTGAGCAAGGTTACGAGATACAGGTCAGAAGAGATGCCGGATGCCGGGTAAGCTGTGCCGGATTTTCCTCCGTTACAGGGAACGCATATGTCAGTATGTCGTATAGGTGGTTTAATGAATACAAGCTTTCATTCCTATTCGGAGTGGGAGCTTTTTTTGTTGAACAACTGCGCCGGGCGCATGAATGTGCCAGGGCACATTCCATTTAAAACATAGAAATCTACTTTGCTTTTTATATAAGGAGGAAACAAGATGTATGACAAAGTAAGTGCCAATCAGAATTTTGTTGAGAGAGAGCAGAAAATCGAGAAATTCTGGGCCGACAACATGATTTTTGAAAAGAGTATTGAACTGAGACAGCACAGTCCTGAATTTACTTTCTATGATGGACCGCCAACAGCCAATGGCAAGCCGCATATCGGCCATGTGCTGACCCGTGTTATCAAAGATATGATCCCAAGATACAAGACAATGAAGGGCTATAAGGTGCCGCGTAAAGCCGGCTGGGATACACACGGTCTGCCGGTTGAGCTGGAAGTTGAGAAGATGCTTGGTCTGGACGGCAAGGATCAGATCGAAGCTTACGGTATGGAACCGTTTATCCAGCATTGTAAGGACAGCGTCTGGAAATACAAAGGCATGTGGGAAGAATTCTCCGATGCCGTTGGTTTCTGGGCAGATATGGAGCATCCGTATGTTACGTACGACAATAACTATATCGAATCCGAATGGTGGGCATTGAAGCAGATCTGGGACAAGAAGCTCCTTTACAAAGGTTACAAGATTGTTCCTTACTGCCCTCGCTGCGGAACACCGCTTTCAAGCCACGAAGTTGCACAGGGCTATAAAGATGTCAAAGAAAGATCTGCCATTGCACGTTTCAAGGTAAAAGGCGAAGACGCTTATATCCTTGCATGGACAACAACACCTTGGACACTGCCTTCCAACGTTGCACTTTGTGTTAATCCTGATGAGACTTACATCAAAGTTAAGATGAAAGAGGAAGATTATGTGTACTATCTGGCACAGGCACTGGCTGATACAGTTCTTGGCGAAGGCACATATGACGTTCTGGAGACATATAAAGGTACAGACCTTGAATATAAAGAATACGAAGCCCTTTATCCTGTTGAGACAAAGAAGAAAGCTTACTATGTTGTCTGCGACAGCTACGTTACCATGACAGATGGTACAGGTGTTGTTCATATCGCACCTGCATTTGGTGAAGACGACAGCAAGGTCGGCAGAAAATATGACCTGCCATTTTTACAGATGGTAGATGAAAACGGTATGATGACAAAGGAAACAAAGTGGGCCGGTCATTCCTGTATCAAGAGAGTAGATCTGGAAGGTGAAAACGGCGTATCTCCTGAAGTTATCAAAGACCTGAAGGAGAGAGGACTCCTGTTCTCCGCACCGAACTTTGAGCATAGCTATCCACACTGCTGGAGATGTGATACACCGCTGATCTACTATGCGCGCGAATCCTGGTTCATCAAGATGACAGCTGTCAAGGATGACCTGATCCGCAACAACAACACAGTCAACTGGATCCCTGAGAGCATCGGTAAAGGCCGTTTCGGCAACTGGCTTGAGAATATCCAGGACTGGGGTATCAGCCGTAACCGTTACTGGGGCACACCATTAAATGTATGGGAATGTGAATGCGGATGCCAGCATGCCATCGGCAGCATTGCAGAATTGAAGAGCATGTCCGACAACTGCCCGGATGATATCGAACTGCACCGTCCATTCATTGACGCTGTTACCATCAAGTGTCCGGAATGCGGCAAGGAAATGCATCGTGTACCGGAGGTTATCGACTGCTGGTTTGACTCCGGTTCTATGCCATTTGCACAGCATCACTATCCATTTGAGAATGAGAAACTGTTCAAAGAACAGTATCCTGCAGATTTTATTTCAGAGGCCGTTGACCAGACAAGAGGATGGTTCTATTCTCTGATGGCGATCTCCACACTGCTGTTCAACCAGTCTCCATTCAGAAATGTTATCGTTCTGGGTCATGTA
Organism: Pseudocoprococcus catus; assembly: GCF_902381825.1. Lineage (GTDB taxonomy): Bacteria > Bacillota > Clostridia > Lachnospirales > Lachnospiraceae > Coprococcus_A > Coprococcus_A intestinihominis. The sequence continues at coordinate 2,872,702 of NZ_LR698973.1, forward strand.
CAGGATGAAAACGGTCAGAAGATGAGTAAGTCCAAGGGCAATGCGGTTGATCCGATGGAAGCTTTGAGAGAATACGGCGCAGATGCGATCCGCTGGTATTTCTACTCCAACTCCGCACCATGGCTGCCGAACCGTTTCCACAAGAAAGCCGTTCTTGAAGGCCGCAGCAAGTTTATGGGAACACTGTATAATACGTATGCATTCTATGTACTGTATGCTGAGATCGACCAGTTTGATCCGATGAAATATACACTGGATTACGGCAAATTATCTGTTATGGATAAATGGCTTTTATCCAAACTGAATTCTACAGTGAAGGCCGTTGACGCCAACCTGGCTGCTTACAAGATCCCTGAAACAGCCAAAGTCCTGCAGGAATTTGTGGATGATATGAGCAACTGGTATGTCAGAAGAAGCCGTGAAAGATTCTGGGCAAAGGGCATGGAGCAGGATAAGATCAATGCTTACATGACACTTTACACAGCACTTGTTACAATCTGTAAGGCTGCTGCACCGATGATCCCATTCATGACAGAAGAAATCTACAGAAACATCGTTGTGAATGTAGATAAGAATGCGCCGGAAAGTATCCATTTCTGTGACTTCCCTGAAGTGAATGAAGAATGGATCGATACAAAGCTTGAAGAAGACATGGATCATGTTCTCCAGATCGTTGTACAGGGCCGTGCCTGCAGAAATACAGCCAACATCAAGAACAGACAGCCAATCGGCAAGATGTATGTCAAGGCTGCATTTGAATTGTCTGATTTCTACAAAGACATTATTGCAGATGAATTAAATGTCAAAGAAGTTGTCTTCACAGATGACGTCAGCGCATTTACATCTTACAGCTTTAAACCGCAGCTGCGTACAGTTGGTCCGAAATACGGCAAGAAACTGAATGCTATCAGACAGTATCTTGGCAGTGTTGACGGCAACGCAGCCATGAACGAACTGAAGACAACAGGCAAACTGACATTTGATGCAGATGGTGATCAGGTCGAACTGCTTGAAGAAGATCTGCTGATCGATGCCGCACAGATGCCGGGTTATGTTTCCGATACAGAGTACGAGACAACCGTTGTCCTTGATACCAATCTGACACCTGAACTGGTAGAAGAAGGCTTTGTCCGTGAGATCATTTCCAAGATCCAGACCATGCGTAAAGAAGCCGGATTTGAAGTAATGGATCATATTCGTGTTTATTTTGCTCAAAATGATAAGATCAAAACTCTTGTTGACAGCAACAATGCCGAAATCAAAGATGAAGTATTGGCAAATGAAATCTGCTTTGATACAATCAAGGGGTATAATAAAGAGTGGAATATCAACGGCGAAACCGTTGTGATCGGTGTAGAAAAGGAGAATGCCTGAATGAGTGATATAGCAGCAGTTGGTGAAAAGAGAGTATTCGAACCATTTGATAAAGAAGCATTTAAGAAGGAAATTCTGAACAATATCAAGTATCTGTTCAGAAAGACACCTGAAACAGCCAGCCAGCAGGAGATTTTCCAGGCGGTGGCTTATGCATCAAAGGATATGATCATTGATGAGTGGCTGAATGCCCACAAGGAATACGAGAAACAGGATGCCAAGACCGTTTATTATCTGTCTATGGAGTTCCTGATGGGCCGTGCCCTGGGCAACAATCTGATCAATCTCTGCTGTTATAAGGAAGTGGCAGAAGTCCTGCAGGAGATGGGACTGGATATCAATGTCGTGGAAGACCAGGAGCCGGATGCGGCTCTTGGCAATGGCGGCCTTGGTCGTCTGGCAGCCTGCTTCATTGAATCCCTGTCCACATTGAATTATCCGGCTTACGGCTGTACTATTCGTTATAAATACGGTATGTTCAAGCAGCAGATCGTGAACGGTGAGCAGGTAGAGATCCCGGATGACTGGCTCAAGAACGGCAATCCATTTGAGATTAAGCGTCCGGAATATTCTCAGGAGATCAAATTCGGCGGTTATGTCAGAATTGAATACAATGAGAAACTTGGGCGCAATGTGTATGTTCAGGACGGCTATCAGTCTGTTATGGCTGTGCCTTATGATCTGCCGGTTGTGGGATACAACAACGGTATTGTCAATTCCCTGAGAATCTGGGATGCAGAGCCGCTGGTACAGTTCAATCTGGATTCCTTTGACAAGGGTGATTACCAGAAAGCGGTTGAGCAGGAGAATCTGGCCAAGAGTATTGTTGAAGTCCTTTACCCGAATGATAATCATTACAGTGGTAAGGAACTGCGTCTGAAACAGCAGTATTTCTTCGTATCAGCCAGCCTGCAGCAGGTGATCAAGAAGTTTAAGGCAACACATGATGACATCCATCAGCTGCCGGATAAGGTTGTTTTCCAGCTGAATGATACTCATCCGACGGTTACTGTGCCTGAATTGATGCGTATTTTGATCGATGAGGAGAATCTGGAATGGGATGATGCATGGGATATCACATCAAGATGCTGTGCTTATACGAACCACACCATCATGGCTGAAGCCCTTGAAAAATGGCCGGTTGACCTGTTTATGCGTCTGCTGCCGAGAGTTTATCAGATCGTGGAGGAGATTAACCGTCGTTTCCTGATCCAGGTTGAAGAGAAGTATCCGAACCAGTATGATAAGATCCGCAATATGGCGATACTCTATGAAGGTCAGGTGCGTATGGCGAATATGGCGATCATTGCAGGCTTCTCTGTCAATGGTGTAGCCAGACTGCATACACAGATCCTGGAAGAAAGAGAACTGCATGATTTCTATGAGATGATGCCTGAGAAGTTCAACAACAAGACAAACGGTATCACTCAGAGACGTTTCCTGCTTCATGCGAATCCGTTGTTGGCACAGTGGGTAACAGATAAGCTTGGTACAGACGAATGGATCACGAATTTGCCATTGCTGAAAGGCCTGGCTCCGCTGGCGGATGATTCCAGAGCCCGCAAGGAATTCCAGGAGATCAAGTATCAGAATAAGCTGCGTCTGGCCAAATATATCAAAGAGCATAATGGTATCGATATCAATCCGGATTCCATTTTTGATGTACAGGTCAAGCGTCTGCATGAATATAAACGTCAGCTGATGAATATTATGCACATTATGTATCTGTACAATCAGCTGAAAGACAATCCGGATATGAAGTTCTATCCGACAACATTTATCTTCGGTGCCAAGGCTGCAGCCGGCTATAAGACAGCCAAACAGACTATCAAACTGATCAATGCTGTTGCGGATGTGATCAACAATGATCCGGCTGTCAATGACAAGATGAAAGTTGTCTTCATTGAGAACTACTGTGTGTCCAATGCAGAGATCATCTTTGCAGCCAGCAACGTTTCAGAGCAGATTTCAACAGCCAGCAAGGAAGCTTCCGGTACAGGCAACATGAAATTCATGCTGAACGGTGCCATTACACTGGGTACAATGGACGGCGCCAACGTGGAGATCGTTGAAGAAGTCGGCAGCGAGAATGCCTTTATCTTCGGTATGAGCTCCGATGAAGTTATGGGCTATGAAGCCAACGGCGGTTATAATCCGAGAGAGATCTATGAGCAGGATGCAGATATCCGCAGAGTCATGGATCAGATGGTGGACGGCACATATTCCAATGGCGATACAGAGACTTTCCGTGAACTGTTCAATTCTCTGATCAACCAGGATGTTTACTTCATTCTGAAAGACTTCAGATCCTATGCCGAGGCACGTGCGAAGATCAATGAAGCTTACAGAGACAGCAAGGCTTGGAACAGAATGGCCATTCTCAATACAGCATGCTCCGGCAAGTTCTCATCAGATCGAACCATTGAAGAGTACGTCAGAGATATCTGGCATCTGAAAAAAGTATTCGTGAAATAAATATTCAACTATGAGAAACACGCTCCGCGAGTTTCTCAAGTTATCGCGGCCTCTACACTCCGTTTCGGTCGTTGCTAAACAAGCGCCACTGGCGCTTAGCAACGCCTAAGTCTCGTGCAAGCACGGACTTTGGCTCGTTGCTCGCGTAAATCATTAAAATCCCTGCCAAAGCAGTCCAAAGACTGAGTTGGCAGGGATTTGTATTAGGGTTAAGTGTGCTTTAGAGTGCGCGGATGGCTTCTTCAGAAAGTCCGGTCTCAGCGGCAATCTGTGCGATTGGTGTATGCTTTGCTAATAATTGGTAAGCAGAGATGATACGGTCTTTCTCGGCAAGCTTTTCTGTAAGTTCTTTGGCATGTTTGGCGTTTAGTTCTTTAGTAACTTTTTTAGTAACTTTTTTAGTAAC
>NZ_LR698973.1:2877494-2878138 GCF_902381825.1 Pseudocoprococcus catus
TTCTTTAGTAACTCTTGCGGCGGTTCTTTCTTCAATGCCTTCACCTAAATTACACATCATGTTGACTCCTTCCGTTAAAGGTTGTGATAATGGGATATGATATTCGTTATGGATGATTTTAAGCTTTTCTGCTGCAGGTAATTGGTTGGATAAAAGTGCAGCAATCAAGCGATGTAGCTGGTATTGCTCTTCCTGTGGCGGCAGGTCTTCACCGATGCCCAGAAAGATAATATTTAGTAAATCCAGATTTCCTTTCCAGTTATGATGATTGATGAGATCATCCCTGGTCAGATGGATATGGCACATGCTGTGGCTATCCATGTTCAGACAGAGCCAGATACTGAATACACGCTTCATATCATTGTAATTCTGATGGACGAAATCTCTCCCTTTTTGTGAGGAGACCATGCGGCTGACATAGAAGATCGCCCTGTTCAGAAGAAAGTACTGGGTGGGCTCATCTTTCTGAATTTCGATGTTGATGATAACCTGTGCAAGGCCATCCTTCATGCGGACGTAAAAGATGATGTCAAAGCGAATCATACCTTCATTGATCTCGCTGTTCTCAGTGTTGAGGCCAATGAGCTGGTCTCCGGATGAATGGGTGTAGCTGGTATTTGTCATACCGGGTTCAACCGGAACAA
>NZ_LR698973.1:2879056-2923329 GCF_902381825.1 Pseudocoprococcus catus
GAAGACAAGAACAAATATCAATGTTCGACAATGTTCGACAATTCGACGTTAAAAATCGACAAAAATAGACAGAAAGTCGAGCGGTTTTAGGTACATTTTAACTGTACAAATATTGACAAAGACCTTAGAAAAGGGTTATCATTTTGTTATGAATGTAGGGGATAAGCTGATACGGAGATGGCGGAATACCGTGCGTTATAGATTGTATGAAGAGATCAGAGGAGTGTGGCGCGTATGAAAGACAATTTGCCGATATTGGAGATAAAGGCCCTGGGCGGCTTTTCGATGAGATATGGAGAGAAAACGATTTCGATTGGCAGTGGGAAATCGACAAAGGCAGTGAAGCTTTTGCAGATTCTGGTATGCAGTGAGGGACGTACTGTTTCCAGAGAACGATTGTTGGATATGTTGTATGGGAATGAAGATATCACGGATGCTGCGAATAATCTGCGCGTGACTACATTTCGCCTGAAGAAGATGCTGGTGACGGCGGGGCTTCCTCAGTATGATTATATACAGATCAAGAGCGGCATGTATTCCTTTGCTGCACCGATGGAGGTTGTGCTGGATGCAGACCGGTTTGTGTCACTGTGCGACCAGGCAGATGAGACAGAGAATGCCGAAGAGAAGATCGATCTGCTGAAGAAGGCCTGTCAGTTATACGGCGGGGATTATCTTCCGGATTTTATCTGTGACGGTGTGGTCCTGGCGAAGAATTCTAATTACAAAGAGAAATATACAAATGCATTGAATACATTGTGCGAATTACTGATGGACAGAGGCGAATATGAGACAGCCATTGAAGTCTGTGAACCGGCCTGTAGAATGTATCCCTTCGATGAGTGGCAGGCTATTCAGATTGACTGCCTCATGCGCATGAAGAAATATGATGAGGCTCTGAAGGAGTATGAGAATACGGCCAAGATGTTTGTGGATGAGTTGGGAGTCTATCCGTCAGAACGAATGATGAAGCTTTTTGAGCAGATGAACGGGCGGATGAACTTCAAGACCCAGTCGCTGCCGGAGATGGAGAAGCGTCTTAAGGAGACGGACAAGGGCAGCGGGGCTTATTTCTGCAGCCTTCCGGGGTTCCGTGATACATACCGCTTACTTGCCAGAATCGTAGAACGCAACGGTCAGTCCGTTTATCTGATGCTCTGCAGTATTACCAACGGCAAAGGGCAGCCGATGAAGAATGAGGAACGGCTGGATATGATGGGCAAGGAGCTGCAGGACACATTGGCGCATTGCCTGAGAAGAGGTGATTCTTATACGCGGTACAGTAAGTCACAGTATTTGCTGCTCCTGGTGGGAACCAACAGAGAGAACTGCAGTCTGATTTTTGAGAGAATCCAGAAGTATTTCTCAAGAGAGCATAAGACCTGGAGTAAGTATCTGGAGTATGCGGTATCATCCGTGGCAGACAGCGGATTTAATAGTGAAGATAATGAGAATAAATGGAAATGGGGCAAAACATGGGACAAATAGTAAGACAGCAGAATTTCCAGCGTTCTCCCAATCTGATCAGTATTTGCGTGGATGAGATTCGGAATGGTGAATTGTCAGGGCGTCTGTATCATTGCTACAGCGAAGAAGCCTGCCCTTTCTCAAATGTGGCTCATCTGATCGAGCTGGCAGAGAATCTATTTGACCAGATTAAGTTTCCGCAGGCATCGACACAGATGCGGACATTTACAGAAAAGAGCCAGAAGACGGTACAGCCGCCTGAGAAGAAGAAATCAGCAGAAGAGCTTGAGAAGGAGCGCGGCAAAAAGGGGACGATGTTGCTGTACGTGCAGTATCGTCAGCGGTCAACCTGGCAGGGCATGGTCAAATGGGTAGAAGGCGATCAAGAATGGAAATTCTTCAGTGAATTGGAACTTTTTAAGATTATTAATCAGGCGATACAGTAATAAAGCCAACAGAACGAATGTAATAACAGACATTGATAAGCAGAGGATTTAATCAATCTTCTTCGACATGACAAAACGACAAAGAGGCGGACATCCGGATCGATTAAAGGATGCGCCTCTTTTTGTGTTCAGAAGGAAAAATAGGGCAACCTTTCGGATGTAAAAAAGATAGATAGAATTAGGATGATTTCAGGAATATTACGTCATGCACCCGCATATAATGGTTGAGATGACGGATCGGCCGAACATTACACAAAATATAATCGTCACGATGTCGAATAATGAAATAATCATTGAAATATGTCGGAAAAATGCATTAAGGGGAAATTAAAAAAACTGCAAAAAATGTAGTTTTGTAATGGTTGGCGTAATGGGGGGTTCGCTATAATAGAATTACGATAACGGAGTAATCCAGAAAGGACGATGAAGGTACTGGCATGAAAGGAAGATCGAAGAAAGCAGATACATTTCTGGTCAAGATTATGGATCATGAGCATGCAACATGGCAAGGGAAAGTGACATGGATTGAAGGACAACGTGAACAGTACTTCAGAAGTGCACTGGAACTCATCAAACTGATAGATGACGCTGTTGAGAAAGAGCAGGAAATGGAAGGAGGAAATGATGTTGAGTAAGTTTAATAATAAGAAGCATAGACGATTGACAGCCTTGTTGCTGTGTGTAGCATTGATGCTTGGCAGTGTAACCTCTGTTTCCGCAGACATCTCTGCAGCAGATTCAGAGACAGAAGTTCAGAATTATGCAGAAGAGCCGACGACAGAAGCGGTTTCCTATGGGGCATCGGAGGCTCAGACAGAAGTTCAGGAAGGGACACCTGTTGCAGAGGAGACAGAAACACCTGCAGCAGATACACAGCAGACAGAGGCACATACCGAAGTTGCAACAGAAGCACATACAGAGACGGCAGCTGAGACACAGGCGGCTGAGACAACAGAGACAGAAGTTGAGACTGAGACAGAAACAGAAATCGTTGCTCAGCAGTTGGAATATGAAGATGATCAGGTGAAGGTTCACGTAACTGCCAGCGAAGAAGGCATTATTCCTGATCATGCATCTCTGAAGGTCGTTCCACTGGTGAAACAGGAAGTCACCAATGAGATGACAGATGAGCAGAAACAGGAAGTTGAAGCAATCAACAAGAAGTATGACGAAGCAGAGAAGAAGCTGACAGAGAAGGCTGAGAAGGAAGCCTATGATATCGCCGGTTTCCTTGCTTATGATATTTCACTGGTTGATGCAGATGGCAACAAGGTTGAGCCGAATGGTGATGTCAAAGTCACAATGGATTACAAACAGCCTGTGATTGCGGAAGATGCAGTACAGACAGTGAATGATACAGAGTGGCTTAATAGTACAAAGGACTTGGATGTCACAGTCCTTCATCTTGAGGAAGATAATAAAGGTAAGGTTACAGATGTTGTAGATATGACAGCAGAAGATACAAATGGTGATGCTGAGATTAATACAACATCGGAAAATGAAATCCAGAAAGTAACTATTACGACAAATAGTTTTTCAACCTTTGCTATTACATATAGCAAATATAGTGTAAAAGTAAAGTATGTTGACCAAAATGGAACTGAGATTACAAGTGACCAGTTCACACAAAAAAATGTTTTAATAAAAGAAGATGAAGATCTTGTAATCAGCGATGGCGATAAAGTTAAAATTCCAGAAACGGTTACCATTGATAATAAAACCTATCAATATACTGGCGCTCGTTTGGATAAGGTATCAGGAAAGAACGTCTATTCAGTAAAGATTGATGATAGAAAATGGAAATATAAAGAAAAATCAGATGGCAGTGATAAAAAGTGGAAAGACGGTAAAGGCGGTACAATTTATTTAGTTTACCAGGAACAGACACAGGAACAACCAACTGCATTGACTACAGTTGATACCATCGATAGTACATCCAAAGGTATTACGATGCGGATGATTAATTACTCTAAGCCTGCAAATGGCTTGAGTAATGATATTGGAGGTCCATATAAGAATGGAAACGGTGGTATTGAACAGAATCTTCTGAACAGAGTATTAACAGAGGGCTATCCGGTAACAGTTAGAGGTAAAAGTTTAAAGACATTGTTTACAGGCGGAACAAATGTTAATCATTTATTCCTTCAGAGTTCCTTTGATAGAGATGGAAGTTATGAATACAGCAGTTTTAAGAATTATGCTTACTTAGAGGATGATGGAAATTTCACAGTGTATGATGCACTGGGAACACCATCGAATGAAAATTATCTCTGGTATAAGCGCGGCAATTTTATGCCATATAACAGCATTAATGTCAATAACGTTTCAACAAACAAAAATCGGTATGATGAAAATGGCAATCCCTTAAGTACTTCAGATCCAGCGTATGATAAGACATTATATAAGACGCAGGGAGATAATGACTACTATTTTGGCATGTACGTGGAAGCTGATTTCAACCAGCCAAGTAACGGAAAATTAAACAATGGATCAGATATGGTCTATGAGTTCAATGGCGATGATGATTTATGGGTATACGTTGATGGCGTATTGATGTTGGATATTGGTGGTATTCATGATGCCCATTCAGGAAGTATCAATTTTGCAACAGGTGCTATTACTTATGATTCAGCAGTGTCAGGAACAACAATCAAAGCGCAGTTCCAGGCAGCAGGCGTATTCCCGGATGGTTCAGCATGGGACGACTCGAAAGTCAGTGAATATTTTAATGGCAATACATTAAAATATATTACAACACACAATTTCAAGATGTTCTACATGGAACGAGGTGCAGGTGCATCCAATCTGAAGATGAAGTTCAACCTTGAAGTTATTCCAACTTATGAAGTTAACTTCAATAAAGTGACTACACAGGGAGCTGCTTTAGCAGGAGCTGAATTTGAGATTAGAGATGACAGCGATAGTTCAAAAGTTTACAATGTAACATCTGATTCCGATGGCAGAGTTTCTGTAAGACTTCATGAAGGTACATATACCATGACGGAGACCCAGACTCCGACAGGCTATCTTGCAGCATCCGGTACATGGAAGATTACAGTTAACGCTGACGGTACCTATACGATTACGAAAAACGGTCGGCCAATTGACAAAGGTTCCGATAGTGTTTACAAGATTGTGAACAAAGGACAGCATGAAGATGCAGAAGCTAATCTGACAACATCCAAGACTGTCAAAGTAACGGATTATAACAAACGTGAGTATGAAATAACTCTGGGAGCCAGCACATCCGGACGAGAAGCAGGTACAGAAGCTAAAGCAGCAAGTGTAGTATTGGTACTTGACAGATCTGGGTCAATGGGTGCGGATGGTATGACTGCGCTGGTGAATGCAGCAGATACTTTCATTGATACTTTGAAGACTGCATCTCCAGATAGCCAGGTAGCAGTTGTGTACTTTAATGGTACACAAGATGAGGATGATAATACGACAACTTCTAAGAACTTTACTAAACTTAACACAGATGAAAAGGTTAAATCTATTAAGGATTTCCTTTCTAATAATGGGTACTCATATGGTGGCACACCAATGGGCGATGCATTAGAAAAGGCAAAAGGTTTATTAGATGCCGATCAGACAGGAAATCAGAAGTATGTATTGTTCTTCACAGATGGTTTACCGGGACATAGTAGTGACGATGCGTTTAACTGTATGGTTGCCAACAGTGCGGTGAATTGTGCCACTGATATTAAGGCGAATGCAACAATCTATACTGTAGGCTATCATCTGTCAGGAACCTTATATTGGCATAAGGGTGATTCGGCGACAAGTTCTGCTGGTAGAGATCATGGTGGCTATTACAACCCTTATTTTGGAGGTAGTTGTAAGAATCATGATTTATCAACATCCGCTTCCGATTTTCTGGAAAAGTATATTGCAACAAGTGTTCAGGAAGGCAGCAATAGTAAGTATGCTTACACTGTAGATAAAACAGATGACCTTGAGGCGGAATTCAAGAAACTGGCCGCTCAGATTGGCGCATATTATTCCATCAATGCAGAGAAAATCGTGGATGTTATCGATGCCAGATTTGAACTGACAGAAGCAGGACGTAAAGAGCTGGTTGGTGATGTAGAGGCTACTACAAATGAAGATGGTTCTAAGACATATGTCAAAGAAACACTTAAAGATAATGTAGTCGTTGGTACAGTAAAGATTACTGAGAATACGGATGGCACAACAACGATTGAGTGGACCGGAACAGAAGCACACATTGGTAATAAGGACAATCGAGAAGATCCGGCATGGGAAAGAAAGATTGGAGTTGTTGCCAAAGCAGACTTCATCGGCGGCAATGCTGTCACAACCAATACAGGAGATTCGGGCGTATTTGTTAATGAGAATACGACTAAGATGTTCCCTAAGCCAACAGTCAATGTTAAGGCACTGTCGCTTGAAATAACGGACAAAGCAATTACTGTTTACAAAGGTGATGCTCTCCAGCCACAGGCTTATTACAATCAGCTGGCTCAGACAATAAAGGTTGTAGAGCTGGATGGTAAAACAAAAACTTTGACTGGTGTTAAACCGGTTAATAATAATAAAACACAGGTTAGTCTTCCAGCATTAACGGATGCTCAGAAGAATGAACTTGAGAATAAAAAGACACTTACAATTGGTGATGGTGATAATCCGGAATACAAATATATTTATCCGGGCACATCTGATGCGGTAGGATACTTTAAATATATTTATACGATTCCTGAAACACCAGGTGGAAGCATTAATAATCACAAAGCAGGCAATGCAGCCAGTCCGGCTGAAAAGTATAATCTGGAAGTTGTATTTGTTCCGTACACTGTAGAACAAAGAGTGGCTCAGAATTCCGGAATTACTCCTCCGGCAGCAGACGGCGGTACAGTAGTTAGTGGAAATCTGACAGCAAGTGCAGATTATATTGTCAATATCATCGATGGTTCTATTGAGATTACAAAAGTACTTGAGACAGAGCCGAAGGGTGAGAATGGTGATACATTTACATTCACAGTAACAGGACCGAATAATTTCAGTAAGGATGTATCAGTAACTGTTACAAAAGATCAAGTAGATGGTAAGTATATGGCAACTTACGAGGGAAATGAGCTGAAACATCTTGCAAGAGGTGAATATACAGTTACAGAAAAAACTGTAGCAGGATATGATGTCAAGAGTATTGAAAATGCTGAAAATGCAACAAATACAAAATATGTCTTGAATAATCCAAATGATATTCATTTCACAATGGGTACAGTTGTAGAAAACAATGTAGATGTCAATGTCATCAAGAATTATACATATGATCCTGAAGATGGCGGTACACTTGGCAAAGCAATTTTCACAAATGAACCGGTTTACAGTGATTGGCAGATTATCAAAGTCAGCGCAAGCAGTCATGATGTAAGATTAGCAGGTGCAATCTTTGAACTGCAGTCTACAACAGATGAAACTGTTAAGTATTACGGTAAGTCGGAAAATGCAGGTATTGTTGAATGGTATAGAAATTACCAGAAAGATACAGGTGAAGTATCTGATAAGATTGAGATACCGGACAAACTTCCGGAGGGAACATACACACTGAAGGAAATTAAAGCTCCGACAGGATATGTACTTTCAAGCAATACTTATACATTGCAGATTACAAAGACAGGTGCATTAAAGGCTGTGAAAGTGAATGATACAGAGCTGACACCTGAACTGCAGGAGAATGGAGAATATCATATTCTCATCGAAAATGCAGTGATTTACAACCTTCCAAATTCCGGTGGTTCCGGTATTTACTGGTTCTCAATCTGTGGTATGCTGCTGATGATGGCAGCGGCCTGGATTATTTATAAAAACAAGTGCAGGGAGGTGCTGGTGAAATAGAGGGATGAACTTTAAAACCAGCAGTCCCTGGACTGCCAGGATAAAAAATCAACGTAACATGTCAACTAAGAAATAATATCTATAAGAGAGAAAAGGAGAATATTATGAAGAAATTAAAGAAATTATTTGCAGTGATGTTATCACTTATCATGGTATTAGCAATGGGCATCACAAGTTTTGCTGATACTAACACAGCAACAATTAAATTAACAAATTTTAATGATGCGGATTCCTTAAAGTATATGCAGATTATCGAGCCTGACCAGGCACAGCCAACAGGTTGGAAATTTAGTAATGATGTAGCTGAAAATGCATTTAAAGCAGCAACAGGACTTACAGATGCTCAGACAATTTTGTGGAAGATGATTATAAAACAGAATCCTGATGCTACTAAAAACACTGAATTAAATATTCCGGCGAACACAACGGCAATTACAAATTCAGAAATCGATAAAGCTTTAAGTACAATCAAAAATAATCCATCAGCAAAATGGACAGGAGCTACTGACAAAACATCTCTTACGGTAACATCTGCAGGTGTATATGCATTTGATGCAGAGAAGACTGGTTATACTTATAAAGTTGCTACAGCTTATGTAGGTTTTGAAAACTATGAAACAGCACCTACACTTAGAAATACAGAAGTAGCAGCAAAGAAATCTCAGCTGATTGTTACAAAGTCAGTTGGTGATGACGATAAGGCTGTTGAAATCGGACAGAAAGTTGAGTATACAATTACAACTTATGTTCCGTACATTGATGCAAATAATGCTTCAACTAGAACATTCAAAATTACTGATAAAATTTCCGGTGCAGCATACTTGTTAAATAAAGCAGGTAATGTTGATGGTGAAGTTATGATGGGCAATGCTCCAGTTGCAGGTGCGACAATTGTTCCGGCAGCTGATGGAAAATCTTTTGAGATTAACTTAGATAGCTTAGTGACAGATACAGATAATCCAAATGCTGGTAACCTGATTACAGTTACATACAAAGCTAAGATTACTGAAGTAACAGCAACGAATGAAGCTAAAGGCCATAAGAGTGGTGCGGAGTATGCTGGAGATAATGTAGATCTTTATACAGGTTCCATTACACTGACAAAGGTTGATGCTAACAATACAAATACAAAACTTGCAAATGCTGAATTCACAGTTCAGAAATATAATGCAGATAATACTACATTAGGCGAAGCATTAAAGTTTGACTATGCAAATGGTGTTTACACATATAATCCAGAATCTACAAGACAAAATGCAACAACAGTTGTAACAGATACAAATGGTGAAGTAAAAGTAGAAGGTTTAGATGTTGGTAAGTATCATTTCACAGAAACAAAGGCTCCAAATGGTTATTCTATTAATGAAGCAGGTAAAGATATCGTACTTGGTTTAGGTGATGGTGTCACAGAAGCAACAGCAAACTTTGCAGCAACAGGCGATTTAACTCTGAAAGATTCACAGCTTTCCGCTCTTCCAGCAACTGGTGGTATCGGTACAACTATCTTCACAATCGTTGGTTGTGGTATCATGATCGCAGCAGCAGGTTTATTCTTCGCTAGCCGCAGAAAAGAAAACAGATAAGTCATAAATAAGTCTTTTGGTGAATTCCGGGGCGTTACCCGCCCCGGAATTTATCAGATTAAAGGCATTTTTTCAGAAATCTTTTAACCCATCTCTTTAGGAGAGACAGATACGTATACAACAATAAGGAGAACCCGGATGAAGAAGAAAACGTACAAAATTTTAATAGTCATTATATTTTTAGCCGGTTTGTCCTTGCTGCTGTATCCATTTGTAGCGAATCAGTGGAACAACTACAGACAGAAACAGCTGATCAGTGATTATGATTCTATTGTTTCTGCTGAAGATGCCGCAGGTGAGATTGATTATGCAGCAGAGCTTGAAAAAGCAAGGGCATACAATGAAGCATTATTACCGAGCATCCTGCCAGACTCCTTTGCCATTGCAGAGGCGACGGAAGGGGAAGACAAAGCCTACATGGATTGTCTGAACATTGCAGGTGACGGTATTATGGGTATCGTGGAGATTCCGAAGATTGATATCAAGCTTCCAATCTACCATACCACCAGGGAAGATGTCTTGCAGGTGGCAGCCGGACATCTGGAAGGAAGTTCCCTTCCGGTAGGCGGAGCCAGCACCCATGCAGTTATTTCAGCTCACAGAGGCCTGCCGAGTGCATCCCTTTTCACAGATCTTGACAAACTGGAAGAGGGCGACCATTTCCTGATCCATGTTTTAAATGAGACGTTGTGTTACGAAGTGGATGAGATTTCAGTGGTCAAACCGGAGGAGACTTCCGGGTTGGCAGTGGAAGAAGGCAAAGATCTGGTGACACTGCTCACCTGTACACCGTATGGTGTCAACACGGAGCGATTGCTTGTCAGAGGACACCGTGTGGAATATGTGGAGCAGGAAGTCGAAGCAGAGAAGACGCTTTTCAGCGGTATCAGTATACACACCAATTATTTGTTGTGGGTAATCGTAGGATTACTTGTGACAGCAGCATTTATTGTGGTATTATATAAGAAAGAACAGAAGTTAAAGAAGCACCGTGCCGAACAGGCAGCAGACGGACAGGAGGCACCGGCAGTCAAAGACAAGACAGTGACCGGGGATGCCGATACGGAGACTGAGAAGAAGGAGTAGAAGCTCATGAAGAAGAAGATTTCCGCCATCCTGTTTGGGCTATTGTTTCTGGTGGGATTTGGCATTCTGGTCTATCCGACGGTATCCAATCAATGGAACACTTACAGACAGAGTCAGCTGATCAGCAACTATCAGAGCGTTGTGCAGGATATGACACCTGAGGACTTTACACAAGAGTGGGAAAAGGCCGAAGCCTTCAACGCGACAATCACCCAGAACAACCTATACAGTGATGTATTTGGCGAGAGTACAACAGATTTACAGAGTACGGAATACTGGAAGGTATTGAATGAAGCCGGAGACGGTGTCATGGGTTATCTTTCTATTCCGAAGATCAATATCAAACTGGCGATATACCATGGGACAGCCGATGATGTGCTGCAGACAGGTGTGGGACACTTAAACGGCACAAAGCTTCCGATTGGCGGTGAGAGTACCCACTGCGTGGTAGCTGCTCACAGAGGACTTCCCAGTGCCAAGCTATTTACCGATATTGACCAGTTGAGAAATGGCGATAAGTTTTATATCCATGTGTTAGATCAAGTCCTGGCTTACGAAGTGGATCAGATTCTGCCGATGGTAGATAAGGATGATCATGAAACACTGGAGAATGCATTGAAGATTGAGGAAGGCAAAGATCAGGTCACATTATTTACCTGTACACCATATGGTGTCAATTCTCACAGACTCCTTGTCAGAGGAACGAGAGTGGCTTACAACGGTGAGGAGGACAAGGAGGCAACGATTTCCGAGTCCATGGTTGAATCGATTAAGAATTACTATATGATCTATACGATTCTTGGTCTGGCCGTTACCTTACTGGTGATCCTGCTTTTGAGATATTTATCAAAAAAGAAGAAAAATAAACAACCTAAAGAGTAATCTGGATTTGAAGAGGGAGGTTATGAAGCGATGATGAAAAAGAGTATAAAAAAGAGCTGCGCATTATTGATCGCATGTGCCCTTACATTATCAGCATTTGCGGTTCTGCCGAAAGCAAATGCGGCGAATATGGTGGACACCGGCAAAAAGGATTGCTCCATAGATTTTAAGACCGGCGGTGATGACAAGGTCAGTGCAGATCTGGGTACAACAACGGTGGATGTGAAGCTGTATAAGGTGGCGGATATCAGTGAAGTCGGAGATTACACCGCATCCGGAGATTTTGCACAGCTGGATGTTTCCGCACTGGATGCGTCCGATAGTACATCCGCAGATGAATGGCTGAAGCGGGCCACAGAGGCGGCCGGTATGGTGACAGACAGTACGAAGCCGACAGCAGAGGTTTCGCTGACAGATGGTGAGGGAAAGGCTGAGGATCTGGCCACAGGACTTTACCTGGTGATGGCGGATAAGGCGCAGACAACGAATTATGAGTACACATTTACACCGTATCTGATTTCCCTGCCGAATAATTATTATTATCAGACAGGTGATGATGAATGGGTATACGAATTGTCAGAAGTAGTTCTCAAGCCTGAACAGACACCGAGATATGGTTCTCTGGTGATCGACAAGACGTTGAGAGATTTCAATGCCACATCCGGTGCTCAGGCAACATTTGTTTTCCAGATTGATATTACGACCCTGGAGGGTAAGACAGAGAGCAGAGTTGAAGCGATGACCATGGGGGCCGGTGAGGAATCACAGCAGCTGACTATTGATCAGATTCCGGCAGGTGCATCAGTCAGAGTCAGAGAGACCTACAGCGGCGCAAGCTACACACAGGTTTCCGATGATCCGGATGATGTGACGATTTTTGCAGATGAAGCGGTCCGCGTTTCATTTGAGAATGCACACGATGGCCGTCCGAACGGCGGTTACGGCGTGAAGAATAATTTCAAACTTGATGAGAACAAACAGTATCAGTACACTGGCGATAATGTCAGCACAGACTAGGAAGGGGGAACGATAAATGAAAAAGCAATTGAAGAAGCCGTTTTTGATGATGGCAGTGACAGCGCTTGTTCTTGTGGGTACCCTGAAGGTGGGCGGTGCGATGGCTTATTTCACCACCTATTCAACTGCCAGCGGTTCTGTTCAGATGAATATGGGATTTACACAGACAATCCCGCATGAAGAAGTGGACAGCAGAGGCAAACATGTTTCAGTTGAAAATACAGGCGATTATGATTGTTTTGTCCGTGTGAGAGCGTTTGCGCCATCTGATATTACGCTGAGTTATCAGCCGGAGGATTCAGGATGGACAGACGGCGGCGATGGTTTCTGGTATTACGACCAGATCCTTCCGGCAGGTGAGACAACAGCAACGAAGCTTAATGTCAGCTACACGTTCCCGGCAACAGACAGTGAGGATGCACCGGCAGAATTCAATGTCATTGTTGTGGAAGAGTGTACACCGGTGCTTTACAAAGCAGACGGAACCGCTTATGCAGACTGGAACAATGTGATCACAGCAGATACAGCAGAATAGAAGGAGGGCTATCATGAAGAAGAATAAGATTTTATTTCCGAAAAAAGTTGCCCTGCTTCTGGGAGCAGCGGCGGTACTTTTGCTTGGCAGTACAGTAGGCAGCACAAGAGCGGCGCTGACTTACTACAGTGAGAACTATTCCGCACAGATGAATCTGAAGCATATCGGTGTTTCTCTGGTGGAGAACGGCCAGGTTGTCAGCAGCAGAGATTATGTTTCCGGCAATGAGTGGAGCGGCAATACAGAGGGCAAGCTTCTGGCCAATATGCTTGGTGAGAAAGAGAAGTTTACACCGGGCAAACAGTATGATGAAGCCATCAGCGTGACCAACAGCGGCGATATTGATACATTTGTCAGAGTCATTATCACAAAGAGCTGGAAGGACAAAGAGGGCAGGAAGAATGCAGAGCTTTCACCGGATCTCATTGAACTGAATGTTCCGGAGAACAGCGGATGGGTGGTTGCCGAGGATCAGTCCACACCGGAACGTATGGTGCTTTATTACACAAAGGCACTGGCACCGGGAGAGACTACACCGGGACTTTCTGATACGATCCGTATCGATGAGTCTGTGGCACAGCAGGTGAACAAGGTGACAGATGGTTCCACCGTTACTTATCAGTACAAATACGACGGTTATTCATTCAATCTGGATGCAGAAGTTGATGCGGTTCAGACGCACAATGCCAAAGCGGCTATCAAGAGTGCCTGGGGCGTGGATGTCAGCGTATCCGATGATGAATCCAGCATTGGTTTTTAATAGGAGGTACAGAGTATGAAGAAGAAGATTTTGTGCCTCATGATGGCAGCGGTTCTGGCAGTTGGGGCACCCCTTACAGCATTTGCCAGAGATTATCAGGGCGCTGACGGATGGCAGGCAACATTTGACGGCAGCAAGCTGAACAGTAATTTCAAGGATGAAGATGTGACGGATTCTATGTCTGAGATCCAGCCGGGTGACAGCATTACACTGCATGTTCAGCTGACGAATCAGGACAGCAGCAATACAGACTGGTATATGACCAATGAAGTCCTTCAGACACTGGAGGATGCACAGGATTCCGCATCAGGCGCGGCTTATGAATACCGTCTGACCTATGTGGACAGCAAGAATAAAGAAACAGTTTTATATGACAGCAGCACAGTGGGCGGCGAAGGCAGTTCCACAGCCGGTGAAGGTCTGAAACAGGCGGATGCCTCACTGGATGAATATTTCTATCTTGGCAGACTGGCCAAGGGTGAAAGTGGTACTGTTTACCTGAAAGTCGGCGTGGAAGGCGAGACAGGTAATAACGGCTACCAGCAGACACTGGCGAAGCTTCGTATGACTTTCGCAGTTGAGAAGGTCAAAGAGGGCCAGACCATTAAGAAGAACACAGTGATTGAGAAGAAGGTGCCTCAGAAGAACAATCTGACAACCTCCAGAAAAGCCGTTAAGACCGGTGATACATCCAATTTGCTGATGTATTCGGTGATCGGTCTTGTAGGCGGTCTGATCTTCCTGATCGCAGGCATTATCCTTTTGAACAATTCCAGAAAAACAAGACAGCACAGGGAAGGAGAGAACTAAGATGAAAAAATATAAAAAATTATTTGTATCTCTTCTTGCAGCAGCAGTGCTGACGGTTGGTTCTGCGTTCAGCGTTATGGCGGCAGATACATATACCTACAAGGTAACGGTATATGCGGGCAATAAAGGCACGATTGACGGACAGGAACAGAAAGAGATCACAGGTCTTTCCCTTGGTTCACAGGTTATTCTGGACATCAACAGCGTCAAGGTAACGGATGACAAGTATTATGTCAAAGGCTTCCGTCTCAGTGGACGTGACAATGAAGAAGCCCTTGCCACACCGACCATCGAGGTGGACGGCGATGTGGATTACGTTGTTGCATACGGCATCAAAGGCGATATGGTGGCTTACACAGTGAACTATCAGGATGCCAATGGCAAGACCCTTGCCGACAGCCAGACATTTTATGGCAATGCCGGTGATAAGCCGGTGGTTGCTTATAAGTATATTGAGAATTATATCCCTCAGGCCCTTGCATTGACCAAGACTTTGAGTGATAATGAAAGCGAGAATGTATTTACATTCACCTATACGCCTGGTGAGACAGATCGTATTGTTGAGACAACAACAACTGTGACAACCATTGTTCCGGGTCCAACAACGACGACAACGACAACAGGAACCACCGGTACAGGTACAACAGGAACCGGCACGACAGGAACGGGTACAACCGGCACGACGGGAACGGGTACAACCGGTACGACAGGTACAGGAACCGGTACAGCTGCGAATGGTACAAACGCAGCGAACAATGCGGCAGGCGGCAATACGGCCAATGGTGCCAATACCAATGCAGGCGGTACGACAGACAATCAGAATAACGGTCAGGATGCCGATAATCAGGATAACCAGACGACAGATATTCCGGATAATCAGGTACCGGAGACACTGGTAGACCTGGATGACGAGGAAACACCAAAGTCCAATATTGATGCAGAAGACGGCAGCAATACATTGCCGATGGTAGGCGGTGCAGCCGTTGGTATTCTTTCTGTAGCAGCGTTGGTAGCATTGTTTGTTTATCTGAAGAAACGTTCAAGATAGACATTATTGAAAGACAAGTAACAGCAGGCAGTACTGTTTGGAATAGAACAGTACTGCCTGCTGACAAAGGAGAATTTGATTTTGGCTAGACGCAACAGGCAGAAGAAAAGCCCGGTGGCTGCAGTATGCAGCGTACTGGGCACTCTTTTATTAATCATCATTGTGGCGACATATCTTCCAATTACGATTCCGAGAGCTTTCGGCTATGAGATTTACACAGTGATCAGCGGCAGTATGGAACCGGCGATACCGACGGGCAGTTTGGTGTATGTGAAGTATATCCAGCCGGAAGAGATCCAGACAGAGGATGTTATTGCTTTCTATGGAACGGATGCGGATGGTTCTATTGTCACTCATCGTGTGGTATCCAACAGTGCGGCTATGGGTAATTTTATCACGAAGGGCGATGCCAACAGTGATAATGACATGAATCCGATCCCATATGCGAATTACATAGGAAAGGTGCAGTTGTCTGTGCCGAAACTGGGAGGCATCTTCCAGACGATCACCGGTACAAACGGTAAAATTGCAGCGGTTTCCATGATTGGATTGGCCATCGTGCTGGAGATATTGGCGGCGGTGCTGCAGGGTAAGAGAGAAAAAGAGGAATAATAAGAGGCTGGACGCTGGTAGATTTAGCGTTCAGCCTTTTTTAGCAGAAAAATTGACAAAAAGTCCGAAATTACACCCGTTGCTTAATTCAGAAGAGGTATGTATAATTGGAGATAAGAATAGAACATTGCTGGCTGGTATAATGATTAGAATAGATATGACTGTGGTACATTAAGTATTCAGAAGTATGTGGAGTGAGTATGGATAAAATAATAGAAATAGATGAACAATATAAGAAATGGATTTCAGAAGTGAGTAAACGCTTTCGGCAGAGTCAAATTAAAGCAATGGTAAAAGTAAATGATGAAATGCTTCGATTTTACTGGCAGCTAGGTAAAAAACTTCATGACAGAAAGGATAGTTTTTCATATGGTCAGGGCTTTTACAAAAAGATTAGCCGTGATTTGCGTAAAGAATTGCCCGATGTAAAATCATTTTCGGAAACAAACTTACGATATATGCAGAAATTTGCTGAATTATACAGCGAAATTTCAAACCTTCCCCAAGTTGGGGAAGATTTCGGAAATGGAGAGGTAGAGACAATTTTTGCCATTCCGTGGGGACATCACAAGCTTATTATAGATAAGTGTAATGGAAATCGGAGAAAAGCATTGTTTTTTGTAAATCAAGTGCTTCAAAATGGGTGGTCGCGAGCAGTATTGCTCAATTTTTTGGATACGGATCTCTTTGAACGACAAGGAAAGGCGATTACAAATTTTAGTCAGACACTTCCGGCTATTCAAAGTGATTTAGCACAGGAAATTACGAAGGACCCTTATAAATTTGATTTTATTACACTGACGCAAAGTTATAATGAAAAAGAACTGAAAGATGCGCTGATGGATAATATTCAGAAATTTTTATTAGAGCTAGGTAATGGCTTCGCTTTTTTAGGACGTGAATATCGGATTGAGATTGGAACGACAGAAAATTTTATTGATATGTTGTTTTATCACATTCGTCTACATTGTTATGTAGTAGTTGAAGTAAAGGTTACGGAGTTCGAATCGTCTTATGCCGGGCAGTTGGGAACCTATGTAGTGGCGGTTAATCATCAATTGAAAACAGAAAAGGATGAGCCTACATTGGGATTACTTGTTTGCAAATCAAAAGATGATATAAAGGCACAATATGCATTAGAATCGAGCAGTCAACCTTTGGGAGTATCTGCGTATGAGCTGTCAAAGTTGATACCAGAGAATTTTAAAGGTTCATTGCCGTCAATTGATGAAATAGAGAGCGAATTACAGAAAGATGTAAAAAAGTGATTTGAAAGAATTTAGATTATTTAGGCCGGACTTAAAGCAGATATTTTTAGTCCGGCCTTTTTTATTATGCCGCGGAAAGGCATTCTGCTTTACAGCCTTTTTTTCAGCATTTCCGGATTGGATGCGTAGGTCAGCGCAGTTTCCTTTGTAATGATGCCCTGTTTACAGAGGTTCATCAGACTCATATCCATGGAGATCATATCATCTTTGGCCGAGGTGGCAATGAGGCCGTCGATCTGGTGGACTTTGTTGTCGCGGATCATATTGCGGATGGCCGGTGTGACGCTCATAATCTCGAAGGCAGGCACCATTCCTCCGTCTACCGTCGGCACAAGCTGCTGTGAGATGACGGCATTTAAGACCATGGACAGCTGAACGGCGATCTGATGCTGCTGGTTTGGCGGAAAGACGTCGATGATCCGGTCGATGGTATTGGCTGCTCCGATGGTGTGCAGCGTGGAGAAAAGGAGATGACCGGTCTCGGCGGCTGTCATGGCAACGCTGATGGTTTCATAGTCACGCATTTCGCCCAGCAGGATAATATTCGGGCTCTGGCGAAGGGAGGCTTTCAGAGCGGTGACATAATTGTCCGTATCAATCTTGATCTCTCGCTGACTGACAATGCTCTTGTTGTGACGGTGCAGGTATTCCAACGGGTCTTCCAGGGTAATAATATGCGTATTCCGTGTGTTGTTGATGCGGTCAATCAGGCAGGCAAGGGTAGTGGACTTGCCGCTGCCGGCGGAGCCGGTGACAAGGATCATGCCCTTGGTGTGATCGGCAAACTGCATAACAGCTTCAGGAATGCCAAGTTCCTGTGGATTCGGCAGCTGGAATGTGATGACACGGATAACGGCTGACAGAGCGCCGCGCTGTTTGTAGGCACTGACACGAAAACGGGAAACCCCGGGTATGGCAAATGAAAAATCATCATCACCATGAACCAGCAGATTCATCATATCACGGTCTCCGGCCATGCCATAGATCTCATTTAACAATGCTTCAGTTTCTTTCGGGAAGAGTTTTTCTTCCTGTGTCTGAATGATATTGCCGTTTTTTCTGCATGAAACAGGAAGTCCGGCTACGATAAAAATATCCGAAACCTCTTCTCTGACGGCCTGTTCAAGTATTTCTCTGGCGTTCATAAAAATCTCCTTTGGTTTTTGCTAAATCTTATTTCATTAAATTCAAAGTCTGATCACCCTTCCACTCACCGGAAGACTGAACCTGCCACTGTGAAATGCGGTAGTAAGCCTCTCCTTTGGCAGGCGCTGCGGTCAGTGTCAGCGTGACACAGAGGTTCTGTTTGTCATCGATGGCGACAGCATAAGAAATGGTTGGTTCACTCTGTGTAAAATCCATGGAGAGCTGCAGCTGTTCGCGGCTATCGAGTGCTGTCAATTGGGTCTCGATTTCAGTGAAGACAGCAGCAGTGTCGCTGCTTGTCAAGTCAGGCTGGCTGCTGTCGTTGCTTGTCGAGTCAGGCTGGCTGCTGTCGTTATTTATCGAATTCTTGCCAGTGTCGGTGTCTGACAGCTGCCAGGCATCGGCCAGGATGGCATCGATCCCATCCAGGGTGCTTTCTGCCGTATTGCAGGCCGTATAGTAGTTCATTTTGTGATGAGCCAGTTTCTCTGCAAAGTCGGCATCACTTTTGGCGCTGGTTAGTGTCAGGATGGCAAAGGTCACCAGACAGAGGATCAGGAAGATGACAAGGAGAGAAGAGGCGCCGATATTAAAAAAAGGTGCCGGGGCTTTTTCTGACTGCTTTCTCATGATTCGGCCCTCCTTTGTCGGTGCTTAGTGACATCCAGTGTGTAGATATTCCGGTTGTCAGCGACAGTATCCATGGAAATATGGGCCTTCAGAAGGGTATCTTCCGGTTCATAATGGACGGTCAGGACATAAACGGCATCTGCTTTTTCACAGGATGCATAGCTGCTGTCATAGTAGGCGGCGGCATCCTGTAATGAATCGTCGGGCGTCTGTGTGGACGGATCAGATGCTGTATCATCGGATGAAGCCGCTGTATCTGGATGCAGAGTGTCGGCTGAAATCTGTTCGGCCATACTGCTGACTTCATTGACGGCAAAATTCAGATCCCTGGCATCCTGGCTCATCAGATGGGCTTTGGTAAAAATCTGGATGCAGAGGGCACTTGCAACGGAAAAAAACAGAACGGCAAGTATAAGTTCCAGAAGAAACAAACTGGATGTATTATTGTGACGTTGATATTTCATATGAATCCTATTCCTTTCCCGTGACAAGTGCTATGACTCACTGTGGATGCTGATATAGGACGCAACGGTGTGTCCCTGCGCATCGGTACATGTCAAATGCAGGAGATCCGATTGAGACATCTCCATATCCAATGACTGCAGCGGCAGAATGACTTTGCCTGAGCCGACATCGACATCTGCACTGCTTTTGGTGTACAATTCCATCAGATTTCCCTCACTGACATAAATATAAGTGACATATTCCGTGTCGTTGTAATGTTGCTTCAGAATCAGTGCCTGATGACCGTCAAAACTGCCGATAGATACGGCACCTTCGGTATCGTTCTGGTGAATTTTCTCGGTAATATAGGAAAGAGAAGTGTTGGCGTTAAAGTTCAAAGCCGAGTTCTCAGTGGTTGTACGGTAAACATTCGTGGCCAGCAGAAGCACTGTCAGGGCCGATACCGTGAAAACAAAATACAGGGAGATGGGAAATAAAATATCAATGATATGATGTTTCCTGGATTGAAATCTCATTTGCCTGCCCCCTTTTCAATGATGGTCACATCCGGATAAATATTGGCACCGACGGTCTGATAATCTACGAAAAAGAGGTCTTCGTCATAGGTCAGACCATAATGCGCTTTCAGGTCTTCCAGACTTTCGGGATAGGTGCCTTCCGTTGCATAGCAATAGACGATGCTGCGGTTTAATGCCCGCTCCAGGCTTTCTTTCTGATGACGGCGGGTGCTGTCCGAAAATGAATCAATGCCGGAGATAAAAAGCAGAAGAATGACCAGAAAAACACAAATGGACAGAAAAACCCGGCGGTTTTTCCGGCTTTTCTTTTGATTTTGAAATCGTACCATAAGTGGGCCTCCTGACTTAGATGCTGGACATGATTCCGACGAGCGGAAGCATAACGGACAGTAAAATGAAACCGACAACAAGTGAGAGCGCAATGACAAGGGTTGGCTCTAAGATGGATAATGTATTGCTCATACGGTTATCCAGATCCTCCTGATAGAGTTCGGCAATATCGGACATCACCTGATCCAGTGAGCCGGTTTTGAAGCCGATGGAAGCCATACGGGCATAGACGCCGGCGAAAATACCTGTCTGATGGAGTGCAGCTGTAAAATCTGTACCGTTTTCCAGTAATTGTTCGCATTTGGTCAGCTCTTTCTGAAAGGCTTCATCATCATTTAATTCGCGGACAAGGCTCAGACATTCTTCGGGAGCCATGCCGCTTTTGAGAGTCAGCGCCATGCCGCTGGCAAACCGGCATGATGCAATATCATGATGCATGCGTCGGATGGCAGGAATATGGCTGCCGAGTCCTCTTAAGAAAGCGGCACCTTTGGCGGTGTGGTTGTAGGCAAAAAAGCCGATGACGATGACTGCAAGAACCGCAATGAATACAACGGAATAGCGGTTGATGGTATTGCCGAGGTCCATCAGAACTCTGGAAAATCCGGACATTTCCGAACCGAGCTGAATGAAGACCTGGTTGAAGATCGGCATGACTTTGATGATCAATACGAGGATAACAACGATCATCATGCTGATAATGATCATTGGATAAGTGACAGCGCTGCGGATCGTTCGGGTAATGGTATCTTCACGGGCATAGTGGTCGCCGAGGGCGGCCATGACATCGTCCAGTGTTCCGGTTTCTTCACCGATCCGGACCATACGTGTCATATAAGCCGGAAAAAGCTGTGTCTGTTCCAATGCTTCGTTCAATGAGCCTGTTTCCTGAAGATTCTCTGAGAGTGCGTTGAGAATGGCTTTCTCTTCCTCCGAAGATGCATCCTCCAGCATGATAGAAATCCCTTCCAGAGCAGAGATGCCGGAACGCAGGATCAGAGATAACTGGCTGCTGAAAGAAGAAAGTTCCGGATTGGAAAGTGGTTTTAATTGTGGTGATTTGTTCATGATCATTCCCTCCATAAATGCAGGATATTGTATAGATCCACAGATTGACAGGAAAACTGTGAATGCAGGATTAATAAGAGTATTTCACAGTGTATTTGCTGCCGTCTCCGATATATTTGGCTACGGCTTTGGAACTATTGTTGGCGGCCAGAGTCGGATCCATGAGTACCCAGTCTTTGCCGTCAAATTCGATAATATTGTCCACCCATCCGGATTCCGTGAGGTAAACGCTGATCCAGGCATGATAGGCTTCACCGGAATAACCGACTTCCAGTTTTGTCGGAATGGACTGGGAGCGCAGCAATGCGGCCATCAGAGAGGCATAGTCGAAGCAGATGCCTTTCTTTTCTTCCAGTATCGTGTCAATATCCGGCACATAGTCGGTGGGTGTATTCTCGGCTTTATCGTTGTCATAGGAAATATTCCGGATCACATAGTAATAGCTATTCTGCACGTAGTCCAGATCGTCGGCAGACTGGTCGGATAATTCTCTGCCCAGAGCGACGACCTGAGAATCACCGGTGAACCAGACATATTGATTCGGATAGAGAAATGGCTTGAATTCATCGCTGAGGCTGACGGATAGATCCTTGGAAAAGGCAAGGGCGTAACTGTTGTCAACCACCCATTCATAGACTTTGAGGGTGTAATCGCCATTGCCGCCGGTCAGTGGAAAAGTGTTGTAATCGCTGCCTTTGATGGTGTATGTATAGACGGTACCGTCGGGAATGGTGATCTGGGCCTTGGCTTTCTCGGAGCGGCCTGTGTAGCGGACCATCACATATCCATCGGAAATATTGGAGGCGTCAATGGAAACGCTGTCATCACCATAGCATGTCTCACCGGATGCGGTGGGAACAAGAGAGGCATAGGCATCGGCACGCTTTTGGCTGGAACTGTCTGCATCTGAGCCGGAGCCGTCTGCGTCTGAACCGGATCCGCCGGAGCCATCTGTATTCGAGCCGCCGGAGTGGCCGGCGTTTGCCTCTGCCTTCGATGAGGCGCCGCCTGAACAGCCGGTCAGAAGGCAGGAACTGCCAAACAGCAATATCAATAGCAGGAAGAACAGGGATGCACAGTATGTGTGCTTTGATCGATTGTGCATGCATGAACCTCCTTCGGATGATTTTTCTTAAAAACTGTTATCAGTATACCATATATTTAATATGAAAACACCTCTGTTTTTTCATGGTATTTTGCGGAAAGCTGTGGTAGAATAAAAGTAATTGCGTATTATCATCTATTTTAAAATCAATTCGGAGGAATTTTATATGCAGAAGTTAACAACAATCAGAGAGATTTTCAGAAATCGTGACAATTATCTCGGTCAGACAGTCGAAATCGGCGGCTGGGTGCGCAACATCAGAGATTCCAAGACATTTGGTTTCCTTGTTGTGAATGACGGTACTTATTTTGAACCTTTACAGGTTGTTTTCCATGATGCTATGGCGAATTTCAGCGACATCTGCCATCTGAACGTAGGTGCAGCTGTGATTGTTAAGGGCCAGCTGGTGGCTACACCGAAGGCGAAGCAGCCATTTGAGATTCAGGCTGAGACAGTTGAGATCGAAGGTGCTTCCACACCGGATTATCCGCTGCAGCCGAAGAGACATACATTTGAATATCTTCGTACACTGACACATTTAAGGGCGAGAACCAATACATTTGAAGCTGTGTTCAGAGTGCGTTCTCTTATTGCTTATGCGATCCATCAGTTTTTCCAGGAGAGAGATTTTGTATACGTGCATACACCGCTGATCACAGGCAGTGACTGCGAAGGTGCCGGCGAGATGTTCCAGGTGACAACGATGGACCTGAACAACGTACCGAAGAATGAAGAGGGCAAGGTTGATTTTTCAGAGGATTTCTTCGGCAAACCAACGAACCTGACTGTCAGCGGTCAGTTGAACGGCGAGACATTTGCTATGGCATTCCGCAACATTTACACATTCGGACCAACATTCCGTGCTGAGAATTCCAACACAACCCGCCATGCGGCTGAGTTCTGGATGATCGAGCCGGAAATCGCTTTTGCTGATCTTCAGGATGATATGGAACTGGCAGAGAGCATGATGAAGTATGTTATCGGCTATGTATTGGAGCATGCACCTGAGGAAATGAAGTTCTTCAATCAGTTTGTGGACAAGGGCCTTCTTGAAAGACTGGAGCATGTGAGAACTTCTGATTTCGGCCGTGTGACTTACACAGAGGCCATTGAACTGCTGGAGAAGCACAATGATGAATTTGATTACAAAGTCAGCTGGGGCTGCGACCTTCAGACAGAGCATGAGCGTTATCTGACAGAGAAGATCTTCAAACGCCCTGTATTTGTGACAGACTATCCGAAGGATATTAAGGCATTCTATATGAAACAGAATCCGGACGGCAAGACAGTTGCTGCTATGGATATGTTGGTACCTGGTATCGGTGAGATCATCGGCGGCAGTGAGCGTGAGAATGATTACGACAAGCTGCTGACACGTATGAAAGAACTGGGTCTGAAGGAAGAAGATTACAGCTTCTATCTTGACCTGAGAAAATACGGTTCAACCCGTCATGCAGGTTTTGGCCTCGGTTTCGAGAGATGCGTGATGTACCTGACAGGTATGGGCAATATTAGAGACGTTATCCCATTCCCACGTACAGTCAACAACTGCGAATTGTAATTTTTAGTTCTTTAAAACAGGAGAAATGCTATGGGCGAAATGTTGAATGACCTGATTTTTAGTGTGAATACCATTCTGCCCGTTTTTATTGTTGTTGCGATTGGTTATTTTATGCGGCGGAGAGGAACCGTCGATGAGCATTTCGTCGGTTCTATTTCCAATGTTGTATTTTATTATGCACTTCCGGCCCGGATGTTTCTGGACGTGGCCGGAAGTGATTTTACTGAGCTGATGAATCCCCGATTTATCCTTGTGACAGTCGGTGGAACCATCGGCGTTTTTCTTTTGGCCTGGCTGGTGATCAGCCATTGTATTCATGACGGAAGGAAGGTTGCAGCAGCAGTACACAGTGCATACAGAGGCAATTATATTTATATCGGATTGCCGATCATCGAGAATATTCTTCAGACAGATCATGTGGCCTGTTCTGTGCTTGTGCTGACATTTATCATGCCGGTTTACAATATTCTGGGTGTTCTGATCCTTTCTATATATAGCGGCGATATGTCAGGCATGAAGCCGGGGAAGCTGCTTTTAAATATTTTAAAGAATCCGATGATCCTGGCGGTTATTTTTGGTGTACTCTATGCCATGACCGGACTTCCGTTGCCTTATGCGGCTGAGAAATCCCTGACTTATCTCGGGGCCATCTCAACACCGATGGCACTGCTGATGATCGGAGCCAGAATGGTGGATAATTCGGTCAAGGGAGAAGGAAAAGCCATCCGTCTGGCACTATTGTTCAAGTTGATCCTTGGGCCGGTTGTGATGACGCTGCTGGCGATTTTCCTGGGCATGCCGACGGAAGAAATCGTGACGGTGTTCGTTCTGTTTGCAGTGCCGACGGCCATGAATGTGTTTATTATGACCAAGAGCATGGGCGGCGACGATGGCCTGGCGGCCAATGCCATACTGGCCTCAGTACCGTGTTCCGTTATTGTTATGACGATTGGTATTTATCTGATGCGAATAACGGGGATTGTATAAATTTGGAAAGGAAGGTATGCACAAATGAATGATTTCATACAGGGCAATCATGAAGAAAAGTTTGTCAAAAAGCCATTGCCTGTGGGAATTTCTGATTATCGTCGGGCATCGACAGAATACTACTATGTGGATAAAACGATGATGATCAAAGAATTTATCGATGAGCGTCCATTGGTATCTCTCTTTACAAGACCAAGACGTTTTGGCAAGACGCTTAATATGGATATGCTGCGTACTTTCTTTGAGAAAACAGAGGAAGATACATCCATTTATTTTAAAGATAAAAAGATTTGGCAGTGCGGTGAGCAGTATCGCAGTTATCAGGGAAAGTATCCGGTTATTTTTCTCACGTTTAAGGATATTAAATTTGGCACCTGGGAAGATACTTTTGAGCAGATTCGTAAACTGATTATGAAGGAAGCCTATAGACATAGGGAGATTCAGACAAGTGAGCGCTGCGATGAGTATGACAAAAAAATGTTTGCACGGCTAGTGTCAGAGCAGGCAGACGAGGCAGAACTTTCGGGAGCTTTGGCAGATTTGTCAGCTGCATTGGACAAACATTACGGTATTGCACCGATGATTATTATAGACGAGTATGATATCCCGATCCAACAGGGATATATGCATGGATTTTACGATGAAGTGATTTTGTTTATGAGAAATCTGTTTTCCGGTGGGCTGAAGGATAACAGACATTTGTCCTTTGGTTTTATGACAGGGATTCTCAGGGTGGCCAAAGAAAGTATTTTCAGCGGCTTAAATAACCTTTCCATCCGTTCGGTGCTTGATAATAAATACAGTGCCTATTTTGGATTTACATCAGATGAAGTCAGAGAAATGGCTGAGTATTATGGCGAGTCAGACAGGTATGAAGAGATTTGTGATTGGTATGATGGCTATCGTTTTGGCAAAACAGAGATTTTCAACCCATGGTCGGTGATCAATTATTTTAATAATGATTGTGCCGCAAGAGCGTTTTGGCAGGCAACAGGCAGTAATGACATCATAGGTGAGATTATACATGAAGCAGACACAGAGGTTTATGAGAAACTGATCGCTTTGCTTGATGGGGAATCCTTTGTGACTTATATTGATACGGATGTTATTTACCCGCAGATTAAAAGAAATCCGTCCAGCATTTACAGTTTTCTCCTGGTTGCAGGTTATTTGAAAGTTATACGTATGGATATAGCCTATAATGGCGATTACATGTGTGAAGTGGCATTGCCGAATAAGGAAATTCGTTATGTCTACAGTAAAGAAATATTGCAGAAATTAGAAAATATGATATTGCCGTCTACAGTGATTTCTGTTCAGGAGGCTATGTATATTGGTGACAGTGAAATGCTTCAGCAGAGAATACAAACATTGTTGACACAGACGGTGAGCGCTTTTGATACGGCAGGTGAGAATTTTTACCACGGCTTTGTGTTGGGGTTGTGCGCGTTAGTCAATGATTCCTATGTGACGTCCAATCGCGAGTCGGGTGATGGCAGATATGATATTCAGCTTATGCCAAAGAATAAGCATTTGCCGGGAATTCTGATCGAGCTGAAAGCAGAGAAAGACTGCGATGAGAAAGCCTTGAAAAAGTTGTCTCAAAAAGCGCTGCAGCAGATTGAGTCTAAAAGGTATGATTCAGAATTAATCAGTAAAGGTATTCATCATATTTATAAATACGGCGTTGCCTTTAGTGGAAAACATGTTTGCGTTTCAGGAAAATAATTATCTTTCTGGCAACATTATGAATGAGCCAGGCGCCGGCAGCCATCGCAAGAATGTACAGGAGAATGCCTATCGGACGGCCGAGTATCCGATCGATATCGCCAAAGAGCAGCTGGGTGGACATTTCCCATGGGGAGATATAGAACAGGTTGGCGGCGCTGAAGCGATGCAGGATACCATTCAGAACTTCGGCTGCCAGACAGAAAAAGGCAAAAAGTGGCAGTGTCCGAAGGAAGCCTCTGGTTGTAAGATCGGCTTCGTGACTGAAAATAATGACGAATCCGACAAAAATCAACATCAGATGCCAAAGGATGCCATGCAGTGTCAGCGTCCAGTACGGATGAAAAATACCGGAGGGGTCGATAAAGGTGGCAACAGCCCCCATCATATTGAAATCAAGCAAAAAGGTACAGAGAATTCTGTGCCTTTTTTCGTTATGTATCATGATCAACAGGGGACACAGATACATGGGGAGACTGCAAAGTTGAAATGGAAAAATCCACCAGTCATAAACGTGGTCATTGACAACATAAAAATTCATCAGCTGTTTATATAATTCGCCGATCAGAAGAATTACACCGGAAATCAGCATGATTCGGTCAAATTTCTGTAGATGAATACGAGTGTTTGTATTTGGATGATCTTTAGGGGAGAAAAGCCATGCAGCCCAAATAGCCACAGCGCTTCCGCCAAAGGCTGCGAGCAAATGAAAAGGCCCATAAAGAACCGGCGGTGTCATCGGCCAGGCTGTTAGTCGGAGAAGACATTCCAAAAAAGACATATAAATTCCTTCTTTCGGGATAGTTAGGTACCTCAATAAATGAAAAATTCATTATGGATAAAATTTTATTTGTACATATACACATTTAGTATATCATAATTCAGACAATGTATTCTTCTTGTGAAAACACTTTTTAATATTTTGGGACTGTACTCAAAAAAGTTTTCATAAGTATTTCCTCTGGGAACACTAGGAGATTTTTTTATATTTGTGAAAGAATTGTGTTGAATTCTGAAAAAAAATATGGTATCTTTTTTGTTATACATATAAAAAACTGTAAAAAGATATAACTACAACGCGTTGATACATCAAAGCGTGAAAGCGATTTGGCATACAAAAGCGTTTTAAGGTGTACAGTCACATTATGCAAAAGAAGACATTGACACGATGTGAATAGATGATGCAGTTTGATGGATAAATGGAAGGTATGTGATCAGACCATGAATCAGAGTGAGAAAATATTAGAGATCAAAGATTTATGCGTGGAATTTAAGACTGTGGAAGGCACGGTCAAAGCCATTAATCATTTGAATTATACATTACATAAAGGTGAAAAGCTCGGCATTGTCGGCGAGAGCGGAAGCGGTAAGAGTGTTTCTTCTCTTGGTATTATGCAGCTGATCCCGAATCCTCCAGGTGAGATTGTCGGCGGAGAGATTCTTTATAAGGGACAGGATCTTGTGAAGAAATCAGAGAAAGATATGCAGAAAATCCGGGGGAATGAGATCTCCATGATCTTTCAGGAGCCAATGACTTCCCTGAATCCGATCATCAAGTGCGGCAGGCAGATTGCAGAGTCGCTTCGTCTCCACCGCGGAATGAATAAGAAGGAGGCCATGGAAGAGGCCATTCGTATGATGCAGGCAGTGGGGATTGCCAACCCGGAAGTGAGGGCCCATGAGTACCCGCACCAGATGTCCGGTGGTATGAGACAGCGTGTTATGATCGCCATGGCGCTGGCTTGCCAACCGCAGATTTTGATCGCCGATGAACCGACAACGGCCCTTGATGTGACGATTCAGGCACAGATCCTGGATCTGATCAGAGGTTTGAATGAGCAGATGAATACATCAGTTCTCTTCATTACCCATGACTTAGGTGTTGTCAGTGAGCTGTGTGATACGGTCATTGTTATGTATACCGGACGAATTGTTGAAAAAGCCCCTGTTCGAGAGCTTTTCAGTGATCCGAAGCATCCTTATACAGTCGGCCTGATGAGTGCGATTCCGAGAATTACAAAGGATCGTCCGCCCCTTGAGACCATTGAGGGCGTTGTGCCGAATCCGACAGAGCGGATTTCGGGATGCAGTTTCTGGCCGAGATGTCCGCATGCGACAGAACAGTGCAAGCAGGGCGAGCCGCCGGTTGTACAGCTGTCGGAAGAACGTCAGGTAAGATGCTGGCTGTATGCGGATGCAGCCGAGAAGAAGGAGGGTTAGCTGATGGCAGCAAATGACAAAGAAGTGCTGGTGAAAGCCGACCATGTCAAAGTTTATTTTAAAGGCAAGAAAAGGGGACAGACAGTCAAAGCCGTTGATGATGTATCCTTTGAGATCATGAAAGGTGAGACCTTTGGTGTTGTCGGCGAGAGCGGATGCGGTAAGAGTACCCTTGGCAGGACACTGATCAGACTCCAGCAGCCGACAGAGGGGCATATTTATTTAAACGGGACAGATATTGCAGGTTTGAAAGGTGCACAGTTAAAGGAAATGCGCAAGGAAGCCCAGATTATTTTCCAGGACCCTTCGGCCTGTCTCAATCCAAGAAGAACCATCAAGCAGATTTTGATGGAACCTTTTGAAATTCACAACCTCAAAGACAAGATCGATGTGGATGCGAAGATTATGGAACTGCTGCAGTTGGTGGGGCTGGACAGTTATCATCTGAGCCGATATCCGCATGAGCTTTCCGGTGGACAGAAACAGCGTATCGGTATTGCCAGGGCGCTGGCACTGGAACCCCAGATTATTATCTGTGATGAAGCGGTATCCGCGCTGGATGTTTCTGTTCAGGCACAGGTATTGAACCTTTTGCAGGAACTGAAGGAGAAACTGGGATTAACCTATTTCTTCATTTCACATAATCTGAATGTTGTTTATCAGGTCAGTGACCGTGTCGGCGTTATGTATCTCGGCAAAATGGTTGAGATCGCCAATTACGATCAGCTTTATGAAAAACGCTATCATCCTTATACAGAGGCATTGCTGTCAGCGATTCCTCAGGTTGATCAGGAAGAACAGAAGGAGCGTATTCATCTGGAAGGTGAAGTGCCGAGCCCTTATGATCCGCCTTCAGGATGCCATTTCCACACAAGATGTCCGAAGGCCTGCGACAAGTGCAGACAGACGGCACCGGAACTTAAGGAAGTGGCGCCGGGACATTATGTGGCCTGCCATTTGTATGAATGATTTTTAATTTGATGATAATTGCGGAAACGGCCGAATAACAGGTAGGCATTACAGAACGGAGTATTTCGCAATCACCATACATAAGAAATTTCTATTTAGGAGGTTAAGATTATGAAAAAGAAATTTTTAGCAATGGCTCTGGGCATTGCTGTAGTCTTAAGCTGCACAGCATGCGGCGGCGGTTCATCTGACACAGCAGCACCTGCATCAGGCGGGACAAATGCTGCTTCTTCAGAAGCCGGAAGCGATTCAGCAGCAGGCGGCAGCACAACAGTAACAGTGGCAATCGGTGCTGGCTTCTCCACACTGGATCCAGGATATGTTTACGAGAAATATCCACCGCTTGTTATTAATGCATGTTATGAGAATCTTTTCAAGTTCTACAGCAATGACGGTGCAGCAGAACCTTGTCTGGCAGATTCTTATGAATTCTCAGATGACAATAAGACTTTAACCGTTAAACTGAAAGAAAATGTTACCTTTGCAAGCGGCAATAAGATGACATCTGCCGATGTTGCTTTCAGTATTAATCGTTGCAAGAATCTTCAGGGTAATCCATCCTTCATCTGCGATACTATCGACAGCATTGAAACACCGGATGATTACACAGTTGTTTTCCATCTGACACAGCCTGACAGTGCAATCCTTTCAAAGCTGACATACAGCTCACTGGCAGTTCTTGACAGCGCGGTTGTTAAGGAACATGGCGGTACAGATGCAGCAGACGCTTCTTCAACAGATACAGCACAGGCTTATCTTGACACAGCAAGTGCAGGTTCAGGTATGTACATCATGACAAGCTATACACCTGATTCTGAAATCGTTCTTGAGAAGAACCCTAACTACTGGGGTGAGGCAACAAATGTTGACAAATATGTCATCAAGATCCAGCCGGATGCCAATACACAGATGATGACATTATCTTCAGGTGACCTTGATATTGCCATGAACATGACAGATGATACAATGTCTGAACTGACAGGCGACAATGTTGCCAAAATCAACACTGCAACAAAGACAGTTGGTTTCCTTCTGATGAACATGAACGAAGAATACGGCGGCCCTGTTTCTAATCCAAAGGTACAGCAGGCTATCCGTAAAGCATTGGACTACACAGGTATCCAGACAATCGTCGGTGAAGGTGCAGAGACACCTTACTCTATCATCCAGGATGGTTTCATGGGTGCAAAAGGACAGCGCCCTGCAGATTATACTAACATTGACGAAGCAAAACAGCTTTTAGCAGATGCAGGCTATCCGGATGGTTTTGATATCGACATGCCTGTTTGTGACCTTGATATGGAAGGTGTTCTTCTGACAGACCTTGCTCAGAAGGTTAAAGATGACCTTTCTCAGATCGGTATCAATGTCAATATCGTTTCCCAGCCATGGGCAGCAGGTTTTGGCGATGATTACCGTGACGGCAAGATCGGTTTCACAGTTATGTACTGGTCAACAGATTACAACGATCCTAACGTACAGCTTGAATTCCTTCCGGGTCAGTCCGTTGGTTTAAGAGCAGGCTGGACAACAGATATGGGTCCTGATCTGGCTCAGCTTTACACAGATGCACTGAATGCAACAGACAACGATGCACGTACCGCTGTTCTTGAAAAGATTCAGGACGATACATATGAGAACGGTCCATGGCTTATGATCGCTCAGGCACCTGCACATATTGCATACAACACAAGACTTGACGGTGTCGCTGCTTCTGATCCATATTCACTGGATCTGACACAGATCACAATCAAATAATCCATCATTTTCGGATGATTTCTCCATGGGGCGCGGAAATCGCTTCTGCGCCCTGTGGATTTTAAACAGGACGGCAACAGATGCTGCCGTGAGTTGGCTGGTTCGGGACATTTTTTAATGTTCGGAGGCAACAGTTGACTGACGGAAATATCTGTTCATCAGATGTTTGGCGGCAGATAAGCGATGCGCAGTCTGCTGTCGGAAAGCTAAAACGAAAGAGAGAGAGGTGTCGTATGGAACGGCTGAAGTTTATAGGAAAAAGACTTGTATACCTTGTGATTATGCTGTTCGGTGTGGCGACGTTGGTTTTTATATTGACAAAACTTGTTCCCGGCGATCCGGTAACCGCCAATCTGAGCCAGAGAGCATTGGGTGATCCTCAAATTGTGGCCGCCTATAAGGCAAAATATGGACTGGATCAGCCGATTATTGTGCAGTATGTATACTACATGAAGAATCTGCTGCATTTTGATCTGGGTACATCTATCCGTACCAACAATGCAGTTTTAAGTGAATTGTCACGCTGCTATCCGGCGACGATCGAATTGGCAGTATTTGCCATCATTCTGGCAACCCTGTTTGGTATTTTATTTGGTGTGATTTCTGCGATTAAGAGAAATAGTATTCTTGATCAGATCGTGCGTGCGATTTCTGTTACAGGTGTCAGCCTGCCAAGTTTCTGGTTCGCACTGCTTGTATTATATTTCTTTTATTACAAACTGCAGATCTTTCCGGGACCGGGCCGTCTCGGCAATGCATTCAGTGCACCGCAGACAGTAACAGGATTTTTTGTTATTGACAGTCTGCTTGAGGGTGATATTCCGAAGGCATTGGATGCCCTGAGACATCTGATTCTTCCGGGTACAGTTCTGGCTGCCTTTACCATGGGCCTGATCACCAGAACAACACGTTCCAATTTGTTGGATGTTATGTCCACAGATTACATCCGTACAGCCCGTGCAAAAGGTCTGTCAAATGTTCGACTGATCATCCGTCATGCGCTCGGCAATGCGCTGATTCCTGTACTGACGGTTATTGGTCTTGGTTTTGGCAATCTCCTTGGCGGTATGGTACTTGTTGAAACAATTTTCAACTGGCCGGGAGTTGGTCAGTTTGCGTATCAGTCCGTCCTGTCCAATGACTATCCGTCGATTATCGGCGTGGCGCTGCTGATCGCGCTGAATTATATGATTATTAATACAGTGGTCGATATCCTGTACGGCATCATTGACCCGAGAGTGAGGTGCAGTTAGATGTTACATTCTTTGAAAAAAATGTTTAAGTCCAATTATCTTTTCACTTTCGGCGTTATCATCTGTCTGTTTTGGATCATCATGGCTATTATTGCCCCTTTTGTGGCACCTTATGATCCGGTTGTCCAGGATCTGACGCTGAGATTAAAAGCGCCTTCAGCGGCGCATATCTTCGGTACAGATAACTTTGGCCGTGATATTTTCAGCCGTGTGATCTACGGCGGACGTTATTCATTGCTGGCAGGCTGTCTGACGGTTGTGATCGCAGGCTGTATCGGTACGATTTACGGTGCGATTGCCGGTTATGTAGGCGGTGCTGTAGACAATGTCATGATGCGTCTTTCAGAGATGATTCTGTCCTTTCCGTCACTGATCCTGGCAATGATTATCAATGCAGTCATGGGTTCCAACCTGTTTAACACCATGTTTGCCCTTGTTATTGTTGCATGGCCGTCTTATGCCCGTGTCATGCGAAGCGTGGTGCTGAGCGTCCGTGAAAATGAATACGTTACTGCTTCGGAAGCGCTTGGTGCGTCAAGAATCCGTATCTTATTAAAGGAAATCATTCCAAACAGTATTACTTCTGTTTTGATCATGGCGACAACGGATATCGGTAATCAGATCCTGATGTTCTCCACATTGAGCTTCCTTGGTCTGGGTTCTGCTCCGCCAACACCTGAATGGGGTATGATGGTATCTGATGGTGTTCAGTACTTCAATAAATTCTG
This sequence comes from Pseudocoprococcus catus, assembly GCF_902381825.1. Lineage (GTDB taxonomy): Bacteria > Bacillota > Clostridia > Lachnospirales > Lachnospiraceae > Coprococcus_A > Coprococcus_A intestinihominis. The sequence continues at coordinate 2,912,899 of NZ_LR698973.1, forward strand.
GGTGGCAGGATTCCCTGGATTGGCAATCTTTACAATGGCTGTGGGGGCCAACTTCATTGGTGATGGACTCCGCGATCTGCTGGATCCGAAATTGCGAAAACAGTTCTAAAATTATAATTGACGCTGCGAAACACAATATTTTACGAAGACCGTTGCCTATTTACAGTTCATAGCAGGCACACTTGCGTTGCCGATTGCTGGTAGCGGTACATAAGGTGGTAAAAGACACCACCTAAGTACCGACCACAATCGCAGCACCTGCTATGAATCTGTGAATAGGCAGCGGTCTTTTTGATGTGTGTGTTTCGCATCTGGCTATGATAATTTTGATGAGCGGAAGATGAAATTCCGCGGTATGCTTGGGCGTACTATGTTAGATATTTCTGCGTAATTGACAAGTTTGAATGGGGCATGTATCATGTACTTAGTATCAAAAATGTACTGTAAAGATGGACTTTTATAAAGTGCTTTCAGATGGCTATTAGCTGGTGTATTTTTAATAAAAGTGCAGGAAATAAAATGACTACAGGAGGTTCTGGCATGGAATTGAAGACAGAGATTTTGATTATCGGCGGCGGCGCGTCCGGCATGGCGGCGGCTGTTGCAGCAGCAGAGATGGGTGCAGAGGTAACGGTTGCGGAAGCGAATGCGGCGGTGGGCGGAAACGGCCTTTTCCCGAGAGGCATTTTTGGTGTGGACAGCAAGATACAGCGCAAGAAGCTTGTTTTTGCGGACAGAGATCAGATTTTCAGGGATTGTATGAATTATTCCCATTGGAAGATTGACGGCAGGATTATCCGTACACTGATTGACAAGAGTGGGGATACCGTCAATTGGCTGATGGACAGAGGTGTTGAATTCTGCGACGTGGTGCATCATATCCCGAACCAGACACCGGAGGTTTTTCATATTACAGAGGCTGAGGAGAATGTGGGGCATTGCGTCATCCGCAATCTGAAAAGAATCTGCGAAGAAAAAGGCGTGCGCATTCTCACAGGCGCCAAGGGTAAAACTTTACTTAAAGACGAAAAAGCCAGTGTCTGCGGCGCTGTGTGTGAGACGAAGGACGGCGAAGTGGTGATCAAGGCACAGAAAGTGATTCTGTGTACAGGCGGTTTTGCGGGCAACGATGAAATGGTTGAAAAATATTACCCAGGATTTAAGCGTGAACTGGTAGGCCAGGGCGGCGGCATGCGTCATCCGGGAGATGGTATCCGAATGGCGCTTGAGGCGGGTGCGAAAGTGGAAGGCAACTTTACCATGGAAGCGGCAGCACCGAAGATTAAGGGATATGATGCGCTGAATCTTTTCCTAGGCAAACCATACAATGTGTGGCTGAATCGTTTTGGTGAACGTTTTGCAGATGAAGGGATTGTGTATAATTTCGCAGTATCCTTTAATGCCTGCCTGCGTCAGCCGGATGGTCAGGTATGGGTTGTTTTCAATCAGGCACTGTTAGACCAGACCCTGAGCGACGGCAAGGATATGATTGAGACGATTCATATGCCGCCGAATGTGGAAGAAAGACTGGACACTACCATGGAGCAGGCCATTGCGGACGGTGTTTTCTGCAAAGCAGACAGTTATGAAGCACTGGCTGCGTTTATCGGCTGTGATGAAGAAACAGTGAAAGCGTCTATGGAGGAATACAACGGCTTCTGCAAGGAAGGAAGAGACGGTTGGTTTGCCAAGGATAAGCGTTATATGCTGTCTATGGAGGAAGGCCCTTATTATGCCATTAAGGCCGGAGAAGACATGCTGATCACCCATGGCGGTATTCGTGTCAATGAACGCTTTGAAGCTTTAGGCGGTGATTACAAACCGGTTGAGAATCTTTATGTAGCCGGTGTGGATTTCGGCGGCGCAGATGCGGACGTATACAATGTTGTCATGAGTGGACACGGTTTCGGCTTTGCGGTTAATTCAGGCCGAATTGCTGGAGAAAATGCGGTTAAGGCACTGAAGTAGAATTAATGAAAAAGCATTCGAAGTCAATCGGATGCTTTTTCAAAAACTGACCGGTATTTTCAAAAACTTTGATGCGTTAATAATAAAATTTACGAAAGTCAGATAAACTATAGAAAACCGCTATAGAAAGTGATATACTTGACGGCAGATGAAGATTTGAAAGGAGCATTTGCTATGAAGCAGAATAGAGTAGACAGAATTATGGCAGCCCTGAAGGAAATGGGACTGCATCAGATGCTGATCGTTGATCCGATGTCCATTTATTATCTCACCGGTGTTTATGTGTCACCTTTTGAACGTTTTTATGGTTTATATCTGAGAGAAGACGGCCATCATGCCTTTTTCCTGAACAGATTATTTACAGTACCTCAGGAAGTGGGGATTGAAAAGGTATGGTATTCCGACACAGATCCTGCTATGGAGATCGTGGCCAAGTATCTCGACAAAGATGCACCTCTGGGTGTGGATAAAGAACTGAAAGCAAGATTTTTGTTGCCGCTGATGGAGATGAAAGCAGCAGCCGGGTTTGTCAATGCTTCTCTGGCTGTGGACAATACAAGAGGCATCAAGGATGAAGAAGAGCAGGAACTGATGCGTATTTCTTCAGACATCAACGACAAGGCCATGGCACAGTTCAAGGCCATTGTCCATGAAGGTGTTACAGAGAAAGAACTGGCAGACCAGATGCTGAAGATTTATATGGATTTGGGTGCGGACGGTTACTCCTTTGAACCGCTGGTTGCTTTTGGTGCCAATGCAGCAGACCCGCATCATGAACCGGACAATACGGTATTGAAGGTGGGTGACTGTGTCCTCTTTGATGTGGGATGCATCAGAAAGGGCTATTGTTCTGATATGACACGTACTTTCTACTTCAAGGAAGTGAGTGACGAACATCGTCATATTTATGAAACAGTCCGCAAAGCGAATGAAGCGGCCATTGCGAAGATCAAACCGGGCATTCCTCTTTGTGAATTGGACAATACAGCTCGTCAGCTGATCACTGATGAAGGCTACGGTCCGCAGTTTAACCATCGTCTGGGTCATTTTATCGGACTTTCAGAGCATGAGTTCGGTGATGTTTCTTCTGTGAATACAGACAAAGCCGTTCCGGGTATGATTTTCTCTATTGAGCCGGGTATTTATCTGACAGATGATACAGGTGTCCGTGTGGAAGATCTGGTGCTGGTGACAGAGGATGGCTGTGAGGTGCTGAATCACTATTCAAAGGAACTTCAGATTATCGGTTAATTTGTTGGGCGCTTGTCCGGGCTTGCATCAGATATTGAAGAATGATACAATGAATAAGTGAAGAAATAAGAGAAAGTGTACTTTGCATCTGAGAAGATGTGAAGTACGCTTTGTTGGTTTAAAGGAATATGCCGAGGCACATTCTTTGTTTTATTATGGAGGCAAATACCTATGAATACACATCCTACAGCGACTTTACATATGGCCAACGGCAGTAAAATTGTGATTGAACTTTTGCCGGAAGCTGCGCCGAATACTGTCAACAGTTTTATTTCTGCGGCATCCCGGGGATTTATGGATTACCATGCGATTCAAAGAATTGTTCCGGGCAACTGGGTGGACGTGACGTACCAGGCATTTGGACACAAGGAGTGCCAGTATCTGATTCCGAATGAGTTTGAACTGCATCCGGAGATCGAACCGTTGGATTCCCATCCGGGCTGTGTCTGCATGGGTGGTTATGGTGAGGATGGACTGGCCAGCTGCGAATTCTTTTTCCCGCTGCGTGACTGCCCGGATCATAAGGGAATCTATCCTGTTTTTGGAAAAGTTATTGAAGGCATGGATGAGATATGGCGTCTTGAGAAAGTGAAGACAAGACCTGTTGATTTCCCGATTCCGGGGGTTGAGGTCAATGAACCGGTTGAGCCGGAAGTTATTGAGAAAGTCGAACTGGATTTGAAGGGACAGACATATCCTGAGCCAATTCGTATGAAAGTTCAGAATCTTCCGCCATGCTGGACGGATATGAGATAGAAATTGTTGTAGAATATAGAAGGAATGGGGGAAATAGTATGTTTAATATCCGAGAAATGAAAGTGGAAGATAAAGCGGTCATTATGCCGATGGTGATTACCTTTTATCATAGTCCGGCAGTTGAACACGATGTAGACACAGCGGTGCTGGAGCGTACATTTGATGCGGCCACAGACCCGACGATGCCATATATCAGCGGTCTGGTGATGCTGGAAGATGAGAAAGTTGTCGGATATGGTTATGTGACCGGCTATTATGCATCGGAAGTCGGCGGAATGTGCATGTTCATGGAAGAAATGTACTTTACACCGGAATGCCGGGGAAAAGGGTACGGCACAAAAGCCTATCACTGGATTGTGGACCATTATCCGGAATACAAGCGCTTCAGAATCGAAGTTACAGAAAGTAATGTCAACGCCAAACGCCTTTATGAGCGCTGGGGCTTCAGATTCCTGGAATATAACCAGATGGTGCTGGACAGATAAAATAGAAGCGGCAGAAGATGTTTGTGATAACTTAAGAATGAGTATGAAAGCCACATCTTAAAAGAGTAAAGCCCGGCCGCCTTCCAGTCAAACGTTAGCACGATTTTGCAGATTTTGCGAGCATAGCAACAGCTTCGAAGCAATGTCTGAGCCCGTAAGGGCGAGTTTTGCGCAGAAGCTGTTAATATGCGGCGCAGCAAAACCAAAAAAGTGCTTTAGTTGATTGGAAGGCGGCCGGGCTTTTTGTTTAAACGCGGACTTTTGTGCCTTTTCCGCCTCTGTTGACAAGTTTCAACTTATTCAACAGTAATTCCTTTTCATTGTGGATAATGGTGCATTCCTGGCTGCTGTCCAGTGGATAAGCAGCTTTGACGCTGTCACCGGAACCGAGGCTGATGCCGCGGACGCCAATGGCGGTCTTCTTCATCTCTGGGATGTTCATCATCGGGAAGCGGATAAAATAGCCGTTTTCTGTCTGCAGAACCAATTGATTGAAGTTATCTGCAATGCAGATGGTGATGATGTTGTCGCCATCTGCCAGCTTGGTGGCAGCAACGGTACGCTTGGAGACATCAAATTCACTGCCTTTGACAAGCTTCAGCATACCTGTCTTTGTTACAAACAGCAGCATCGCATCGTGAATAGATGCAAGACTGCATATGTGAATGATATTCTCGCCGGAGCTGTCATAGTTGCCCAGGTTGTCCAGCGGAATGGATTTGTCACGGAAACGCCCGAACGGCATATCAGTAATCTTGATCAGATGGAGGCGGCCGGTATCTGTGAAGATGCAGGCTTTATCTGTATTCATACAGTCAATGACGTATTTGTTCTCAGAAAGTGCGGCCTCTTTGTTACGCTCAAAAGTGGCTTTATCGATGGTCTTAGCATAGCCAAAACGGTCTATTAAAGCGACGACTTCCATAGCTTCGGCCTTTTTCTCTTCGTAAACAGCAGCACGGACATTCTCGATAGAGGTTTTACGCGGTGTGGCATAAGTCTTCTTGATCATATCAAGGTCATGACTGATGACCCGGGACATGCTCTTATGATTCTCAAGGATATCCTTGTAGGAAGCGATATTCTTCAAAGTAGCATCATGATCTTTCAGCAGGGCATCCATTTCCAGACCGATCAGCTTGTACAGACGCATCTCGAGGATTGCAGTGGCCTGACGTTCTGTAAAATCAAGGGCAGAAGCGGCTCTTTCAGAGGCCTTGCTCTTGAAGCGAATGCCTTCGGTAGTGCCTGTCATCAGGCAGGCTTTGGCCTGTTTGATATTCTTGCTGCCACGCAGGATTTCGATGATCAGGTCAATGATATCGGTGGCACGCATGAGACCTTCTTGGATTTCCTGTTTCTCCAGTTCCTTGGCAAGAAGCTTCTGGTATTTGCGAGTGGTCAGATCGTATTGGAAATCAAGGAAATATTCGATGATGCTCTTGAGCCCAAGCGTCTCAGGTCGGCCATCTGCAATCGCCAGCATATTCACGCTGAAAGTATCTTCCAGACGTGTCTTCTTATAGAGAAGTGCCAGCAGATTGTCCACGTCTGTCTGTTTCTTCAGTTCCAGAACGATACGAATTCCTTCCTTGGAGGACTGATTGGAAATATCGATGATGTCCGTTGTCTTCTTGCTTTCTACAAGGGCATAAACATCATTGAGAAATTTGCCGATATTGGCACCGATCATTGTATAAGGAATCTCGGTGATGACAAGGCGAAGCTTGCCGCCTTTGTCCTGCTCAACCTCAACACGACCCCGAAGCTTGATCTTGCCGCTGCCGGTTTCGTAAATATTCAGTAATTCGTCTTTGTTCGTTACGATACCGCCGGTAGGAAAATCCGGTCCCTGGATGTACTGCATCAGGTCAGCGGTGGTCAGTTTGTCATTCTTCATGTAGGCTTTGACGGCATCGATGACCTCGCCGAGATTATGCGGCGGGGTACTTGTCACCATGCCGACAGCGATACCGTCAGAACCGTTGACAAGGAAATTCGGCAGACGGACAGGCAGAACCGTCGGCTCTTTCTCTGTCTCATCAAAGTTCGGCATAAAGTCTACAACGTCCTTGTCAAGATCCGCCAGGAAAACTTCCTGAGTGACTTTCTGAAGACGGGCTTCGGTGTAACGCATGGCGGCGGCACCATCACCTTCGATGGAGCCGAAATTGCCGTGGCCGTCTACCAGGGGCATGCCCTTCTTGAATTCCTGGGCCATAACAACAAGGGCATCGTAAATGGAGCTGTCACCGTGAGGATGATACTTACCCATTGTATCACCGACGATACGGGCACATTTACGGTATGGCTTGTCGTACCGGATAGCCAGTTCGTACATATCATATAACGTACGGCGCTGAACGGGCTTTAAGCCGTCCCGGATATCCGGAAGTGCTCTGGATATAATAACGCTCATGGCGTAATCTACGTAGGATTTCTGCATGACTTCTGCATAATCCGTGCGAATAATCTGTTCCTGCATCATGCATTCCCTCCTTAAATATCAAGCTCGGCATCATGGGCATGCTTGTAGATGAATGCCTTTCTCGGCGGTACATCAGGACCCATGAGCAGGCCGGTAATATCGGATGCAATTCGGGCATCTTCAATCTCGACCTTCTTCAGGATACGGGTTTCAGGGTTCAAAGTTGTCTCCCAGAGCTGTGCAGCATCCATTTCACCAAGACCTTTGTAGCGCTGCAGGGTGAAATTGCCCTTGTGGGTCTTGCGGTACTGCTCAAGAGCCTTATCATCATAGAGGTATTCCTCTCTGCCCTTGGATGGCATGGCCTTGTACAGCGGCGGCATGGCGATATAGACATGGCCTTCATAAATCAGCTCCGGCATAAACCGGTAGAAAAGTGTCAGAAGCAGGGTGCTGATATGCGCACCATCCACATCGGCATCGGCCATAATGATAATCTTGTTGTAGCGCAGTTTGCTGATGTCAAAGTCGTTGCCGTATCCTTCTGAAAAACCACAGCCGAAGGAATTGATCATGGTCTTGATCTCGGCATTGGCAAGAATCTTGTCGATGCTGGCCTTTTCTACATTCAAAATCTTGCCTCGAATAGGCAGGATTGCCTGAAAATGGCGGTTTCTGGCGGTTTTGGCAGAGCCGCCGGCAGAATCTCCTTCGACAATAAAGATCTCGCAGATATCGGCATTGCGGCTTTCACAGTTGGCCAGTTTGCCGTTGGAGTCAAAGGAGAATTTCTGCTTGGTCAGCAGGTTGGTACGGGCCTTTTCCTCGGTCTTACGGATCTTGGCTGCTTTCTCTGCACAGGAAAGCACAACCTTCAAGGTATCCAGATTCTTGTCGAAATAACGAACGACTTCTTCATTGACAATCTTGCCTGTGGCACGGGCAGCATCCTGGTTGTCCAGTTTGGTCTTGGTCTGACCTTCAAAACGCGGGTCCGGATGCTTGATGGAGATGACGGCTGTCATACCGTTTCGTATATCAGCACCGGTAAAATTGCCGTCTTTCTCTTTCAAAATGCCTATTTCACGGGCGTAAGCGTTCATAATGGACGTGAAAGCGGACTTGAAGCCGGTAATGTGGGTACCGCCTTCTGCGTTGTAAATGTTGTTGCAGAAACCAAGGACGTTCTCATGGAATTCATTCACATATTGAAAAGCACCTTCAACAGTGATGCCTTCAGACTCGCCTTTAAAGCAGACAATATCATGAAGTGCTTCTTTATTGCGGTTCAGGTCGCGGATGAATCCGGCCAGACCGTCAGGTTCATGATAAACTTCCTGTTCCTCAGGCGTGACACGTTTGTCTTCATATATAATAGTTAATTCCGGGTTAAGATAAGCAGTTTCATGGAGACGGCTCTTGATCTCATCTTCCTTGAACCATGTCTTTTCAAAAATCTCCTTGTCCGGGAGAAAAGAAATCGTGGTGCCTGTCTTGCGGGTGCGGCCGATGACAGGCAGAAGTCCCTTCTCCAGCGGAATGGTCGGTACACCGCGCTCATAGCGGTCGTGGTAAGTACAGCCCTCGCGGCTGACCGTCACATCCAGCCATTCAGACAATGCGTTGACAACAGATGAGCCAACGCCGTGGAGACCGCCGCTTGTCTTGTAGGCAGAATCATCAAACTTACCTCCGGCGTGGAGGGTTGTAAATACAAGACGCTCCGCGGAAATGCCTTTCTTGTGCATGCCAACAGGGATACCTCGGCCATTATCAGAAACAGTGGCGGAGCCGTCTTTGTTCAATGTCACATGAATCTCACTGCAAAAACCGGCCAGATGCTCGTCCACAGAGTTGTCAACAATCTCATAGACGAGGTGGTTCAGGCCCTTGCGGGAGACACTGCCGATGTACATGCCGGGACGCTTGCGGACGGCCTCGAGACCTTCCAGCACGGAAATACTGTCGGCATTATAAGAATTGGTTGGTGCCATAATAAAAAATCCTTTCAAAAAGTGGTGGCCAGATAATGACGAAACATTGTAGTCTTAGAGAACCTATCGATGAATCCATTCAAAGCAGGCACGTTCGCACTGCCTGTCACTGGCAGCAGTACATAAGACACTAAAAAACAGTGTCTAAGTACTGGCCGTGACAGAAGCACCTGTTTTGAATGGATTCATCGATAGGTTCATCAGAAGGAAGAGTTATAAAGTTTCGTCATTATCTGTATATATAATTTAATTTCTAGTTGGATTCAGAAATTCCTAATATATATCTTATACCAGAGGAAATGTGAATGTCAAGAAAAAAGAACATATATTCGCAAAAATGTGGCTTATCCAGTCAAAAGCTGATTTTCTGGTTGAATTTCTGCTTATTTTACTATATAGTATAACAAGAGAAGAGGACATATTCTAAACAAAGGAGATGGCGTGAATGATGAGAGTAGGTATGCTGACAAGTGGCGGCGACTGTCAGGCTTTGAATGCAACAATGCGTGGTGTTGCGAAGACACTGTATAACGCGGATCCTGATACACAGATTTTTGGTTTTGAAGAGGGCTACAGAGGTCTGATGTATAATGACTATATTTTGATGAAGCCGAATGATTTTTCCGGTATCTTGACAAAGGGCGGAACGATTCTGGGTTCTTCCAGACAGCCGTTTAAGCTGATGCGGGTGCCAGGTGAGAATGGCTTTAACAAGGTTGAGGCGATGAAGGCAACTTATCGCAATCTGAAGCTTGACTGCCTTGTGATCCTTGGCGGCAATGGGACTCAGAAGACAGCGAATCTGCTCAGCGAAGAAGGTTTGAATATTGTTTCTCTGCCAAAGACTATTGACAATGATATTTACGGAACGGATATGACATTCGGTTTTCAGAGTGCAGTGGATATTGCAACGAATGCTATTGATTGTATTCATACAACAGCGGCATCCCATGGCCGTGTATTTATTGTAGAGCTGATGGGGCATAAGGTTGGCTGGCTGACATTGCATGCAGGTATTGCGGGCGGTGCGGATATTATCCTTTTGCCGGAGATGCCGTACAATTTTGATGCGGTACTGATGGCGGTGAAACAGCGCAACAAGGCTGGCAAGAGGTTCAGTATTCTTGCGGTTGCAGAGGGCGCGATTTCCCAGGAAGATGCACAGCTGTCCAAGAAGGAATACCAGAAGAAGAAGGCGAACAGCCCGTTCCCGTCGGTTTCCTATGAACTTGGCAAGAAGATTCAGGATGCCCTGGGTCAGGAAGTACGAATTGTTGTGCCGGGTCATACGCAGCGCGGCGGCAGTCCGGATGCCTATGACCGTGTGGTAGCCACTCGGTTGGGAGCAGCGGCAGGTCGAATGATCCTTGAGGGTAAGTATGGCTGTATGGCAGCATTTAAGAATAATGAGATCGTTCCGGTACCATTGAAGGAAGTGGCCGGAAGACTTAAGACCGTTGATCCGAAGTCGGATATTATCCGCGAAGCAAGAGATATGGGTATCAGTTTCGGTAATGAACTATAATAAATAGTAATATGTAACTGTTCA